>JAFQBW010000024.1 GCA_017399555.1 Methanocorpusculum sp.
CGCGTTGCGCGAGCGATAGGCGAGAGCGTGCTCGAGCCGTGAGCAAGACCGAAGGGCTTGCGACGCGAGCATCAGCGTTATCTGCGGTTTTTTAAATCAGTTCAGTGTTCCTCTCCTGAAACATAATTTAGGAGCAAAGCCACCAATATCCAAAATAAAAAAAGATGCGGGTCAGACCCGCTCGCCGCACTCAGGGCAGAACTTCGCCCCGGCGGCTAACTCCGCACCGCACTTTGCACAGACAGAAGCGCCCACCTTCTTCCCGCACTCAGGACAGAACTTCGCGCCTGCCGGAACCGCCGCGCCGCACTCCGGGCAGAACGAACCGGAATCCTGCTTCTCCCCGCAGGACGGGCAAAACTTCGCCCCCTCCGGAACGGCAGCCCCGCACTTCGCGCAAGGCTTGGCAGAAGATACTGCCTGCGGCTGAGCCTGACCAAACGGGGCAGGAGCGCCGCCCATGCCGCCCATTCCCTGCATCATCATATTGCCCATACCAAAACCTGCCCCCATACCGGCCCCCATCATCGCAAAACCGGCACCTTCGCCGCCCTCAGCAGCCCCGACACCGATATTCTCAATTGCCTTACCCGACTGATACTGCATATAATTCACACCAAGGGCAGACATCGCACCGCGCTTGTTAATCGCCTCCTGAACCTCGTCGGGCATACTAATCGTAAGACCGGAAAACTTCATAATCTTCAGACCATAACTTTCCGTCTCCGCGGTCAGTTTGGCAAGCGACATCTGCTCAATCTCCTGCAGATAAGCCGGCATATCCAAAACACCCATCTGCTTTTTGGCCTTCAGCTCGCCTAAGATGTCGTTTAAGACCATCACAATCTGACCTTTCAGCCACTCGACAACCTCCTCCGACTTCGTCAGCCCCTTCGTTCCGACAAACTGCGTAATCAGCAGCATCGGGTCAGACACCTTATAGGCAAACTGACCAAACATTCTGATTTGTACCACGCCGAAATCGGAATCCCGAAACGCCAGCGGCTGGGAAGTGCCGAACTTATCGCGGAACTCGCGTCTCTGTGCCCAGTAGAACTCGCCAATCTGGACGTTACCCATCGTAGCGCCGATGATATCCTTCAAAATCGGGATATTCTGCGTCGTCAAAGCATACCGGTCTGGCCGGTCAAAAACCGCAAGCGCCTTTCCGTCGCGGAAAAAGATACCGTACTCATCCTCGCGGACAAGCACGTTATCATTCAAAATAATATTTCGCGGAAGCCGCCAGATGAGGTTATCGCCTTTATAATCCTCAACCCAGTAGAAACCGGCGCGTGCGTCAGCTCCCTCGATGTCCGATCCGGAGCCGATTTTCTGATTAACCTTGGAAAATAAACCCATTTATGCCACCTCAATTCCTGCAACAGTCTCCATTCTCCGGTCAAAGACCGCGGAGAACTCGGAAATTGCTCCTTTCAGCTGGAAAAGAACCGTCTTTACCTGCGGCATGTCTCCTGCCTCGGCAAGACCTCTTGCCTCCTTTGCCTGCAGGGCAAGGGCGTTTACCGCCTCAAAGAGCGCCAAATCATACTCATAGAGCTTGTTTAACTCATCCTCGCGGATTTTCACCGCCGCAGAAATACCTGAATATCCCTGCTCGGCATGCCGCATCGAGGCCTCCAGCGTCTTTGCCTTCGACAAAACGCCTGCAACATCGTTCATCAAATCCAGCTCAAGCGCATTTGCCAGCGCCTCGCGGACCATCTCAAGCGGAATCAGCACAGACGTCTTAAAGTTGTCTGCCACCTGATTTCTCAGCATCGAATCTGCAATACGCAGGTCCTCTTTCTTGCGGTATCCGGAATATCCGGGGAGGAAAATCTGAATCTTCTTCAGAATGCCTCTGTCCTCTTCAACTCTTTTACGTAAATCTGTCATAGTAACCTCATTTTTTCAGCACGATTGAGATAATCGAGCCGACTGCAATAATCACAAGGGCAATGCCAATCCAGAACCAGGCGCCGAAGTCCGGCAGGAAACTGCCAAGCCAGGTCTTTACGATGAGGAACAGACCGGCAATAATCAGGAAAAGGGAAAAGCCGACCGGTCCTTTTTCGCCGACGAAAAGCTGGATGAACAAAGACGCAAGGCCGAATCCCATAAGGAAGATGCCGGCGCCTTCGATGAATCCGAATGCGGGAACAAGTGTTGCTGCAATCACGGAAATTCCCAGAATCAGGACTGCGGCTGCCCAGAGAAGCGGTGTTTTTTTCTCAGATGTAAGCATTTCAGACTCCTAACTGATACGATGTTGATTTCTTGTACGCGGGAAGATAAAGTACTTTGGTTGAGTTGACGCGGAATTCGTAGTCAAGTTCCTGCAGCGTTCCGGGAATTTCGGCTTCATATCTGAGGAAGATGAACTCGGCGTTCTCTCCGGCGGTTTCCTGTTCCATGGTCATGACAACCCGCTCAGAGCCGGCAAAGTCCGGGACGGTTTTGATTTCCGGCTGTTTGAGGGTGAGTTCCATGTTCCAGACGCGGGCGTACTCTTCGGGGACTGCGTCTGCGGCACAGATGTAGAAGTCGCGGACTCCCCGCATCTGTTTTTGTCCGGAGACCATCCGCGAGATGCCGCCGCCGGAGATTTTTTCATGGGTTACGGATACCTCGGCGTTGACAATCCAGAACGGGATGTACACAAGAGCGTCTCTGCTTTCAATGGCAGGGGCGGCGATTGCGAAATTGACGGGTGCGGTTTTTCCGGCGGTAACAAGGCTTAAGGTACCGCAGTGACTGCAAAGAAGCATGCGGTCCCGTTCTTTTGCTTTAAGCGGCGCGCCGCAGGCTGAGCATTTGAGTGGCTGTAAGAGTATTGACATTTTCAGTTGAACATATCGTAGGTGTTTTCATAGTTGGTTTCGATGCTTCTCTGTTTCTTTCCGCGTTTGAGTCCTTTTCCTTTGAGGGCGCCTTCGAGGATTTCGTCGCCGTAGCGGAAGCGGTTGTAGGAGAAGATGATGATGCCGGCGGCAATTATTACGCCGAAGGCAAAGAGAAGCGCGATTGCTTCCAAGGCTCCAAGGGCGAAGCCGAAGAAGATAAAGGCGGCAAGGACGACGCCTGCAAGGGTTCCGCCGACGGCGGCAGCGGTACTCTGGCTTCCGGCGTTTCCGGGTGCTCTGCCGGAGATGATTTCTGCGGTGATGCCGTCGAGGACGGCAAAGTATGCCCGGTCTTCGTAGGTGTAGCGGATAATCCAGAAGGGGTAGTATACGAGGCTGAACGCTTTTTCAAAGAAGAAGGCTTTCGAGAAGCAGATTTCGTCCATGGAGCGTTTTCCGTCGGCGAGGGCCTGGCGTTTGATTTCTTCAGCACCTGCTGCGTATGCGTCGTCTCTGGATTCGGTAACGCCGAAGGTGACGATTGCGTCATCGTTGAACTGTACAGCCGCCGCATGGTCGGGGACGCGGATTGCGGTGATTCCCAAATCTCCGGGGTCGCAGGCGATGTCTGAGTAGATGTATTCGCGGTTGACGAGGGATTCGTGCGGGATTCTGCGGTCCGGTTCGTCTTTGTCGCCTTTCTTTACTTCCACGCCGCAGACGCAGGCTTTTCCGCGTCCGACCAGACGCCAGAAGGGAAGGTAGATGGGGTAGGCTTCGCTGATTTCGGCTTTTTCTGCGAGGTCTTTTGCTTTCGGTCCGTCTTTGAGCCAGCCGGCAAAGCGTGATTCGGCTTTTTCACGGGTGACGTCTAAGCGGTACATGATTTTTCCGATTCCTTCGTCGGTGGTAAGCGAGAAGGCGGAGTCGCAGTATTTGCAGAGGACGAGGTTTTCTCCTTCTTCTGCTTCTACCTGACCGCCGCAGTTGGGGCAGGTCAGCGAGATGATGATTTTTTTTGCGGCGCTCATGTGTTTCCTCCGGCGGTTTTTTCTTTGCGTACAACCCGGTGCGCCAGAATCTTTCCGGCAAAGAAGGCGGCGATGGTGAGAGCAAAGAACAGCGGGGTTATCAGGAGTCCAAGCAGTGTTCCAAGGAATCCCAGGACAAAGGAGAGTGCCATGACGGCAACGTAGGAGACAGAGCTTCTTTTCGGGGACTCGGTTGTGGATATTTTGCCGGATGAGCCGTCGATGACAAGGCGGTACTCTGTGCCGCCGTAGCGGTAGGCGAGTTCATAAATCGGGAAGTAGACAAGCGACTGGTCGATGGTTTCTCCGGGCAGGTCTGCGAGGTATGTGTCTAAGGGGATGTCTGCCGGGAGGACTTCTGCTCCGGCGGCTTTTGCCGGGGAGTCGAATATCTCCATTCCTCCGGGGGGTATTTCGCGGTTCTGCATTCCGGGAAGGAGGGTTGCGCGGGCAGGTTTTGAGAGGACCTGTTCTTTTCCGTTGACGGTTCTTCTGAACCGGAAGACGGGGAAGTATTCTTTTTTGAGGGAGAGAATCTGTGCGGCGGTTTCCATGTCTTTCGGGCAGGCCGGGCTTGCGGTCCAGCGTTTGAAGATGCCGCGGGCTGCTTCTTCCTGAATGGAGAACGGCAGGATGAAGAAGAATACTGCTTCACGCCTGTCGATGTACGAGGGGGTGCCGCAGAAGGAACAGACGGTCATCTGTGTGCCGGGTTTTACCGGCAGTACTGCCCCGCATTTCGGGCAGGTGAAGTTAACCATGTGATTATATGGGAAAGTCAGTTATAAAAAAGTTATTGAGTGTGTGTCTTCTCTCAGTACGGGATTACGACCGCTCGCCGTAAATCGCCTCTATGTCCGCGACACCTCAGGGGCATGCGCCCAAAGGCTTAGCCCCGCAAGAGCGGGTTACGACCGCTCGCCGTAGATGCGTTTAATCTCGTATGCCTTTGCGGTCTTTCCTTTGCGCATCAGCATATTGCCCTTCCGAAGCTTAATCCGCACGACTCTGAACTGCTTTCCGGCGATTGTGGCGATAGAGTCCACCATGTATTCGGTTTCTCCGTCCACCTGTTCGTAAAGCGGAATGGTTCTGGCACCCTTGTTGACCGAGGCGCTGATGATGACAAGGTCCACCAGTCTGGTCCAGAGCGTGCTGATTTTCTCTGCCGGCATCTTGTCGCGTCTTGCGTTGTTCTCCTCAATGGAAAGGACTTCGACGTTGTACGTCTCCTCGCCTGCCTCTGCAACCAGGAAGTCGCCGACACGAATCATCTCTCCTTCGATAAGCTCAATCTTTGCCGGGATGGATTCGCTTCCATGGCTGATGATGGCCTTGACCATGCAGGACTTCGGCTCTTTTAACGTGATGCGCATCGTGTGTCCGCATTCAACGCACTGAACAACTGCTTCCGGCGGGTTTTTCAGAATTGCGAAGTCAGTTTCCTCCCCGCAGACCGGGCAGTCTAAAATGATGTAATCATCATTCTCGAACTCCTCGTCGAACTCTTCAGTATAGGTATCGGTATTCATTTCTTATATGTTGGTTTTCAGAGTAGAAATACCCAAGGATGCGGCAAAGACAAAGCATTTCCTCCCGCCCCGCAGAAAGGATATGCCGCGCATATATTCCCGGCTGAAATACGGCTTTTTCTGTCTTATTTCAGACGGCAGGACAAAACCGCCGTTTCCGCAGGAGGATTGCGGCGGGAATCCGGATACATCCTGTCCCTGTTTTCGACATCTTTATCATGGTGTCCGGCAAATCATCAGTTATGAACGGGAAAACAGTACTTCTTAGTGTCATCTTAACCATCTTCCTGGTATTCTCTGCCGGCTGTATCTCCATCGGCGGCGATGATGACGAGCTGGAAAAATCTCTCATCTCCTCGATTACCGGACAGGAAATCACCGATGAACAGATGGACAAAATCAAAGAACTTGCCGCAGTTGTCGGCGACGGCGACGAAGAGCTTGGTGTAGGCGACATCATTGCCCTCTCCCAGAAGGAGTTCACCGATGAAGAACGTGCCATGCTTGAACAGTACGGTATGGTCAATGAAGACGGAAGCATCGACTATGCAGCAGCATTAGGCGCATTAAGCAACCCGAACTTCGACCCGTCGGTTCTGGCAAACGCACAGTAAATCCGGTCCGGTCTTCGGACAACTCTTTTTTTTCGACTGGTATTTTTCCGGCTCTCCGACCTCTAACGTCTTTAAGGTACAAACGCCTATAGTACTATACGTATGACGCTTGGCTCTGATATCGCACAAACCCTTGCCCGCGTGGTTGACCGTGACATTCGTGTAATGCATGTCTGCGGAACACACGAGGCTGCTATCGCAAAATACGGAATCCGCTCGGTTCTTCCCGAACAGATGAAGATTGTTATGGGTCCGGGATGTCCGGTCTGTATCACTCCGCAGGGAGAAATTGACGCCGCAGTGGAACTTGCAGAGCGCGGATGTATTGTCTGTACGTACGGCGACCTGCTCCGTGTTCCGGGTTCAAAAAGCTCTCTGGAAAAAGTTGACGGAGATGTCAGAATCGTGCAGGGTATCACCAAAGCGGTTGAAATCGCCCGCGAGAATCCGGACCGCGAGGTGGTCTTTATCTCGGTTGGATTCGAGACCACTGTGCCGACCGTTGCCGCAACTCTCATGACCGCCCCGCCGGAGAACTTCAGCGTCCTTGTCTCTCACCGCTTAGTGCCGCCGGCAATGGAGTGGCTGATGGCGCAGGGTGAAGCATCCTTAGACGGATTTATTCTTCCGGGACACGTCTGTGCGGTTATGGGATACCATGAGTACGAGCAGTTCAAAGTCCCGCAGGTCGTTGCCGGATTCGAGCCGGAGGATGTGCTTCTTGGTCTCTTAATGCTTGCCGAACAGATTGAAAACGGCGAGGCAAAGGTCGAAAACGCCTATCCGAGAGTCGTCTCCCGCGAAGGAAACGTCAAAGCCCAGCGTCTGATGCACGAAGTCTTTACCCCGACCGATGTCGAGTGGAGAGGATTCCCGGTTATTCCAAACTCCGGGCTGATGCTGAAGCCGGAGTTTGAGCAGTACGATGCCCAGAAGAAGTTTGACCTTGTCTATGAAAAGGTAACCAAGAAGGCAGGCTGTATCTGCGACCAGGTGCTTCGCGGAATTGCCGACCCGACCGACTGCAAACTCTTCGGCAAAGTATGTACGCCGCGTGTGCCGGTCGGACCCTGTATGGTATCCCACGAAGGAGCCTGCAGAATCTGGCATCAGTATAACCAGAGAAGATAAAATACCATACATTTTTTCAAAAAACCGAATGCAGTACCTTATACGTACCCGCATCCTTTATTATGCTATAAAATAAATATTTTCCGTATCAGGGGTATTTTGCCCTGAGGTGTGTATTATTATGGATAAAACAAAACTGGCTAACATCATTGCCATTGTTCTGACCATTGCCGCCTTTGTTATCCCAATCATCTGCGGATACTTTGGTGCAATGCCGGAAGGCGGAGATGCAGAAGCCTTTGCAGCACTCTACGGTGTCTGGACTCTTATCCCGCCGCTGTTAGCACTGCTGCTTGCCTTCTTAACCCGCAACGTTATTCTTTCCCTGTTCCTTGGAGTTCTCTCCGGAACCTGGATGATTGCACTGGTCTCCGGTGACCTTATCGGATCTGTTGCAAACGCATTCTTCAACTCCACTGACTACTTCGTTGGTACCTTAGCAGACCGCTGGGATGCCGGTATCATCATGCAGGTTTTAGTCATTGGTGCATTAATCGCTCTTATTACCAGAATGGGCGGTATGCGTGCAATCGCTGACCTTGTTGTCAAAATCGCAAAGGGACCGCGCAGCGCACAGATTACCATGTGGATTTCCTCCTGGGTTATCTTCTTCGATGATTACGCAAACGCATTAATCATTGGTCCAATCATGAGACCGCTCTGTGACAAGTACCGCATCTCCCGCGAGAAGCTTGCATACATCGTTGACTCTACCGCAGCACCGGTTGCCGGTATCATGCTTATCTCCACCTGGATTGGAACTGAGCTGGTTAACATCAACGAAGGTCTTGCAATCGCCGGAATTACCGGTGTTTCTGCATACGGTATCTTCATTGACACCATCCCGTACAGATTCTACAACATCATGGCACTCTTCTTCGTCTTTGCCACTGCCTTCCTCCTCCGTGACTTCGGACCGATGCTGAAAGCAGAGATGCGTGCAAGAACCACTGGTGAAACCATCAACCCGGGATCCGAGGTTATGGACACCGAGAAGGTTGTTGACGAAGAAAAGGAGGAAATCAGAGAAGACCACGGTATCTTAAAGGCTTCCAAGAAGGTTACTCCGCCAAACATCTGGAACGCAATTATCCCGGTTGCAGTCTTAATTATCTCTGCAGTTATTCTCTTCTACACCAATGGTGCAGCATGTATCATGGACGGTGGAGGATTCGTCACTCCGGAAGAGTTTGCACAGCTTTCCTTCTTCGAACAGGTTCGTGAAGCATACAGTGCATCTGATGCATCTATTGTTCTGTTCCAGGCAGGTCTGTTAGCCTGTATTGTCGCACTCATTATGGGATTCGTCGAGAGAATCTTTACCCTCAAGGATGGTATTGAGACCTGGGCACACGGTATGAAGTCCATGCTCTTCGTTTGTATCGTCTTAATCCTTGCATGGTCCATTGGTTCTGTTATCGGCGACCTTGGAACTGCACACTTCTTAGTTGACAACCTCTCCGATGCACTGCCGCAGTTTGTTGTACCGGCATTAATCTTCATCATCGCAGCAGTTGTCTCCTTCGCAACCGGAACCGCATACGGAACTATGGCAATTCTCCTTCCGCTCTGTATTCCGCTTGCAGCAGCAATCGTTGGAATCACCGGTATGGACATTACCTCCGCAATTCCGGAGTACACCTACATCCTGATGTGTTCCTCTGCAGTCTTAACCGGAGCAATCTTTGGTGACCACAGTTCCCCGATTTCCGACACCTCCATTCTCTCCTCTATGGGAGCAGGATGCAGTCTTATTGACCACGTTATGACTCAGATTGGATACGCACTCACTGTTGGTGTTGTCGTTATCGCAGGATACATCTTAGTCGGTCTCGGACTCAACGTCTGGATTACGCTCCTTATCATGGCAGCAATCCTTGTCCTTATCCTCCTCTTCGTTGGAAAGAAAGTTCCGACCTGGAACGGCAAAGAAGCTGCTGAGTAAGACTGAAGAACACGTAAGGGGTTTTCCCCTTATTTTTTTGATTCTGTTTTGAACGGTTTTTACGCAAATGCGCAAAGCCTGGTCTGTTTTGTTCGTCCAAGGGAAAGATACGGAAGCGCCCGTTTCATGATTACGCCCAAGTCACGGAGAACCTGCGGGTTTCTGACATCAGCAGAGTCTCTGCTCTGCAGGATGCGTCCGGCAGATACCGGTCCTATTCCCGGGACGCGGATGAGTTCTGCAAAATCTGCTTCAGCAGGATTTACCTGCGGCAGGGTTCTTGCAAGAAGGACTTTCGGGTCGGTGTTGAGAAGCATTCCGTCTTCGTCAAAAACAGGGGATGTCTCCTGCCTCGAATATCCGTAGAGGCGAAGCAGGGCATCAACCTGATACCAGCGGTTTGCCCGCCAGACAGGGGTATTTTCATGAGTCTCAAGGGGGGTGTTTGAAAGAGCATGAAACGCGGAGTAGTAAACCCTTGCCGGGTTGTATTTTTCGTAGCTTGTCATGACCGTTTTGAAGATGTCATAATCCGTTTCGTCTGCGGCGCCGACGACAAACTGTGTGGAGTGCTTGTGCGGCATGATTTCGGCAAGCCATTTGTGTCTTTGCAGGAGGTCGGATTTGTATTCTTTGACGGTTGCAAGCTCGGCGAGATGCGGTGCGTCGGGGGCTTCGAGGTTGATGCTGAGCCGTGTTGCGTACTTTGCAATCTCGGCAATATCTGAGCGTGACGCGCCCGGGAGAACTTTGAGATGCAGGTATCCGGTAAATCCGCCTGCCCGAATCAGGCGGGCGGTTTCGGTTAAGCGTTCCATTCCAAGGTCGGTATCTCCGCGGGGGATGCCGGTACTCAGGAGCAGTCCGCCCACGCGTCCCTGGCGGTGAAGTTCCAGGAAGCCGTGTGCCATCTCTTCCGGGGTGAAGCTGATGCCTTTTTTCTTGGTGCAGACTTCACAGTATGCACAGTCAAAGGAACAGGTTCCCTCCAGCAGAATCTTCAGCGGCTCGCAGCGGTGCGTTTTTCCTTCGGACCGTCCGGTCTGGTCAAAGAAGGGGGTGCGGGTTGCCTGTTCGATTTTCTGTGTCAGTTCAGACATTACACTTCATACTTCGCTGCAGGGGTATATAAATCCCCGACCGCGCGGTGCGAAAGTGCCCCGGGGTTTGAAAAATCGGGTAAAATCGGAGGGTGTTTGTGGGTTTGATTGGCAAACGAGGTTGTTTGGATGGACTTTGAGCACTTTCGCGAAAAGTGATAAACAGGCTCAGGAAACCCGAAACACGCCGTTTTCGCACACGAAAAACCCCTCCTTTTCCATCTCTGAAAGAACCGCTGACACGCTGTCTTCGGGATAGCCGACCGCTTCTGCCACCGAGGAGACGGTGCCGGATTTGCGGTTCAGCATCTCCTTTAACACCGCACCTCTCACCTGCCGGTGCGAGCCTTCGAACTTCGACTGCTTTACATACTGCCGGCTCTTCCGGTTCGGGTTTCCAACCGAGCGTTTCATCTCGGTTCCCAAATCCATCAGCGCCCAGTACCACTCGCGGCTCTTTCCTGCGGGAAGCATTGCCTCGACCAGCGGCAGGATTTCCGCATCGTCTACTGCATCGCGTCCCCGGAAAAAGAAGTGAATAAACACCCGCCGGATGTTTGTCTCGATAAAGACCACGGGGGAATTATAGGCAAACGCGGCAATCGAGCAGGATGTAGCCTTGCCGATTCCCGGAAGCTTTTCCAGTTCGGCAGGGGTTTTTGGAAACACGCCGCCGAACTCTTCAGTTACGATTCTGCAGAGTTTTTTCAGATACAGCGCACGGCGGTTGTATCCCATCCCCTGCCAGGCGGAAAGCACCCCGGCATCTGCGGCCGCGGCAAGGGCCTGTGCGGTCGGGAAGGCTTTTATGAACCGGGGATATATCTCTGCAACCCGCGGGACCTGCGTCTGCTGCAGCATAATCTCTGATACCGTAATCAGGTACGGGTCTGTTGTATGCCGCCATTGCATATCATGGCGTCCGCAGGTCTCATAAAAAGAGAAAACAAATGCCTGGAAATCCGCGATAAGGGAAGGGGTTATCCCTTCCGCGTCCAAGCGGGCGGTAAAGTCCGTTTCAAACATCAGACACCAGGCGGTTAATCAGAATCTCGGCGATGTCCGAGCTGTACTCGGTAATACGGTGCATACTTTGTACAATCTGGTTCACCGCAATAGCTTCCTGTGCCTTCATTTTCCGGGTAACATCGCTGAACTGATGATACTGCGGGTCGAGGCCGTCTGCATTGACGATAATCTGGTTTGCCTTGGTGATATTTCCGGAGAACACTGCCTGGATACATTTGTTAAACACCTCAAGCGACTCTGCGCCAAGGTCGGTGAGTTTGGGAAGAAGGGTGCGGTCAACTCCTTTGTCAATCAGAACCAGAACCGACTCGGCAATCAGCACCGCGTGGTCGCCCACACGTTCGATGGTCTTGGAAATCTGGTAATAGGTTGCCGCCATCCGGGGGGTGATGTTCATTTTGAGAGCCAGCGCCGGGTTGTCGATGATAAGCGAGAACTGCCGGTGAATGAGCCAGTGAAGCCGGTCCACATCGGTGTCGCGGGCCGCTACATCCTCTGCCAGCTCGCGTTTTCCCTGTTCCAGGGCATAGAACGCATCCTCGTACATGGCTTTGGTAATCACGTACATGCGGCGGATGGTGTTTTCAAACGGCATCTCGCTCGGGTTTAAGATATCTTTCAGGGTGATGCTGTTCTCCGCTTCGTCTGCGACCTCCTGACCGATGGTCATCTGGGTAAACTTGCGGACAACCTGCCGGACCTTTGGCGGGATGCGGCCTGCGGAGGTGATTTTAATTGCGGTAAATCCGCTGATGTATGCGCCGATTAAGGAGCGGAGAAGCATCTGCGGGTCCGGGTAGTCCTTTAAGGGGAACTCTTTGACCTTGGTTGTTCTGTCGTACTGAATATTCGGCGTGATAAGAAGAGTGCCGTCTGCCTGGGAAACAACTCCTATCGGGTCGTTTTTCTGAATGTTGCGTTCGCGAATCCAGGTTTTCGGGAGAGAAAGAACATATGATGAACCGCCGGTCACCTGAATCTTTCTGATTTCCATACAATAGTATTGGGGAGGACTTCTATAAATACTATAGAGTGTCCCGCCGTCTGCTATATTTGGCAGAAGGGGTGCGGTTACGCAAGCCCTTCAATCCGTTCCGGATGGGCATAGACGGTAAAGCGTCTGTCCCGGGTAAAGCAGATAAGGGTCACTCCGCACTCTTCTGCCGCGGCAATGCCGGCGGAGGTGGAGGCGGCACGGGAGACGATAATGGGGATTCCCGCGTTTGCCGCTTTGGAGACCATGCCGACCGGTTGGCGTCCGGTACAGCCGATGACGCATTCTGCCGGGTTGAGGCCGTGGAGTGTCATGTAGCCGATTGCTTTGTCCACGGTGTTGTGGCGGCCGATGTCAGAGAATACCGCCGCCTGCCGGTGGTTGTGGTAGAGAACCGTGCAGTGCAGGCCGCCGGTCTCGCCCCACGCATCGCCGTTTAAGGCTTCGCGGACGGCAAAAATCTCGTCCGGGGAAATCCGGGCATTCTCTGCTGAGACAACAGCCGTTCTTCCGGCTTCAAATCCGCCGGAGGAGGTAAGTACCCCTTCGACGCAGGCGACATTATCTGCTTCCACAAACACATCCGTTCCTTCCACAGCCACGGTTAAAATCCGCTTTGCAATGCCTGCCGCAACAAAGAATCCTGCCCCAAGCTCGGTTAAGGAGTCGTTTGTTGCAACCATGGTCAGGTATTTTTTCCCGTTTAAGTAGAGCGTTATCTTCTCTTCGATAACCACCGGTTCGGTGATTTCCTCGACATCGCCGCCTTTGTAGCGGACGGCAGGGATTTTGACGATGGGGAGATCAGACATAGTCGCGAACCTCTTCAAATGATGCGTCGGGGTGTTCTTTCAGATACCGTGCCCGCTTCGGTTCGTGGAGGAGCTGACAGTTTGTGCAGGCAAAGACTTTGCCGCCAAGCGTTGTGCTGTCAATCCATTCGCCAAGCGTTTCATCCCCGCAGGGGTAGAACGGACAGTAGCAGAAGTCACAGGACTGTCCTTCAAAGTGGCACGGATAGTAGGGGCATCCTTCCTTCTGCCACTCAAACCAGCCTGCTTCAGAAAACCGGGAGTAGATAAAGTATGAGGGACGTCCGCGGGAAACTGTTCCCTCATGGCGTTTGACCGCTTCCATTACTCCGTGGAGAACTGCCGCATAGATGCGTTTTCCCGGCTCGGTAAACGTTCCTGCATAGGTGTGGATGGTATCGCCTTCGGATGCGGCGATTACTGCATCCGAGGTGGTTCCGGTAAAGTCGCGGCCGAGAAGCCGCAGGGCGTGCGCTTTTGCCTCTGTTGCGGTGATAATCGTTTCCAGAAGGGCGGCATCGGACATTCCTTCTCCGGAGACGACAATGATATTGATGGTATGGGGTTTTGTCGGGTCAGGGTTCGGGTTGGTGACGCCTGCGGTAACAAAGACGGTGATGTAGTCATACTGAAGAACACAGAGGTTCTGCATCCAGACCGCCGTCAGCAGGCCGAACGCGTCGTTTTCATATCCGCGTTTTGCAAGCAGTCCCTGAATGTAGGAAAGCGGGTCGTCATGGTCAAAATCCTCCGGTACGGTGTGGTTCAGCAGGGTGGAGACCTCGCGGAGTCCGCCGTCAACGCCGGTACTGACAGCCCGGAACTTTCCTCTGACATAGACGGTATTTTTTGTATAGTAATAGCGCATCGCTTGCTCCTATGAAATTTGGGTGTACGGAGTAATGAAGCTACCTTTCGTACGGCATGAGTTTCTTCATCAGACTCATGATGTCCGGGGTGCAGACTCCGCCTTCGTCCAGAATCTTTCTCCGTGCTTCCTTTGCCCGGCCTCCGGTGTAGTCGGCAAATTCTCCAAGGACATAGACCGGAACTTTGCATCCGGCAAGGGCGGTGAGGTTGGAGAGGTTGCCGTGTCCGACCGGCATGGCAGTGACAACGACCGCGTCTGCTTTTGCCACCAGTTCTTTGAGCCGGGCGGCCGACGCTTCGCTGACCGCGGCAAACGGCGGCTCTAAGATGGTTTCGATTCCAAGGACAGATGCCGCCTGTGCGTCGGAGTCGTTTGCGGAAAGAACGCCCGCGGTTACGGTAAAGCCGTGGAGGGAAAGCGAGTAGAACAGTTCTGCTCCGCTTCCGCCGCCGGAGATTACATGGATGTGCCGGCTTCCCGGGGTCTGCGGGATGCCGTACTCCGGAATGAGGTAGGGTTTGCCGGTTACCGGGTGCGGGGAGACAATCATGCGGACCGAGAATACGTCATACACTCTCTCCGGAGTGAGGACTTCGGCAGGTGTTCCAACCGAGAGAATCTGTCCCTTTTCCATTAAGACAATCCGGTCGCAGAAGTAGGAGGCGAGGTTTAGGTCATGCAGGACGCCAATGACCGTAATCTTCGGCGTCAGGCTTCTGATGAGCTGGAGAATCTCAATCTGGTGGCAGACATCCAGGTGGTTTGTCGGTTCGTCCAGCAGCAGAATCTTCGGCTGCTGGGCTAAGGTTTTGGCAATCAGTACCCGCTGTCTTTCGCCGCCGGAGAGTTCGGTTACCAGCCGGTCTTTGAACTGCAGGGTGTTGGTAAACCGCATTGCCTCGTCGGCGATTGCGTAGTCCTCGGCGGTGAGCGGGGCTAAGCGTCCGATATGCGGATGGCGGCCCATGAGGACGATGTCGCGGACGGAGAACTCAAAGCCGGTTTCGGTTTCCTGGCTGACACAGCCGACGGTTTTGGCGAAGGTCTTTGCGTCGTAGGAGGATACTGTTTTTCCGTCAATATAGACGACACCGTCTTCGGGTTTGAGTACTTTGGAAAGTGACCGGAGGAAGGTGGTTTTTCCGCATCCGTTCGGTCCGAGGATGCCTAAGAATCCTCCCTGCTCGATTGCGAGGGAGACGGATTTGAGGACGGTGTGTTCTCCGTATCCGACGGTGATGTCTTTGGCTTCGGCTGCGATGTTCATACGCGTGTCCTCCGTCTGAGCAGGTAGATGAAGAACGGCGCTCCAATAAAGGAGGTGACAATACCGACCGGGATTTCGGTTGGAAGTGTTCGAGCGAAGGTGTCTGCGGCAAGCAGGAGGATGGCGCCTGCGACCATGGATGCCGGAAGAAGGATGCGGTGGTCAGGTCCGGTTATGAGGCGGACGATGTGCGGGACGATGAGTCCGACAAATCCGATACAGCCGGCGATAGAAACTGCGATTGCGGTAATGAAGGTTGAGATAAGGAGCAGGACGCGTTTGGTCTTTTCGGTGGAGACGCCTAAGTGGACGGCTTCTTCTTCGCCTAAGGTCATGACGTTCATGTCGCGGGCGAAGATGAAGAGGACAATCGCTGCCGCGATAATCAGCAGGCCGAGCCGGACGTCATCCCAGTAAACGTTCCAGAGGCCGCCCATGGTGAAGAACATAATCTGCTGGAGGTTGTTTCCGGATATGTAGGTGATGAAGGAAAGCATTGCAGACAGCAGGAAGGAGACGGCAATTCCGGTCAGGAGCAGGGTTTCTACTGCCACGCGTCCGTTTCTTTTCGAGGCGAAGTAGACGACGATAATCGAGAGGATTGCGCCTGCAAAGGCAAAGACCGGCATGAACATGCCGCCTAAGAATACGATGGAAATGGCAGCTCCCAGCGCTCCGCCTGAGCTGGTTCCAAGGAGGTACGGGTCTGCCATGGGGTTTCTAAAGAGGCCCTGCATGGCGCATCCGGCCGCCGCAAGGCCGGCTCCTACCAGTACCGCCGCGATGATTCTTGGAAGCCGCACTTCGAAGAGGAGTTTTTGAATCATTTCCGTTTCAAAGGTGAACAGCGAAAATCCGGATACGCCAATGCCGAGCGCAAGAAACATGGAGACGGCAAGGACGACTAAGAGTATCGGGATTAAGAGAATCGGGCGGCGCATCATATTAGTACTAATTGATTTGCGTTATGACAAATTAAATGTGATGTGTTGGTGCTTTCCGCAAATCATAAACGCAGTCTCACAGTGTATATATCCTGTTCTTGTGTACGGTGAATTGAAAAACAGATTTTGAAAAGAGGCGGTTGTGAGAAATCCTCAACCGTTTTTGACTCACGGCACATGCCGGAGCTTTGCAAGTTTCAGGTTCTTAATCCCTTTCGGGCAGGTCTCCGAGTAGGAACCGAGGACCTCCATCACCACATATTTTTCCTTCTCCATCATCCCGTCGGGGTGGCAGAAGGCGTATCCTTTACAGAACCGTTCATCGCAGACCGGCGTATAGACAATCCGCGTCCGGCGGGTTGCCTGGCTGGTTGGAATGACGACCGTCATCTCGGAATCTACAACCTCGACCGCTTCTGCCCCTCCTTCATGCAGGGGGCACTCGTGGTGCGTCTTTCTGGTTGCGGCAACCCGGTAGCGTCTGCCGGCACGAAGTTTTGTGTTGTGGCACACGCGGGCAACCTTACAGCCTTCGCAGGCCGCATCAGGACCTGCATAGGTAAACTCGGCTCCTTCCTTTGCGAGAACCGAGCCGACAATTGTGATAATGCGTTCCTCTTCCATTTAGTCCTCCTCGTACAAAGCGGCAACTGCCGCCTCTGCCTGTTCCTCTGTTATGGAGTCAAAGATTGTATAGCGTTCGCGGCGAATCTCCTTTGCCCGGACAACCGCCTCGATAACTTCTGCATCCGAAAGCCCCAGATCCTTCGGCGTTGTCGGTGCGCCGATAATCCGCAGGGACTCGCGGATACGTTTCCAGTCTCCGCCGTGGAAGTACATCGAAAGAATCGTGCCGATACCGCAGGCCTCGCCGTGGAGCACTTTCCCCGGGGCAATCCTTTCCAGCATATGGGCAAACTTATGCTCTCCGCCGGATGCCGGACGCGAACTGCCGGCAATACTCATCGCGACACCGGATGCGAACAGCGCCTTCATGACAACCCAGGCGGCCTTCTCGTCGTACTCCTTAATCGTCTCGGCATTCTCGACCATCAGCTCCGCCGCAATCATGGAAAGCGCTGTTGCATACTCACTGCTCATCTCGCCGGTCTCGCGAATCGACATGTCCCAGTCAAGGATTGCCGTGTAGTTGGCAATCGTATCCGCATAGCCGGCGGCGGTCAGGCGGCGCGGGGCTGATGCCAGAATGCCGGTGTCGGCAACGATTGCAAGCGGCGGGTGGGCGGCAACACTGATGCTTCCTTCCTCGGTGTGGATTGATGCGCGGGATGAGGCAATGCCGTCGTGAGATGCTGCTGTCGGCACGCTGATGAACTGGATGTCAATATTATAAGAGACGATTTTTGCGATATCAATTACGCGGCCGCCGCCGACTGCAATCAGCAAAACCGCGCCGAAATCCTGTGCCGCGTTTGCAACCCGGGTAACCTCTTCATAGGTAATCTGCCCGACAATTAACGATTCAACCGTGAATCCGGCATCTTTTAAGAGTGTGAGAACCCGGCTTCCGACAGTTTCCATCGTCTGTTCTCCGGAGAGAACCATAAGCGGACCACGCATACCTAAATCGGAGACGACCAGCGGGAGCTGTTTTAACGCGTCGTGTCCGGCGATGACATCCCGCGGGAGCTGAATCCAGCGCGATTTGTCAAAGGTTTTATCTTTTAATATCCTATTATCATTTACTGTCATTGCAGGTCCTGCTATGTTTGAAGATATATACTCCTGGATTGTCAGTCTGGAAGCTTCCAACTATACCGTAGTCCAGACTATCTTATATGCATTATTAGTACTCCTCGGTTTGTATTTACTTTACCGGTGGATTCGCAAGGTCAATATTGAAATATCCACTCCGCTGATGCTGTCGGCGCTTACCTATGTCCTTTTCGGCGGTCTGCTTCGCGTGGTCGAGGATACCGGAACGATTCCTGACCCCTGGTGGATTTTGTTCATCACGCCGCAGGTCTATATTCTGACGCTGATATTTGGTATGCTGGCGCTGTTTGTGTCCTACCTGCTGCAGAAAAAGAAGGTTGTGCTTTCCTATATTCCGGTGTTTGCCGGTATCGGAACGGCGGCTTCGGTTCTGGCGTTCCTGTATCTGATGTGGTTTGGCATCACGAATGCAGGAGCGACCGTTGATTTCCTGATTATCCTGATTGTGGTTGGAATTGCGGCTGCGGCAACGGCTCTGCTCTGGGCATTCCTGCGCTATGTCTGCCGCTGGCAGTATGTGTCGCATCCGATGTATCTGGCGTTAATCGCAAGCCATTTCCTGGACTCTTCTGCCACTGGATATGCCCTTGACCTGCATCCGATTCACTACATCGAACAGCATGTGGTAGGAAGCGGGCTGATTGAGTTTACCGGAACTGCCTACAGTATGTTCCTGTTAAAATTAGTTGTCCTTGTCCCCTCCATCTGGGTTCTGGAGAAGTTCCGGCATGAGGAGGGAATGGAGACCTTATGGCAGTTGATTATCTTTGCCATGATTGTGGTAGGACTTGGTCCGGGTGTCCGCGATTTACTGCGGATGGTCCTCTGGATCTAATTTTTTTTTTGAAAAAGAGAGAGTGTCTCTCTTTAGACAAAGAGTTTTGTTAATATCAGCATCAGAATTATCTGTACCAGCCAGACAGCGGATGCAAACGGCAGCAGGCTTTTTCCAACCAGAAATGTTTCTTTGAGGTTCATGGAAAGTCCGACTCCTGCCATGGCTATCGTCAGAAGAGTTACGGAGGTGTGTACCAGAACGTCCTGTACTGCCCGTCCTGCTTCCGGTGCGAGGAGGATAAACAGGCTCATTCCTGCGGCGAGCAGGGCGAAGAGAATCAGGAACCCCTGGAGACGCGGTTTTTCTCCGGCGGTTTTCGTCTCTGTTCTTTTCAGAACAAGCCGGGAGAATACTGCGGCGACAACGACCAGCATCGCAACCCTGACCATTTTATAGGTAAGTGCCAGGGCGGCAATCTCTTCTCCGCCGAAAGCGGTGTAGAGTTCTGCCGCCGGGATTACGTTGCCGATTTCATGCAGGGTTCCGCCGATGAATACTTCTGCCTGTGCGGTTGTCATGTCGAATCCGAATGCCAGAAGCGGAATCAGGAACACGCCGGCAAGTCCTAAGATGCTGATGATGCCGACGACTGCATGGACGTATTTTTGCTCGGCATTTACGGTCGCGGCGACGGAGAGTGCGGCCGATACTCCGCAGATTCCGGTCCCGCTTCCGGTGACTGCGCAGGCGTCCCAGGGTTTTTTGAGAAATGTTCCAAACTTCATTGCAAAGAGGATTGTTGCCGCAAGTACTGTCAGAATTATCACCAGACCGGGGACGGATGCGGTCAGTAAGACATCAGCGGTAACTCTGGCACCCATGAGGATAATTGCAGTCCGGAGAATGAATTTTCCGGCGTATGAACCGCCTGCTTTGAAGAACCGTACATTTATGAACAGGCAGATAAGAAGGGCCAGGACAATCGGGCCGACTTTGGAGAGGAGAAGAAAGGCAGGGTTTTCCTGAAACCATTCCGCCGGCAGAATCTGAAATCCGCCGTCGAAAAGAGTTCCGCGGGTCAGAAGAAAGGCTGCCGCGGCTATTATACAGCAGAAGAGAATTCCCGGAATATGGGTTTTATTTACGGAAAAGTATGCGAGGAAGTCCTCTTTATAGGATGACATAATCATTGGTTGGTTTTTCAGCACATTATATTCTGTCTTTCTTTTCCGTGCGGTTTTTTATGATATATTAAAAATACTAAAAACACATCATAACAAAATAATATATAAATCCAGATTGTAAATTTATATATATGAAATCAAAGAACCGCATTTTTGAATCCGGCGGCGTCATCACCGAAGCGGATGGTGCGAAATGCACACTGCGGCTCCGCCTTCCGGCAGGGATTACAACTGCCGGCGCTCTTCGTTCTTTATGTGATATCACGGAACAGTTCGGCTTATCTGATATTCACCTGACCACCCGCCAGACGGTGGAAATCCCGCACATCGCACCGCAGGTCCTGCCCGACCTCTCTGATGCGTTAATTGCGGCCGGCTGGCTTACCGGTTCTGAGAGAAATGAGATTGTCAACATCACCGCCTGCCCCGGAACTGACCGGTGCAAACTGGCAAATATCGACTGCATTGCCCTTGCAAAAGAGATTGATGCAAAATATTTCGGCAAGGAAATGCCGGGAAAAGTCAGAATTGCCGTATCTGCCTGTCCGAACTCCTGCGTCAGCGAGACGTTAAATGAGATTGGTATCACCGGTATCCGTGCGCCGGACCGGGATGAGGGATACTGTACCGGATGCGGTACGTGTGTACAGTACTGCCGCGAGGAGGCGCTTGCCGTCCGGGAAGGCCGGGTTGTCATGGATAAAGATCTCTGTCTTGCCTGCGGTACGTGTGTCCGTGCCTGTGTGTTTGGTACGTTAAGTTCTGCAGAGACGGCATACCGCATCACACTCGGCGGAAAACGCGGACGCCACCCGAGAGTCGGTCAGCATCTGGTAACGGTCAAGAGTGCCAAGGCGGCCCTGGTCGTGGTTGATGTTATCGTTGACTGGATTTACCGCTATGCTTCCTTTGAGAAGATGATTGTCGAACAGATTGGACACGAACTTGAGCTTCCGGTCTTAAAAGAGAGTCTTGACAGGAAGCTGAACGCCGACGATGTCGTGGTCTTCGGCGATCTTTTTTAACTGAGGGGGAGGGATTTCTCCTCTTCTACAACTGCCCGTATCGGGAACTTATTCTGGGAAAGAACGCCCTGGGTTTCCACAACTGCCGGGATACGGAAGTTCTCCGCCTCGCTTAGGCTTACGTGTATGAGTGCTGGTACATACTCGTGCGCGTCTGATTTAATAATATTAAATACTTTCCAAATGCTTTAATAATATTATTTTATATTTTTCAAACAAATATTATTATATATAATCTTATTCACTCATCGTTAAATATCAGAACGTCATTATATTTAGTGTTGGAGACATCACGATACTATACAATATCGCTGTTTTCTCCTCTCTCTGCGCTCAAGAATCCATGAGGATATGCAAGTAGTTTCAAATGCCATTGCCTACCCAGCCTTCCGCATGATTCCCGTCGCAGGGAAATTTCAGAGAATCTCATGTAAATTTTCTGAAACATACAGAGAAGAAAACCCTTCTTCCTGTATACACTGTTCTACTTGTCATGCGCCGTGACGGAACACACGGCATTACAGCGTGCAGGATCCAAGCCCCTGCACGCTGAATCTTTCAGACGCCGTCCTCATGCCGAACAGAAACATACAATGAGTTCAATTTGCGAGTCTCCGGTACTGTACGGTATCCCGAAATCAGGGTGAAATTGCCCGTATATAATACCGTTGGATATCTTTATATGTCAATTTCCTGCGTCCTGATTGCTCTTCTATTTAATCTCTGGGATTGGGTACTCTTCTCACCGGCATGACAAACTAATGATTTATATAAATTGTCAGTAAATATTAAAGTAACATGAGCAAGAACAGTGAATACATGGAGGCGTTCTTTGGCGTCGAGCTCTACAAAAAATTCGAGGATGTGCTTGGAAACCTCGAAGACATTGAAATTGACCTCAAAGGCATTTCCCGCGAAGTAGGCAGACTTGGCGGAAACCTCGAACAGGAAGACCGTATTGGAACAGCCAAAGAGATGCGGGCTGCAACCTACGAATCCGCACAGCAGGTTCGCGATGTTCGCTCCTTCCTCGACTTCTACTTCTCCCAGAGTCAGGAACTCTCTCAGGTAATTCTTGAACGCGACGCATACATGCTCCTCTACCAGATTTACCAGTGGGACTACAACGACGTCCGCGACTTACGTGCCTGGGTTCGCGACTTCAAACAGGTCTGCAACACCATTGGATACCGTCCGGAGGACTTACTCAAGCTCGACAACTTAACCGCTCACCCGGTTCCGGAAGATGTCAAAATCTTCCCGGTCTATGCAGTCGACAAACACGACTACTGCCTCTGCGGAAAAGACTGCGATGACATCATGTACATCGAAGAAATCCGCGAAGAAATGGCGGAAAATCCGGACAAATACCGGAAACTCTCCGCAAGAAAAGCATAAAAATATCCAATATCACACCTTTTTTACCCCTTTCGTTCTTCCTGTACTGTTTTTCCCCTGAAACACCTGTGTGCCGCAGTACGGAGTGTTTATATGGAATGCTGCCTGTTTGCGGCAGAATCTCCTGCTAATCGGAAGGTGATGGTAATCACCGAATCTTTCCTTTCCGGGAAAGTAGAATACAGATATTTTTCTGAATCTAAACACCCACTAAAAATAATCGCGATATTATTGATAATATATAATACATTCCAAAATGTTTATATATCGTAATATTTTTGAGTGGGTAAAAAAATTCTAATATATATATTATTCCCACAGTGTATTTATGTGTAGACCTCTAAACTATAATGGTCGAATTAGTCCACTCGCCAGTTATGGCTCTAGAGTTATCTCTGGAGGACTACTTTGAACAGACTGGTGCAACAGAAATGTCCTTTGCAATGCATATCAACATGGAGCGCTGTACTGGTTGCAACAACTGTGTGGTCGCATGTCCAGTTAACGCACTGGAGCTTTGCACAGTAGACCCGGCAACAACCGACAAGATTTACAAAGTCTTTGACGGAAAGGCAACCTGCCTCGATGTCAACCACGCACTTTGTGCCGGTTGCGGTGTCTGCGTCGAAGTATGCCCGTACGAAGTTGTCAGCCTTGTAGCGCCAACCGGAGCAGCAGCAGAAGCTGTCTCTGAGGAGCACTAAAAAGAGAGAGGAAATCGTTATGGCAATGAGCACAATGTTTCCAAAATTCTCCACGAAGGTTGAGGGCGAAACTATCATTATGGAGCAGCGCCTCCTGAAGAAAGTCTCCCACCTCGTGTTAAACGCCTCCAAGTGTACCGGTTGCGGTATCTGTGCAGACGCCTGCCCGAAGGAAGCAATTACCCTCGGCATGGTCGGTGCAGCTGCCCGCGGAACCACC
>JAFQBW010000025.1 GCA_017399555.1 Methanocorpusculum sp.
AAGCAGGCTTGTCGTTATCCAACGATTGCGAAACCTTGCGCAAGCGTCCACCGCTCCATCTCCTGCAGATACTTGCGGAATACCTTGTTATCCCAGAAGTCGGTGGTCTTGCCGCCGTTAAGGATAGCGTCCAGATATTCGTTGAAGGAGAATGCTTCTGCGATAATGTATCGCTCATCCGGCTCCCGTTTTTCCGGAATGGTGGGGTCAAGCACCATGCCGGTGGATTTGTCGTAGAAGAAGGCATGACGGACAAAGATGCCGGCTTGCGCGGACTCCTTTGCTCCGTAGGCCACCAGCAGCTCCGGTGCATTCTGCATCACCGGGGTATCGAGAACGAGACGAAGGGTATTTTCATAGCATCTCTTTTGTTCAATCAGTTTGGCGTATTTTTTATATATCTCCTGGCTGCGCTCAATGTCCTTCTGAAAGAACGCATCTCCGGTCTCCTTGAGAAACATTATCCCTTCCCTCGCTTTCTCCGTCCGGTGTCTTTCCCATTGTATCTGAATCCATGCGTAAATGCAATCATTTGAACAGCGCTCCCTTCCTCAGTATTTTCATCATAGCCAGTATGGTGTAAACAGCAGGACAGAACGCTGTACTACGGTACAGACAGGTCTCCTACGGGAGGTGTCGTACCGGGCGAGGATGCGTGGCCTACGGAATCCGGCACCACAAAGATATCGCCCCAAATATCCACAGACCGGACGCTGGCTTCATCAGAGACCGTCAGTGTCTCATGTCCCGCAAGGCCGGGGAAGTAGAAGAAGGTCTGCACATCGCATTTGACTGTCAACAGGTCATCGTCCGGAAACAAGATGGAGGACGTCAGCTCATATCGACCGGAAGTACCGTTGTTATAAGCGGTCAGGAATGTGGCCATTGTCTCCGCCTGGGCCTTATTGTACTTATAGTCATAGCTCTGGGCATAGAGGGCGGCGGAATCCGCAATCATATCGCTGCGTGTGGAGGCAACGGCGCTGGCGTACATGATGTTGGAACATTCCATGTGCAGCACCAGCATGATACCTGCCAGCAGGGAGATGATGAGGCAAGCATAACAGGCGCCGTTTCCACGCCGCCAGGAGATTTCCTTAAATCGTCCAATCATGGTCTTCATCCGCCTCCTCCATTAGTAATAGGTGCGGGCCGGCCGCTCCACCATGACATAGATGCAGGAGGACATGTCGCCGTCCAGAATGTTGATAAACTGGCTGATGGGCGCAGTCACTTCACATTTGAGCAAGGCGCCTTTCTCCCATGTAATGCCGCTGCCACTGGTGCTGGAGGTGCCGCCTACAAGCTCCAGATGGACGCCTACGTTGTCAGAATCCACCCCATAGGTGGAATTGGCCAGCGTCATCCGCGCAGTCGTCTGCGCCTGTGTAAGGGCGGTGGAATAGTCCTCGCAGACCACGGCGGACCGTGCGCTCATGTAGGTGGCGTATTCCAGCGTCTGCCGTACAAGACCCAACTGCATAATGGTGATGATGGTGAAAATCAAGGCTGCCAGCAGGGGGATGATTAAGGCGAAGCCAATCAATTCACTGCTCCCACGACGCCAGCAGATGGCTTTCAAATGTTTCTTCAAAGCTGCCATAGCAGAAGACCTCCCTGTATCAGAATGTAGGAGAAAAGCAGATAGGGGGCAAAGGGAACAGAGTTATAGCTATTGCGTTCCTGCGTGGGCCACATGCGGAGGAGGCAAAGACTGCTTCTTTTCAACAGGGAAAGCAGTTCTGTCCTGTGCCGGATGATATGGTAAAGGAAGATGATAAGAGACGCCAAAGCAGCGGAAAGCAAAGCGTACTCCGGCACCCAGACGGCTCCAAGTCCAATCAGTAGCTTGATGTCACCGAGGCCGAGCAGTCCTGTCATACCAAAGAAAAAGAGGCAGGCAGCATAAAACAGCTTATAGGGCAGCATCGGCAGCTCCGTCAGACAGGTCAGAAGCAGGCCGCAGAGCATCAGGGGGATGGTGACAACATTGGGAACTTTCCGGTACTTCAGGTCATAGAGTGAAGATATCGCAAGCGCCAGCAGGCAGAGAGGGATGGATAGAAGTTGGAGATAATTCAAAGGCATAATTCAGCACCTCAAAAGAAAGGGCGCAGGAAGGCTGTCTTCCTGCGCCTCTTGGATGATAGACAGACCGCTTATTCGGTGACGCCGCCGATACCAGCCCCGGCAGTTCCGGTGCCGGTCCCACCGATACCCGTTCCAGTTCCAGTGCCGGTTCCAGTGCCGGTTCCCGCCCCGGCGCCCGTCCCTGTTCCGCTTCCGGAACCATTCAGAATGCCCGGGTCAATGTCACCAATCATATCGCCTGCCTGTTCGATTTTCACCAGCAGGATACGGATGATGCCAAAGATGGCGGCGGCGAGGATGGCAACGATGGCAATGGCCAGCGCGACCTCAATCAGCTCGGCGCCGGTCTCATCGCGGTAAAACCGCTTCATATAGTTTTTCACGCGGGGGACCTCCTTTTTCACTCGTTACGTCAGTATG
>JAFQBW010000026.1 GCA_017399555.1 Methanocorpusculum sp.
ACGGTTAATGAGATTTTTTTGGTATCAGTCATATTTCATCACGTTGGTTTTGTGTTTACTTTAGGTAAGATATTGAAGTATTTAAAGAAATTCCATACGGCAAAGTTTTGAACCCCTTGCGAAGGTTATTTATAGTCACACAACACGCCAAAACACCGGGCGCGCAGAAGAAATAGCACCCACAAGTGTTTTTGGATTTTGAAATAAACGTTATAATGATTTATGTAAAAACCGGGTTTTGGCGGGCGAGTGAGGATAGTGTGCGGGGAAACTGCAGAGAAAAAACGTGCGGAAAGTTCCAAGCACCCCCACACCCCCATAAAGCAACGCGATAGCGTTGTGTAACAGAAAGCGAGCGATTAGCGAGAGGCATCGTAGATGACTCGAATGTTGAGCAAGACTGAAAGGCGTGCGATTAGCGAGAGCCGATGGCTCAAGCTTTGAGCACGACCACAGGGCGTGCGATTAGCGAAGCTTTCGACATCGTACGAATCAGGTTTTATTTTTTATTCGCGTAGATTCGCGTGTTTGTATTTTTTAAGCTGGCTTCAGGAGTGATAGAGCAAAGCCAACAAAACCCAAACATTCAACGCAGACAAAAACCAACACGATAGAAGACACATGAAGCCGTATCATCTTCTCTTTCCGCTTCTGGTATTTCTTGGCGGATGCAGTTTCGGGCCGTCCTCTTCAGTCATCAAAATGGCATACGAAGCAGGCTTTGCCGCAGACGATGTGGTAATGAGTCAGTACTTCTTCGGCTGGATGATGATGGCAATACTCGCCGGCGGGCTTCTTGTCTCATCCGCCGTGCGGAAAAAGACTACCGCACCAAAACCTCCGCGGATAAAAAATATCATAGGAATTGCAGCAGTAGGCGTGAGTCTCGCACTGGTGAGTACCTGTTACATGTTTGCTCTGCAAACAGTACCTGCCCACATCGCAGTGATTCTGCTCTTCCAGTACACCTGGATTGGAATTATTATTGATGCAGTATATTCCAGAAAACTTCCGCAGATATCAATTCTCACCTCGCTGCTGATTCTGATTGCCGGAACACTGCTTGCGGCAGGAGTTGGAGCAGGTGCAGAGCATCTGGACCCAACAGGAGTTCTGTTCGGATTAGGTTCTGCACTGTTCTATGCAGTCTATATCTTCCTGCTGGGAAAGGTGGATGTGGAGATTCATCCAATCACCCGGAGTTTCTTCATTCTCTCAATTGCACTGATCTTTCTCATCTGCGTATTCTCTCCGGCATACTTTACCTCCGGAGTGCTTGCAGACGGTATCTGGAAGTATGGAGTCCTCATTGGGATTCTCGGCTGTGCGATTCCCTCATTCTTCTTCGCGATTGGAACGCCGAAGATTTCAGCCGGGGCGGCGACCATTCTCAGCTCCTCGGAGCTTCCCGCAGGAATTATCTGTTCGGTACTGATTCTCGCAGAAGCAGTCAGCCCGCAGCAGTGGGCAGGAGTTGTGCTGCTGTTCTTTGGAATTGCGTTCCCGTATCTGTGGGAGTGGGCGGCAAACCGGAGAAGAATCTCCGCATAACTTTTTTTGAGAGGAGGAGGAGGAGATACGCGAGCGAAGTCCAGAGACAGCCGATGCCGGAGAGAAGCGGAGGCATGGGCGTTTTGTCGTCCTGGTTTTTGCGGGCAGGATGTAACAGAGCGGGGGACAGACGGAGTTGCCGCGAGCCTCGGCGAAGCGTGAACGGAGTCAGGGGAGCGAACAGAGGAACAGAGAGATTTTCCAGATGTTCAAAGAAAAGAGGCGTCAGCAAAAAAAGCGGAAAAAAGAAGAGATGGTTAATCAATCCAGATGATTTCCATATCAGAAATCGCCAGTCGCTCGTCAGTTGTCACCTGACTCACGCCTTGCTCACGGCTTGAGTCTCTCCGAGCCTCGCGCCAAATCGTCGGCAGTCAGGACAATTTCCAAATCATCATACATCCGCTCAACCTCCTCCCATGCTTCATCCAGAAACTCAGCAGAAACCTCAACATAGCGCGATAAGGTCTCCCGAATCTCAAATTTGAATTTCGTCATGCGAACTCCCCTCCTGCATACACATAATCCATCTCCCGCTTCCAGGCTCTCATGGTATCAAGCGACACTGTCCCGCGGGAGAGAACACTGACCTTCTTCGGCAGGGTGTTTCTGTCTCCCGCACAGTTTCTTCCTTCGACATTTGCACTCACTCTCTCCTCCCTGAGTGAATCCAGGGAGGAGTACACCTTCTTGTAC
>JAFQBW010000027.1 GCA_017399555.1 Methanocorpusculum sp.
AGCGGTTTTTTTGATGCAGGCACGGAATCCGACTTTCTGTACTCTGCCGGAGAAGAGGATTTCAACGGTTTTGCTCATGATACTTCTGTCCTTTGGTAGTATATGTATTGGCTGTGCAGATTTAATAAGTAGTTGCGGCAGAGGACGAGAGAAAAATACCTAAACAATAAGTGAGTATAGATTAACCATGAACAAAAACCGCCGGCGTGTCCTCGCAGTCATAACAGCGGGGCTTCTTATCCTCACCATCCTGAGTGCAGGATGCATCAGCACCCTAAACCCCCTGCCGCATGAGGTCATGGTCCGCGAAAACATCATTGCGGTAAACCCCGAATACGTCCCGTCGTCCCTTATCATCTCTCTTCTGGTAAACCCGAACGGATACGAAACCAGCCTCTTCGACGCACTCGACGAATACCTGCCGCGGGAAAATCCGGTAATTGAGATAGGGGCAGGAATTGGCGCAGTCTCCGCATACGTAAACGACCGGCTCTTCATCAAAACAGAACACATCGCCTTAGAACCAAACCCGTACTATACCGAACTCCTGCGGGAAACAAAGAAAAAGAACAACCTGGGAACCCGCTTCGTACAGGGCGCGATAAACTATGACGCGGCATTTGTGCCCTACGTCGTATCCCGAAACATCATAGACACCACCTCCGCTGCCGCGTACACCGACGAAACTGTTACCGTACAGTCCTTAATGCTTTCCCAGATTATCCGCGACTCAACCTTCGTGGACAAAACAAACATCACATTAATTGTCGATGCAGAAGGCGTCTGTGAAGAAATTCTGGACAACGAACCAGCCCTTTCCAGTGCAGTCTCCACAATAATTACCACTGTCACCGACAGCGACGAAATCTTCGAACTCAGACGCAAAGCAGAATCCGCCGGCTATACACTCGTAAATACCCCGCTCGCAGACGAAAGCGGACTCATGACTCTGGTATTCCAGAGAACCTAACCCCGCTTTTTCCCAGACAGATAGGTTTATCTCCTGCCGTGCTGAATAAATAATCAGCGCTTTTATCAGTTCGTTTGAACAGGTTTTGCAAACCACATTTCTTAGCGTATCCTTCTTGAGGTTTCTCATGACACAGGTAAATGACGTAAAAACGGGAACTACCACAGTAGGTATTGCATTTGACAACGGAGTTGTCCTTGCCACTGAGCGTCGGGCAACCATGGGTAACTTAATCGCCAGCAAAAAAGCGAAGAAAGTCCATTCCATCTCCCGCAATATAGGAATGACCATCGCCGGAACCGTCGGAGATGCACAGCGTCTCATCCGCATCATCAACGTAGAGTCCTCTCTCTATGAACTCCGCCGCGGATACCCTATCAGCGTCGGCGCTGTCGCGACCGTTCTCTCCAACTACTTAAACGACAACCGCTTCACCCCGTACAGCGTACAGCTCGTTGTCGGCGGCGTTGATGCAAACGGTTCCTCCCTCTACTCCGTTGATGCCGCAGGAGGCGCAACTCTCGAAGAGAACTTCGTCTCCACCGGCTCCGGCTCCTTTACCGCATACGGTGTATTAGAAGACCGCTTCGTCCCGAACATGACAAAAGACGAAGCAGTCCGCTTAGCAGTCCACGCACTGCGCGCAGCCATGCGCCGTGACGCAGCATCCGGTGAAGGCTACAATGTGGCAGTTATCACCAAAGACAAATTTGAATATATAGATGAGGATACCATATCCGGCTACCTACAGCCGGCCCATGCCTAATCTTTTTTGGAACGATTTTTATGCAGGTTGAAGACAGACTGAAAGAACTCAAAGAAACCATCAACAAAAAAGTCCCGCGCGGCGTTGAAGTAACCGACGTCGAATTCGAAGGACCGGAGATGGTTATCTACACCGACAATCCGGAGAAGTTCGCAGCCGAACAGGATTTAATCAAAACACTCGCACGCGACTTACGAAAGCGTATCGTGGTACGCCCGAATATCTTAGGAGACACCGAGGTCGCCTATGACATGGTCAAAAAGGTCGTACCGGAAGGAGCAGGCATCACCGACATCTTCTTCGATACCGACACCGGAGAGATGTTAATCGAGGCAGAAAAGCCGGGAGTTGTCATAGGAAAGAACGGCGCAACCCTTCGCGACATCACGATGAAGACCGGATGGACGCCGAGAGTTGTCAGAACTCCGCCGATTCCGTCCATGACCATCAAGCAGGTCAGACAGTATCTCCGCGAAGCACGCGACGAGAGAAAGGAGTTCCTCAGAAGATGCGGAAGAAGAATCCACCGCGACTCCTTATACACCGGACGCGACCGCGACCAGTGGCTCAGAGTGACAACCCTCGGCTGCTGCCGTCAGGTTGGACGTGCCGCATTCCTGTTAACCACTCCGCAGAGCAAAGTCTTAATCGACTGCGGAGAGTCCCCGGGAGCAACCGGCGCCGCCTCCTCCCCGTACCTTCACGTACCGGAGATTTACCCGTTCTCCACCCTTGACGCAGTCGTGCTGACCCACGCACACTTAGACCACTCCGCATACATTCCGCTCCTCTACCGCTACGGATACGACGGACCGGTCTATACCACGCCTGCAACCCGCGACCTGGCAGCCATGCTCCAGCTTGACTATCTGGATGTCAACAACAAGGAAGACAAGGCCCCGCCGTACTCCTCCAACGAGGTCCGCGAGTTTGTCAAGCACACCATCACCTTAGGATACGGAGATGTCACGGACATCGCCCCGGACTTAAAACTCACGCTCCACAACGCAGGACACATCTTAGGTTCCGCCATTGCCCACTTCAACGTCGGAAACGGTCTCTACAATATCGCCTTTACCGGAGACTTATACTACGCAAAGAGCAGACTGTTCAACCCGGCAGTCTCGCAGTTCCCGCGTCTTGAAGCACTTGTAATGGAGTCCACCTACGGAGGCTCCGAGGACTTCTCCCCGTCCAGAGCTGATGCAGAAGCCCACCTCTGCGAGGTTATCAGCAACACCTTATCCCGCGGCGGCAAGGTCTTAATTCCGGCATTCGCTGTCGGACGTTCCCAGGAGCTTATGCTTGCCTTAGAGGAAGGCATCAGAAACAAGAAGCTTCCGGCATGCAAGATTTACCTTGACGGAATGATTAAGGAAGCAACGGCTATGCACACCGCATACCCGGAGTACTTAAACAACGACCTCAGAAACCAGATTTTCCGCGACAACTACAACCCGTTCCTTGCGGAATGCTTCGAGCAGGTTGACTCCTACGAGAAGCGTCAGGAGGTTATCTTCTCCAAGGACCCGTGCGTTATCATCTCGACATCCGGTATGTTAAACGGCGGACCGGTCCTCGAGTACCTCTCGAACCTGGCAGAGTCTGAGAAGAACACCTTAATCTTTGTCGGTTACCAGGCAGACGGAACCTACGGACGCCGTATCCAGAAGGGATGGCGTGAGGTCCCGATGGGCAAGAAGGGCAGTATCATCATCAATATGGAAGTCCAGACGGTCGAAGGTTTCTCCGGTCACGCAGACAGAAAACAGCTGATGAACTATGTCCAGTATGTCCAGCCGAAGCCGGAGAGAGTTTTCACCATCCACGGTGAAGAGTCCAAGACCATCGACCTGGCAAGTTCCATCTACAAGAAGTTCCACATCCAGACCGTGTCCCCGCAGAACCTGGAGACCTACCGTCTGGTGTGAGAATTTTTTTGGGAAACCTCAACCTCTTTTTTTCGATTTGTATTGTGTTGTATTCTCATGGTTTTGGATACATGAGGAAATACACAGACAACGCAGACAGCGACCAGTCGCTCTCACGGACTGGCGTCCGTGAGCTGCTGCCGCAGCCGCTTTGTGGTCGCTAAATATTGTCCCCAAATCACAAGGCAACGCCAACGCGACCTGTCGCCGTCTGTGTGGGGCGAGAGTTTACTCGAGCCATGAGCAAGTCCAAAGGGCGTGCGATTCTGCGTTTTTGTCGAATGGGAACAAAGATTTAGAACGAACTCTTACCTCACCAGATGCTCAACCGCATGCAGTCCCATCTTCTCAAAAACAGCAAGAATCTCTTTTGTCGGCTCTTCTTTTCGGTAAAACAGATGGCTTGCACAGTCACAGTCCGAACAGCCGAACCGGAGAACTGAATCCCCGCCGATACCGGAGGCTAAGACACACTCAAGCCGCATATCAGTTTCCGCACAGACGGTCTTTTCAAGAACTGCTTCCTCCATGAGGTAGTCGATGTGCCATTTGGCTTTTCTGTATCGTTCGCGGTAAAAACGGATGTGCCGGGCAACACGGGATAAGCCGCCGGAACCTAAGGCAGAGCCGGCATAGATGTAGTATCCCGGCTGAAATGTGATGACGCCTAATGCCCCGATGCGGATGTCTTTTGGGACTGCGAGACTGAGGATTAGGGTGTAGATTCCTTTATTCATCTTCCAACTCAGCAATCATGCGCAGGACATACGCATGGAGAGGAGGAACCAGAGTTGTTGCTACCTGCCACACGTACGGAAGATTTACCTCTGAATATGCATGCGCGAGTTTATCCCGCATACCTGCAATCTTTCTCCAGGGAACATCAGGATACTGCTCACGCAAAGAATCAGGAATCTGTTTTGCCGCCTCACCAATTATTTCAATAAATCGGACAATCCCGCTATTATAGAGAGGGTCCTGCAGAAACTCTTCATAGGTCATCCTCTGCAGAGCCTGAGCTATGTATTCTGATTGAATACAGATATCGTCAAGACAGGTGAGAACATCATGGGAAGTCATGCATCAGCCCCACCTGCTTCACAGAAGATTACTTCCTGCATCACATGGGGACGGACTCTTGGTTTCAGATACTGCGGGGAGACCAGGTCCACGGACCGTCCAAAAAGATGTTCCAGATATTCGGACAAATCAAAATAGGTATCATAGGTGTCATATTCCGGTCTGAATTCATAGATTACATCAACGTCAGACTCGGCAGTATCCTCACCGCGGGCAACCGAACCAAAGATCCCAAGACTTTCAATGCCGAACCGTTCCCGTATGTAGGTGATATTTGCATCAAGTTTCGCAAGGACCTCATCACGGATACTTGTCTGATTCGGCATAGGATTATTATGTTAATTATCAGTCTGAAGTCTTATAGTTTTGGCCTTTGTTGGCTTTGTTAAAAACCAAATTCCAGATTCCGCTTCGACAAAGCCACATGCACCTTTGCCCCGGACATCACCGGCTCGCCGTGCCCGCTCCAGAGTGAATCTACAGAAAGCTCCGCCATCCGGGAAACCGAATCACGAAGCGCGGCAAGGCTTCCGGTCGGGAAGTCATATCTGCCGTAGGAGCCTTCCGGAAAGACGGTGTCTCCGGCGATAAGTACTCCATCCTCCTCGCGGAACAGACAGATGGAACCGCCGGTGTGTCCCGGCGTGTGATAGACGGTAAAGCCGTCAATTACGTCTCCTTCCTTCAGCGGGCGGGCGGGGATTGGAATCTGCGGCGAGCCGAAGTGGGTGGAAAGAGACAGTGCGGGGTCGGTAAGGAACGGAAGGTCGAACTCACCGATGTAGATTTCCGCACCGGTGAGGTTTGCGATTTCATTTGCATGGACGGTGTGGTCGAAGTGTCCGTGCGTTAGGACGATGTTTTGGATTTGGTCTTTGTAGGGGATGATTCGCTCAGGGTCGATTCCGGCATCGATTAGGGTGTTTCCGACGAGGTAGGAGTTGGCCTGCCAAAAGTGTCCGGGGATGGTGAGTGGGAGGTCTGGTTTCATGGGTGTTATGATATATGGGGTGTTTGTGGGGATAGAGGTTTTGGGAAAAAAGATGACGCAGAGATTGAAGAAGAGAGACAGTATCTCTCACTCTTCTATCAGTATTCTAATAAGATATTCTTCTATCATCAGGCAGATAAGAAGAAGCCAGGAGAGAAATTCCCGAACAGGCTCTTCGCAAAGGATATCCAAAACTCTCTCAGAGATTTTTGATTTCCCCACGTGATTCCTGAGTCTTCGTCTGCCTGAAGCTTTGCAAGGGAGGGAAGAACTTATGCTCCTGCCTCTTCGCCGCCGAAGACGGCAACGGTATCTGCCCATGCTTCAATTGCGGCAAGCGTTGCATCCTCTTCGAACCCGGTAATGTGCATATATTCGCGGGTGATAGTAACCGTAAAGGTATCTTCTCCAATAGCACAGGAGTATCTGGTACTCCAGGTGTCCTCTGCAGACTCACGGGATGCAGTACCACCGATTCCGGCCGCGGTTTCTGTCGCCTCATTTCCGGCGAGAAGAGATGCCATCTCTTCATAGGCGGTCTTGTCTGCAGCATACATGTTGACATAGCCTTTGTCATCTCCTGCAGCATCGAAGTACTCAACTTTTACCTTGTAGGCGGAAGAGGAAAGCTCTTTTTTGGTCAGGCCCATGGTAGTATCTGCAAGGAATCTGGAAAGACCTTCTTCGTAACTTTCCACATCGGCGATTGGGTCATAGGTTCTTTTGGCGGTTCTGGATTTTGCGGTTTCAACGAAACTGGATGTCATATTTGTCTCCTTTTTTTGTGGACAGAGGAATATGTCCTATTTTGGTTGAGAAGAGACCGAATGCCGGTGTTCAGCAGAGAAAAAAAAGCAGGTAGAGAGAGCAGGTGCTTTTCATCTCTGCTCTCTCTTCTCTGATTATCTATTGACGTTTGTGGGATATAAATGGATAGGAGGTCTGGGCGTTTCAGAGCCGCAGTTTCCGCTTTATCTCCGCACCCGCACGGTAATACTTTGCCTTGAGTCCATGATGCCGCATAGCGTTTCTTACTGAATCAAGCGAACAGCCAAGGAAGCGCGAGATGCGAAGCGGCGTTCCCTGTTCATCGATGAGTGCGGCAAGACGCGTGCGGTCTGCAAGTTCTTCGATATCACGCCAGGTTTTCATCGAACCACCTGCAGGACTGGCGCTGATTTGAAGATGGGAGAGGAAGTTTCCCACATTTCTGAAAGCCGGCATATTATATGGACCGGTACAGGTAAGACGGATGACCTTCGGATTATGAGTCCGACAGCAATCAGACAGGACGCATGTTGGCTGTGCCAACCGGAGTGTGGATGTCTCATCTCATTCCTTCTCCTGTACAACCCAATCGGTTACTTTCCGCCGTGTCTCGATGAGAACAGAAGCATCTGCAGAAAGCATCGTACGTTCGACATCCCCTACCGTTACATACTCATACTGCTGTATTGCATCGGGACCGATTTTTTCCTTTGCCAGGGTGTAGAGCATCTTTTTCCCGAGAATTTTTGCTGCGTCCGGTGCTTTAATGCTGACCAGTTCCGCGAACTCTTCCGGATACTTCTGCCGCATGAGGAAGATGTTGATTCTGCTTTCCTGGCGTTCGAGCGGGATGATTTCATAGAGATCGGAGGTATCAGCACGTTCCAGAACTGCAGATACTTCTTTCCGGTACTCTTCGTTGATGAAGCCGGCAATCCAGCGGACCGCTTCGCGGCACTGATAGAGCCAGTAGGCACGTTCATAGCCGGAAAGCACTGGGCAGGGATAGCTGGCAGTTATTGCATCCAGAAACTCCTGCGGGGTGTGGAAGGACATCGGTTCTGCCGGATTGTCTGCCGTCTGCTGATTGTTCATTGGTCACCTCAAAGAATACGGCGGACGGTAACGATACTGATTCCAAAACGGTTCGCAATCTGATAGGAGCTTGTGCCGGATGATGCTTCCCGGCAGATTTCTGCAACAGTATCTGCTCCAAGCCGTTTGATTTCCTCTTTTGCCCGTTCAAGGCTTTGCTCATGCGGAGGCTGGGTTTTGTAGCGCTGGAATGTTACAATGCGCCTGATGGTTGTTTGCGAAACCCCGTATGTTTCTGCGAGATTGCGCCTGGAGTGTCCTTCGCGGTGGAGTTTTCGAATCTCCTCGGCATCGGCGAAGGTTAAGGCACAGCAGCTTCGTGCGGTGTTGTCGTGTCCGGTTACCAGCTGGAGGTTTTGCAGCCGGTTGTCTTCTTTGTTTCCGTTGATGTGGTCTATCTGATACTCTGCATCCGGAATTCCGTGTGCAGCAATCCAGATGATCCGGTGGACACGGAAGATTTGTTTGTGGTCAGTGACGGTCAGGTAGTCACCGCTGCGTTTTGCCTCTTTGAGGTTGGCTTTTTTAACCGTTGAGTAGACATGCCCAGTATCAAGTGACGGGCGCCAGATGCCGCGGTCGATTCGACGCTGGATTTCCGCATCATTTTTGCGGCAGTAGTGTCCGGTTGGGAGGATAGTGTTTTCCTGTGTCTTCGAAGAAGGGGTTGGATTTTGCGTCATGGTTTTTCCTCCATGACGGAGAGGAGGGAAAGCTCTGCTCCCTGCAGGAAGATTTCATCCGTCTTCGGAGTGGCGGAGATTTCTGAAACAAGAGCCCGAATGCCTTTCATGCATGCAGAAAATTGGGTTTTGTTCTCTGCGGATGCAAAGCATGTTCTGCAGGCAAGCAGGATTTCGGTTCGGTACTGCGTGTTTGTCTGTATGCTGTATCTTTGGGGGCGATTGGACTCTGCATCGATTACAGCAGAGATTGCGGTGTTTTCTGCATTTTGCAGGGGTGTTGGTATATTCATGATTTCGTGTCCGATATTTTGTTTGGCGGTGATATTCCGGATTTTATTCCTGATTTGTTCTGTTTTCCATCTGTTCTTCCCGGTAGCGGGTAAGTTCGGTTCTGTTTACGGCGTCGAATGCAGTGTATGCTTCCCGCAGGTCACTTTCGGTTACCCAGATGCCGGTTTGTTCGCGGTAGATGGCGCGGATGTCTTTCCAGGTGCTGGCAAAGGCGATGTCTTTTCCTTTCATGGCGATTACCGGCACCAGGTTTTCCCGGATGATGGTCTGCAGGTCAGAGAGGATTTGTTCTTCAGAGATCTGCGGGATGGTGTTTCCAAGCCAGGTTTTGAGGGAGAGCGGGAGGGAAGGAGTTGGGGTATCCGGGTTTTCCGCATCCCGTTCGCATCCGGCAAGGGCGGCATAAGCAACCGCGGTGAAGAACTCGGCGCGGGAGGTGTAGCCGAGTCTCAGGATTTTGCGGTTGAGCTTTTCTGCAAGCCCGGCATCAAGCCGGAAGTAGAATATCTGTTTGTTTTGTTTCTTGCTCACATTGTGTGTCTCCTTTTGTCTGCAGGGATTCCTGCAGCATGGTTTTTCTGCTTCGATGCAGCTGTTGTTTGTTTCTGCATCTCAGCAAAACAGCATGTGTTTTGAACAATATTTGAATATTTTCAAATGATTTCGATTATATTTTGCAGAATTTTGAACATATTGTTTTAGCAGTCTGCGCAGAAGTTCTGAAAAGGAGACGGATTATGTCATTTTCTCTGTCTGGATAAACTGCCGCGCATGAAAAGACGTTTTTCTGCAATTGGCGGGTGTGCTTGGGTATGGAGTTTATCCGGCAAGGTCAGAAAAGAGCTTGAGTCACGGAGATTTACTAAACAGGCATGAGGAAAAATTGTTTTGCTGAGATATAGTAATTTTGGCGGAGGGGAGGAAGGAGGGAGGCTAACCGATCATCTGTCTTCTGTCACCAAGGTTTACCGGTTTTTTTCCGGGGCGGGTGTTTTTGATTTTCGTCGCTGGAAATTCCGCCATTTTCTGCGTTGATATTTATAGGAAGAGTTGCTAAACTAAACAACAGAGAAAGAGACTCCAACGGAGAACGGAGTCTCGAAGAGAAGAGGTGCTCCAGGGGTGTTTGTTTTTTTCGGGAGAGGCGGTGACAGATGACAGATGATCGGTTGTGTGATAGAGAAGCCGTACAACCCACACCTTTTTTGAAAAAGTAAGACAGACAGCCTGTTTTTTACTGCTGAGATTTTTTCGACAACCTCTGGACAGAAAATCGAGAACTGATTTTGAAAGGGAGAGTTGTTAGAAATCCGCAATAGATTATTTTGGGAGGACAGATTTATCCTTCGCCAAACAAAATGACAGCGTATAGGTATAACCCACTCTCGGATTGGGAATCGTCCATACTAGACTATTCTGTTTCTTTCTTGGAATTATGTGCATGTCTGAGAGCATGGTTTTGTAGTTTTTCATATTCTGCCTTCCCCCATCCCTTATTTCAAACATAAATTCACCTGAGGAGTTGCAGTGCGGGTTGATTGTGTATCCGGCATCCACCACATCTTTGTTAAGATAACAAGCCAATTTGAGTTTTTTTGTCTTATGAGTGATGGTTGCAGATACGGATTCAAGGCAAGTCTCATCAACACGATTACTCGCGAAGTTGAAGAGTTTTGGCATTGTTTTGGACGGTCTCTTCAAAGAAAAATCACAAACTTTAGAGGAGGGGAGATTCAGCTTGATTTTCGCGTCAAGAGTGCTTGCAATGACATCTTTTGTATCCATGTCAGTAACCTGTGATTTTTTGAATGTGACATAGCGTGGTTCGTGCGGCCGTTCATCTCCATTTATGGTTACTACATACCGGGAGGTGTCGGAGAAAGTTCCTGTTGATGAGTAGAACTTTAAGACATAGTCTTCATAATCTTGTCCGGTCATGTTTCTCACAGAGAAACGATCAGTAACAACACATTCCTTATTGTTGATATTCTCCAGATTTATCTCAACAATTTTACTTCTTTTAATAAAGTATAAGTCTGTCATCTGATTTTCATCGATGAATGCATCATGCAGAACTAAAATTTTATAGAAAAACACTGAGGTTAAGAAGATAAAGCAGGCAAGGAAGATGATAAGTAAAATAAATATTCCTTCAATGGTTGTCTGGATATCTAGTAGCAGAGATGCAACAGGAGTTATGACAACGCCGATGAAAAATGAAAGAAGAGCCTTTTTCCAAGACAATACTTTGGTACAGGTAAAATTACTGAACCAAGATTCGAGTCTCTTTCTGAAATAGCTCATTTATCAATACACGCCAATTTATCCAATTGTTTCATCGTCACACATAATACGATTCCTCATTGAAATTAAAGAAGATACATATCAATTCTTGATACAAGTATATGTATATACAATTGGCTTTTCAAAATATATTCTTTTGGTATAGTATGGGAGATGGTACAGGCAGTATGACGTTTGTGAAATATGTGGATGGTAAATGGAACGAGTAGGTGTGCTCAATATCACAGATTATGAATATGGTTATGGTAAGATAAAATTGGTTAGGCAGTTCTCCCTCATAAACACTTCAAACATTACTCTCCCCACCAGAAAAGAATAATCTGTCTGTATTTATTATTAATCAAGATTAATTACTAATTTTGGAGATATTATGCTACAGTTTCTTTTTCCAAGGATGGTATGGGTAGTTATTCCACTATCTCTATCAATGTTTCTCTGTTTCATGATGATTACTTACAGGATTGATGTAAAAAAATGGTGGGGGCGATAGTTACATATTTAGATTATATTGAATTGATACTTCATCAAGGTCATTTTTGAAAGATATGAATTCTATTTGATGTATTTTAAATATTTCAGGTGTAGAGTACCCATCAAACATATATGAATCAGGAATTGGATATTCAACATGAATATCAGGACAACATATTTTAATAAGGGCACATGACACTGCATGTAACTTGCATCCAATCGGAGCTAGTATCATACGTTTTGAGTAGTATGTACTATGATATATCTCAACAAGTTTTTCAAAAACCCCTTTATAATCAGTAAACTGAATAGTTTCTAACTTAAGGCATGATTTCATTGATTGGATAATTTCTTGATGGATACGCTCTGTTGCATTTTTTCTCCAGGTTTCTGTTTTACGCGTAGAACATGAATTAATCAATGTGACCTGCTCTGGCGACAGATCTCTGAATAGTCCAGATATTAATTGTTGATTGAAAGAAAGGAAAGCAACAAGATGAGCAGGACAATTCTGCATAACAATACTTGATAATCCTGGTGTTTTGACAATATCATATATTCCTACTGAAGATAGAGTAATAAATGGTATAAATTCCTTGGAACCATTTTTACTCTCTCGATTTTCTATCTCAAAATCAAATCGTTCCTTACAGGGAGACCAACTCAGCGGTTCGGTATATATTATCCTTAATTTTTTCATATAATTTTTTAATGAGTTAATAATAATAATAATTAATAATTTAGACATTACTGAAATGTCAAGAATAATTTCATCATAATCATTAATATTATGAATATTTACCCCAAATTCCTGCTCAAAAGGTGTTGGATTATATCTGTTGAAGATAAGTGTGTGGATATTTTTTGTTCTCCTAGCCACTTCAGAATAAACTTCCTCATATCTTGATCTTTTTGAAGGAGAATATTTACAAATCAAGACTTCTGAAAACAAATCTTGGGAAATTGGCTGTCGCCTAATCCAAGACATAGCACGATCCTCAAATCCTTCAGATAGAATAAAACAAATATTCTTCTTCTGACTGTCATATATATCTTCAGCATCTACGATATTGGGCAACATTATATTTACTCAACCTCCAGATAGTTTGAAAGAGGTGGGACATTAACATCTGACCTTCTTTTCTTTGTTTTTGAACAATAATTTTTAGCGAATGTTTCCGGACTATCCAATAGTTGCTGAAAATCAGAGAAATCCAAGGTGACACTATCTCTTTTTGAGAAAGTTATATTAAAATAAGGAATAAACAAGCTTCGTAATTGTAGTCTTGTTGCAACTGTACCACGAATACTTTTTCCACGGGTATCAGATATTAAAACACCATAACGAATTAATCCTTTATAATAACATTCAGTTAATCCACTTAACTTACCTGTAAGTGGACCTGTTGAAATCTCTATTTTCCTGGGTTGCTTTGGAGGGCACTGATTATTATTTTTTGACTCCTTAGTGGATAAATCATAATAAAATATTTGTTGAATTGCCGTTACAATTTTGAGTAAATGTTCACCATATGCATCGTCTGATATAGATTCACTTTCATTATCAGAGTTACATTTATTCTTAACATTACATAATGAATTTAAGTAATCGCCCCCAGCTTTTCTTAACACCTTGTCCTGAATTTCTTTGGGTATTAGGGGTAAATCACTCTCACCATTGTTCTCTCCAACTTGCGTAAGATTGTTGTGTTCATTCTCTCCGCCTGTTGATAAAGTAAGCATATCGGAAAATATTCTAATTAATTCTCGAATGTCACTCGACCAAATATTGTAAAATACATCTGTACCATAGTATTTATTTGTCTCCGATGAACGAATAATCCGTGCACGCTCATTGTTGGATATTTTTGAATCTCCCAATAATTCCTTAAGAGTTCTATTTTGATTTGCAAACAAACTACATCTGTTTAATCTTTTTTCAAAAATGCTATCAATAATATCTTGACATTCTTTTATATCTACAACCAGAGATTTTGCACTGAGATCTATTAGATTATAATCATTATTATCTTCTAGTGTCTTATTATTGAGACCTGATGGTATAAAACTTTCAGTACTTTCTGTTGACACCTTAAAGAAGATAAGCGCACTCCTTCTAAATATAATTGGATTTAATATCCTTTGAGTACTTTCATTGATCATCGGTGTCGAATAGTCATCTAAGAAGAAAAAGAAAGATTTTCCAGTTACAAAACCGCAGTTCTCTTGAATAACTGAACACAACTTCTCTAAATAATCATATTCGACAAGAGACCAATTCTTTTCGCAATGATAGGCGTCATCCAGTTTACATTCATGCAATAATTTCTGACAATAATCAGAGATACTGTTTATTATACTCTCAGTTGATGAGCCGGTATATTGTATATTATCTCCAGAGAAGTAAGTAGACATAAATGATATTAACCAAGAGATGTCAATATCTTTCTGCTTAACTTCATCTTTAAGCCAATCTAAAACAATTAGAGTCCACTTTAAGTTGAAATAACAAATCACCTGTTTTCGTGCATCCCCCATTTTCTCTTTTGGTAACCAAGGGAATGCTTCCGATATGGTACGCGCATTTAAATATAATCCTACAAACCCATCTTCGCCATCAATACCAGCAGCACCAAGTTTTTTCTTTAAGTCATGGCTAACGCGCCTAAATATTGTAGTTTTACCACATCCTCGAAGACCAGTAAGTACAGAAATATTTCTATCAAACAACTCATCGGTTGCTAGAAATTTGGGGACGAAAAGGGCATTCCAATCATCATAACGATCACCAAGATACTCGGCAACCATAAAATCACTTATATTTCGGATACTAGACTCAACAGTGTCTTCTTTTGAAAATAGCTGGAATAGTTGTTCACGCAACTCTCTTGGATTTCGAACATAAGTTCCTTCAGTAATATTTATTTCTGTGAGTAATCTTGGAAATTTATTCTTGAGTACATCATAACGTTTTCTATCAGCCAATTCAAGATTGTGACTGTCGATTGATAATAAACCATCTTGAATTATTCTTGCAAGTCCCTTATAGTCATCTAACGATTCAACACAGGTAGGATCCTGCGAATACGTCCCACGCCCAAAATCAGTAATAAATACTTTTCTTCTATTAGGAGTTATGGATAAACTCGTTGGATTTTGGATTAATATATTTCCAGAATGAAAATCTGAATGTTGGATGCCCTGGACTTTACATGCATGAAAAATCTGGAGTGTAGTATCAATAACATCAATCAACATTTGCAATGTTAATTCTCGCTCCTCAATGATTTTCCTTAGATTTTTACCATTAATATAATCCCAGACAATATACAGATAACCCACACCCTCAACCTCTATATTTCCATGTGAATGGTAACGAACAACCCCATCAGTCTGTTCTAAACAGACAACTTTCGTGATTTCATTCTCCCAATTTGGTCGCAACCGATCTAATTCAATAAATTTAATTGCCCTATCTCCAAAACGCTCTTTAGATGCTTTATACACAGTCCCAACACACCCATCGCCAATATGATTACAAATAGTATAACCCTCAATATTTTTTCCAATAAATAAGTCGGAATGCATGTTTATCTCCTCTCCAATACAATAATTGTCTCTCTTTTAATAGATGTGTTTGCTTTTATCTGTTTTTTAGATGAGGGAATAGGGTCATAATATTTATCATAAAGATTATATTTTTTCTCTGCCATTTGAAGAATTAAATCAGCCAATTCAATAGGTCTCTGTTGATATTCGATTGTGACATCCCCAATAACTATAATACATTTATCTCCTTTTTTTTGAAAAGAAGACCATTTATTGACACATGTCGACATCATGCTTATGAAATTATTTTTGGAGGGAGATATTTTTTTGTCTAAATCTTTCCAATTATTCACCCCCAAGAACCACAATCGAAGTCGATTATCACGTCCATATGTGAGAGCTTTCATGTATGGGGGGCTTGTAATTATTGTAGCAATTCTTTTATATTTCAAATCAATATCTACTGCATCTGAACAATATACCTCTCTATCTAGTGAATAATCAAGAGACGGGATATTTTTATAGGAACGCTTGACTTTTGCAGACAACCTACTAAAAACATCACGATACTCATACATTTCAGGATATATTTCTTGTGGATATTTTGATTTTCGTAAATATGGGGTGCCATGACTTGCAGGATATGACAAAAAACCTGGACGTTGATGGTGTAAAATCCCCATTAAACAAGAAAGTAAAAACCATTCATTATTTTTCGATAAGATTGATACCCAGACAAGTATTTCTTTGAGAGTTTCAGGATGATAAAATTCTTCCACCCATTCTGGAATCTGCGGGAGTTTTACCTCATTTAATCTCTCTGTAACTACTTCATTATAGACATTTAATGAATTCAGCGCAAGATTTTCGGATGGATAAGGATGTGTTTTCCCCAAAGACAGAAGGTGTGCATATTTATTTAAATCATTTCCAATAACATTAAAGCCATTTGCCCATCCTTCAAGCAAAACAGTACCACTACCACAGAACGGATCGTATATTCTTTGTCCTTCTACTGCATATTCTGATATTAAATGACGTGCGCACTGACTACGCAATCTTCCTATATAAGGAGATAATGAATTTAACGAGTTAGTCTGAGACCCCTCGAAATTATTCAAAGCAGATGTATCCGTTATCATAGAGTACCCATAAATATGTATATAATATTTATATTATTCTGCTGTGTATAATTATATTTGTTCTCTATTTTTAGTTAATCTCAATGAAGATTTTCCATACTATGTCGAAAAATATTGATGTACCATTAAGAGACCCTACTTCTATTTTATCACTGACTTGATTGAAAATAAATACTGACAAATAATTAATGGGGTAATTTGTATCAATGAACATAACGGAGATTAATGAATGGGTGAATTATAAATCCCTCTTACTTTCAGTGTAAAATTTTCTTTGCTAGTTTCTTCACCCATCCAGGACACCATTTCACTGCAACCCCAAGCACCCGCTACTTCACCGTCCGCGACACGGTTGTCTCCTTCATGGTACAAAGGGTCTCTTTATGGGCATGTATTCTGTGCATACCCAACACGACTATTTACGGCAGCTGTGCAACTAATTTGAAGAAAGTCGGCCTTGCAGGTCTTGATACATCCAATATAGGCACTACATATGGCGGAAATGATTTCTCTGGGATATATGTTTGAATGGTATCGCATGCAATGAGTTCATCCACCGGAACTGAGACACAAATATCTCTGATATCTCCAATGTTTAGAGTCAGAGTATCTGAAAGAGAATCAGGATTTGTATCTTCAACAATTTCTCCCGGGAAGGTAAGTCTTGCAAAATCAGTTACATCCTTTAAAGTCTCCGGATCAAATTTGCCTTGAGCCAAATCAAGTACGATTCTGAATTCATTTTGCCAGGAGTAATCTAGTGATTTGCAGAATTCATTATAGGGCCGACCATGGGAAAAAGTAACATTGTATTCAACCCTCATAAAAGACGCCCAAAAATCAGTTTCAAATCGCCGAAGCATTTCTGAACAGACACGGCGCAGAAATTCATGCGGATGGTGAATGATAACTGCAGTATCGCCAAAGTCTGCAATACGAGGGTCTGGTTGGATAAATTGCCCGCGTTTCTCATCATACTCTAATGCATAAAGACAAAATATTTTCTCTCTGTACGTTAGTACATCAATCACCCCAACCTGGTTTGGTACTATCTCTGAAATTTTGCCTGTGGAATCTATTGTGTGTGCATATGGATTATGATGGTTTTCAAATGATTGAGAAAAACCTTCGAGTGAGTCGCCTCTGAACTGGTTATTTGCATCCTCACTTCGTCTCGAGATGTCACCAAAGCAAGCTATTGCCCGCATGAATACTTCGCCGTCCAGAAGTTTCTCTGCCCATTTACGATTTACCACTTTCACCAGGAAGTAGGGTTTTTCGTGGTGTGATTCTAAATTGCGCAGATGATGAGTATGATTGTGGCGGAGAAATATTGCTTCTCCCTTTTTCTGTTTTGTTGAGTTATCCACGAAAATTGAAGTTCACACAACTTCAAGGTGATTCTATTTTTTTGGTACAGCACAAGATAAGATAGTGCCAATAATTTTCTACTCTCAGTTTTCTAGATTGGTCAATACAGTTGTATGAGAGGGAATAAGTGACTCTGTTATCATCATTCCCAAATGGAATAAACAGATACATAAATATATTACATATTACTGAATATCATGTATAATTGGGGTGGTTATATGAAAAGACTTGATATAATATCTAATTTCAGATGTTTAAATAAATATTTTAACGGTTGGAAGCTTGGTCACTATGTTACTGTTTCTAAAGACTGTAAACTGATAGCAAAATCATTGGAAGATAATCCAGAAGCAGTTCAAGACTGGTTTGCGCCATCTAACAGAAGAATGTACAGAAAACTGCTGGGATATTATGAGAAGGCCAAGACGAATCCATTTAGATATGACTCAGGGTTGGTGAGTTTGGATTTACGCAATCAAAAGAGCAACAATGGGGAATTAAAAGAGATTCCGTTTATCTTCACTCCTTACCTGATGATGAATTTCATTACTGACTGGCATACTAAGACAAAGAAAACACATTTTCTAAGTAAACGCGAACGTGTGAACAAGTCTTTGATTCCTCAACGAGCTATCGGCGTTGGAATGGTGCTTTCAATAATTGCACTTCGTGGTTCTGCCCGCAATAATGATTCGAAGCCATACATAATCCTCATAAAAAGAAACAATAAAAAACCTGATGGGAAATCGGGAATCCGTGATGGTGAGTTAGACACTGCAGTTGTAGAAGGTATTAACTGTGGTGACTTTGAAATAGGTGGAAATTATGACTATCCTTATGAAGCAAATCTTGAATCAATTGCAGTTCGCGCCCTCCGTGAAGAAAGAGGCATTAACTATGCTTTGCTGGATGCATACCATCTCATTCAGATGCCAAAAAGATACTATCTTGGGTTTGATTATGAATGGCAGCAATGGAATTTTTTCGGCACGGTAAAAATAGATTGTACTGTTGAGGAGCTTGTCCGTCAAAGTCATTATTTTTCCAAAGATGTTTTTGAAACAAATGATATTCTGGCAATGCCTTTTAATAAAAATACTGTATGCTATCAAATCTCTCAGCGAAATATCACCGTTGGAAGACATGGAATTGATACGCAAAAATTCAGTGATATAGAGAATAAGGGGATGTGGAACACAGGATTTTTCTCTGTGGCATTTGCCTTTTTAGAAGAAGGGGAGAATATATTTAACAATCTCCATAACAGTCTATCCAGTAAAGCAACGGTAGGTAAACCCAGGGCCTGTGTGCGCAAAGGCATGAACTGGCTTTCGCAAACTATATCCTCCATAAATATTGGGTGGAATGGTGTCCTCCTTGCCATTGCTTTGATAATTACAGTAATTGTTATCTTCTGTCCGTTTATTCCGGACATTGTTGCATTGTTTTCCTTACTGTCAGCTCTGGCACTATTCAGAACGCAGTATGTTGCTTCCAATAATATCCTCCACATCCCAATGAAAGAAGCAGCTAATACCTGTGACTTAGAACAATTTATCGGTCTTACTATCTTAGATGGGGAAATCTATGACTCTTCAAAAAAAGAGCACACTCATGAGCGAGAAATTTATCTGCAAGTGGACACGAAAAGAGGACTCGGAGATAAAGTAACTTGCCAGGTTTCCAGATCCTGCAATGTATTTCCAGAAGACTCAGAGGATAAACAAAACTGGTGCCGTCTGTCGTGCGGGGAGGAAGTAGTAGAGATTCCACACTGGATTTTCCGACCGGATAACGGGAATAAGTGTCCTGTCAGGGTTGTACTTTCTCTGGTTTCTGAAAATAAAATGATTCTCTTTGAAAAGGATGGAAAACAGGGGTTGAAGAACTATGTTGATTCAAAGATTGATTTGATGGATATTGGGTGCATAACGAAGAGGTATGTTCCACTCAATCTTCTGTCAAAACATGGTGAAATTATCAAAAAGATAAATATTGAGGAATTTCAACCTAAGATAATAAACTACAAATATCTTCTTCAGAGGGAAAAAGGGAATGGAGATATAGAATACATCATTATTGGGCACATCTACCTGCAGAAGGAAATCGACTGTATTCCTCCAACTCTGAGTAGTTTTGGCGAGTATCTGCTCACTCCTCTGAGCCGTGATATCTTGAAGTCGGATTATTCCTTGAAGTTTGATTCGGTAAATAATTGTGCAAATGATTTGGTGATAACTGAATATCTTGGATACAAACTTCCAGAGTATGGAAGATAATTTTCTTTTCTTTTCGGATATATCAAACAACCAAACACTGTTATCGCGTTGTTTGGCTGGTATTCTGCAGTTGTGCTCTATGATTCTTGTTGGAAATCCTCTCATTTTTTGTGAGGGTAAGGTGTTTATTCATCCTATTCTCCTGTTGTCAACACGCGCAGCTTTTCGGAGTTGTCAGTAGATGTTACGGATTATTCTCGGTAAGTTGAGGTGACTATTACGACAGGTAAAATTCTAATATCTATTATTGCCGATAGAATAATATATTCCGAAAACAGAATGGATAATATGTGTGAAAATTCAGAAAACAAGAATTTTATCTTCCCGCGGTGGGTATTAATTGTAGAGAAAATACTGTTAATTATATTGGGAATTATTCTGTTAGGTGGTTGTATTGTGCTCCTTGTCTGTTCCAAATTCACAGTAGAATATATAGTTTGTGTTATTTGCCTTACAGTAATCATTTGTCTATTCCTTATACTTCATACAATCTTGACATTAAAGATAATGGGGTATGAATTTGAGTTGGAATTAAATAAGATTGAGTTGGAGTCGGAAGAAAATAAGGCGAACAATACTGTAAATCAACCGCAAGTCGTGTAATTACTTTAACCGTGTCCTCAGCAAGATTAAGATTGAAGTAGACACAACTTAGAGGGAATTCATTTTTTTTTTTTTGGTAACACCCATATCTTACCTCCACGATAGAGAGTGCCCCGCTATTCATACATATGGATATCAGATATGGAATTCCAGCTCATGTCCTTTATCGCACCCGCATTCAACATCAACACCCCAAACCACAGCCGCAGAAACCCCCGCAGCACCTTCCTCCGGCACCCGGCGGGACAAAAAGCCAAATACGTCTTCGCCTGATACGATACAGGCGGGCGCAAAAACACCGGTTGCAAATAGCTAACGATGTGTGGAATGCCGCAGATATCCACACACGTAATTTCCTGAGTGAATCATCTCCTCAAGAACACTTTTTCACCCCGCAATAACATATCTATCTGGATTAGAGAAATATCTCTATTTCCTTAAACTTTTCACATAATCAAGGACTGTACTGACTGCAAAGTCAAGTGTTTTCATCCGGAGAAGTTTTGCAGCACCAAAGTAGAATATGATACCGACCGGAATCTGAATGCAGAGTGTAATCAATGCAGAGAAGCCCAAAAACTGTATGCTGTAAACAATTCCTGCCATTATTGCGGATAGGAGGATGAACGGACAGAGATCTTTGAGCATCTCTTTGTAGGTATATCCCAGGAGTCTGGTGTTTGGATATCCGTTGATGAGGACTGCAAGCGTTTTCGAGACCAGAGCTCCAACTGCTACTGTCATTACTCCGAAAGGAAGGGTGCAGATTAAACAGCTGTATCCGATAATTTTCTTGATGATTTCAAGTCTGAGGAGGGTATCAGTTCTGCCGATTGCTTTGATTGCTGCAAGGTTTGCGGAAGTAATCGGCTGAAGGGCATAGTAGATACAGAAGATTTGCAGGAATGGCACGCAGAAGAGCCATTTGTCTGTCAGGAGAAGGGAGACAAAGGGTTCTGCGACAGCGGCAAGCCCGAACATTGCCGGGAAGGTGATGAAAGCATTGGTCGAGAGGGCTTTGCTGAGCATGAACTTGAGTGCCTTTTTGTCATCCTGGTATTTTGCATATGCCGGGAAGAGAACAGCCTGCACTGTTCCGTCAAGAGAACTGCTGAGGAATTTTGGATACTCTTCTCCTTTGTTATAGAAGGCAAGAGAAGGTTTATCGTAGAATGCACCTATAGTGAGGTTTCTGATACTGTCATACATCTGATGGATGAGAGATGAGACGAGGAGTTTCCATCCGAAGGAGAAGAGACTTTTTGTTCTTGTCAGAGAGAAGAGGAGTTTAGGTTTCCAGCCGACCAGTATCTGGAGCGTGAGGGCGATAAGGACCGCTGATGTTAACTGCTGACCAACCAGAGCCCAGACGCCGTATCCCATGAATGCGAGGACGATTCCGACAATTCCTGAGATCAGCGCGGCAATGATAGATACAATAAACTGTTTTTTGAACTGGAAGTTTCTCGAGATGAAAACCTTCTGCATGCTGGAGATGACGCCGATTAGAAGTGTCAGAGATAAGACACGCAGTACCGGGATGAGCAGCGGCTCATCATAGATGTCTGCAATGAACGGGGATGCCAGGAAGATTACTCCATACAGGAGGATAGATACGCAAAGAGAGATGTAGAATACCGATGATGTATCGGCATCAGTGATTTCTTTTTTCTGGATTAATGCACTGCTGAATCCGCTGTCAATAAATATCTGGGACAAGGTGATGAAGACCGTTGCAATGATGAGGATTGCATAGTCTTCCGGTAAGAGGAGGCGGGCGAGGATAATACCGATGATGAGCTGCGCTCCTCCTGCTCCGCATTGTTCCAGGAACTTCCAGATGAAGGAGTTGACAACGGTGTTTTTGAATGATTCAGCCATGTGTTACCGCTTTGCTTTTATCTTCGCAGAAATTTCTTCCAGGCAGGCTGACGGATTTCTATTGCGTCATAACTGCACATTTCATGACAGCAGTAACATCTGATGCATTTAGCTGTGTTGAATTCGGCTTTCCGGTTTACAATTTTTACTGCATCAACGGAACAGATGTTGGAACACTGTGCACAACCGATACAGTTATCCGGTTTGACTGCCGGGTATGCATAGATGTGGCGGTGGAATTTCTGTGCGATGATGCCAAGTCCGCGGGGTTTTGTGTCGCGTGTTATGGCTTTCTTTGGGCAGGCATCCTCGCAACCGGAACAATGTATACATTTTTTCAGATTGACATGTGCATGATTGTCCTGAATCCCGATTGCCTGTGCCGGACAGTATCTGACACAGGAACCACACCCGATACAGTCTGATTGAGAGATGACAGGACGGTAAATATGAGTTAGACCAAAAAATCTGAGACTGCGTCCAATATACTGTCTGGGAATACTATGGAGATAATTTCTTAATCCTGATTTGGAATTCGGAATCCAATCTGGTTGAGGCCGATAATAAGATGGCATTCTGAAATCAGAAAGCGGAGTAAATTCATCACCAACAATTTCCACATCAGTTATCCGAACCTTTCCGCGTTTAACTGCCTCAGCTGTTGTCGGGACGGATAAGGGGTCGATTCCAATCAGTTTCTGTGCCGCAACGTCTTCTGCGTAGATTGAAGATGATGCGAGAATATATCCAATCTCTTTTGGTGTTCCATTATTTGGTCCGTCGCCTTCCATTCCCACAACAGCATCCATTACGACAAAGTTCGGTTTTACTATCTCATTCAAATCAATGAGCATATTGACAAATTCGCTGATTGTCTGGAATCTTCTATGCATCATTGATTTGTGGAGGCCGGGTACTACACCAAACGTGTTTTTAATCGCACCGGTGTAGTGCGTTAAGACGTGTGTCTTTAATTTGCAGACGGAGATGATGATGTCTGCATCTTTTACCGCATCTATTATCAGGAAACTCTTTAGCGAAACACCATTTGGATTATCCCAATTGGAATACGAGGGGTCATAATTCAGAGTTAATCCAAATTCTGTAGTAATTTTTTCTATGCCACAATGTAGATAAACTGATTTTAATCTTGCATGACTCAGTTTTCCACCCGGAGAATCTGCAATTTCCGGAAATCCTCCTCTCTCTATAACATAGCGGGTGACTGCATAGACCACATTCGGGTGCGTGCACACCCCACGCTCAATACAGTCTTTGCTGTGTGTTAAGAGGTTGGGTTTTATCAGAACCCGTTTGCCCACAACATCAGGAAATGTTCCTGTACGTTCTATGGCATTGGAGACGGCCTGATATACTGCATCTCTGTTATATGAAGTACAGGAGGATACTGCAACAGTTTCAGTCATAGTATCTCAGACCAAAGGATGTAATCATTCTGCTTTTTATAGATTGAGAAGGCATACAAGTATCATTTACAATATCATAGTTGTTATTTACATCCGTAAATACTTCCAAGAAAATTGGAGAGGATGAGGCATCCGAAACAAAGTCTTTCAAACAAGCATCAAATTCATCCTTCGTCTTTGCAGACATATATCGGAAGCCGCGCGATTCCACCCAAGCTTTTGCTTCAGTAGTATGAGCTGCGCCAATATGTTTAGGTAAGTTTTCAGTCATTCCTAACCATTTCACTGCATCAGCATAATAAAATATTTCACCGCACCCATTGTTATTAAGCACAATCCTCACATTATTTCCAATATAGCGGTTCCACAGTCCATTCATATCATAGAAGAAACTTAAATCACCAATGATAAGAAATGATAACTTGTCTGTCAAGAAAGACTGACCAATAAATGTTGAAAGCGATCCATCAATTCCATTTGTTCCTCTGTTACAGTAAACATCAATAGAAGAGTCAATTGCTAGCGCATTTCCCAAGCGGACGGTTGTGCTATTTGCAAGGTGGAGTAATGAGTTCTTTGGGAGATTATTTAACAAATGAAGTGTTACATAAACATCAGACCAAGGCAATGAATCATATTCTGGAGTTGAGACAGATGCTTCCCATGTCTTGCAGTAAGTGTTATTACAATTCCCTGAATTTGTATGCTTAAGGATATTTTTGAAGAATTCAAGAGATCTACATTCAAAAACATCAGTTATACAGTGCCACGGATCATTGAAATGCCCATCTCCTGTAATCATCCAATGCTTGAATCTTTTACCAAATGTTCCAACCCTCTTTTTTATATCAGATAACATATTCCCATTAACAGTTATAAGAATATCGGGTGCCAACTCTTCAAGTTTAGTTCCTGATATGGGTGTTTGAAGATAAGTGAGAACACTACCAACACAATGAAGATTAGAAAGATTATCAGTAATATAAACAACATTATATTTTTCAGCGAACTCTTCCAACACAGCAACATCTTCATTATTATGGGGGAGATGTTGCCCATAAAGAACCATAATTTTACCTGCCTTTTTTAATTCATTGGCCTTAGATGCCCATTCAGAATCGGTAGAATTTCCAGAGGTGAGCGTAACTTTTGTAACCTCTGGCAATGATGAATTAATAACATATTTTTTTAAAAATTCATTTTTCACATCAGTAACACTACTGATAGAATCAAATTCAATAGTATAATTAATATTTACTGGCGAGGGATCGTGATGATTCAATTCTAAAAGTGCTTCATTAATTAAACGTTGACAGTAATAAAAATCATCCCTTGTATAAAGCGGAGGAATCTCTACTTTTTTACAAATGACATTTGTTAATGCAGATTGCGGAATCATTTGTTCTGCCTGATATAATAATCGTGAGTTATTATCTGCAGTTAACGCGAGTAATGGGAGATGTTGGAAACTGGCTTCTGTTAATCCCGACAGGTAGTTACACACAGCAGTTCCTGAAGTACAAGCTATCGCAACCGGTTTCTGCAAAGATTGAATCAAACCAAGTGCAAAAAAAGAAGCACTCCTTTCATCAACAATGGAGTAACACTGAAAAAATGAATCCGTTTCAAGAATATTTACCAATGGAGTATGGCGAGTGCCAGATGAAATAACAACATGATTTATGCCATGCTTTTTCAGAAGTTCAACCAATACCTTTACATTTGAGTAGGGAGGATAAGCAGAGTTCTTCATATGATGAAACCTTATGTATTGTGTATGTACATATTATATCACATACTAAATAAAACAATTGTACAAATAGAGATTTATGGGGTTGGAATAGCTCAGCGTGGCTTATCTAGCTTTATTATATAAAGCCACTCAAGCAATAAAATAACTCTACCTACAACATGATATCAGATAAGCAAAGGACTTTCTGCGCCATTCTTCGAGTTTTTCTGCAGGCTTTGTGTAGTCGATATCTGTCACCGTATCTGGAAGTTTCTGTGCAGAATCATACAACCGGTCAAGCAGGTCAAAGCGTTTCAGATGGTCTTCAATGCGCACATTCTGGGGATAGGGGGCAACGGAATAGAATGGCTTCCTGTTGATGATGGAAAACATTGTTCCATGGAATGACGGGGTAATTACTGCTGAAGCATTCGCAAAATACCAGACAAACTCCTCTGGTCTGACATAATTATGCTTCACGAAGTATTTGCAGAACACACCTTTGTTATGAAGCCACACTATTTTTAAGCCTGATTTCTTGGCAATATTTTTTACCGCACGGAAATATTCCGGATCTGTACCGAAAGAATATGATAACAAGAACTTCTGCGGGTGTTTTGCCGGTTCCTGAGCATACTCCATCCATTCTTCGGCAGTCAGAAGAAGCGTTGGGTCAAGGACACATTGCACATCTTTTCCCGTATGTTCCTGGACAAATGGTACTGCAGAGCACTCGCGCACAGAGATTGCATTCAGGTTCTTTGTATACTCTTTGAAATCAGGCAAATGCTCATCAGGAACTGCAGAGCGTCCCATACTTGCTGCATATGTACAGGTCTTCGCAGTTTCCGGGAGATTATAGAAGAAGAAGGCAGGATCTAATTTATTGCCGGTCAGGTGGGATGCCCAAATCTGATCACTGCCTGCGATGTAGAGATTATATTCTTCGTGATTTGGGAGGTCGGCGTATGTTGAGTATGTGGATTTGGAAAGGGGTAAATTGCGTGAGATGGTGTCTTTGAAATACCGGGAACGCTTATTTGTCTGTGGGTAATCCAGTGTCTGGCATACGATGGAGTATGGGATTGTGAGTAGATTTTTCAGGAGAGAGTCTTTTCGATTATATTTTGGGAAGGAGAAGGGGCGGTAACCTGACAGAAGATATTTGGGTTGATAGTTGATGACCGTTACCGTGTGTCCTTTCAGGTGAAGTACGGTTGATAGAGCGTACGTCTGCAGAAATGCTCCATAATTATATGCCGCGTGGAATGTCAGGATGCCGATTTTCATAGACTTATCTCATGAATGGAGTAATAACATATATTAGATGATATGGGATAAAGAGATTGTGCTGTATGAGTAACTGTGAATTGTTTTTCTAGTTTGAGCTCTCCTCCCTCGATTAAATTTCAGAGATGGGCATACATGGAGCTTTTGCCATTCTCATAGAAAGTATTGTACTTGTATGTATTGTACTTGAAATTTAAGTACTCCTCATCGTTATAGTGAACAATGCCTGCATTACCATCGCCTGCAGCTGTTCGAACGACCAGATTATCTTTTAGATAGAGATTGTGACGGAACACCACATATGGATAATCAATGTTCTCCTGATGTTCAGAGAACAAGAGGGCCATACCTATGGGTCTATTATAGTGCGGTAAATCATATGAATCCATACCTGGATTCGAAGAGTAGTATAGGTTTGTTCGGTGATCGGAATAGATGTCTGAACCATATGGAATAGATAATGCAAGCGTTTCAAACAAAGCCAAGTCGTCTGCATCAAAATGATAGGGACTGACATCCAAGATTGATTCATCAAACATTGTACTGTCCCTACCCTGAGAGAGAACAGGAGAGGCCACAACCAACAAAATGCACAGACAAACAGTAAGTATCAATGCGATATTCTGTTTCTTTGATTTTTTATAAATAATATTCAGCAGGACACAGAATCCAATCCCCAATCCAACTGCAAATATCGGCGCAAGGATAAATCTCCATCGGATAACCTGAAACATATTAACCACCTGTGAGGAAATATCTGCAATTCCCGGGAGGAAGAATATCAGAAAGAGAACTATCGTTGGAAGGAGAATGAGAACGGGGTATTTTCCCTCATCAGTTTTTCGAGAGAAATAGTAGATCATGCAGTAGAGAAGAACAAGCATTACGGCAGATGCACTACAATTCACCCAGAATGTGATGTCAAATGTTTCAGTGACACTTACAACAGCATTTTGCATTCCGGCGTCTTCTGGTGAAAATAATCTTATCGTAAGAGAAGAAAGGACTGAGGATAAGTAAGTATACATGAAATAGAGAATCGGGATGGTATAGAACAGTATGACAATGCCTCTCTGTATTTTGGAAAAATTATGTTTGTAGAACACCGCTGAGAAGATAATTACTGCCATAAAGAAGAAAGCAAGCGGCAGGGTCATGTGATGGACTAGTGTCATATAGAATGTAAAGAATCCGCTCAGAAATAAACGGAGTACCGGGTGCATATGGCCTTCATCCATGAAAAAGAGATAGAGAATAACCAGAAATGCCATAACGGCAAATACTGACGGCATAATACATACTGCAAACTCAAGAACTGATGGAATCATCAGGAAGGAAAAGGCTGCCGATTCCGAGATACGCTGTGATTTGGTAAGATGTTTTGCGATATAATAGACAAAGAGAGAACTGACAATAGTAAATGGAATGTGGAAGAGGTAGGCAGCAGCATGAACACCTAAACCGCTGAGCAAGGATCCGCATGCAATATAGATGTGATATAATCTGAAGAAGAAGTATGCTCCTGCAATATCGGCAGGAAGTATACTGCCAGATACAAGAATCGCTTCAATCCATTGAGAGTGCGCAAAGATATCACTTGATGGGAAACTCAACGTGAAACCAAATACCCGAATATACGAGAATAACAATGTTGTTAAGATTAGTTCTATAAGAATAGCTTTGCTATTTGTATGTTTGGAGAATATCTGCACTATTGTAATCCCATAAAGGAGAACAATAAGGAAGAGGAATAATCCGTCAAACTCCTGATTCCAGATTGCCCAGATGTATGTTATAGTAAATATGAGTGCATAAAGCAGACATAATCGTCTATGGGGAATGTTGAATGAGAGATTTTCTGCAACAGATAATGGTGTGTTCCAAATCGTTTTCTTGTTCCATATAAGAATGATTGATATGATGAACAGCGGTATGAGGATAATTGCTGCCTTGAAGAGAAGATAAATTTCACCTAATAACAGCAGACCTGATGCTACAACCAGAACTGCTGCAATTGAGAGATGCGGCATATACTGCAACAATTTGTGAAATATAGTTGTTAGAGAATCTCTTATATCAATCATGTTAGATTATGCGCATCCTTAACTAATATGATGATTAATTTTTGTGGGCAGTATCTGATTAATGTTTTGGTGAGTGGGTTAATATCAATTACTGTAATTTCTCATCGTCTGGAAAATATTCTACTTCATCGATATTGTTGATGAGATACTCTTGTTATTAATTGTAGTAACTATCCAATTCTTCTATCCTGCGTAATAGATAATTGTCTGTCCGGTTATTTGTATAAATGCCAGATGTAATTAATGAATATTTTTGAAATACATGTGAGTTAGATTGTATTATTTTATTCATCTTTGCTGTATGTCTTCAATTTATCAATTAATAACTTGTATTTTCCACAGGCAATCTCCCTCTTAAACTCTTTTGCCCTATTAAATCCGTTTTCAGACATTGTCTCTCTAAGATTCGTGTCATTAAGCAACAGAGTTATTTTGTTCATCATATCTTTTTCTGATTCAGTCAACGGTGCGCCTGGTTCGGGATAATCATCTGTCTGCTCTGCACAAAGCAATCCATATTCCCCACCTCCCAATACTTCGCGCGGACCATATTTACAATCACTGGCAACAACTGCACACCCACATTCCATTGCCTCTACAAGAACAATACCAAATCCTTCAAACAAGGAAGAGGAGACAAAGATGTCAGATGCACGCATGTATTTATATACATTCTCGACAAAACCCGTAAATAGTACTTTTTCTTCTAAATTATAATAATCCACCAGGGATTTATAATAAGATGCAAGTTTTCCAGATCCACAGAGAACCAGTTTGCATGGTGTCTTTTTCTCAATTTCTGCAAAGACACGGATAAGGTGCCACTGTCCTTTTTGGCCGGTGAGTCCTCCAACACAAACGATGATGGGATTATCTGTTTTGAAAAATGCCTCCTCGACAATTTCGTCTTTCATCTGATCTATTTTCTCAATATTGATTGGATTGTAAATCACCCGAATATTTTCTTTTGGGATTGAAAAATCATTTACCAGCACATCTCTCAAACCTTCAGATACTGTTACGATTTCATCGGCGAGTTTTCCAGATAAGCGACAAACACTTTGTTTGATAAACGAGTGGAGATGTGACATTCCAGAAATATGAGAGGGTTTTTCATGAATCGAAATGATGGATTTAACTCCCAACAAACGACAGGTAAGAAGATTGAGCAAGTTTGTTTCCGGGTGTGTACTGAGGATAACATCAGGGCGATGTTGTCGGACTAATGAAATATACCTGAGCAAAAGACGAAGACCATAATACGGCAGTTTGATTAAACGTGGGACATTTGGATTTGGGGTGCATAATGCAATTGGCGGTACATTGGTTTGGAATACTGGTTTTTGGCGACCGGATGTTGTAATCACCTGACAATCCATACTCTTAGATAACCCAAGAGATAATTCCGAGACAACATACTCAGTGCCACCATGGCTCAAACTGTTTACCAATATGAATATCGAACTCATATGCTTTCAAACCCTCTTACTATAGAATACATTTTGTAGATGGTGAATGATTAATGTTTTGTTCATTTTGTTAACATCTATTTTTGTAAGATTTTTTGTATGATGAAATATCTGTGGATTCCTTGACAATGTGATTGAAAAAATCTTCAAACCACCACCTAAATCGACCAAACATTCAATCCTCTAGTAAAAGGAGGGAAAAACCATCATGCCGCAGATAAAGATATTTCTCCTTATCAATAGTTTATCACATGGAGGTACTGAACAGATAATCTCAACATTATCTACACAACTCTCACAGGATTTTGATATTCAGGTAGTTACCCTTAGTGGTAATGGGGAAGTCCATTATGATACTGGAAAACCGCCAATCCCGCTCTACGTGGGAAAAAAAGATGCTTCAAAAATTAAAAAACTGATTGTATCATTTATTCGCTATATTCAAATAATTATAAAGGAGAGACCTGATGTTATTTTAAGCAGTCATCCGGAAACCAATCTCTTGAATTTAACAACATACAAATTCCTTGGTGTGAAAGCCATAATTTCCATCCACGAATATCCCTATCAGGAGTTTCCTGTAAGACGTGCAGTTGCGCGGCTCGTACGTTATATTGGAGATTGCGTTGTTGTGGTATCTTCCGGGTTAAAAGATTTACTCTGTACTGAATTCTTAGTTAATTCCGAAATGATAACCGTAATCTATAATCCAGTGGAGGTGAATCGATTCATCTCATCTACAAACTTTACAGAAACACCGCGTCAGTTGATACCCGCGACATCTCATGCAACCTTCTTTAATACAGAAAAACATATCCTCATAAATATCGGCAACCCGTCACATGTTAAAGGACAGTGGCATTTAATTCGGATATTTAGAGAACTGCAAAAAACTCATCCATCTAAACTCATCATCTGTGGGGATGGAAGTTTGTCTGATTATCTGAAAGACATGGTTAGTCACTATGACTTAGGTAAGGATGTGCTATTCTCTGGAAAAGTAGATGATGTTCAACCATATCTGAGGTCATCCGATGTTTTTGTTCTCTCATCACTTTCAGAAGGATTTGGAATCGTCCTTGTTGAGGCATTGGCATGTGGATGCCCAATTGTTGCCAGCGACTGTCCATTTGGCCCACGAGAGATTCTGGAGAATGGTAAGAATGGTTTATTGTGCACAGCACAAACTGATGAATATCCGGATTTTGATGCTCCGCTTACCGACTCGGAAAAAGATATGCTGGAGAAAATCACACTGCTTCTTGAAAATCCGGAGTTGCGAAAATCCCTCTCAGAAAATGGAATTGAGCGTGCAAAAGATTTCAGACCGGAAATTGCTTGTAAGAAGTATGAAGATGTTATTCATGCCGTTCTCTCTGAAAAGTAACTGAAGATACCCTCGCTATGTGCATTTAATGTACTTATTGCAGGAGAAGATAGTACATACCTATATCATCCACAACAACTAAAATAATACTTCATGAAAGTCCTCATCCTCGCAGGCGGCATGGGCACCCGCCTCTCAGAAGAAACCAACTTAATCCCCAAGCCGATGGTAGAAATCGACGGCAAGCCGATCCTCTGGCACATCATGAAAATCTACTCTGCCCACGGCTACAATGACTTTATTATCCTCCTTGGATACAAAGGCTATGTCATCAAAGAGTACTTCGCAAACTACTTCCTCCACAAATCCGATGTCACCTTCAACATGAAGGAGAACAGAATGACCATTCACGAGGAACACTGCGAACCCTGGAATGTCACCTTAATCGACACTGGACTCCATACGATGACCGGCGGCCGCGTAAAACGGGCACAGAAGTATGTCGGAGATGAACCATTCATGCTTACCTACGGTGACGGCGTCTCCGACATCGACATAGGAAAACTGGTCGAGTTCCACAAAGCACATGGAAAAGCCGCAACCATGACCTCGGTTCAGCCGGAAGGCCGATTCGGAGCGCTGGTCTTCAATGATGGCGGCGAGGTAACCTCCTTTGCCGAGAAACCGAAGGGAGATGGTTCCTGGATTAATGCCGGATTCTTTGTCTGTGAGCCGAAGGTCTTTGACTACATCACCGAGGGTGACTCCACCATCTTCGAGCGTTCCCCGTTAGAGAACCTTGCAAAGGATGGAGAACTCTACACCTATCACCACAACGGCTTCTGGAAGTGCATGGATACCCTCCGCGACAAACAGCAGCTGCAGGAGATGTGCGATGAAGGAAACGCACCGTGGATTTCCTGGGATGAGTAAATGACCTTCGAAACCTTCCGCGGAAAAACCGTCCTGGTAACCGGACACACCGGGTTCAAAGGATCGTGGCTGACGCTCTGGCTGCACAAACTCGGAGCAAAGGTTCACGGATACTCTCTCCCTCCGGCAACCGAACCCAGCAACTATCAGGCTGCGCGCGTTGCCGACGTCCTGGAAACAGAATGTCTCGATGACATCAGGAACCGCGCGCGCTTTACCGAGTATATTCATGCCGTACAGCCGGACTGTATCTTCCACCTGGCTGCACTGCCGCTGGTCCGCCGTTCCTACGCAGAACCTGTTGAGACCTTCGAGGCAAACATCATGGGAAGCATCTATCTGATGGACGCCCTCAGAACCCTGGGCAAACCCTGTACTGCCGTGATGATTACGAGCGACAAATGCTATGAGAACGTGGGAAAGCCGGAAGGTTATGTCGAGACTGATCCAATGGGGGGACACGATCCCTACAGTGCCAGCAAAGGATGTGCCGAGCTTGCGGTATCCTCGTACCGCAGATCCTTCTTCCCGGCAGACAAGGTCGCAGAACACAACATCCGCTTAGCATCAGTTCGTGCAGGAAATGTTATCGGCGGCGGAGACTGGGCAGAGGATCGAATCATCCCGGATGCAGTTCGTGCGGTAACAGCCGGCAAAGCCCTCGAAATCAGAAGCCCGCATGCAGTACGCCCCTGGCAGCATGTTTTAGAGCCGCTCTCAGGATATCTGCTGTTAGCAGAACGCCTTATGCAGGGTGAGGACAGGTTTGCCGACGGCTGGAACTTCGGACCGTATGCAGCAGGTGCCACCACCGTCTCGGAAATTATTGATCAGTTCTACAAGATCTGGGGTGAGGGCAGAGCCGAGTATGACAAGGAAGCACCCAAGCTCCACGAGGCTGCGTTCCTGACGCTGTCTTCGGAGAAGGCAATGCGGGAACTTGGCTGGAAGCCGACCTGGAGTCTGCTGCAGAACATCGACCGAACCGCAAACTGGTACAAGGAGTTCTATGCCGGAGAGGATGCACGGGAACTCACGCTGGCAGATATTGATGCCTACATGGAACAGATGGAGTACTAGACTCCATCAAGAATTTCCACAACCATTTTTATCTCCCTTCAAGATTAGGTGAAGGAGATTCCGTAAACAATAGTTATTCTATAAGAATGAGGATTTCTAACAACCTACAAAAGCAATGCGATAGGCGAGGGAGTGGTAGCGACTAAGTCATAAGCACGGCTGAAAGACGTGCGATATCATTGCGTAACAGCGGAGGAGCGATTAGCGACGAAGCGACAACAGCTGCTTAATCATACTGTATTGATTCGTGCAAATTCGCGTGTTTTTGGAACTAACACGCGAATCAACGCTAATTTATAATATAGATCCCTCTAAGGTGATGTCGAAAGCTTCGCTGGTCGCACGTCTTTCAGCCGTGCTCACAGCTTGAGCCTTCGGCTCTCGCTAATCGCTCGCTTTCTGTAACGCAACACTATCGTGTTGCTTATGAAGTTTTTCAAAAAAAAGTGAGGTTGTTAGAAATCCTCAGTTATTCTATAAGAATTATATATTCTGCAGTGTAATTATAAGATGCCGGCCTCACCAGCCGAGTAAGAAAATGGAGGTGATAGTATCACCCAGTTTATCATAGCAGCAGTCACAGTTGCTGTTCTCATATCCAGAGAAATCAGGTTATGGTATCAGTTACTGATGAGAAAATAGTGGGAGGTCAAACTCCCATTATTTTATATTCCTTCACCCAAGGGAAAATCCTATATACTTATGTAACATAAGTATAACTTGCAAGATAAACTGGGTGGTATCCGGTTGAGCAGGATGGTTACCTGTTCGAAGAAACCGGTTTCACCTTCTTGTCTGTGTTATCCTGTTTTTTGTGCCTTTCTGTGTGAAATCAATTACGGCAAACCCTGACATCATATCTTCCCAATACAGAATCTTACTGAATACACGGAAATTGATGTTTTACTCTCTTATCCCCATAATCTTTAACCCATAATACACCCAATCTATACCTTATACTATGGGCAAACTCACCGTCACCAAAACCCCTATCTCCGGTCTCTATGTGGTAGAAACCGATGCCTTCCTCGATCACCGCGGAGCATTTGCCCGCTGGTTCTGCGAGAGCGAGATGCAGGAGATCATAGGAAACCGCCACATCAAGAATGTAAACTTCTCCAGAACTGTCAAAAAAGGCTCCATCCGCGGCATGCACTTCCAGAAACCTCCGTATGCCGAGATGAAGATGGTCCGCTGCATCCGGGGAAGAATCTTAGACGTAGTCGTCGACATCAGAAAGGACTCGCCGACCTATCTGCAGCATTATGCAGTGGAACTGTCTGCTAAGAACATGAAACTCTTCGTCATCCCGGAAGGATTTGCTCACGGCTTCCAGTCCTTAGAGGACAACTCGGAGATTATGTACCTGGTAACCGAGTTCTACTCGCCGGAAGCAGAAGCAGGACTTCGCTTCAGCGATCCGACTCTCGCCATCAACTGGCCGCTGGAAATCACTGACACCTCAGCAAAGGATGCTGCACACCCGCTGGTTACAGACGGCTTTGAACCGCTGGATGTTTCCGCATATCAGGAGCAGGAATGAAGATTTTAGTCACCGGTTCAACCGGTTTTGTTGGGCAGCATGTTGTCAGATGGCTGGTAAACCATGGATACAGCGTTACGGCAACCGGGACCTCTACAGAAAAAGCAAAAGCATTCGACTGGTTTGACAAAGTTACCTTCATCCCCTGTGATTACTTTGCCGAGAACAAAAACTACTATGAGTTCTTCGGAGAACCGGATCTCCTGATTCACCTTGCCTGGAAGGGGCTGCCGAACTATATGATGCGGTTCCATATGGAAGAGAACCTGCCGGTTGAGATGCGGTTCCTGCGTTCCTTTGCCGAGTCAAAGAAGACCAAGATTGCGGTCACCGGAACCTGCTATGAGTATGGTGTTGTAAACGGCTGTATTGCAGAAGACCACCTGACTAATCCAAATACGGTGTACTCGGCAGCAAAGGATGCCCTGCGGCGGTATGTAGAGTTTCTGGCTGCAGAATACGGCATCTCCTGGAACTGGATTCGCCTCTTCTTCCTGTACGGTGAGGGGCAGAGCCCGAAGTCCCTGCTGCCACAGCTTGAGGCGGCTATTGCCAACGATGACAAAGAGTTTCCGATGTCCGGCGGCGAGCAGCTGAGAGATTATCTGCCGGTTGAGATGGTTGCTGAGTATGTGTGCAGAATCGCTCTTTCCGAGGTTGACGGGATTGTGAACTGCTGTTCGGGTGAGATGATTTCTGTGCGGAGACTGGTTGAGGACAAAGTGGCAGAACTGGGTTCTGATATTGTGCTGAAGCGCGGGGTGTATGGATATCCTGTGTATGAAGGAATGGCATTCTGCGGGGATGATAGGAAATTGAGAGAAATAATTAAGATAGGTTCATATTCTCCTTAGTCATTATTTGGAGAATTACTGTTACCTCTTTCATCTTATCTAACCCATTTTGAGACTCCGATTTCCCCGAGAATATGTGGAACATGAATTTCCGAATGATTCTGTACTTTGACAATAATTTCCAGAATCTTGCCATTTGTGTATGTTTATCCAGCATCCCTTGATATGAATTAAGATATTCAGTTAGCCAGTCATTAAACGTTTCTGATTTATTGTTAGATATATCTAATTCCCTCTCAAAATATGATTTGAAATTCCTGTATTCTCTTGCATAGAGTTCCGCAGGATACTGGAAAATCGTGGGATACCTTGCATATGAACTCTGGGATTTATTTAATCCGTTTTTATCATACAGTCTTGTTACATCTCGAAAAGAGAATGAATCATCTGGATTATGATAGTACTTCCCTAGGGTAACCGTATAGATATCAATAAAACGTTCTTTGAATCCAAGTGTTTCCAGTCCGCTATTGTCCAATGCAGAATAGATTTGTTTGTGGATTTTTGAACGATGTATGGCCATTAATGGGTCGGAGTAGCGAGTATATGTGGCAATTCTCGAATGTTTTGCCTCCTCATCGATACTTTTCTGTGTTGGTCTCCAGATATTTATAATTGGCTCAATACTATCTTTAATAAGGTAATACCTGCCATCTGCACAGACATAGTCCTCATGTTCATCCAGATATTCTAAAGAACTTTGAATGACACTTGGAATAATAAACTCTTTATCTGTACAAATCTGGGAGTAATCAGACTTCACTTTCATCACTGCGTCGGCCCATTTTCGGTAAATGTCTCCTCCATATTCTTCCGTCTCAGGTTCGTATTCTAAATAGAGGATGTTGGCGTGAAATAACGACCGTATTTTTTCGACAGGCAAAATAATGATAAATCTATGATTTATGGGTACATTAGAGTAAGTACTGACAAACAAAACGCTGAGAATCAACGTTTTGAAATCACAAATTTCTGTCAGAAGAATTGTCTTGAGATAGATTCGTGGATTGAGGATTGTGGTTCTGGAACACAACCCTATAATAAAAGAAAATTGGGGGAACTTCTCCAAAAAATATCATGTGGAGATGTTCTTATTTGTACAGAGCTATCTCGTCTCGGGAGAAATTTATTTATGATAATGGATATTCTCCATCTCTGTATGAACAGAAATTGCAAAGTGTGGACGATTAGAGACAATTACCGATTTGAGGATGATATCCAATCAAAGGTTTTGGCATTTGCTTTTGGTCTGAGTGCAGAAATCGAGCGAAATCTTATCAGACAGAGAACAAAAGAAGCTTTGGCCAATAAAAAAGCAGAAGGAATTGTTCTTGGAAGGCCGAAAGGAAGTCATGCAGCAAGGGTAAAACTATCTGGAAAAGAATCTTGCATACAGAGCATGCTTAATTCTGGAATGTCTTATGTAAAAATTGCAGAAGAACTGGAGGTGCACCGAACAACTGTTTCTTCTTTTGTTCATCAACGAATGGGACCAAAATAAAGAAACATCTTTTATGTAGTATGACACTAAAATAGTATGTTATGTGTGAGAGAGCATTGGATTTTGTTGATGAATGCTATGCAAATGAGGATTTATCATTATTGAGTAAATTGACATTGGTAATTCCAACATACAATAGGAATTACTATCTCTCACGTTGCTTATGGTATCATGCTCACTTCCCGTTTGGTCAGATTATTGTTGCTGATTCATCACCTGAAGAAAAAAAAGTAGTTAACAAGGAAACTGTCGAAAAAATACGGTCGTTATTTCACGCCAACATTCTCTATTTAGAATACAAACCCGAAACAGAAGAATATGGGGGAGATATCTACCGAAAATGGGCTGATGCAGTGCAACATGTAGAGAAAGAATATTCTCAGATCATTGCTGACAGAGAATTTGTCATTCCAACCACAATTGTTTCTTCAATTTCCTTCCTTCAGAAACACCTGGATTATGCGATGTCTGATGCGAATTATTTGATGTTGAATAAGTATGATAATACGAATTATTACTTTAACTACTGGAGAAAAAATCAAAAGTCATTATCCCATGATACGCCGATTGAAAGACTAGAACATGCAAATGATGTTCAGGCATTTCCATTGATGGCCACCCATAGGTCAAATGGACACAAGGAAGTTTACTCTTCGTTTTTAGAACATGGTTGTCGTACCATAGCATTTGGAGAAGTGTATCTTGAGTTAATCGATATGATTTCCGGGAAATATAATCATGACAAATCTATGATTCATATCATAAGAGATATTAGCTTTGTAGAAACAAAAAATGGAATTAAAAAATCAGAGAGTTCATATTCTAGATATTCTGTTGCTAAAGAGTGTCCGTCTGATGTTATTCACTCAGAAATTCAGTGCTTGGAAAATGGGATTAAAACCAAGCTGTCATCATCAAACAAAAATTCAGATTATTCTGATAGATACAGCATGCAAGTGTACCAATTCCTTGTAGAATATATAGACAAAAGATATTATAACTCAAATTTTTCAGTGGCACACCCATTCCTAAGTAATATCTGGAGGCATTTGTCTAAGAAACAGAAATATTATATTCTAAAAATAATACCATTGCAAAGAGCGAATAATGCTGCGGTATATCAAAAAAGATGTCCTGAAATAAATACAATATTGGAGATTGTTGTGAAGACAGTTAAATATTATTCTCATGATAAGTCTGTCTTAGACTACTTTTTGAAAATCCAATAGTGTATAAATGAGAATAATCCCATATATTCAATGTATTTTTTTAGTAAATGCTTATTCTGATACCCGTCTATAATATAGTCTCCAATTTTTGCATGGAGTGCTGACACTCTTCTCAAAGAGTAAGAGATACTGCCAGTTTTATTCCCAATATTTCCATTCTTAAAATAGTCAAGCAATATTGAAAACAATCCACACCTTGGTGCAAATACAGTCGCTTTGACACCAGTCGTTGATGCATATGGAATATCTGATAATGTGTTCAGTAAAAATTTATCAGGCCGTCTGGTGAAGACATCATAGTAACTACGATACACATTCAAATCAAGCGACAATAAGCCTGAATTATCAAGACTTTGTGTCAATTCTCTTGCAGCAAGAGAAATCAGTTCTATATACTGTTCAAAATCATCTCCGTTGTTTATCTCTGCATCAAATATTGGCTGAATTACTCCGTTCACAGTTCTATATCCCAATGTTTGACCATGAGGAGCACGGCATAAGATTTCAAGCATACCTCCAAGAGGTAAATCATACTGCCAAAACAGGGTATGTAACTTTGGGTGCACTGGTTTTGGAAGGCCGGAGAGATAAAAAACCAAAGACTCTGTTGGTTGTGTTTCATTCAACATATCTGAGATATAGTTCATGGTTGTTCCAGTCCCATATAGGTCGACGAATCCAACATGTGAATCATGTATCTCCTGCAATAGATATTCTTTAACGAGTCTTCGACGAGTTGATATTGCATCACGTACTAATGATTTGAATTCAGCGTTCGCAAATAATACACTCAGTATCTCTTTTACCTCTTCAGATGACAGGGTGGAAGATGTATTCTGATAGATGGGTGGCAGATAATTTCTTAATGTATCGATATCAAGTGATAAATATTGTGCAACATCTGCGAGATTGTTAATCCTAAATACCAAATTATGTTTTTCAAAATCAATAAGACTCTCTAACTCATCAATTCTCCATGCCAGACGAGAACCATAGATGTAATGTGTGGTGATATTCAGATTCTGAATATTAATAATCTGATCAGCAATTATTTTTAGCACAAAACCATCTCTTGAAATAAAATAAAGATTAGACAATCCTATTGATTTTGCCATATTCAAAACCCAGGATATGTAATCATACAGTAATGGGATAGATAGCGAACAACCAATTATACCCAGAGTGGATATGTGTGGGGTGTTCACTCGAATACGCCGTGCATTACCTATTAGTAGCTGTGCAGTAAGGTTATTGGCATGTAATTTCAGAATTTCCTTCTCATATGGTAGATAAGGGGTAATATTGTATCGCTGAGCCAGAATTCCTAATTTTTTTGGCACTAGAACATCTGAATAGCTATTGTCTCCGAGATGTGTCCAATCATCATATGCACAGGATTCTTTTTCAGAAATATATTTATAGAGATTTCCAGATGCTTTTGTTAATCTTACACTTGATGATACATAAATTGGAATATTGGCAAATACTCCATCGATTGAAATTAGCATCTGACGAATAATATCCTCAGGAAGATACATGTCAGAAATGAGAACTACTTTGTCCCCTGCAGATAGGTGTGATTTCAAGATATCAATATTACTATGGATTCCAACGATATTTTCGAGTTCAGTTTCGATTTCACATTTTTTTAATAATCTTGCAACATCTTTTGAAACACCATGATGTAAAATGAATGATTCATATATATCATCTAATGTAATTTCCTCTCCCCCTTCTTCAGATAACATCTTCTTCAAGGATATCTCTATTAATTTCCTGAAGGTAGGATAATTTGAGACGATATGTTCTGGCACAGAACGGAATTCATCTTGGTGTTGTAATTTGTTTTGGATGATTAGAAATATGCCTTCTGGTGTTGCTGTTTTACGAGTAACAAGAGTATCAAATATATCATACGAGTAGAGATAATTCTTCATAGCCAATTATGATAGATTATAAGTGTCCGATAATATTAGAATATATCTAGTGCTGTATCTTATCATGACGCAAAAATGCTTACAATAGAGAGATGAGCACATAAGATGTGTGTTACTGGAATTTGTAAAATGAATCTAAGTCTTAGATTAGTTATTAATCCTGAGCCATCAACTCCTCATACACTCTTTCCGTCTCCGCATTCATAGCCGAAAGCGAATATCCATCCTCAATCTTCTTCCGCCCGCTCAAACCAAACCCTTCTGAAAGACCCCCATCTCCATACAACCTCTCTAACGCCACAACAACTCCCTCCACATCCTTTCTCTGAATCACAATCCCTCCTGCCTCAATAATTGGCAAAAGTTGCGGAATATCAGTACACACCACAGGCAGACCGCATGCCATGGCTTCCAGGAGAGTGCGCGGCATACCCTCGCTCATGCTTGTCATAAGATATACTGACGAACACGCATAATAGGATAACATCTCCTCATTGTCAACACGGCCAGTGAAAATAATGGATGCATCCAGACCTTTTCCATTGACATATGCCTGAGCTGATTCTAAATACGGTCCGTCGCCTACAATATACATCAATGCCGATGGCACAGTCTGCAGAAACATCTCAAAACCGAGAATGGCATACTTTAACCCCTTTCCTGCAGAGAGACGGCCAACCCAGATAACTGTAAATGGATTTGCGGCATCTTTTTCAACTGGGTAGAACACTTCCGTGTCAACACCATTTGGAATAATGACAATCTTTTCCGGTTTGACACCTATAGATACCATGTCCTCTTTTTCCCGTTCAGTAAAGGTGATAATTTTATCCGCCGAATTGAAAGTAAACCGTCCAACCGTCTTGAGATAAATTTCCTGAAACCATGCAGGAACAGCCTGCGAACGTAGTCCATGGTTGGTGATAATCAACGGAGATGAACCAAGCCTTCGAACAACTGCCGCAATGTTTGTTGATATGAATAGATGAGAATGCGCATCTATGACATCATACTGGTAACGATTTCGGAAAAGCTTCCAGAACATATTCAGACAGAAAGTATTCCCAAACAGCTGAAACTTTCGCCCAAAGTTAACAATATTGTATGGAACATTCAATAGATTTACCTCTGAATCTTCCGGAATACATGTATATATCGTTATGTCATGCCCATTTTTTGCCTGGGCCTCTGATAATAGATGATTATGGAGTCCAATCCCTCCAACAACATAGGGATACAAATCGCTGGAAATACGGAGGATACGCATTATAAACCCCCATTCTCGAGATAAATGGTAAATGGAATACAACACACACCAGTACTATTTTGAACTCCGCATCCATCTGTCATTGAATCTGTTGTCCTCTTGTATGAGGAATGAAAGTCTGGTGGATTTTAATAGTGATTGAGAAGATTTTTAGTCAACAATATCAATGAATTCAAACAAATTTCAGCAACAGTGAATGTCTTACAAAAATAGGAATTAACCAAATGACCAATACATTAATTAATGACTGTCAACAAATTGTATCCTCATACAACAGGATTGTACATCAACAATCCAGTTCTCTCATACATCCACCTATGAAAATCCTCCAGATAACTCCCTACTATCTCCCGCATACCGGAGGTATAGAACGCTACGTCTATAATCTCAGCCAATATCTGATTGCGAAAGGCCCCACAGTGGATGTAGCAACAGCAAACATTCCGGAATCCTTGGATACAGAAACCGTTGAGGGAATAACCATACACCGTTATCCTCACCTTTGTACATTGATGGGAAATCCGATTATCACTAATCTTTCAGATTTAAGATTCCGCCTGAAAGAGTACGACATAGTACACATCCATGGAGTGTACACCTACGTAGCATTGCGGACCGTTCTCTTCCTGGGAAAGAAGCACAAGCAGAAAGTCTTCCTTACACATCACGGAAGAGTAGTATATCCAAACAGTCCAAAAAACATCCTAGCAAAGATGTATGAACAGGTTTTTGTCCGGTTTGTCTTGCGACGAGTGGATGAGGCCGTTGTTCTCTCAGAATCAGACAAAGAACAATTCGTCTCTCTGGGAATGGCTGAAGAAAAAATCAGCATAATTCCAAATGGTATTGATACAAAGGCATTTGTTCGCCCGGACAATCCACAACTGGAAGAGTTCAAAAACAGAATTGGCGTCAGAAATCCAATCATTCTGTATCTTGCAGTAATCAGTGAACGGAAAGGCATTTTCGATCTTATACGAGCATTCGGAAATATAAACAATAACACATACACCCTGCTCGTTGTAGGAGATGGGCCGGATAAAAACCGGGCTGTTGAACTCGCAGAGTCACTGCATCTCTCCAATAGAATCATCTTCACCGGAAAACTTTCCTTCTCTGACCTCATCTGTGCCTATTCATCTGCTGATGTCTATGTCCTCCCTTCATACTTTGAAGGAATGCCGACAACTGTGATGGAATCTCTGGTATTAGGATGCCCGGTTATTGCAACAGACATTCCAGGAATTACGGACAATTTCAATGACGTTGCCACTCTCGTACCGCCGGGAGATCCGGTTACTCTGGCAGAAACGATTGAAGAAGTCCTTCAGAACAAACCAGTTGTCAACAGTGATGTGTTGCGGGAAAAATATGAGGGGAAAAAGGTGTTTGAAAAGTATGAGAAAATCTATGAGTAAAATTGGGCGGAAGGAATAATCCACTATCTCCCCACAATCATATTCATCATCTGCGAAATCGAGTACAGAATCAATCCACTCACCATCAGAAGCAGCCCAATAATCACAATCAGCCCGCCGCCAAGCGCAATCGTAAGCGGAAATCCGCCGCCCATCATAAACACCTGCAAAGCCCAGATACAAACCCCAAGCCCCGCCAGAAGCACAAATCCGCCGCCAAGCCCGAAGAACGTCATCGGCCGGCGAATCGAAATAAACCGCACCAGATTCATCAGCACAGAAACCCCATGGCGGATTGGATTCTGAGAACTCGTATCCTCCAAGTCATACCGCACCGAGATTGGAATTTCACCAATCGCCAGCTTCCGGTCGGAAATCTGCATCAGAATCTCAGAGCCTGCAGACATCCCGTTTCCGGAGATGTTTACCACATTGTAGGCGTCACGCGTATATGCACGGAATCCCGACTGCGAGTCACTCACATGTGCCCCGTTCATCACCATATCCGTTGCAGTATCCAAAACCTTCATCCCAAGCTTGCGGTATCCGGGAATGACAGCCTTGCTTTCCTGCGTTAAGAAGCGGGAGCCAATCACCACATCATAGCCTTCCGCAATCTTGGAAACAAACCGCGGAACATCTTCCGGATTGTGCTGCCCGTCGGAATCAATAATCACCAGAATATCCGGCTTGTACTTCTTCGCGGTCGAAAAAATCGTATTCAAAGCCCCGCCGTATCCCTTATTTCTCCGGTGACGGACAACAACTGCTCCTGCCTCCTCAGCGACGGCAACGGTCTTATCCTTTGAGCCGTCATCGACCACCACCACTACATCTGCATACGGTTTTACTCCGGACACAGTATTTCCCACGCGGCGCTCCTCATTATAGGCAGGCATCGCCACCATCACTGTCGGCTTTCTTGACGCAATCTCCTCAAAGTCCTGCGTCATCTGCTGAATAATATCCGTCTCCTGAGTCATCTCCGCACCACCATATGGTAAGATGAAAGAGTATTAGCGTTCATCCAATATAAAGAGATACATCCAAAGTGTGAATGATAAGGTGATAGCATAATGTGATAAGAAATAACTGAGAAAATAACCACATCCCAACCACAACCTAAAACACCTATAACACCCAATACTATTCCATGCATTACTTAGTCACCGGAGGCGCCGGATTCATCGGCTCACACATCGCAGAAGCCCTCCTCAAAAGAGGAGATCAGCCAGTCATCATCGACAACATGTACTCAGGCCGCAAAGAAAACCTCGATGCAAACCCGAATGCAGTCTTCATCAAAGGCTCCATCATGGATACCGACCTCCTTGACAAAATCTGCACCGAATACAACATCCACGGAATCTTCCACTTGGCAGCCGTCGCAAGCGTCCAGAAGTCCATCGAAAACCCGGCACACGTCCACGAAATAAACGCAACCGGCACCCTCAATATCTTGGAAGCGGCAAGAAAACACAACATTAGAAAAGTCGTCCTCTCTGCCAGCGCTGCAGCATACGGAGACAACCCGGTCTTCCCGAAAAAAGAAGACATGCTCCCGGAACCCTTATCCCCGTACGCCATCTCCAAAATCGCCGGAGAGATGTACTGCAAAACCTATGCTGAACTCTATGGCATCCAGACAGTATCCCTTCGCTACTTCAACGTCTTCGGCCCTCGTCAGGACCCGAATGGAGAATATGCTGCAGTCATCCCCAAGTTCACCGAAAAAATCTGTGCCGGTGAGTCACCCACGGTCTTCGGAGACGGAGAACAGACGCGTGACTTCGTCTTCGTCAAAGACGTCGTCCGGGCAAACCTCCTCGCCATGGACTCCGATGTATCCGGACTCTTCAACATCGGGACCGGCATCCAGACCTCGTTAAACGACCTCGCAGGAATGATTATGCAGGCAGCAGGAAAAACCGTCGAGATGCACTATGAAAACGCCCGGGACGGAGATGTCAGATACTCGGTTGCCGACATCAGCAAAGCAGGGGAGTACTTAGGCTACCAGCCAGAGTTCGACTTAGCCGAAGGCATCAGAGAGACCGTTGCGTACTTCAACAGTCTCTGACCACTCCCCGGAAAATCCGGGATTTTCCCATCCGGCTTTTTTAAAGATGCAGTTTTTCGATTCCGCATACTATTACTCTTTCCGCCTGTTGCGGTAATCTTATCCGAAATAAACTGCAGAAGAACAAAAAGTTTTGAAAAACTCTTTGCACCCGCCAGATTTTAAACTCTGGAAAAGATCTCTCCCACTCTCCACAAAAGATACAGCGGAAGAGACAGCAGAACACCGGTTTCATCCGGAGTCCGGGAAAGACCCTTCAAACTGGTACGCACAGATAATGCCGGCAGATATGCCTTCCGATACTCAGACAGACTCCGGGAAGTGGTGTTCTTTGCAGCTTTCACCTCAACCGGAATAACAGCCAGCTCGTTCTGCACAACAAACTCGACCTCCGCTGCCCCGCGTTTCCAGAAATACAGCGGAGAGTCAAGAACAGCAGTCAACTCCTCTGCTGCAAAATTCTCCGTTAGGGCACCCCGCATATCCGCAACAACCGGTGTTGCAGCGGAAACACCGGAAGCAGGGAAACCGGCAAGTGTGCGAAGAAGCCCTACATCGCAGAGATAAATCTTAAAATTTGTTACATCAGCATACACCGATAAAGGAACTGCCGGCTTTTCCACCTTCAGCACCTGAAGAATAATTCCGGCAGACACCAGCCAATAGAGTGCATCCTCCAAATCACGCGCCTTCAATCCCTTCTTTACATGGGAAAAAATAAACTTATGATTATCTTTTGCCAGCTGATTCGGAATTGAACGCCAGATAAGCGTAAGCTTTGGCAAAACATCGCGCGGAGCATACTTGAGAAAATCCGCCTCATAACTGTTGATGATGGAACGGAGAATCGTATCCGTCTCAACAATATCATGCGACTCAACCCAGGAGGAAACCGCCTCCGGCATACCTCCGGTTATCAGATACTCCCGATACAGAGACTCCAGTTTCCCCATAATCGATGATGGAATGCTGTCTTCTGCAGAGATGAGAAAATCCCGAAGAGACTCTTCTCCATTCGCAAGCAGATACTCTTCAAAATTCAGCGGATGAAGCGTTAAAAAATCAACCTTGCCAACCGGAAACGAACCTGCACTTTTTGCCAGATGAATTCCCAGATAAGAGCCGGCACAGGCAATATGGAGAGCCGGCATCTCTTCTGAAAAATACTTCAGGGAAGTCAGCGCATTCGGACAGAACTGAATCTCATCAAAGATTACCAGTGTTTTCCCGGGAACAAGTGCTTTGCCGTGAAGAAGCGACAACTCACGTAAAATCCGCTCAGGATTCATATCGGTATTAAAACATGCAGAAAGCGGATGGTTATTCTCAAACGTAAAGTATGCAGTATCAGAAAAATATTGTTCTCCGAAATTCCGCAGAATCCATGTTTTTCCGCACTGTCTCACCCCGCGAAGCAGAAGCGGCTTTCTTTTCGGATTTTCCTTCCAGATTCTGAGTTTTTCCGTAATGAGTCTCTCCACATCCATCACCTTTTATGTCGCAATTATGTGTATATTTATCACCTTTTTCAGACTTAAATCTGTGTGTCCCTGACTGCCTGGAAAAACAAAACAGAAATCAGACAAAAGAACAGACAAAACCCGCCCCCATCGGCAGATACACAAAAACAATCAGTAAAAAAATATTTAGAGAAGAGTCATAGACTCAACTTCAACATTCTCGAGGCCTGCAATGCCCTCGAAGGATGCGATGACCTGGTCATCTGCACCTGCGCCGTCCTGAGTGACGACAGCGACTTTAAGTGCGGAAAGACCGAATCCGATTGGTTCGACCTTGATATCCTGAACACCGGCAACCTTTGCCTTAATATCTTCCTGCATCTTTGCGAGGTCAACTTCCGGAGATTCCGGCATGACTTTTAAGATTAATGCTACGTCTCCCATGATACTCACGGTCCCATGAAGCCGCACTTCGGGCAGGTGTATTTAACGCTCTGTTTTCTGCACTGTGCACAGCGGTAGATAACCTCTCCGCAGTCCGGGCACTTGAATTCGGTTGCCCCGCGCTCTGCGAGTGGGGCATTACAAGATGTACATTTTGCCATATGAAACTCCTTAAGATATTGTCTCCCAATTATTATAAAAGTGTGGCTTCCACAGCTGCAAGCTGACGCGACACCGACCCTGCCGCACGCCCGTTTGCAAACCGTACGGAAACATCCAAAGACGCCGAAAGTGTCGGGAAATACGCATCAACAAGCGCCAAATCCCGTGCATCACCCTCACGGGACTTCACCAGAAGAAGCGATGCAGAAAGTTCTCCCGCCGCCCAGAGCGCGATAGAGTCTGATGTCACATCCCAGGAATGCGGAAGCGGATCTACGGTTCGAAGAATACGTTCCGGAAGCAGAATGCTGATGCCGGATTTTGGAAGCGCAAGAGATTCGGTTACGGGAAAACCGAAGGTTGAGAGGAATCGCCCGTAGCGGTTCATCGAGGATATTGCCTGCCAGTGTGCGGCATCATCATCCAGCTCTGCCGCACGGACAGAATCCGCAAATATTCCCCCGCCGGGAATTACCAGAACCGGAACCTTTGCGGCAGAGAGTTCCGAAAGAACAGAGCCTGCCGCATCGATGAGACTTCCGCCGATTTTCACCACAACGCCTTGCATACCATACATATATGTCATCTCCACGCAAAAAGACAATCATGAAAGCCCTCCGCATTCTCCTCGCGCTCACCATACTCTGCCTTGCTATAACCTCTGCTTCGGCATACACCATCACGGAGTTTTGTGCGGACGGATATGCGAAAGGAGACGGAGACGAGTATTTCATCCTCGAAGGTACCGGCAATCTTTCGGCGTGGAGTGTGACGGACGGGGAAGGCACTGTGTCCTTTTCCGGCGGAAGCGGGCGAACCGTGGTCGCGCGAAGTGCGGAGCTGTATTATCAGATTCACGGTTCATACCCGGATTTTGAAATTACCGAGAGTCTGACATCCATCCCCAATGCAATTGTGAGCGGCAGATTCCAGCTGGCAAACGCTGAGGACAGTCTGACACTTCTGGAAAACGGCAGAGCAGTGCAGACCGTTGCGTGGCCCGCAGATGTGGCGAAAGGAAACGGCAGAGTGCATCGGTTCACCGATGGTGGCTGGGACAAACGGGTTTTTAAAATCGGTCAGTCGGACTTTGCCCCGCAGACGTTTACCGCAGAACGCGTGACGCTGTTTGTTTCCCCGGACTGTTCACATGCGGTGATAACGGATGTTATCCGCGATGCGGATGAATCAATCCTCCTTTCAATGTATGAGTTTACGAGTGTCTCGCTTGCCGAAGCGCTCGCGGATGCAGAACACCGCGGAGTGGAGGTAACTATTTTGATGGAGGGAGGACCTGTCGGCGGCATTTCCGATAGTGAGAAGGGTGTGCTCAATTATCTGAGCAGAAACGGTGCCGAGATTTTCACGATTGAAAGCGAAGGAAACCTTCCTGCCCGCTACCGCTATCTGCATACCAAGTATCTGGTAGCAGACGGGGAAGTAACAGTTGTTCTCTCGGAGAACTTCAAGGACTCAGGAATCCCAGAATCCGGATACGGAAACCGCGGATGGGGTGCCGCAGTAGAGGACAGCGGCGTTGCAGAATACTTCGCAGATGTTTTCGCCGACGACCTTGCCGGATATGATATCTACCGCTGGGCGGAAGGTTCAGAACCGCTGCCGGAAACACCGCAGGCAGAGAAAGCGGTTACCATCTTCAAACCGGTAACGGTTGGGAATGTGCAGGTAACGCCTGTTATCTCCCCGGATACCAGTTTCCTTGTCGGCAACGCGTTGGATTCTGCACAGCACTCAGTTGACATCCAGCAGGCATACATTGCACACTATCCGGATTCGGAAAATCCCTGGCTTGCCGCAGCACTCCGTGCGGCAGAAGCGGGAGCAGAGGTTCGCATTCAGCTGGACGGAATGTATTACAATACGGATTCGGAGGCAGACAATGATGAGATTGCGGCATCCGTAAACCGCAGAGGTCTCGAAAATCTGCAGGCAAAAATCCTGACCGACCGGGAAGGAATCCTGAAACTCCACAACAAGGGATTCATCATTGATGATGAGACAGTGCTCATCTCTTCGATTAACTGGAATTACAACAGCCCGACAAACAACCGGGAGGCGGGACTTCTGCTCGAAAGTGAAGAAGCAGCCGCATATTACACCCGTGTATTCTCTTACGACTGGGACGGCGTTGTGCTCGACAATCAGGCGTCTGCCGCGGTCGGATTTGATATCCGCTATCTTCTTGCCGGAATAATTATCGTTGGACTGGTCGGGCTGTATGTGTGGAGAAGACGGCATTAATCTGAATCGAAAGACATGCGATAGCATAGTGTAATCAGCGAAGGAGCGATTAGCGACGACGCGACCTCACGATAGAGAAATGTATGTTGTAAATTCGCGTAGATTCGCGTGTAAGTTCAATAGATAAACGCGAATTCACACGAATAACAAAAATACGTTTGGGAGATGTACTGTCGCTTCGTCGCTAATCGCTCCTTCGCTGATTATGCAATGCTGTCGCATTGCTTAATGAGGTTCTATGCAATTTAGGAGCAATGCCAAACAAAGCCATTAATTTATATAGATACGACCATTTCGCGAAAGTGCGTTTTTGAAAACAATTGCCGACTATTTCAAGATAAAAACCAACAAAACAAAAACATCAGCATAAATTTATCATTCATACCCTTTGAAAAATGCGTGCAAAAAATTGGGGTCGGGGCACTTTCGCACCGCGCGGTCAGGGATTTATATACCCCTGCATCGTATTAGTATTTGTAACACCCCTCGGGAGCGAGAGTCTCTAACAGTGCCCGGCGTTTTGGCACATTACGAACCCGCTTCCAAACCCCTGTTTTCTGTGTGTATAATCCTTCACTCAGCAGCTTCTTCGGTACTCTTGTACTCCTTAACCCAGGAGATAACCGGTTCAAGATTTGCCTGCGACACATAACTGCCGCCTAAGCGAAGCGTGTCTGCCAAATCCCAGTCTGCCGCGGTTTTGTTTTCCGCACGCTCGATGTTCTGGGCAATCATCGAGAGAATCTTGCGCTTGAAGTAGCCAAGTTTCTTCGGGTCAACGCCGCCCTGCAGATAAAACAGCGGGCAGGAGAGTTTGTTTGCTTTGCGGAGTTCCTCTTCCACTGTCGGATGCGGATAGACGATGCCGACAGCCGCAGCGCCTGCAACATAATACCGCTTTGCCGCAACCGGAAGCCCGGAGATTTTTCCCCCGCACACCCAGCCGAGGAAGAAAACCTCCGAGCCGCGCGGAATCTTGCTTACTGCTTCCACCAGCGGAAGTGCCGGAAGACCGACAGCTCCCCCAAGCATTTCGGCATACTGCTTAGTAAAGCCGGAGTTTGATTCATAAACAATTCCGGCTAACATTTTTCCTCACGGTCAAGAACCTGGAAGACTTCATCAGTAACATCCTTGATAATCATAACCGACTTCGCAAACGCCGTCAGCTCCTCATCAGACATCCGAACCCCTACCGGGAACACACCGTTTCTGGTGATACGGGCAGGCACACTGATGCAGACTCCGTCATAACAGAACTGTTCGCGGCAGAGGTTGCAGGAAACAGTCAGCAGACGGTTTTCATCCTCGACAATCGTCCGGATTAACGAAGCAACGGCGTCTCCCGGACCATAGACAGTAGCACCTTTGGATTTGATAATGTAGGACCCGCTGTTTTTCACCCGGTCCAGAAGTCCTTCGCGGTCAATGCTTCCGGCATCCATCAGATTGTCAATCGAGATACCGCCGACTGTTGTCGCGGACCACATGGGAACCATAGAGTTTCCGTGCTCTCCAACGATTCTTGTGTGGACTTCGCTCACATGCACATTGAAAAACTCCGCAAGGCATGCTTTCAGGCGCATCGAATCCAGGTGAGTTCCCAGACCAAAGACCCGGTTCGGCATCAGATGAGAGTATTTGAGGGCAACGGTTGTCATGATGTCAACCGGATTGGTCACAACCAGCAGAATCGCTTCCGGAGCCATTCTGCCGACCATCTCTGCATAATATTTTACAATCCGCGCATTCTCAAGAGCCAGATCCAAACGCGTCTGGTCAGCTTTTCTTGGAATGCCTGACGTTAAGACAATGATGTCAGAACCGCGCAAATCCTTTGCATCAGTACTGAAGGTAACAGAAGTATTCGTTCCGCGTGCGGCAAAAGAGTCCATCATATCATGAGCAAGACCGTCTAAGAACTGTTCATTTCCGGGACGTCCGAACAGACACATCTCGCGTACATGGGGAAACTGGGATACTGCATGCGCAACATACGAGCCAACCTGCCCGGTAGCGCCAATAATTGTCACTTTTGCCATAAGAAACCCTCAAAATCAAATGGGACATGTTTTCGGTTGAAGACACATATCCAGTCTCTTCGACAGAGCCAGACTCCGCCCCGCAACCCTGCGGGCGCCATGCGTTCACGGTAGGTCTGCTCCCTTCCGGGCCTGAACCGGTGCCCACGACAAAGAAAGGATGCATCCCTCCGGATACATCTCAGACTTCCGCTGACCTCGCAGGACAAGGTATCAACATCGGAAACCCTGCCGCCTCAAAAGGACTGCCGAATCCGTCCTCAAACTTCGCCCTCTGCGTATTGACAATTTCAGATGACAGGTGACGCCAAACCACCCGGGCTAGTCCCATATAGTAATCGCGCTCTGGAAATAAAATGATGTTGGATTGATAACGAAAGGTATGGGCCTGGAGGGGTTCGAACCCACGACCACCCGGTTATGAGCCGGGCGCTCCACCACTAAGCTACGGGCCCTTTGAAGAATAGTACGGAAAGAAGAGACAGGGAAGAATCCCTTTCTCGAAAATTTGTTCCCTTGCAGAAGAACACATATTATTTGCGCCGAGAGTAGATAAAGGTGATGTATGCCGAAGATGAATTATGAACTGTTTAAAGGAGTTACAGAAAACAAAAGAAAAGACACGCCGCCATCAGGACTCGAACCTGAGACATTCTGGTTAACAGCCAGACACTCTACCAACTGAGTTATGGCGGCAGTTTGCCACACCATGTGTGTTGCCTAATAAGATGGTCTTTTCGATGTATTAAATGTTTTCATGTGTCGGTGCAAAAAAGAGGATTATTGGAGGCGGAGAGTCTGCAATTTGCTGATGAGACCGTCAAGATCCTCATCAAAGCTCTTCAGCATCTCATCCGCGCGCGTGGTGGCAACAGCCCCCGCCGGTGTTGCTTTGATATACTGCATCTGTTCAAGAACGCGAAGGGAGTATCTGACACGGTGCTGGGAAAGTCCAAGCACCTCGGTGAGTTTCATGATGCCAATCGGACCCTGGGACGATACGGCACGCATGACAGACAGGTGACGTTCGAGAAGGTCGACCTCGCCTAAGATTTTATCAAGCATTCTTTTCCTCCTGACGCATCTCTTCTTCAATCTCCTCGCGGAGTTCCGCTTCCAGTTCAGCTCTGATGCGGGCACGCTCTGCTTCTCTTTCCGCACGAATTTCTGCCATGCGCTCTTCTTTGGTAGTTCCGTGGATGGCAAGCCATGCTTTGGTGGACCGGTATTTTCTGATGAAGAGGATTAAGGTTACGACAGCGACGATAATACTGCCGATTACAATCGGCATCTTCGGCTCCCAGGTATTCGGAGCGATGATGCCAAGAGCAACAGCCAGAGCTATTGCGAAGATGAGGATGTTTAGGTAAATGACGTTTACCGTAAACATTCCCTTAAACTGCATCCGTTCTTTTTCGTCCATGTTGTTATATCTAATTCTGTCCCGCAGAGATAAAAACTACATGTCTTGAAAGCACCAATATTGTACTCATATGGCAAAGATTGCAGACGTCCTTGCAGAGAATAATCTGGATGCCTATGTGGCATATGATTCCTCTGACAATGAAGATATGCGATATTTGAGCGGGTTTTTGGCAACGGACCCGTATATTTACGTTTGTAAAAAAGACGGCGGAGAGTTTCTGATTGTCTCTTCGATGGAGGAACTGCGTGCGCGCCGCGAGTCACCATGCAGCATTGTAACACGAACCGCGGCAGGGTTTGCCGAACTCCTGCAGGAGACAGGAGATGTTGAGCTGGCAACTGCCCGCATGATTCAGAACTTCTGCGGAAACAGACTTCTTGTGCCCTACTCAATGCCGATCGGTTTCGCCCACGCACTGGAGAAAACCACCGAGATTTCCGTGGACCGAGACACCGTGCTTTCGATGCGGGCAAAAAAGACCGCGGATGAAATCGAAAAAATCCGCGCAGTCCAGAAAAAAAATGAAGCAGGAGTAGCTCTCGCTGTCGATGCCGTCCGCAAAGCAGAGGTTGACGAAAACGGCGGACTGCTGTTTGAGGATTCTCCGCTTACCTCTAAGCGCCTTCGCGCGATTATGCATGAAGCATTCTTCCGCATGGGCTTAGATGATAAAGATACCATCGCCTCCTGCGGAGCAGATACTGCGCTCCCGCATGCAAAAGGCGAGGGACAGTTGTTTGCCAATCAGCCGATTGTTCTGGATGTCTTCCCGCGCGATATTGAGACCGGATACTTTGCCGATATGACGCGGACCATCTCCAAAGGAAAGCCGAGTGATGAAATCTGCCGGATGTATGAAGTCGTCCATGAGGCAAAGGAGCTTGCGATATCCCTCATCCGGGCAGGTGTTTCCGGAGCGGATGTACACAACGCGGCAGCCGACTACTTCGCGGAGAAAGGCTATGTTACTGCCGGCACTTCCGGATTTATCCACAGCTTGGGCCACGGTGTCGGCCTTGCCATCCATGAGAACCCGTCGCTTTCCGTGCGCGGCGGAATCCTTGAGGAAGGAAATGTGGTAACGGTCGAGCCCGGACTTTATTATCCAGGAATCGGCGGCGTCCGGTTAGAGGATATGGGGGCTGTTACCGAAGACGGCTTTGATAGGTTTACTACCTTTGAGGAGGAATTAATAGTAGTATGAACGATACAGAGCTTGACTGTTATCTGGAAGCCGGCAGAGTTGCCAAGGCTGTCCTCCACTCCTGTGCTGCCGAGATTAAACCCGGCGTCCTGCACACCGATATTTTCGATATGGTTCTGGATAAATTCGAGGCGGCAGGGGTGTCTCCTTCCTTCCCGCCGAACATCTCGATTAACGAGTGTGCCGCTCACGACACCCCGTCCCCGGTTGATGACCGCGTCTTTGCCGAAGGCGACCTGGTAAAGCTGGATATCGGAACGCATGTCGAAGGATACATCGCAGATACTGCTGTTACCATCAACCTCGGTGACCACGAGAAGCTCTGCGAGGCGGCACAGAAGGCGCTTGATGCGGCAATCTCTGTGGTTAAGCCGGAACTGGTAGTCTCCGAAATTGGAAAAGTTGTCGAGGAAACGATTACCTCCTACGGCTTCAAACCGATTGTAAACTTAACCGGTCACGGCCTTGGCCGTTACAGTCTGCACCATGGACTCTCCATCCCGAACACCGGACTTTTCGGTACCGGAGTGCTGAGAAATGATTCAGTTATCGCGATAGAGCCTTTCGCAACAACCGGTTCCGGTTCGGTCCACGAGGCGACCCGCGCCGAGATTTATCAGGTGGTAGGCGATGCCCCGGTACGTTCTCCGACCGGACGCAAAATCTTAAAGAAGGCGGATGAGATGTGCGGTCTTCCGTTCTCCCGCAGATGGCTCGGTATCCCGAAGGCAGAGCTTGCTATCCCGACGCTTTTGAAGCAGGGCAATCTCTATGACTACCATGTCTTATCTGATGTTGCCGGAAGCTTTGTCGCACAGTTCGAGCACACCGTAATCGTAACAGAAGACGAGCCGATTGTAACGACTCTCTAAAATACCGAGAACATCTAACAACCCCTATTTTTCAAAAAACTCCATGAAGCAACACGATAGTGTTGCGTTACAGAAAACAAGCGATAAGCGAAGTTTTCGCCATCACTATAGAAAACAGACCCACATAAATTCGCGTAGATTCGCGTGTAAATATTAAAAAGCGCGAATCTACGCGAATAGAGGAGATGCGTTTAGAGATGATTTGTCGCTTCGTCGCTTATCGCTCCTCCGCTGTTACGCAACACTATCGTGTTGCTTTCGAGGTTATTAGATAACCTCATATTTTTTTACAGCAGGGAAACCAGCAGATACAGCCCCGCCGCCGCGAGTCCTCCAGACAGCGTTGCCAGCAGATTCGTTCCTGAGTTTCCAAACACTCCGCGGTTTTCCAGCAGAGCGCCATAGAGCGAATCCAGATTCGTTCCGATAACGCCGGCAAGCGCTGCAAGCAGGCAGACGTACCACGGAGCAATACCGAACAGGAACCCAAGCCCCGCGATAATCAGCGCCCCGACAACACAGGCAATCTCTCCGGCGAGAGTGACACCGCCGTTTGTTCCCGGCGGACAGCGCTTCAGCGTGGTAATCATCCGCGGAGTACCGCCGGTCACGCCAATTTCGCTCGCCATCGTATCCGCGGTCGCGGTAGCGACAGAGCCGAGGAAAACTGCCGTGTACAGCATATCGCCGGTAATTCCGTAGAGAATTGCTGCCGCAACCCCGACACCGGCATTCGCAAACGCATTCTTGTATCCGCGTTTTCCATGCTTGTCCTGCGCGACACCTAAAAACTCCTTCTCCGAATATTTGAACTTCGTAAATGCCGAGCCGAGAATAAAAAACACCAGCAGAATAACAAACCAGGAAACAGTATCCGTAAACGAAATCAGCAGAACACCAAACAGAACCGCGGAAAACACCCCGGTCATATCAATCGTTTTTGCCCGGTATGCGAAGTAGCCGAACGCCGCACAGAGAAGAATTGCAAACGCCAGTGTACGCAGGTCGACAAAGAACTCCAGATCCTCAAAGAGCACAATAGTCATCGAGACACCGACCAGACTCAGCATCGAACCGTCCTCGCGCTCGCCGAGAATACTCCTGAGCATCAGAAGAACCAGAATCGCCAGAGAGCCGACCAATGGTTCGAACTCCTGCGTATAGAACATCGCAAAAATCAGTGCCGCAGCAGAAGCCAAACCGAACACCGCAAGGGAGTGCCCTGTTCTGACTGACAGCATCCGCATAACTTCGCCGAACAGCACCATCACCAGCGGACCGGCAAACGCGGAAACAGGGATGATGGAAAATCCGTACAGCAGGGCAAGAACGGCAGTGCCTATTGCAAAGTAGCGAATCTTTCCAACAAAATACATGACCGCCGCAAAGACTACGCCGAGAAGCGCCAGCAGACGCGAATCAATAAAAGGGGATGCGAGAAGCAGAGCTGTTGAGCAGAGAAGCAGAATCAGCTGTTTTCGAATCGCATCCATGAGTACTTATCTGTATGTTTCCGCCGGCCAATAAACATTAGGCTGAATCGGGAGAGTCGATATCCGCGAAATACGGTTTGATATCCAGAACCGGCGTCCCATCCAGCATCTCAAGCCCGCGGACCACAAGCGTTGTTTTGCGGATTTCCAGAATCTTTACCAGCGTCAGGGAAATCGGATTCGGGCGGGCAGGACTGCGGGTGGAGAAAACTCCCCGCGGCTCTCCGGTCGGGTCGCGGCGTGAGGGAACTTTGAGCACATCTCTATCCGAGCGGTCAAACCAGCAGAGAACAAAAATATCATCGCCTGGGAAAAGCCCGTCCAGACCATCAGCAAACTGCGGGAAAATCTCCAGCTCACTGATATCGCGGGTCATTCTTCCCTGCCGCGGGGCAGAACCTTTTTCCTTGTAGGGCGAGTGCACAATTCCAATCGGGGAACAGACAGGCCGCGGCACACTCTTCTTTTCCTCCTCGCGTTTTCTCAGCATATCAAGCGCCTGATTACACATCCAGTCGCAGGAGCTGATATAGGGATTTTCGCGGCGGACGTGCGTGTGAGAAACTGCGGCATAGGTTCCTGCAAGACGCTTCACCTCGGCATACAGCGGTTTGAGAGCCGGCGCACGGACTGCATACTGTCCGGAAAGCTGCCGGACCATCAGCTCGCTGTCGGAAAATGCCTCTATCTCTGTCTCTTCCGGAGTGCAGTATTTCTTTGCGGAACGCAGGGCATTGATTAATGCCGTGTACTCGGCAACATTATTGGAGTTCTCGCCAACCCCGGCAGATTCTGCTTCCAGAACTTCGCATCCGTCCAGAATCAGCCATGCACAGGCCGCAAGTCCCGGATTGCCGCGGGATGCGCCGTCAGTATATATTGTCAGTTTTCTCATTTTTTGCCTCTATCCATAACCTATTAATGTTTCCTGCTGATGTATGAGTATGGATTCTATCACTATTAACCTTGGCGTAAACGGCATCACCCCGTCAAGCACCTTAAACGGCGGAAACATCTCTCCAAGGATTCAGCTGGAAGGCGTTCCAGCCGATTTACAATACCTGGCAGTTATTGTACAGAATAAGTCGGGAGAAGAGAAAAACAAATGCATCTGGGTAATCTGGAATATCCCGTCGGTCGGACACGTCCCGCCGGGCTATGAGGAAGGTCCTGCTCCAAAGTTCCCCTTCCCGGCAGTGCAGGGAGTAAACGACTTTGGAGAACACCGCTGGCATGGACCGTCTCCGGGACTCGGCGTTCGCGACAAACTCCTGATTCAGGTCTTCGGCAGAAACGACCGCCTCGTCCTCTCGCCGGAATCAACCATGGACGATGTCATCAAAGCACTGCGTGACGGAAACACCGTGGCATACGGAAGCCTTGAGTGCTTCTACCACGGATAAGGGCAACATTGAATAGCAGAAGCGACATATAATACCGTTAAGCATGTCCGAATATGTCAGCATCAAAAAAACTGTCCTGCAAAAGCTTGAGGAGAGTCTCCCCGAGCTTGCAGAGCGCTTTGATGTAGAAGTAATCGGCATATTCGGCTCAGTATCGCGCGGAGAGGATACAAAAGATTCAGACGTGGATGTACTCTATGCATTCAAAAACGGCGGACTTCCTCTTCGCGACTTTTTTGCATTCCGCGACTACCTGGCAGAACTCTTTGGACGGCAGGTAGATTTAGTTCCCATTAAATGGATGGAGCCAGGAATTCAGCCTTTCATTGAACAGGATATGATTCTCTACAGCCCGCAGCAGGTCTCAGCCGATGCGTGACAGAATATTTATCGGACATATTCTCGAACGGTGCCGCAGGATTAACCGCATCATTTCCTCCACAACACAGGAGGAGTTCTTGCGCGATGCAGATAAACAGGATTTGGTTGTTCATTCCCTGGAAATTATCGGAGAGGCAACTGCTCATCTCTCAGAAAATTTCCGGAAGGAACACAAGAACATTCCCTGGCGCGAAATGAAGGATTTGAGAAACCTCCTGATTCATCAATATTTCCGTATTGACCCGGAGGAAATCTGGACGATATCGGTAACAGACATTCCGGTTCTGATAAAAGACCTGGAAAAAATAGAGGAAAATTAGAGCATCTTCAGGTTCTGTAAGTCCTGATAGATTTTGTCAACGGCACGCTCTGCATCCTCGTGCACTTTTCCGCCGGTGATAATCAGTTTTCCCGAACCGAAGAGCAGAACCACAACCTTCGGGTCATCTAAGCGGTAGACAAGTCCCGGGAACTGTTCCGGCTCATACTCGATTTTATCGAGTGTTAAACTCATGGCGATTTTATTTAAGTTAATGCGGGCGCCAAGATCTGCGGACGTTACAATATTCTGGATACTGTAGGTTGGATTGTCGGTGATATCCACTTTCAAGTCCTTCATCATCTTAACAAGAGCAGAAAGACCGTCTGCCAGACTTGGGATACTCTTAGCCCCTGTTAAAACAACTTTTCCGGAACCGAACACCAGGGCTGCAATTTTTGGATCCTGCATCCGTAAAACAACACCCGGAAACCGCTTTTTGTTATACTCCGCGCCCGGGATTTGTGCTGCAAGAGAAACGAGGTCCAGAGAATCACTGAGCTTGGTGGAAGCGACAACATTCTCGATTTTCAGGGACTCGGCGGGAAAAGTTGACATATGTTATAAGTACAACACACATCTATATAAATACTCGGTTTGTCCGGGACGAAAAAAGCAGGGTGAATGCCGCATCGGCATTCGCGGTATGATGAGTTTAGTCGTACTCACGCCAGGTGTGGCGGCATTTCGTACAGCGGAAGAATCTGACTTCGGATTCATCAGCACTGCGAATCTGTCTGAGCCACCACTCCGCAAGGTCGTGACCGCAGTTTGGACAGGTAACTGCTAAGGTTGGTTTGGTTCCGAGGTTTTCGTCTCCGTCAACGATTAAGATATCATTTTCCTGCATGTAGGCGACTTTTTTCATCTGCTCTTTTTCTTTTGCAGTAATTTCTTCTGCATATCCGCACTTGGAGCAGGTGAGTTTGCCGTCCTTGGATTTCATGAGCTTACCGCATTCTGGACAGAACATCATAGAATATAAGGTTGTTCTTCGTGCTTAATAGTATTTGCGCTGTACCCATTGAATAAAGACTATAATGTGTGAGGGAAAACAGTTATCTGATTATGCTTGAAGTTCTGAAAGTCATCTGCTTTGTAACAGCACTAATATGCTTTGTGCTGTTCTTTGTTCCGGGCAGATTCCGGAAATATCTGGGAATTGCTGCCTGGTCGGCACTTGTTGCAGGATTCTTGTGCATGCTTCCCGAACTGATGTTCCATGAAGGAAATGTGTTCTACCCGGTACTGATTATTCTCTGTCTGCCGCTGCTCTATATTACAATACGCCGCCTGCTTGCAGAAAATGAACCGGTGAAGAATTTCACGAGAGGGGCAGGGGTTGCCGCAATTATTTATGCGCCGTTTGCCATTTTTGAGCCGCTTGGAAACTGGCTGATTGGAACCGTTGTGTACTGGGTTCAGCAGTTTTTCTATCTGATTGATTATCCGTTTAAGATGGCAGCCTGGAATATGTTTGAGTCCCTCTGGCTGATTCCGGGATTCGACCACGGATACCGCGATGTAATTGTGCTTGGGTGTACAGGAATTACCGCTATTGCGATATTAATCGGGGTTGTTTTCCTGACTAAGACGTCCTGGAAAAAGAAGCTGGGATTAATCCTTCTGGTAGCTGTCCCGATTTATGTGGTGAACATTTTCCGGAATGTGTTTGTGATTATGGCATACTTCGGGCAGTGGTTCCCCTGGCTGGAAAATATTGTAACACATCCGACCATTCCAGGCTTTGCCAGCTATTTCTGGTCGCATAATGTGATGTGCGAGGGCGGAGCGTTTCTCTTAATCATCCTGATTGCATTCCTGATGTTTAAGTTCGCACCGGGCCTGATTTCCAGTATCCGCGACATCGTTGATGTGTATGTGACGGATGTCAAAGCGCTGGTGAGAAAGAGATGAGCTGTCCGTTCTGCGATGCAGAAGGAGAGGTTTTCGGAAACGAGCTTGCGTATGCGAAGTTCGATGCGTTTCCGGTCTCTCCCGGACACCTTTTAATTATTCCGCGCCGGCATGCGGCAGAGTGGTTTGATTTAACAGAAGCCGAGGAGCGTGCGGTCTTCTCTCTTGTCCGGGAGGCAAAAGCGCTGATTGATGCGCAGTTTTCCCCGGACGGATATAATATCGGAATAAACTGCGGAGAGGCCGCGGGACAGACGATTTTCCATGTGCATGTGCATCTGATTCCGCGGTATGCAGGCGATGTGGAAAATCCACGGGGCGGCGTGCGCGGTGTAATTTCTGCGAAGCAGAATTACCCGTGACCTCACGTCCGCAGGAACATTCCTGCGAGCTTTTCTTTTGAGAGAACAATAGTTGTCGGACGTCCATGCGGGCAGGTGTAGGGAGAGTCGGTCTCCGCCAACTGACGGAGCAGGCGCTCCATCTGGTTTTTCGTAAGCGGAGTGTTTCCTTTGACCACAGCACGGCATGCCGCGGTTTTTACCACCCGGTCAAGAACCCGTTCCGGATTCTTCTCGGAAACGCCTGCCGCCTCGGCAATGATTTCATGAATTACTGCAACGTCGCCAAGAGTTGAGGAAATTACCGGAACCGAACGAACAGCCCAGACATCCTGACCAAACGGTTCTATGATATAGCCTGCCTGCGCAAGAATATCTGAAATTTCCGGCATAGCTGACGACTCCGCACGGGACAGCGTCAAGGTAATCGGTGTAATCAGTTCCTGTGCAGCTTTTTCTTCGGCAACTTTTTTCAGCAGCTGATCATACATCACCCGCTCATGTGCCGCATGCTGGTCGATAATGACCAGCTCGCCGTTTGCATTTCGGGCGGCAATGTATGTTCCGCCAATCTGCCCGAGAACTTCAGGCACATCTACTGCGGGTTTGTTTTCAGCAGGAGTTTCCGTTCTTCGCAGCTGAATCTCCGTCTGTCGGGCGGCAGAGCGGGGAGGTTCAGTCTGCGAGAGATAAGAGACAACCGTCTCATGCAGACTCCGCTTCGGCGTTGGAGCGGCAGATTCTTCCTTCGGCACAGCCGGCTTCTCATATACGGGCTTGACAGGAGCAGGTTCATCAGCAGAGAACAGTTTCTGCTGTGCCGGCTCAGCGGCAGGGACTGCAGAGAAGAGAACATCATCATGCAGTGCAGTATAGACTGCATCG
>JAFQBW010000028.1 GCA_017399555.1 Methanocorpusculum sp.
GCGGAGGCGACAGCAAAAAAGACGGACGCGCCGAGCCGAAGGCGAAGGAGCGGTCGGAAGCAGAACTCCGCAATCCGCGACAGCGGATGGAGGAGGGATGCGGTTTTTTGCAGCCGAAGCGGATGCACGCCAAATCCCAAACCCTTCCTGACCTCCTCCGCCGTTAAGCCCGCCGCGACAGCGTAGCGGGCAGGCGGAGCAGTCAAATAACACAAAAAAACATTCAACAACCGCCAGGCCTGCTTCGCACGTCTCTTCGAGCCTTGCTCATGGCTTGAGCCTTCGGCTCGCGCCCTACGCTGTCGCTTCGGGGAAACACAAAAACCCCGAAAAAAACCAAACCGGACTTAAGGAAACCTAATATCCTCACCCGTCAACATATAAAGACAACATGATTTGGAAACGTGACTGGGGGCTTGTCGGACGCCAGGTTGTTGCCTGGATGGTCATGCTCGCCCTTTACGTGGCAATTATCGCCGTAGCATCGAGATTCCTCTCCGGCACATGGTTCTACATGATTATCGGATTCGTCTTCATCTCCGCCTTTGTCCAGTTCTTCTTCTCGGACAAAATGGTACAGGTGACCATGAAAGTACGTGTCGTCTCAGAAGATGAAGAACCGAAACTCTACAACATGATTCGCCGGCTGGCAGATGAAGCAGATCTCCCCATGCCGCGCGTTGGTATCATCGAACACCGCGCAATGGCAAATATCCCGAACGCATTCGCAACCGGCAGAGGACCAAAACACGCACTTGTTGCCGTAACTCCCAAGATTCGCTACCTCTTAACCGATGAAGAATTAGAGGCAGTCTTGGCACACGAACTCTCGCACGTCAAAAACCGCGACATGCTCACCATGACTATCGGCAGTTTTGCTGTCATGATTGCAGAAGTCATCCTCAACAACTCCTTCTTCATTGCGCTCTTCGGCGGAGACAATGAAAATAACGGTGGAGGCATGATTGCCTATGTTGTCATGCTCGCAGTAACCTTCGTAGTCTATATCCTTGGAACACTGGTAACCCAGGCAATCTCGCGCTACCGCGAATTCTCCGCAGACAGAGGAGCCGCCTACATCACCAGAAACCCGGACGCACTCATTCGCGCGCTCAAGAAAATCAGCGGATCTGTTGATGCAGCTCCTGCCCGCGAGAAGCGGGAAGTATCCGGAGTCAACTCCTTCTTCATCATCCCGGCAATCTCCGGCGAGTCGATTATGGAGCTTTTCTCCACCCACCCAACCTTAGAAAAGCGTATTGAGAACCTCGAAAAGGTAAAAGAAGAAATCCAGGGGTACTAAACCCCTGAGCATTTTTTCCGAATGAAAAATCGGAAAGTATTTATTCTCACAAGTCAACCTATGTAACGCAAAGCACACAAGTGCGAGCACAAACAGGCACTGATGGTCTAGAGGCATGACTTTGGCCTTCCAAGCCAATAGCCCGGGTTCGAATCCCGGTCGGTGCACTTTTCTTTTCTCTTGGATTCGTGGTCTAGTGGTATGACGTCGCCTTCACACGGCGAAGGTCAGGAGTTCGAATCTCCTCGGATCCACTTATCCGTTTTTTTTTTCTGCCGCAAAGCAGAGTCCTTTATTTTCCCGCGAAAAATAATAAATCATGAGCGCGCTTCGCCGGACAGTACTCACCGTCTTTGCCGTTTTCGCAGGATTTGCCGCCGGAATCTTTGTGGACAACTTCTTCCTTGCACAAACCCCCCTTTCCCTTTGGGCAAAAACCATCAACACAGATTACGCAAACCTCCTCTCTTTTGGCGCGTCGCTTCTGCTGGTCATCGTCACAATCATTTATGCAGGATACACCTACCGGCAGGTAACCTATTCCCGAAAACAGTTCCTGCTCGACAAACAGCCCTATGTCATCCCCTCAGTTCTTACCCGGAACTTCTCCGACTTTGAAGAGTCGGACACACAGCGCACCAGAACGCTTCGGCTCGAATACAAAATCGCAAACGTCGGAACAGAACCCGCATTCTCCGTCCAGCCGTTTGTCTCCTTTGCATACCCGGAAAACGACAGCAGAGAAGAACTGAAAAACTTCGGACTGGTACCATACTCCTATGCCTACCTGACCGCCGGCGAAGAAAAACAGGGAGCAGTATCACTCTACGAAAAAGGAACGGACGAAGAAAACGAAGGACTCGAAAAAATCTACCCTGCACTCGGATGCAGACTCAGCGAAACAGGAGACATCGTACCTGCAGACACCGCACGGGAAAAACAGTACCCGACCTTAACCCTGAGCGTCTACTACCGAAACCTCGTCGGGCAGTGGTTCGTATCAACCATCAAAGAAGACGTAACAGCAGTCACCAGACTCAGCGAAGCGGACACAAAAAGCCCCTATCCGCGTTCGGTAACCCGCTACCGGCTTGAATCAGCACAGACCATCCAGCACCTCCCGCTCGAAATACGGGAGATAAGCGAAACAGAAATCAGAAAAATCTTCCGTCAGCACGGAAAAGACGGAGTACTCGCGGGAACAGAATAAAAAAAATCAGAAGGAGACCTCGTCTCCTTTTGCAAACTCTTTTAAGAATGCAGCGGCAGGGTATTCGTGGGTGCTTGCAAGATACAGCGTGCCGTCTCCAACCGGGCACTCAAGTAAGACCGGCTTTCCGGTCTTCTTCGACACGGCAACCGGCGTTCCTTCAAACTCCTCAAACCAGCCGTCGCAGGCGAAGTTTGCGGTATCATACCCCTCGAGAAGCAGTGCCGCAGAAGACTCGGCGACATCTAATTCGTGCTCCATGAACTCATAGTGATAGTCCGCTTTTACCGGAAGCCAGTCGTAGCGGGCAGGACCTGCATCTGCCGCTCCATAGACCAGCATCTTTCCGCCGTCTTCGAGATAGTTCTCAATTCTTCCTGCACAGGCGCGAAGGGCCGGAAGCATCTTCGAGTAGCTGGTATTGCCAAAACCGGTCGGCACAATAATTCCCGAAAACTTCCCGCGGAAGAACGGTGCGGACAAAATCAGCGGAGTGACCGCTTCAACCGGCCCTGCGGCATCTTCCACCATCCGGTGGAACATCATCTCGGAATCCCAGAACACTGCAATCTTGCTCATCGTAAACTCTCCTTCTTTATTGGTTCTTCTCTGTTATCAGGTGTTATCCTTTAATCACGCCGAGCGGACGCAGGCGAACGGCAATCCGGGAAATTCCAGCATCTGAAACCGTCTTTACAACCTCACTGCTCGGTTTGTACACATCCGGCGCTTCCTCGGCTATTGCCGCCGGATTCGAAGCGCGGACATAGATTCCATCCATTAAGAGCTCTGCGGCAACCGCGTCACCGGTTAAGGACTTCTTTGCAGAAGACCGGCTCTTGACTCTGCCGGCACCGTGACAGGTACTGCCGAAGGTTTTTTCCATCGCCCCGTCGGTTCCTGCAAGCAGATAGGAGGATGTTCCCATACTGCCTGGAATAATCACCGGCTGACCGACTGCGCGGAACTCCTGCGGAATCTCTGCTCTTCCCGGACCGAAGGCACGGGTAGCACCTTTTCGGTGGACGCAGACCTTACGGCGGACACCGCCTGCTTCGTGCTCCTCCCACTTTGCCACATTGTGCGCGACATCGTAGATGAGCGGCATCTCCTCGTAATCCACCTCAAAGCGCTTGACAAAAATCTCGCGGACGATATGCGTAATCACCTGACGGTTTGCCCATGCGTAGTTGGCAGATGCTGCCATTCCGCCGAAGTATGCCTTACCTTCCGGCGAATCGAGCGGCGCACAGGCAAGCTGTCTGTCCGGCAAATCGATTCCGTACTTCTTTACCGCCTCTTCGAGGACTTTTAAGTGGTCGGTACAGACCTGGTGACCGAGGCCGCGGGAACCGCAGTGAATCATCACACAGAGCTGTCCCTCCTTGACGCCGAAGGTCTTTGCCGTCTCTTCGTCCAAGACCTCCTCTGCGGTCTGCAGTTCCAGGAAATGGTTTCCGGAGCCGAGTGTTCCCATCTGCGGAACGCCTCTCTGGCGAGCCTTCTTACTGACCGCCGAGACGTCTGCGCCGGGCATTGCCCCGTTCTCCTCGCATCTGCCGACATCAGCCTCGCATCCGTAGCCGAGTTCCACTGCATGGCGTGCGCCTTCCTCGAGCATGAGCGTTAAGTCATTCTGCGAAAGGCGGATTGGACTCTTTGCACCGACGCCGGTCGGCACTGCCTCGAACAGCTCCTCGATTAAGCCCTGCTTGTCGGTTAAGTCCGCCTCGGTTAACGGCGTTGTTATCATGCGGACGCCGCAGTTGATGTCGAATCCGACACCGCCCGGAGAGATAATTCCCTCGGTTTCATCGAATGCGGCAACCCCGCCAATGGGAAAACCGTATCCCCAGTGGATATCCGGCATACCATAAGAGTTGTTCAGAATGCCTGGAAGACAGGCAACATTTGCAAGCTGGGTTAATGCCCCGTCCTCAATACCTTCGGCAAGCGTGTCGGATAAGAAAAACCGTCCCGAAACACGCATACCGGGAACAAAACCTTTCGGGATTTCCCACTCGGTTTCATTAATGCGCTGGATTTTTTCGTGCATGATTCTCAGATATCAAAAATTATTTGCAGTTCAAAGCCTTCTGCGGTCTCTTCCAGGGAAAGACCGGAGTAGGATATTCCTTTCACGCAGATTCCGCCTGCGTGTTTCTTTCGGTCAAACTCAATTCCGGAAACTGTTCCAGAAACCCGCCCCTCCTCTGCGGTGAGGGAAAACGACAGCGGGACCAGATACTCAATCTCGGTCAGAAACAGGAGTTCGGATAGGAAATTTACCGCAAGCTCCGCACGGTCTGCTCCTTCCGCCTCTATTTCGAGCGTCAGCGTCTCCGGCTCTTTCGCAAAGTCGCCGTAGAGAACCGCGGCGAGAGCATGCCCGCTCTCACAAAGAAGTGCGGAAAAATCAGGTGCGGTAATCCGCATCTTTACGTCTGCCGTGTGTTCGAGTTCTTCAAAGGGCATACTCGTCGTGAGAGAAGAAGAACCGCGGGACCATGTGCATGTTGATTTCGGAAATCCAGTCAAGCTGGTAGCGGGAGATGTAAATCGTGTGGTCTCCGGCTTTTATGGCGATGTCGCTTGACTTCGGCGGTTTGACGGAAACAGACATTAACACCGGGCCGCTGCAGGAGGTGCTGACGCGGAAATCTCCTCCCCGCTCATCCATATACGCAACAACATCCGGGGCAACCGGAATGACAAAATTAGCAGAACAATCCATACCTTCGAATTCCATATCAATCACAAAAAGAAAAATTATGCGGTGGAAATGACCCGCTCTACGAGTTCTGCATACTGCGGTTTCAGCTCATAGACTCCGAGATCCCCATCTTTTGCCTTCTTCATCGAAAGGATGCCGAATTTTGAGGCTATAGTTCCTACCATGGATGCGACGGAATGGATGCTCACCTCAAATGCGGTGGAAAGTGTTGCATGAATCTCCGGAACGGTTACCGTCTTCATTTCCACGATAAGACCAAGGAGCGCCTTTCTGGTTCCTGATTTGTCGCGGGAGAGGTAGGATCTCAGACGTGCCTCAATCTCCTTTTTCAAATCCGAAGGACTAATCATAGTTCATGATTTGTCTTTTATGATATTTATAAGTGCTGTTGAAAGGAAACCCGCGGCATACAGCAGATGACCCGGGAAAACAAAATAAAAAAAGATTCTGAGATAATCTCAGAATTACTGCGGCGGAACTCTTCTGACCATGAGCTTCACATCACCGGTACCGAGCTGAATCGGCTGACCGACGATAACGTTCTCGGTAACACCGGAAAGTTCATCGAACTCGTGGGCGATAGCTGCATCGAGTAAGTGATTGACGGTAACTTCGAAACTTGCACGGGAAAGAACCGATTCTTTCTCGCCGGCGATACCGTGACGACCAATCTGCTTGACTTCACCGTCCATACACATGATGTCAGCAACTAACATAATGTGTCTGCGGTCGACGCTGATACCCTGTTCCTTTAAGGTTGCGTATGCCTCGTCGATGGTTGCGGCACGGGCTGCCTCGATACCTAAGGTGGAGGCAATCTCTGCAATGTTGTTGGTCTTGGTTCTCTTACAGTCAACACCTTCGATTTCGAAGACGTCCTTTAAGTTCGAACCTTCCGTGTGGAGAATGTACTCATCGTTCTCCTTTCTGACCACAACACGGCGGATATCGTCAATACCCTGAACGATAACCTGTCTGACGTGCTCTGCAAGCTGGAAGAGGTTCTGGTAGGAGTCCTCATTCTTCGGGATGAACTTTAAGATACCCTCGACCTCATCAGTCTCAACCTCGAACTCACGGTAGTGACGCTTGTCGCGAATCTTCTGCGGAGCCTTTGCAAGAACCTCGGATACAGCAATCTTTCTCTTCTTGCAGACATCCTTGTTCACCTGAACTAAGACGCACATCTCTGCGATATCGGTCTCGATATCACCGAACTCGTGAAGCGGTGCTGCCTCAATCTTCCAGGAAACCTCACGTGCCTTGTCACGGCTCTCGCGGTACTCTTCATCAAGGAAGATAGTCATCGTCGGCGTGGACGGCTCTTTTCTGGCGTCCATAATCTCGATGAGACGCGGCAGACCGAGCGTAACGTTAATTTCAGCCACACCCGCGAAGTGGAACGTACGCATGGTCATCTGCGTACCCGGTTCACCAATCGAGTGGGCTGCGTTGATACCGACCGCCTCACACGGCTGGACACGGGTCATCTGGAACTCGCGGTTGATACGGGCGACAATCTCCTCGAACTGCTCGTCAGTGACATCCTTTCCGGCGTCGTGCTTGGAGGTTAAAATCTTCACCAGTTCAGTAGTGGTGGAGACCGGCATGTTCTCGTCGATTAAGCGCTGGATTCTCTTGCGGAGGTGGTCTAAGTCAAGCTCTTCAAGCTCTTCCTCGTTCTTTCCTTCTGCCCACTTCTTGGTTAACTCAAAGAGGGTTTTTGGAAGATTCCAGGACAGAATCTCGCGGGCAATCGGAGAAAGCTCAATCTCTTCCTCTTTCTTTGCCTTCTTGGCGCGGATCTTCTTCTCAGCGACCTCCGGAGTCTCCTCGACAACCGGGGCTTCCTCTAAGGCTGCGTTGACTTTTTCCTCTAAAGACTTCTCTGTCATCTTAGATCTCCTCCTTTAAGACAGACTCGGCGATACCCTTGACATCGACCGGCAGACCGGATGCGGACTTTGCCGGGTCGGTACCGTCTTCACCATAGACGAACTGAATAATCTTACCGCCGGTACTTCTGACCGTTCCGTCGTATGCGACCTTTAAGTCCTGCAGTGCGTTAATCATACGGCGCTGCAGATAACCGGACTGGGAAGTACGGACTGCAGTATCGACAAGACCTTCTCGACCTCCAATTGCGTGGAAGAAGAATTCAGTCGGGGTAAGTCCGGACTTGTAGGAGTTTCTGACGAAACCGTGTGCGCCTGCTCCCTTGTCTCCGCGTCTGAAGTGCGGAAGGGTTCTGTCCTCGTAACCTCTGGACAGACGCTCACCACGAACTGCCTGCTGACCGATACAGCCTGCCATCTGTGCCATGTTCAGCATAGAACCACGGGCACCGGATACGGCCATAACCACAGAGGAGTTCTCGAAACCTAAGTGTCTGGATGCGATATCACCAGTACGGTCACGAGCTTTACCGAGCTGACTCATGAGCTGTAACTCTAAGGTTTCTTCCGGAGTTCTTCCCGGCATCGGTTCTAAGTGTCCCTGTTCGAAGATGGCAATCTTCTGTGCTGCATCGGACTCTGCCTGATCTAAGACATCGCGAATCTGCTTGTGTTCGTTCTTTCCCAGATCAGTATCGTTGATACCGTAGCTGAAACCGTTGAGCATGATTGCACGAATGGACAGCTTGGTCAAGTCGTCAATGTAGTCGCGTGCTCTGCGGGTACCGTGCAGACGGATGATTCTGTTCAGAATAGTTCCATCCATAGCACCGACGGACTTCTTGTCGATAGTTCCGGAAAGGAGTTCTCCGTCAACGATTCTGACGAATGCGTCGTTCGGACATCCTGCTGCGGAGTCCTTAGTACACGGGTTGCAGTTCTGACAGCAGGTTGCCTTGTAGAACATGCTGACATCCTTCGGCAGAATGACCGAGAATGCCTGCTTGTTGCTCCAGTACGGAACGCCGTCAACAATCTTGCCCGGCTCGGGCATCTTGTCCATCTTGGTGTACTTTAAGAGGTACAGGAACTCGGACTTGGTGTACCATTTGGTCTGGTTGGTTAAGATGAAGATACCGGAGATGTGGTCGTGAAGACCGCCGATAATCGGTGCTCCGAATCTCGGGGATAAAATGTTCTCCTGAACAGCGACCAGAAGCTCTGCTTCTGCACGGGCTTCTTCGGTCTGCGGAACGTGTAAGTTCATTTCATCACCATCAAAGTCTGCGTTATACGGTGGACATACTGCCGGGTTTAAGCGGAATGTTCTGCCGTTCATGACCTTGATTCTGTGGGACATAATGGACATTCTGTGCAGAGACGGCTGACGGTTGAAGAGAACGATATCGCCGTCACGCAGCTGCCGGTCAATCTTCCATCCCGGCTCAATCATCTCTGCAACGGTGTCACAGTTTCCTTCCGGTCCTGCAATCAGTCTGATTCTTCTGCCGTCAGGTCTGTTTACATAGTTTGCACCGCACGGATCGCGAAGGGTTGGTCTGTGCGGGCCAATGCGAATCATTGCACGGATATCTTCGATGTTCTGCTTGGTAACTCTGACCGGAACAGACATCTCGTTTGCGATAGCGAGCGGAACACCGACCTCACCGACGGATAAGTTCGGGTCCGGGGAGATAACGGTACGTGCGGAGAAGTTGACACGCTTACCGGAGAGAGATCCTCTGAAACGTCCGTCCTTACCCTTTAATCTCTGGGATAAGGTCTTGAGCGGACGTCCCGAGCGGTGTCTTGCCGGCGGACAGCCTGCGACTTCGTTGTCGAGATAGGTTGTTACGTGGTACTGCAGTAACTCCCATAAATCCTCAATAATGAGCTGCGGAGCACCTGCATCCTGGTTTTCTCTGAAGCGCTGGTTGATTCTGATGATATCAACAAGCTTGTGGGTTAAGTCATCTTCAGAACGCTGACCGTTTTCAAGGATAATGGACGGGCGGACCGTTACCGGCGGGACCGGAAGAACGGTTAAGACTGCCCACTCCGGGCGTGCTACGTCCGGGTCGATTCCAAGGAGTCTGAGGTCATCGTCCGGGATACGCTCTAAGCGCTCGCGGATGTCTGCGGAGGTTAACTTCTGCTCGGTCTTGATGGTCTTTCCGGTGTTCTCGTCAACAACGGAGATGACTTCAACGAAAGAGGTCGGCTTTTCGAAGTTAATCTTGTACTGCTGTTCACCGCAGTACGGGCAGACGCGCTCCTTCTTGACGTCTTTCTCGCCGATGGTCTCAGCGGAGTACGGGTCGTCTTCTAAGGCAGAGAACTTTTCAATCTCTTCCTTGTCGAGAAGCAGTCTTCCGCAGTCACGGCAGGTGATACGGAGCAGTTTTCTGATTAAACGGGTGTATCCAACGTGGATAACCGGCTTTGCAAGGTCAATGTGACCGAAGTGTCCCGGACAGTCTCCCTGCTTCTGACCGCAGGTCTTGCAGCGAAGACCAGGGTCGATAACACCAAGACTTGGATCCATTAATCCCTTCGGGTACGGGAATCCGTCATCATCATAGGTGTCCGGCCAGATGACCTTACAGACACTCATGTCACGAATCTGTTTCGGGGAAAGAAGACCGAACTCGATCTTTCCGATTCTCTTTGGCGAGGTCATACCATATCCTCCAGTTTCAGTCTCGGGGCTATACCCATACTCTTCATCTCATCAAGCAGGAGCTTGAATGCGTAACTCATCTCAACTTCGTAAATGTCAGTCTCGGCACCGCAGGCAAGACATCTGGTTGCCTTCTGCTTTGCGTCGTACATAGCAACCATACCGCAGCGGGCACAGACGTACTGCTTGACTGCATCGGACTCGTCTAAGAGACGTTCCTTTAAGGCCATAGCTGCTCCGTGTCCAATCATGACATCACGTTCCATTTCTCCGAAACGAAGACCTCCTTCACGGGCACGTCCTTCGGTCGGCTGGCGGGTTAAGACCTGGACCGGTCCGCGGGATCTTGCGTGCATCTTGGTGGATACCATGTGGTACAGCTTCTGGTAGTAGATAACACCGATGTAGATATCTGCGTGGAATCTGCGTCCGGTGATACCGTCGTACATGACTTCACGACCGGTGTGGGCAAATCCTGCCTGGTTTAACTGGTGACGGAGAACCTGTTCACGGGTTAAGGTGCTGTTCTTGACGTCCTTTCCGATTTCCTTGTCCTTTAACAGGCGTTCCTGTGCGAACGGGGAGTCGAAGATCTTCTCAACAGAGGTCTTTCTGAAAGAGGTTGCGTTGACACGGGAACCTTCAAGAGAACCGGCTTTTCCGCCGATCATCTCGAGCATGTGTCCGATAGTCATACGGGACGGGACTGCGTGCGGGTTGATGACTAAGTCCGGGGAGATACCTTCTGCGGTGAACGGCATGTTCTCCTGCATGGTGATAAGACCGCAGACACCCTTCTGTCCGTGTCTGGATGCGAACTTGTCGCCGATTTCCGGAACACGAAGGTCACGGGTTCTGACCTTGACAAGGCGGGAGGAGTTCTCGGACTCCGTGACGATTACAGTATCGACGATACCGGTCTCGTTGCTTCTCATGGTAATCGAAGTGTCGCGGCGCTTTTCAACGGCTAAGAGTTCTCCGGTCGGCTCTTCGAGGAAACGCGGCGGAGAGGTCTTTCCGATTAAGACATCCTTTTCCTTGACGATGGTCTCCGGATTGATGATACCGTCAACGTCAAGGTTAACATAGGATCCAGGTCCGTGGGAACCGGTGATGTCGTCTTCCGGCTTTTCAATTCTGTCAACCTGTCCTCCAGGGTATCTGCGCTCTTCACCTTCATAGGTTCTGAAGAAGTGGGAACGGCCGACTCCGCGTTCGACAGATGCCTTGTTGAAAATCAGTGCATCTTCAATGTTGTATCCTTCGTAGGAGATGATAGCGACACAGAAGTTCTGTCCCTGCGGGCGCTTGTCAGAACCGATTAACTCTGCTGCCTGGGTGTGCACCATTGGGACCTGTGCATAGTGGAGCATGTGCCCTCTGGTGTCCGGGCGGAGCTTCATGTTGGACTGGGCAAAACCTAAGGCCTGCTTAATCATACCTGCGCCCATAGTAACACGCGGAGATGCGTTGTGCTCCGGGAACGGAACATGTGCTGCTCCGATACCAAGGATTAAGGACGGATCGATTTCCAGGTGGGTGTGTTCCGGCTTTAAGTCCTCTTCCTGAACGGCGATGTATAAGTCGTCTTCTTCTTCTGCATCGATGAACTCAATCTTACCCATCTTGATAAGATCCATGAATTCATAGGTACCGTTTCTGACATTCTCAACATCTTCCGGGGTGACGGTCGGCACACCGTTTTCCACAACGATTAACGGTCTGCGTGCACGTCCTCTGTCGGTGTTGATGACAATTTCGTTACTGTAGTCCTTGTAGGAAATGTTGACTTCGGTGGAGACCTGTCCGGAACGTCTCATCTGACGGAAGTGACGGGTAAATCCTTCTGCATCGTCGACCTTTCCGATTAATGCTCCGTCAACGAATACACGGGCCATTTTCTTCTCCATATTTACTCACTCCTGATTGGCTGGATATCCATACCCTGAATGACGTGAAGGATTTCTTCTTCGTCTGTTCCTTTGCTGATTTCAACAAGCTGTGCGAAGTTCTTTACTAAACCGCAGTTCGGACCTTCCGGAGTCTCGGACGGGCAGATTCTTCCCCACTGGGTCGGGTGAAGATCACGAGCTTCGAAGTGCGGCTGGGAACGGGAAAGCGGGGAGATGACACGGCGCAGGTGGGAAATGACAGACATGTGATCGATTCTGTCCATAAGCTGCGAGACACCGGTTCTGCCGCCAACCCAGTTTCCGGTTGCGAGCGGGTGGATTAAACGCTCGGTTAAGACATCTGCTCTGACAACAGTTCCGATAGCTAACTCTCTGTGGCGCATGCTGGCGCGTTCAAGCTGGTACTTGACATCACGGGTGAGTCTGTTTAAGGAGATACGGAAGAGATCTTCCATTAAGTCACCGGCGAGCTTTAAGCGCTTGTTGGAGTAGTGGTCTTTGTCATCGATTCTTCTCTTGCTTAATGCAAGGTCGAAACAGGCTTCTGCCATACGTCCGAGGAACTCTGCCTTTGCAACGCGGACATCGCGTGCATACTCTGCGTAACCCTCGTCTCCCGGTTTTAAGTTTGCCGGGATTAAGTAGTTTAAGTGCGGCAGGAGGTAGCTGTCAAGTACGAACTCGGCGCGCTTTCTCTGGTAGTCCTTGGTCTGGTTCGGTGCGAGCTTCTTTCCGACATACATGACACCTTCTTCTACGGTTGCACACTCGCTTTCTTCGAGGTTCTGCATCATGTAGGTTAAGATGTCTTCGTCAAGGGAAACTGCGGACACGATTTCCTCATCAGACTCGAGACCTAATGCACGCATTAAATCAGCGAATCTGAGGTGACCGGCAACGGACGGGAAGGAAACATCGAGGAGGTTCTTCTTGTTCTTCTCGACAACGACGAGTGCACGGTATCCTCTGAACTGGGAGAACACCTTTGCTACGTGAATCTGTTCGTTGTAGCGCTCGGTGTACTCAGTCATGATCTTGTTGGATGCTAAATCCTCTAAGGTCATTAAGACACGCTCAGTACCGTTTACAATGAAGTATCCTCCCGGATCGCACGGGTCTTCTCCCTGCTCGGTTCTCTCGTCAACGGAAAGACCGCAGAGGTTACAGACCTTGGATCCAATCATTACCGGGAGCTGTCCGATAGTAGTCTCCTGAACCGGGAACACTTTGTCTCCCTGGTGGAGAGTCATCTCGAGGACCATGGGTGCCGCATAGGTTAAGTTTCTCAGGCGTGCTTCTGTCGGGTAGAGCTTGCTCTGGGAACCATCTGCTTCACGGACGATTGGCTTTTCCACGCGGATGTTTCCGAGTTCAACCCAGACCGGCTCCTGGTTCTTGCCGCGGTTGACGATTTCGGTTTCAACGATTCTCTGTTCGTTTACCACTTTCTGGAGGTTGTGCTCGATGAAGTGGTTGTACGAATCAAGCTGGTGGCGGGCAACGTGTTCCTGAGAGAAATACGCGCCGGATAATACGCTTCTGTCGATCATGATTCTTCTTCCGTGGTTACTTCTTCGGCCGTCTGACAACTAAACGGTAGGACGTAGCCTCTCCTGCTGTCTGGCTTTTTCTGATAATACGAATGACATTTCCGGGTTTTCCGCCGCAGGCTTTGATAGCCGGGTCGTCGTGGTAAATCTTCGGAAGCTGGTCTTCGCTGATGTCGAAGGTCTTCAGAAGTTCTGTTACCTCCTCTCCGGTCATGATCTGATGGTCCGGGACCATCTCATGCAGTAATACATTGAGTCGTGTCATATAGCTCCTAATCAGATTCCTTTTCTTTGGATACTTTTTGTCTTGCTGCTGATTGTTCTGGTAGCTGTTTCTTCGAGTAAAAAGTGTGTTTCTTCGGCGTTTTTCGATGCCCCAATGGGCCGCCGGTGGAGTGAGTGTAAAAAGCACGCTCAGGATAAATGAGATAGCCTCCTCTTTTGAGTTGCTATTTCAAAAAATCCGGGCGTGAAGCGGGCCACGAGGGATTTGAACCCCCGACCTGCGGATTAAAAGTCCGACGATCTGCCTGACTGATCTAGTGGCCCGAGAGAGTTTCCTGCGAAACTGCCTAAATAAATTAGCTCTACATTGTTATAAAGATATCGGACAAGAGCAGATTACCCTCTCGTAATCAGCCCTGCATCCACCTTTGCCGGAACAACCTTCGGCAAAACGCCGCACGTCCCAACCCAGTCGCCAGAGACTGCATACACCCCGCAAAGCGACGACTCTGTTGGAATCACATCCGAAAAATTCTCCGGCGTTATCACATTGCAAAGCGACGTTGCCCAGGCATCAGCGTGTGCCGGATTTCGCGAAAAACAGACAACCGCATCCGCTGTTCCAAACGACACCGAAGGACCGACCGTCGCAGACGACGTGCAGATTCCAAGAATCTCCTTCTGCGGCGGAACAACAAACGCAAACTTCCCCGAACTCGGCGCATTCCCGGCAAAAATCCCGACCCGCACATCCCGGTTCGAGAAAAGAACAATATCTCCGCCGTTGTCAATCAGCCCGAACTCGGCGCCGGCATCCCGCATCGCCTCAACGCCCGCCCATCCAATAGAGGCCGCAACCGCCGCCAGAGGACCAACGCCTGCCGCAAAGCCGGCATCCGCCATCCGGCGCACCGTAAGCGGTGCATCGTCTGAGACAGACAGCGGCTCATACGTCATCTGGAAATACGGCTCGGTCTGAATATATGCCTCAACCTCGGCGCGGGCAGAAAGAAGCCCCTGCTTTGCCGCCTCAATAAACTCTTTTGAATCCGCTAAAATAGTGGTGATAGTTTCGCGAAACGCGAAATGCTCGCGAAACATCACTTCAGAATACTCAGCGCACGCTGCGGGCAGAACTCCGCACAGCGTCCGCACAGCACACAGCGCTCCGGCTCAACACGAAGCTTCCAGTCCTCGTCAAACGAGAACACCTTCTTCTGACAGATGCTGATACACAGACCGCAGTCCACGCACTCGGTGACATTGTGCGAGACCGCATTCTTCTGAATCCGGATGGAAACTCCGGGGCGGGTAAGCGCAGCGATAAAGCGCTCCGTCTCCTCATCTGCGACACTGATAAGCGTCCAGCCCTCATCTCCGTCGATTACCGCACGCTCAATATTCGCGGCAATTCCGGTCTCCAGAATCGCCTTGGCAATGCTCGGCTCCTGAATGCCGACACGGTCAAACTCAACCTTCAGCTTCATGACTTATCCCCTCCTGCCGACCAGGTCGCCTAAATCATACGAGTTTAAGAGACCAAGCACCCGGCGGTTCTTGTCCACAACAACTAATGAGCCGATGTTGTGCTTCTGCAGAGCACGGGCTGCGAAGTCAACCGGAGAGTCCGGGCTGATGGTGATGACATTTCTGGTCATAATCTCCGCAACGGATAAGTCCTGCTCGTCGTTTGCGAATGCTTTTGAAACATCGTAGGTCGTCACAATTCCGATAACCCGGTTTTCAGAGTCGATTACCGGAAGGTGGTTCGTCTCGCCGACTAACAGCCGCTTTGCCGCCTCTTTGACGCTTTCCTGCCCGGTGATGGTCACAAACTTGGTCTCCATCAGTTCGGAGACATAGACCGTGTTTCCTTTCTCAGCCATCGGGCGGTTGCGCTTTTCCGCATTGATTGGTCTCGTTGCAAGGCCCATCAGGAACGTACCGTTCTCGATTCTTCTGCCAAGCTCTGCTGCTACTTCGCGGGCCTTCTTGAAACTGGAAACCGGCGACGTTCTGACCTCTTCGCCGTCAATCTCAACAGAACCGCTCTTCAGTTCTGCGTAGGTGACCTTGCGGATGACCGGGCGGTCTCTGGACGGTGTGCCGTAGTCAATGATTTCTGTGACCAGATCCTCGTCGCGGACTGCGGTCTGCTTTACGATGTCCTCGTTTAAGAGCGGGATTGGAATACCGATTCCCAGATACATCGTAACACCATATCCAGTCATGGTCGCGGCACGGACAAAGTCGGTTGACATCTCCTTCATATTTCCGGTGGTCATCAGCGTACCGAATCCGGCGCCCGGGGAGTGCTGGGTTCCTTCGCCGATTACGATACCGTTTGCTCCGCCGATAAAGAGCGGCGTTCCGGATCCGATAACCGAGTAGGTCGGGTCGTTTGGAAGCGGGGAGAGACATCCTGCACCGGAGTAGGTGATGTTCCGGTGTCCGGGGAGGAGATAGCCCATGTAGGTCTTAATCGGGCGGCTGCCCATATTGGTTGCGGCGGAATAACACTGATACGAGTTTCTCGGGTTCACCATGATTGCCTGGTTCAGCTCATCTAAGGTGAACTCGTTGGTAATTGTTTTTCTCGGATAGCAGTCCGTTCCTTTTGCCCGTGCTTCGAGCTCGACGGACTTTCCGCTGATGAAATCCTCAATAACGTGCGCTCCGCCGTAGTCCGAGTGAAGCGTTTCCGATTCCTGGGTAGCTCCCAGGTAACAGTCGACTGCGGCAACACCGGCATGTGCTTCGACTCCGTTTAAGTACATCTTCTCCATGCGGATAGGAAGTTCCGGATGTCCGAAGTTGAAGAATGCTCCCGAAGAACACATAGCGCCGAAAGTACCCGTCGTAACAACGTCCACTTCCTTCAAAGCGCCAGCAGTGCCGAGTTCTTCGACAATGTCCGGCATTTCTTCAGCCGTTGCTACGCGAACACTTCCATCACGAATCCGTTCGTTAATTTCGTCGATGGACTTGTACATAATATTAGTATTAATTCTTTTTATTCTATATAAAATGACGTGTTCACATGCAGAGGGCAGAAGCTCTTTATTCTGTACCGGACAATAGTTAAGAATCTGTATGTCAAATCGTTTTACACTGGGTGATGTTGCTTCTGCTGCCGCGCTGTGCGGGTTGTCTTCGGCAGAGGAAGAGGAGCTTTTGGTTCAGGTGAATAAGCTGGATGAGCACGTGTCTTTGGATTTGCTGAATCAGTATGCGGAGTTTATGACGAAGGCTTCGGGGGAGAATTTTGTTCCGCGGATTGATTCGTGCGAGATTCCTGCAGGCAGGCTCTGGTATATTGAGCCGTTCTGCGGAAGTACGACGTATGTTCTGGAGACGGCAGAGCGTCTGGTTGTGGTGGATTCCGGATTCCCGTGTTATGCGGAGGAGCTGAAAAAGACGCTTCGCTCGCTTTTCCCGGATTATGATTCCAGACAAAAGGACCAGATTCTGACACACATGGATATGGACCATGCCGGTATTCTGGACGGTTTTGAAAATATCTGGATGAGTAAGACGTCATTTGAGGATTTCTTAGGCCGTGCGAAGGGGAAGCCGAATCTTCGCGAGCGACATCCGGTCAGAACTCCGGTGTACCGCATCAGCAGTCTTCTGTCGCGGGATATTTCGGCGGATACAACACATATGCGCTCCATCAATACGTTTGACCCGGAGGAGGGACGTCCGCTTTCCTATATCGGGACGCTGAATATCGAGCCGTTTTCGTTTGCAGTGTATGAGACGTCCGGCGGGCATGTGGCAGGTTCTATTCTTCTGTACGAGAAGGAGAACCGTCTGGTATTCACCGGAGATACGCTGGTAAATCCTGCTGATATGGGAGACGGGCAGAAGGCGTTTATTGCTCTGGGCACAGCCATGCTTGGTTCGATGAATGCAGATTCGGCAAAGGCGAAGGCGGAGCGTGCGGAGATGTTTGCTCTGCTGGATGCCGGCGGCTGGATTCTCTGTCCGGGACATGGATTCCCAATGCGATATACGGTCTGATTTCGATTCAGGGGCAGATTTTTGCCGCGCAGGGTTTCTGCCCTGCGGTTTTGTCTTTTTTTCGTGGTGTTTGCCGGATTGGGCGGTTTCGGATGATTTCTGCTGTGAATTTATTAAATAAGAATAAAAAAAGTCCCCCTGGACGCATTTGTGTGTATGTGTGCAGCACACAACCTCGTGCTCTGTGGTTATATAGTTTTAAAGATATAAATTAACAACAAGGAAACGCTGTTTTTAAAGAGTTTGGATTTCTCTGGAAAGGTAAACTCTTTTCCGAAAAATTCTTTGTTAATCATTTTTAGTTGATTTTGGTTTTGTGTGCATATGCGCACAAATTTCTCCAGGGTTATCTTCTAAAATGTTATTAAATAATTAGGGGTGTGAATTCTGCTGATTTTGGTGCGGTTTTTGGGGGGTGGATGAGTGATTTTCGGTGTGATGAGGTGTGTTTTAGGCGGTTTTGGCGTGTGTTTGAGAGGCTGTACGCCCCGCTCACCGGTAACTCAGATACTCCAAAAACCGCTTCACCGCAGGAGATGCCTCATCCTTGCTTCTTACCGCCGCTCCTATCGTCCTGAAGGCTGGAACATCCAGCTCTTTTGCCACAATACGGTACGGCGTTCTCCTAAGAATCAGCTGCGGCAGAATACCGATACCCATTCCGCTCTCTACCATATGCATAACCGCATAATCATCCCATGTTGTAAAATGCACCTTCGGCGAAATCCCGTACTGCTCAAACAGCTCGGAAATCTCCGCACACTTTCCCTTCTCCAAAAGAATAAACGGCTCATCAGCAAGATTTCTGATAGGGAAAAACTCGCACTCGCTTAAGGGATGCCCTTCCGGCAGAATAACCATCAGCTTATCCTTCTCAAGAGGAATCGTCTCAATATCTCCCCCTGCCGGAACTTTCAGAAAACCGCAGTCCACTCTTCCCGACACAATCCACTCCTCAATCTCCGCATAATCTCCTAACAGAAACTCATAATCAATATTGGGAAAATCCTTCTGAAACGCTGTAATGATATTGGGAAGCCAGTGCGTTGCCACACTGGAAAACGTACCGATACGAATAACCCCGGATTCAACCCCGCAGAGTTCATCCGCACAGTTCTGCACGCCGTCAAATGCCCGCACAAGCTCGCGGATTTTGGGAAGCATCGCCTTTCCTTCTGCTGTTAGAGACACCGTCTTTTTCTTCCGGCTCAAAAGTGAAAAGCCGAACTCCGCTTCCAGGTCCTTAATCATCCGGCTCACCGCTGACTGTGAACAGGACAGCGCGTCTGCGGCTTTGGTAAAACTCTGCAGATCCGCTGTTTTCAGAAAAGCAAGATACTTGAGGACACTGTACTCCATGTATCTGTTTTTGGAATCATAAATATTTGAATCATGCATATTTGTGATTACATTAATATCCCGCGCCGGAAAACCAGATAGTATGAATGCGGCGTTTGGAAAATATCTGGCGGCTCTGCTCCTCTTCGGCTCAAACGGTGTTGTCGCCTCCATGATTCTGCTTTCCAGCTACGACATCGTCCTGCTGAGAACCTGTATCGGCAGTCTGCTCCTGCTTATCCTCTTCTTCATAACCGGACAGCGTCTGGACTTCTTCAAAAACAAACGCTCCGCACTCTTCCTTGCCGCATCCGGTGCCTGCATGGGAGCATCCTGGATGTTCCTCTACGAAGCCTATCAGCAGATCGGCGTCAGCCTCTCCTCGCTTCTCTACTACTGCGGTCCGGTGTTGGTCATGATAGTATCTCCCTTCCTCTTTCAGGAAAAACTCACCGTCCGCAAAGTATCCGGCTTTCTCATCGTCCTTCTGGGACTCGTCCTTGTCAACGGACAGGCCGCCGTCCAGGGAACCGCGCCGTTTGGTCTGTTCTGCGGGGCAATGTCCGCGGTTCTCTATGCGGTCATGCTCATCTTAAACAAGAAAGTAACCGGAATCTTCGGCAGGGAAAACTCGATGATGCAGTTACTTTTCAGTTTCCTCGCGGTCGCAGCCTTTGTCGGCGTCAGTCGCGGATTTTCCTTCACGCTTACCGCCTCTGACTGGTTCTGGATTCTGGTGCTTGGTCTGATAAATACCGGAATCGGCTGTTATCTCTACTTCTCGTCAATCGGAAGCCTTCCGGTCCAGACGATATCCATCTTCGGCTACTTAGAGCCGCTTTCCGCTGTGCTCTTCTCGGTGATTTTCCTTGCAGAAGTGCTGACGTTCCCGCAGGCCGTCGGGGCATGCTGTATTATCGGAGGAGCAATATACGGGGGTACTGCGGTATCACTGAAGCTTTTTAAAAGAAGTGCGTGAGGCAAACCCCTCGCGAAATCCTCATATCCTCGCACAGCAAACAAACACACATGACAAATCCGCCTGTTGAAGCCCAGCCGGTCATCCACTTAGACGAGACGAATTTTAACACCTTCACCCTCCAGATACCAAACGTTGTCGTTGACTTCTGGGCGGAATGGTGCGGACCGTGCAAATACTTCGCCCCCATCTTTGAAGAAACCGCAAAAGAGTATCCCGAAGTCCAGTTCTGCAAATGCAACACCGACGAAAACCGCTGGATTGCCCAGGAACTCTGCATCAGCTCGATTCCGACCATCATGTACATCCAAAACGGCACCGTCGTAAAACTCAGAGCAGGTGCTATCAGTCAGGAGAAATTCCGCGAAGAGTTAAACTCCGTATACCGTACATGAGTACCTTTCAGGACCTGCACCCGGTATTACAGGAAATCCTCATCTCCGGCCTTCGCTGGGATGAACTCCGCGAAGTACAGGAGGCGTCCTTATCCGCCGTATCCTCCGGTGCAGACATCCTTGTCCTCGCGCCGACCGCCGGCGGAAAAACGGAGTCTGCATTCCTTCCGGTACTGGATGCGATTCTCAAAAGACCGACCGGAAAACTTTCCGCGGTCTATCTCTCCCCCTTAAAAGCCTTAATCAACGACCAGACGGAGAGAATCGTCTCTCTGGCGAACCGGGCAGGGCTTTCTGTTGCCGTACAGCACGGCGATGTAAAAGGCGCTGACCGCTGGAAGTTTCAGGGCGGAGAAGAGCCGGACATTCTTTTAACCACGCCGGAATCCCTCGAAGTCCTCCTGGGAGATAAAGACGCAAATCAGGCGTTCTCTCGCCTTCGGTTCGTCATAATCGACGAAATCCATGCGTTTATTGAGACCTCCCGCGGCGTGCATCTCCGCTGTCTCTTAGACCGGCTCTCTTTTGCCTCGGCAGAACACATCATCAGAATCGGACTCTCGGCAACCGTCGGCAACCCGGAAGAACTCCTCTCCTGGATGTCAGCTCCCGAGCGGCAAAAACAGTTAGTCCGCGTACCCTCGCCGCCCGCTAAAAAGGCATTTACCTTCTGCGTAAACCCGGACTTCTTCTCCCGCATAGATGCCGCAGCAGACGCTGTCCGCGGCAGAAAATCCCTCATCTTTGTCGAGAGCCGAAGCCTTGCCGAACGGCTGGTCGAGCCGCTGAGAGAACGCTTGTCCTCCGTGCACATCCACCACTCCGCAGTCAGCCCCGAAGACCGCCGGGAAGCCGAAGCCGCGTTTGCTTCCGGCGGGGAGGCATGTGTTATCTGCACCAGTACGCTGGAACTCGGAATTGATATCGGCAATCTGGATTTGGTTGTCCAGTTCGGGCCGCCCTTGTCTGTCGCCTCCTTTCTTCAGCGGCTCGGGAGAACCGGACGGCGCGGAAAACCCGCACAGATGGCGTTCATCCTCCAGAACCCCTGCGAACTGCTCGCCGCCGTATCTGCGGTTGAGTGCGCCATGCAGCACAAATCAGAGGACCTGCATCCGGCATCCTTTGCCGCGGATGTCCTCATTCAGCAGCTCTTCCTCCTGCTGAAACGAACCGCAGGTCTTGGAATGCCGCAGATTCGAGCCACACTCAAAGCGCTCTCTGCGTTTTCCGACATCCCGGATGAAACAGTTTTGCAGATTCTCTCCTTCTTAGAAGAACAGGGATACCTTTCCCGCTCCGGCGATTTGTATCTGCCCGGAACAAAGGCCGAGGCGGAGCTTGGAAAATCCCACTGGAAGGCACTGCTTTCCGTAATCAACGACACCGGAGGCTACCTCGCGGTTCTTCCGGACGGCACCGTTGTTGGAACACTGGATGCCCGCTTTGTTGCCGGAGACCCGGGACGGGTGTTTACCTTCACCGGAAAGACCTGGCGGCTTCTCCACCGCGACGATGCACACCGGCGTGCTCTCATCGAGCCATCGTCTGCTTCCCGCGATATCAAACGCCCCTTCTGGGGAGGAAGCGGGGGAAGTAGCGGCATCAGCCCGCTTCTCTGCTTCCAGGCGGCAGAAATCATCGCCCGCGGACACACCCTTCTGCCGCTGCCGAAAGCCGAAGCGGAACTGCTCGACGACCTCATCCGAAGACTGCCGGATGATATCATCCCGGGAAAAATCCACCTCCGAACCGAGCCGGAGGTAAACGGCTGGTCGGTTGTCGCCGCAACCTTTGCCGGCGAGACCGCAAACCGCGTGCTGGCAACGCTTCTCAAAAACCGGATGTCCGGCGTGCATGAAGTCCGCGTAACTCCGTATGCCATCCGCATCTTCGGCTTCGCATCACCGGACGCCGGAGATGCGGTAGCACGTGCTCTTTCCGAAATCGCCGATGACCCGCATGCATTCGAGGAACTCCCGCCGCTTCCGGACACTTTCTGGAAATTCGGCGCATACCTGCCGCCTGCCGTAAAAAAAGAAATGACGGACATCCGGTACTACCGGACAGCCGATATCAGAGCGCTTCTTCAGAACCGAGATTTTTGACCAGAGTTATCTGGTACGTAATCGTCTCGCCTGCCAACGGATGGTTTCCGTCCACCACAATTTTTGTCGGCGTCACCTCGGCTACCACAACCCGGCACTTCTGCCCGAACACCTCAACCGGAATGATATCGCCGACCGCCGGTTCCTTTTCCAGCTTCAGCTTCTTTCGCTTGATGGGGACCACTAACTGTTTCTTAAACTTCCCGTACGCTTTTTCCGGCGGAAGAACGACCGTTACCGTCTCTCCCTCCTCTTTCCCCAAAAGCGCCTCTTCGAAGGCAGGATTAATCTGCTGTTTTCCAAGCGTCACCTTCACCGGCTCGCCGGCTGTCGTATCCTCAAAAATCGCGCCGCCGGGTCTGATGCTTTGGAAATGGAGAAGCAGGGTATCCGTATTTTCTGCTCCGGACATGGGATACTATATGCCGTTTCTGCATTTCAGTGTTTGCTCTATGCAGAATCCCCTTATAGTTTGAGAACCTATGATATAGTATGAACAAAATATGGCCGACAGGACTTCCCGAACCTTCGGTCCGAACCGTTGCGGATATGGAAAATGTATTTGCTGTCCGCCCGTCAAACCAGAACCCGGAAACACCGCTTTACTATATGTACCGGGATTTGTACAAGACGCACGGAGACCATACCTGGCTTGAACGGCATCATCTGAGATATGATATCACCAGAATCCCCGCTGGTGTCATCAACGGCGAGTATACCAAAACCAAAGGTCACTACCACCCGAAAAACCCGGCAGGCGTTTCCTATCCGGAGGTCTACGAAGTACTTTCCGGATACGCCTACTATCTGCTCCAGAAGGCAGACCGGACTGATGTGATTGTTGTCCCGGCGCACGCAGGCGATGTGGTGCTGATTCCCTCCGGATACGGTCACGTAACGATTAATCCCGGACGCGAGGAGCTGGTGATGGCAAATCTGGTCTCCACCGACTTCTCCTCCGAGTACGGCGAGATTAACGAGATGCACGGTGCGGCATACTACTATATGAAAAAAGGCGGATGGGTACCGAATCCAAACTACGGAGAACCGATCCCCATCCACACCCTTCTGCCGTCACCGATTCCGGAGCTGGGACTGGTCGCCGGGCGGTCGCTTTATGAGATGGTGGGAACGTCTGATACGCTGGATGTGATGAATCATCCGGAGAAGTATCAGGATGCGGTAAGCCGCTTCTGTTCCGAGAAGATTGGTCTCTGACCAACCCGAACTCTTTTTAATTCACACTGCATATTATTAGCATATGGCTAAGAAACGGCGTTCGAAGAAATCGCAGAAACAGATGAAGAAGATTATCAGTCTGATTCTGGGTCTGATTGTCGTAGTTGCAGTCGGATTTTTCGGTGTTGAGTCTGGTATCATCGGCGGCGAGAGTTCTCTTGTACCCCTGGTCGACGATGAGCATGCATTCTCCCTGCATGTAATTGATATGGGGCAGGGAGATTCGCTTCTTCTCTCCAAGGACGGGAAGTATGCGTTAATTGATGCGGGAGAGACGATGTCTCCTGGAGAGCGCGAGTCGCGGGAGGCGATTTTTGCCTATCTGGATTCGCTTGGCGTGAAGAAATTAGAGTTCCTGCTCTTAACGCATCAGGATTATGACCACATCGGTTCAGCGATTGATGTGCTGAAGCGCTATGATGTGGGTGTTGTCTATGACAACGGTGTTGAGCATACGTCAAAGACGTATGAGAATCTGATGACGTATCTGGCAGAGGAGGATGTTTCCTACAAGGTTGTCCGCGACGGTGATTTCATATCCTCTCCGTGGAGCGGAGTAAGTATCGAGGTTCTCTCCCCGCCGGAGGATTTGATTTACAAAGGAAAGAAGGCGGATGTGAATGAGAACTCGATTGTCTTAAAAGTCACCTACGGCGAGACGACGTATCTGTTAACCGGCGATGCGGAGACAGAGGCAGAGGAGTATATTCTCTCGACCTATGCAGATATTGATGCGGATCTCTTAAAGGCGGGACACCACGGAAGTTCGTCCTCTTCAACCTATGATTTCCTGAGAGCAGTCACGCCGGATGTTATCCTTATCAGCTGCGGAGCGGATAATGATTACGGACATCCGCACATCGAGCCGCTCGAGAACTTTGCAAAGTTCACGACCGCGGATAAGATTTTCCGGACGGACATCGACGGCGATGTGGTGGTGACAACAGACGGCACTGAGTATTCGGTTGCGGTCAGAAACGCCCCGCATGATGCATCGAAAATTCTCATCTCCGGAAACGGGGTGAAGGTTTGAAGCTCCTGGTAACGGTTGATTCCATCGAAGATGGCCTCGCAAACCTGCTTCTCCGAAGAGAAGACGATGAGAGACCCCTTGGCGTCTTTCCGCTTGCGGCACTGCCCGACGGAGTAGCGGCGGGAGATATCCTCTCGCTTCACTTTGAGGCCGAGCCGGAAGAGACCGAGGCTGCCCGAAAGCGGGTTGCAGAGATTCGAAAGAGGCTGCTTAAAAAAGAATAAAATTGGAAGAGAGCACGTTAAATACTGGTGTTCTCTTCAATAATTTTTTCTACGATTTTGACTGCAGAAGCCACCATCTGCGGGCAGATGGCAGTAAACAGATTCTGTTCCTTTGCATATATTCTTCCCGCATTTTCTGCAAGGTTGCATCCGAGGATATCTTTACAGAGATACGAACCCTGTTCTTCTTTGAATGCATCAAGAAATTGCTCAGCAATCTGATTCGTTTTTGCCTTTCCTTCTGCATCACCGATATCTGAGTAGCCAAAAAGCATACCAAGAACCATCAACGCACCGGAACATACTCCGCAAACTTCTCCTTTGCACATACCCCCGCCAAAGCAGGCCCCGATTTTGCGTGCCTGTGTTTCACTTATCCCTGTTTCTTCCGAGAATGCGGCAAAAACCGCCTGGGAACATTGGAAACCTTGTGCAAAGAATAGTAATGCCTTTTCTGTGTGTGTCATATCCGTCCCTCTGAAAATAAATAGGAATGAGGAATTGAATATTTTAGTACGCGTCCTTCTTGGACTTCGTTCTTCCGCCGTGGCGTCTCATCTCCGGGACCGGAAGCTCGGAGCGGATATCCACGACCTCTTTTATCATATTCTCCTTGCGGATGCGCAGGAGCTCGGTTAAGACCTCCTCCACGCCTTCGCCGGAGACGGTGGACATGTTGAAGAATCCCTCGTACTTCTTCACATCCGCCTTGTTGACCACTGTCACCATCGGGACAGAGGTAATCTCCTCGATTTCCTCTCTCAGCTTGAACTGGGCCTCAATCGAGTATCCGCAGTTCTCGCTTGCGTCAATTACGAAGAGGACGATATCTGCCACATAGACTAAGGCGTTGAGTGCCTGCTTCTCGATAGCGTTTCTCTCCTCGCCTTCGCGGTCAAGCAGACCCGGGGTATCGATGAACTGAATCTTTCTTCTGCGCTCGGCAATCCGGTGGCCTACAATAATTCCCTTTGTGGTGAACGGGTAGGAGGCGATTTCCGGCTCGGCGGAGGAGACTAAACGGATGAACGAGGACTTTCCGACATTCGGGTATCCGGCAACGACAATCGTAAACTCATCCGGGTTTACGTGCGGCAGTTTGCGCAGCACATTTCTGACATCGTTTAAGTAGTGCAGAGCATCATCTGCGCGGTGAATGATAGAGGCAATTCTCGCAACTGCGCGGCGGCGTTCGACGAGAGTATCTGCCCGGCGCATTCCGGTAGAAATGAAGCGTCCGACATCGCGGACATTCTTTGCCGCCCAGCCGACCATGCCTAAGTTCATCTTCAGGTTGTCCATACCGAATAAGATGTCGCATAAGTCACGGTAAAACGGCGGAAGCTCCTCGAAATTCGGGAAACTCTGGATGATAGCCACAAGCTTGTCGTGGGATGCCTGCGTAATCGAGCGGACAAAGTCCTCATCTGCCCGGCGCTTATTGGTCTTTTCCCGCATCTTTTTTGCGGCACGGCGGAGGACGCGGTCTATTAGTTCATCCGCTGTCGGGACTGTTGGTATATCATCAAAATACATGTTCTTCTAACCCATTCCTTTATTAGTTTTGCAGTCAGACAAAATCCCTAATATGGATTTATCGCTGATACAAAAAGATATCCTTATTACTCTTATCTCGCTCTATCATCAATATTCGCATCCAATCAAAGGCGAAGACATAGCCGAGATTATTAAGAGAAACCCGGGAACGGTCCGGAATCAGATGCAGGCGCTCAAAGTTCTGGGTTTAGTGGACGGTGTGCCCGGACCCAAAGGCGGGTATCATCCGACTGCCCGCGCATACGGGGAGCTGAATATCACCAATGATTATTCGGAAAGCGATGTCCCGATTCTGAAAAACGACCGGGAGCTTGACGGCGTAAAAGTTTCAGAGATTGCCTTTACGACACTCACCCACGCCGACCTCTGCCATGCGCTGATTAAAATTATCGGCAATGTCCGCGCGTTTGAAATCGGAGACCGGATTACTGTCGGTCCAACCCCGGTAAACAAGCTTCTGATTAAGGGAGAGGTGTTCGGCAAGGATGAGGTGAACAGTGCTCTGCTGATTTCCACCTCCGAGATGACGAGCCTTCCCAAAAAGCCGGTAAAGGATTACATGTCCATGCCGCTGATATCGTTAGAGCCGGATATGACGATTGCCTATGCGATGAAGACGCTTCTGCAGAAGCGGATTCACGGAGCGCCGGTTATCGAAAACGGCGAGCTTGCGGGCATTGTCACGCTGACGGATATTGTTACGTCCATAGACCGCGGAATGACGGTGGAAAATCTTGTCCGCGAGATGATGGTAAAGGATGTTATCACGATTCCGGCAGACCGCAGACTCTACGAGGTTGTGCGGCAGTTTAAGGAACGCGGTATCGGCAGAGTGATTGTTCAGGAGGAGGGAAAGCCGGTTGGTATTCTGACGCATTCGGATATTCTCCGGGTGTTCCCTGCTCTTTGAGCATACAAAACGGATATATAGTTTTCTGACCAACGAATATTCAGATTATGCAGAGTGAGCAGTTTACCCACAATATCCGCAAGAAACGCGTCATGAGTACCGACGGAAAAATCATCGGTCAGATTAAGAATATCTCCTTTGATGCAAAGACCGGCCTTCTGCTGAAACTGGTTGTCCGCCCGGATGCAGCATTTGATACAACCGGCTTTAGAATGGAGAATGATGCTATCGTTATCCCCTTCGATGCGGTAAAGGACATTACCGATTTCATCGTTGTGGACCGCTATATGCTTCACTAACCGGGATTATTTCCGGCTCACTCGTTCTTTTATTTTATTCAGATAGTTACCAATTTTTTCGCAGTCAAGGAGATGGTTATATCCTTGCAGGGCCAATAAGGTAGTACATTTACGTATGCTGGAAGAAGAGAATGTCGTTGTTCTGGAGCAGGGGTCTGTTCCTGCCCAGAAGATTGCAAAGGCTATGGCTTCGCCTACTGCAGGGGATTTGTTCAATACGCTCTCCGACGGTCCGCTGACAGCAACGGCTCTGGCGGAGCGGACGGGTTTTCCGCTGACGACAGTGAAATATCATCTGAATAATCTGCTGGATGCGGATTTGATTGAGGTTGTGGACAGCCGCTGGAGTGAGAAGGGGCGCGAGATGAAGATTTACGGAGTCAAGGACCAGGTTGTGGTTTTAGCTCCAAGAAAGCGCCCTGATGTGCGGCAGATTGTGGAGCGATACGGGGTTATTGCCGGGGCGGTTGCTGTGGGATGCGGGGTGGTTCTGGCAATTCCGAATATGCTTTCCCGATTCCTGCCGCAGACAAATCCGGGAGTTGCTGTTGCTCGCGAGATTACCGAGGTCGCACCGGTCTTTGACTGGGCGGCTTTTGTGCAGAATGCGGTGCTGATTTTCTTTGTCGGGGCGGTTGTTGTCCTTGCCTGTATGATGGCGTATGAAATCTATCAGACAAAGAAGCGGCGCTGAATAGCAATATCTTTTTTTCTGTATCTCTTCTTTCTGATATTCGGCAAAAGATACATATACGCTAAGCAGTAAAATATCAGAACTATATTCCTGCGGGAAAATGGAGGTATGATTTGGGGACTCGGATTTTTTGAATTGATAGACCTTGGCTTCTTTGAGGCGTTCTGGAACTGGGGAAATATCTATCTGACGGTCGGAATTTATCTGTGTGTTCTGCTGGGAGCTGCTGTGCAGTATCTTCTCTGCAGAAAATGTCAGCGCCGGTCATCCCGCGGAGCGCTTGTCTGGTTCTGTCTTATTGGAATTCTTGTCAGTGAATACTCACTCCTGTTCATTACCGGCTGGGACCAGCTGCTCATTTACATCCTCTACGGATTTGATTTCTGTATTCTGCTTGGAGCAGTTCTTATGCTGATTATTCAGGCAGTCAGAAACAGAAGAAAACACGTCCCGGCGAGGGAATAAGAATACCTGGGACTGCCTGTACTTTTTTTTTTTGAAATGAGCTGCAAAAAAGAAAAGGGAGTTGAAAAAGGAAAAAGCTGAGTAACAGAAGTTACTCAATATCGATGCCGTACTTCTTGGCGTTCTTGTCTGCGATTGCCTGAATCTTTGCAATCTCAGCTTCGTTTCTCTCCGGTCTGAAGAGGTGGCGGAAACGCTTCTGAGCCTGGAGGTAGGCATCGACCGGGACACGCTTGACCTTCTTCTGGGATACAAGCTCGCCGTTTTCAATCTCATAGTTAACCCAGAGACCGCACTCAACAGCCATTCTTCCGATTTCCATCGTCTTTGCGCTGTCGAATCCCCATCCGGTACAGCATGGTGCGTGAACCTGGATGTAGCATGGTCCGGGGGTATTCATGGCCTTCTCGACCTTTTTCATGAGGTCCATCGGGTATGCCATGGTGGCGGTTGCGACGTACGGAGAACCGTGAGCGACTAAAATCTGCGGCAGGTCCTTCTTCGGGCGGTTGTTACCAGTGGAGCAGACGCCTGCCGGAGAGGTGGTGGTGTCTGCATCGTACGGGGTAGCACCGGAGCGCTGAATACCGGTGTTCATGTATGCCTCGTTGTCGTAGCAGATGTAGGTGAAGTCGTGTCCGCGCTCGAATGCACCGGAGATACAAAGCGTTCCGATATCAACGGTTGCGCCGTCTCCTCCAATGACTAAGATTTTTTCCTTGCCGAGTCTTCCCTGCTTCTTTAAGGATGCCTCAATTCCGGATGCAAGTGCAGATGCGTTCTCAAAGAGGGAGTGAATCCACGGAGTCTTCCATGCGGTTTCCGGGTACGGAGTGGAGAAAACCTCCAGACATCCGGTCGGAGAGACAACGATAGTGTTCTCTCCTGCACCCTTTAAGATCATACGGACAGCTGCAGATGCTCCGCATCCTCCGCATGCGCGGTGACCGCAGTCAAAGTTTTCCAGCTTTCTGTCAACCATTTAGAGCACCTCCTCGCGAAGTCCGTAGAACATATCGCCTTTGCCCTCTTCAGCGAGTGCAACGATGTTCTTGATGTCGGACTTTCTGACATCACGGCCTCCGAGACCTAAGATGTAGTCGTAGATTGGAAGGTCCATGCCGTAGCAGGCATCCTTCACTTCAAGAGCAACAGCGCCCTTTGCACCAAGGCTCACGTTCTTGTCGAGAACTGCGACACGCTTTGCGTTGCCTAAGAGTGCACGAAGGTCTTCGGACGGGAACGGGCGGAAACAGCGGATACCAAGAAGACCAACCTTCTTGCCTGCCTCGCGCATCTCGTCAATAGCGTCCTTGATAGTACCGCAGATGGAACCCATCGCGATAATAATCGTCTCGGCATCCTCAATCTTGTACTGGGTAACAAGCTCGGAGTAGTCGCGTCCGAACTTCTCGCCGAACTCTTTTCCGTACTTCTTGAATGCTTCTGCGGCACGCTTTACTGCCTGGTCGTGCTCGTATCTGAACTCAAGGTAGTACTCCGGGGTTGCGTACATACCAAAGGAGATCGGGTCGTTACAGTCGAGCTTCTGGTACGGGTTGAATGGTCCAAGGAATGCGTCAACAGCTTCCTGGTCCGGAATGTCAACCGGCTCGTACACGTGAGAGAGGATGAATCCGTCGAAACAGACGAATGCCGGAAGCAGAATGTTGTGGTCTTCACAAATCTTGTATGCCAAGATGTGGAGGTCAACTGCTTCCTGGTTGTCCTCTGCGTAGAACTGGAGCCATCCGGAGTCTCTCATCATGATGGAGTCCTGCTGGTCGTTCCAGATGGAAAGCGGAGCAGAGATTGCACGGTTTGCGATACCCATGACAATCGGGAGGCGCATACCGGCGGAGTTGAAGACGACTTCCGCCATTAAGGCAAGTCCCTGGGAGGTGGTTGCAGAGTAGACACGGCTGCCGGCAGCGGATGCACCGATACAGGCAGAGAGTGCGGAGAATTCGGACTCCACACAGATGTATTCTGCATCGAGTCTTCCGTCCGCGACGATAGATGCGAGACCTTCAACGATGTGAGTCTGCGGGGTGATTGGATATGCGGAGATGACCTGCGGGCGGCAGAGACGAACGGTTTCTGCCACAGCGATAGATCCTTCCATAATCTGCATTGTCATTTATTTTTCCTCCAGGTGCATTGAGATTGCTTTTGCCTTGTCCGGGCATTCTTCAGCACACATGCCGCATCCCTTGCAGAAGTCGAGGTCGATTGCATAGGTTTTGTCCTCGTTCTGCGTGATACAGCCTTCCGGACAGATAAGCTGACAGGTTCCGCACTTGGTGCATTTTTCGGTGTCTAAAATCGGGTAGTAGACACGCCACGAACCGGTTTTATTATTTCTGCTCTGTCCCGGTCTTGCGGTACAGCCAATTCCAAGCGGCATTAGTATGCTCCCTCCTGAATCATTTCATATGCACGTTTTGCTGCGGCAAAGTTGGTTGCGGCAAGTTTGCCCGGGAATCTTTCTTCGATAGCACCTTTGAGGGCTTCGAGGGTGATTTCTCCGCTTGCAGCGGCAAATGCTCCCATCAGAGTAGTATTGGTGATTGGAAGTCCGATTTCTTCGATAGCAATCTTGGTTGCATCAAAGGCAATGACTTTTACTCCTGCCGGGACATTGTATTCTCCTTTCTTTTCAGTATTGATAAGGACAATTCCTCCTTCCTTCATTCCGGAGAAGACATTGACGTCGCGGATTAAGGTGCTGTCCTGAACGATTACGTAGTCCGGTTCATAGACCTGGCTTCTCAGGCGAATCTTTTCGTCGCTGAACCGCACGAATGCCTGGACCGGCGCGCCGCGGCGTTCTACACCGAACGCCGGAAAGGCCTGGGAAAAGACGCCTGCAGTAAACGCTGCTGTGGCAATAAGCTCAGCAGCAGTCACAGAACCCTGGCCGCCTCTTCCGTGGATGCGAAGTTCTCTCATAACGCATATATTTATCACGATTAATCAATATGAATTTGCCGCCTCACTATCTTCGGAGAGTCTTTATTTCTGCTGCGCCAACATTGTTTATTCATGCCTTCCAAGTGTGCGGTCTGTAAGGGAAAGGGGATGTGCGGCCTTCCGGCGTGTCCTATTACCCGCAGGTTTCATGCACTGCGTGAGACGAAGCCGATTTCGGAATATATGGGCGCGTCGCCTTCGGTTTTTGTGGGAAGCTTCGGCTATCCGCGGGTGGTAGGCGGGCCGCTGATGATTAATGATTCCGACAATCCCTTGGACTGGGTGCGCAATAAGTTTTCCATAGATGATATTGTCTCCATCCGCTCCCGGACGATTCGCGGAGGAAAGGAGCTGGATGTGAAGGTGCCGGATGTAGGAAAAGTGCAGGAGATTGCGCTGTCGTCCAAGCCGCTGGATGTGGAGGTGGCATTTACCAAGCCGATTCAGTTTGATTTGTCATTTGACGGTGATGTAACACCGACAGGACTTTCCGGAGAGATGAAGCGCCTGGATGTTATTGATAATGCGAAGGTGTCGCGGATTGTTGATGCGTGTACGTCCGATACGGATTTGAAGGCAACGGAGGCGGCCCGGATTCTGTTTGAGAACGGGACGGATGTGTATAAGATTACGAATCTGCTGTCTGCCGGTCTGATGGGTATTGAGAAGAACCGGAAAGTCGTTCCAACCCGCTGGGCGATTACGGCAACGGATGATATGCTCTGCTCGTCGTACAAGGCAGAGGTTCTGCGGCTTCCGGCCCTTCCGGAGTTTGAGGTGTTCTGCGATACCCTGCATGGAAATACTCTGTGCTTTATTCTGATTCCATCCAATGACTGGCGCTTTGAGATGATTGAGCGCTGGCAGAAGAAGTCGCTTTGGGCAGATGATGAGGAGACGATTATTATCGACGGGGAAAAAGGAAAGACGAAGCGGGAGTATTCGCCAATAGGCGGCGCGTATTATGCGGCACGTCTTGCAGTCTTAGAGTATCTGCACCGCAGGCGCTGCTGTGCCCGCGTTATCTGTATCCGGGATATTTCAGGAGAATACTGGGCGCCTTTGGGCGTGTGGGTTATCCGCGAGGCATCACATGCGGCGCTTGCAAAAGAGCCAAAGCGTTTCGGCACGCTTTCCGAGGCAGTGAGCGCCGCATCTGTTCTGCTGGATACGAGTTTCTGGATTCCAAAAATGGGACTCCTGAAGGATATCCGGGAACAGAAGACGCTGTTTGATTTCTGACCTCAAAGGAGGTCTAAAACATCCTGTGCGTTGGTTTCCGGGTTTACTTTCCAGAGAACGTGTTCAATGATGCCGTTTTCATCAATGATGTAAGTGGAACGAATGAGACCAACACCGATTTTTCCGAGAATTTTCTTTTCTTCCCAAATCTCATACTTGACTGCTGCGTCACGGTTTTTATCAGAGAGGAGAATAAACGGGAGACATTTTTTCTCGGCGAACTTCTGGTGGGATTCTTCCGAGTCCTGGCTGATTCCAATAACTACTGTATTCTTTTTCTGAAACTCTCCGTAAAGAGCCGCAAAGGCGGCTACCTGACGGGAACAGCCGGGCGTTCCGTCACTCGGGTAGAAATAGAGGACAACTTTTTTTCCACGGAAGTCTGAGAGCGATACCATGTTCCTGTCTTTGTCCGGGAGCGTGAAGGCCGGGGCTGTGATTCCTGATTCTAACACAGATATATTTCTTGCCGGAGAGTTTAGTATGTTTGTGGTCGAAAGAGATTTTGTCAACTATTTTTGATAATCACAAGACCAAAAATATCAGAAAAGGTAAATGAGGTACAAGAAAAAAAACGGGAGAGTAAATCTCTCGCGTTAGAAATCAGTCATGACACGGAACTGGTCAATCTCTTCCGAGTCAAGTTCTGCGAGGAAACTCTCTGCAGCGTTCTTGATGTCTTTGCTTGCAGTGATTGCACGGCCGACAACAACGATGTCTGCGCCTGCTGCGATTGCCTTCTTGACGACCGGCTGTCTGATACCGCCTGCGGTTGCGACGAGAATCTTTGCACCGTACTTCTGGCCGACTTCCTTAATCTTTAAGATGTCGCCCCAGCTGTACTCGCCGGATGCTTCCTTGTCAATTGCGCGGTGCATCTCAACATACTGCGGAAGGAGAGCCTTGCCGCCCATCTCGCCAAGCTTCTCGATGAGTTTTGCCGGTGCTTCGACGTTGAGCATGTCGATGATTGCGTAGATACCGCACTTCTTTGCTTCCTTAATGAAGGCTGCAATCGTCTCAATTGGTGCAAGACCGGAAACAACAGCTGCATCTCCGCCTGCGTTGGAGACCATGCGTGCCTCGAGGTTTCCAGTGTCTAAGGTCTTTAAGTCTGCAACAATGAAGCAGTTTGGTCTGATCTTTCTGATCTCACCAATGACAGAGAGACCGAACTGCTTGATGAGCGGAGTTCCTGCCTCGAAGATGACGTGGTCGTTCTGCGGAACGCTGGTTAAAACGCGCTCGACCTGTTTCATGTCGACTAAGTCCATAGCGACCTGCAGGTACGGCGGGTTCCAGAGTCTGTGTACCTTGAATCCCATAACACCGTGGGCTGCTCTGTCCTTCTCCTTTAAGACGGTTGCTGCGTCCGGGAACTTGTCCAGTGCACGGGAAAGTGCAAGACGGGTTGCTCCGTAGTTGAAGCGGTAGAGCTTGTTGAAGTCTTTTGCAGACGGGTCGATGAAAACGCTTGCGACAATAACGTTTTCTTCGATGTCGATTCCGTCAAAGACGCCGTCTTCGAGAGCGTCTGCGATTGCTTTGGAAACTGCTGCCTGTGCCGGGCCGAAGATCTGGGTAACCTGTTCGCCGTGCTTTAAGGTTACTTTCGGAACGATAAGGACTGCCGGCTTTGGCAGAAGGTTCGGGCGGATGACACCAAGCAGCGGAGTGTGTCCTGCGGAAAGCTGGGTTAATCCGTTTGCAAATGCGGTTCCGACCGGTCCGTTCTTGTCGCCGATCATAAGGTCGATGTGAGCGAGTTCTGCTCCATCGCCAACGAGTGCTTCGCCAATTAAGAACATAAGAACAAATCTCTACAGTATGGTATGTCGTTTGAAATGATAAACCCAGTCATTCAATCGACCGGCAATCCACCATATAATCTAATGAATCTCTATAGAATATAGAAGAAATCTTCATAGGACTATCAGACAAACAAAGAGGGTAGGTTCAATAATGAGTTTCAAAGACCTCTTCACGCCGCAGGACACGGTGTTTTTCAACCTCTTTGAGGAACAGGCGGAAATTGCCTGCGAAGCATCCGCACAGCTTGTTACCATCTTCGAAGACTACACCAATGTTGAAGCAAAATACCGCGCATTAAAAGACATTGAACACAAAGGAGATGCAACCACACACAAAGCATTCGACGAACTCAACAGAACATTCATCACTCCGCTTGAGCCGGAGGAGATTTCCCGTCTGGTATCTTCCCTGGACAATGTCGTTGACTTCATCGACGAAGGCGCACGTCTTTTATTAACCTATAACATTACTCAGCCTGACCGTTTTATGCTTGATTTCGCAAAATGTATCCAGCAGGGAGCTGCAGAAATCAAGACCGGTGTCTCCTGTCTGCGCTCCTTAAAGGATCCGGAAATTGTCAAGGGATGCTGTATCGAGATTAACCGTCTGGAAAATGTAGCAGATGAACTGCTGACTGCGGCATTAAAGAATCTCTTCCAGTCCAATGATGCTATCACCATCATCAAGCTCAAGGACATCTACGAACACTTCGAAGCCGCAGCAGATGCCTGTGAAGAAGTTGCAAACGTCTTAAGCGCAATTCTTATCCGCCACACATAATCATGGATGTTCTTTCAACTGTACTGGTAGTCGCGGGAATTGTAATTGCTCTGGCATTCAACTTCTCCAATGGAAGAAATGATGCCGCAAATACGATAGCAACAGTTGTCGCGACCCATGCCTTATCACCCAGGAAGGCGATTATTATCGCCTCTATCTGTTGTTTCTTAGGACCATTTGTGTTCTCAACAGCAGTTGCCAAAACGATTGGAAAAGGCATTGTAAATCCTGAGTTCCTCACCCCGCTGATTTTATTTATCGGTCTCTGCGGTGCGGTTCTCTGGGTGAATATCTGCTCCAACTACGGAATTCCGGTATCTTCTTCCCACTCACTCGTCGGCGGTCTGTTAGGTGTCGGTCTTGCAGCAGGCGGGGCAGCATATATTAACTGGCCGACGGCAGAAATGTTCTTTGGAATGCTCAAGTACTTAGGAATCGGTGTTGTTATTGGCATTCTTGTAGGAATCCTTCTTGCAGTCCTCTGCAAAGATAAGATTCGTTCAATGGCGCTCCTTGGCGGTTTTGTCGGTTTTGTTTTGGCAGTACCGGTCGCGATGATTACTGTCGGCTTCCAGTTCTCCGGCATTCTTGCCATTCTGCTGTTCATCTGTGTCTCTCCGGTTCTCGGTCTGGTTGTGTCATTCCTGTTCACCTCCGTCTTAACCCGAATCTTAGCCCGCTTCTCCAAGCACCCGATGAAGCTGAATAAGTGGTTCCAGCGCGCACAGATTCTTGGTTCCGGTTTCCAGGCAATGAGTCTTGGCGGAAACGATGCACAGAATGCGATGGGTATGATTTTCGCAATCCTTGTCTCCGCAGGATTCCTCTCCTCTGGTGATGATCTGCCGCTCTGGGTTATTCTGACTTCTGCTCTGGCAATCACACTTGGAATTCTTTCCGGCGGATGGAAGGTTATCAAGAAACTCGGTTCCGGCATTACCCGCATTATGCCATATCAGGGATTCTCAGCAGCCGTCTCCGGCGGTGCGGTTCTTTCCTTTATGACCATGTTCGGTGTCCCGGTATCTACCACGCACTGTGCAGCAGGTTCTGTTATGGGAACAGGTGTCACCCGCGGTGTCGGGGCGGTAAACTGGAGAACTGTTCGTCAGATGGTAACTGCATGGGTTATTACAATTCCCTGTGCAGGAGTTGTATCCTTTGTCGCCTACCTTCTGATTTCCTTAATCTTCGGATTATAACCCAATCTTTTTTTCAGAGTATTCAGACGGCCATCAGCTTTATCCTCTCTGAGAGACCATATTGTCCCGCATATGACCCCCGACAAATTTCTCGCAGAACACCCGTACGTTGATTATCACCACCCGGCAATCGACAATCTCTGCCGCGAGCTCTTCTCCGGTCTGACGGATGACGTCAGCAAGGCAGAGGCCGCATATCATTTTGTCCGCGACAAAATTCCGCACTCCTTTGATATCGAGTCCGACCTTGTCCCGGCAAAAGCCTCGGATGTTCTGCTTTCGGGAACCGGCATCTGTCATGCAAAGGCAAACCTGCTGGCCGCCCTTCTCCGGCATGAAGGAATCCCTGCCGGCTTCTGTTTCGAGCACATCACTTTAGCCCGCGACGAAAAACTTGGATACTGTGTGCACGGGTTCAACGCAGTGTATCTTGGAAAATGGGTGAAACTTGATGCCCGCGGAAACAAAACCGGAATCCAGGCAGCGTTCTCTCTTGATGAATTCATCCCGGCATTTCCTCCGCGGGAAGGATTTGACGAATACTTCTATCCGGGAATCTACGCTGAACCGCTCGCTGATGCTATGCAGATGTTAGAAGCCGCAAACTCGCGTCAGGACATTATTGAGACCATCACCCGCGACCTGCATGAAACACCGGATATTGCAGAGTAACCTTAACCTGTCCCGATACCAACAATAGTATATGCGAATCGCTGTTACCCGTGTTGCCGAAAAAGCGAAGGATGATGCCGCACTCTTCGCCTCCTTCGGCCACGAAGCAAAAATCATCTCCCCCCTTTCTGCTGAACTGCACGCAAATATCGTCCAGCAGTTCATCCTCGCCGCCAATGACCGGCAGTTCGATGCGATTTTTTTCACGAGCGCATATCCCGCAGAAGTCTGTGCTCCGCTTCTGTCCCGCGACATCGCAAAAACATGCCGCATCACCGGCATTGGACCAAAAACCACATCCGTTCTCCACCGCTTCGGCATTGCCGCAGAAACGCTTCCCTCCTTCTACTCCCGCGACTACGTGCCGCACTTAGGAGATTGGATTGACGGCAAGGCCGTTGCCCTTCCGCGTGCCGCAGTTCCAAACCCGGAACTCATCCATGCAATCGAAGACGCAGGCGGTATTGCCTATGAGTACCGGCTCTACTCGCTGAACCCGACAAATGAAGTTTTAGACATCGGAGACTGTGATGCCGTCCTGTTTACCAGTGCGTACTCCTTCCGTTCGGCAAACATCGCAGACTACGGAAGAACACTCCCGCTTGCGATTGGAGACGTAACGGCCTGCGCTATGCGGGAAGCAGGTGTTGAACCGGCGGTTGTCGGGGACGGGTCTTTGGACGGAACCCTGTCCGCACTCAAAAATCTCTGAAAACCCCTCCGCTTTTTTCCGGCACGAGCCAAACACTTCTTCAACTCCAAACACTAACAGTATAGCATGAAAGTTCTTCTCGCAATTGCATCAGACAGATTCATGGATGAAGCATACACCATCCCCAAGGCAGCACTCGAAGCAGCAGGTGCAGAATGCGTCACCGCATCGGTTGTCAAAGGAACCTGCTACGGTATGCACGGCGAAATCGTCGAGGCAGACCTTGCCTTCTCCGACGTCAACGCCGACGAGTTCGACGGAATTGTCATTGGCGGCGGTATCGGTTGTCAGGACCAGCTCTGGAGAAACGAAGAGCTGATTGACATCGCAAACAAGATTGGAAACAACGGAAAGTTCGCCGCCGCAATCTGCTTAGCCCCGGTCATCTTAGGAGAAGCAGGTCTTTTAAACGGCAAGAAAGCAACCACCCTTCCGACTCCTGCATGTCTTCGCGTCTTAGAGCTTGACAATGCAGAAGTTCTCACAGACAATGTGGTCGTTGACGGCAACATCATCACCGCAAAATCCCCGTTCGATGCAAAAGCATTTGCAGAAGCCATCATCTCCGTAATTCAGTAATATATGGACAATACCGTACCGGACCCGGCGGCGCTTTCTGCCGCTCTGGAACTCTTCAACGCGGGAAAGTATGACGAAGTCATCAGCTTTTCCTCCGGCACTGCAGACCCGGCATTAATGCTTCTCTCAGCCCGAAGCTATGCGGCATGCGGCAAATATGATATTGCCGAGTCGCTCCTTCGCTCCCTTGTCCGAATCATGCCGGGGTCTTCTTATGTCCACAGCTACTTAGGCGACGTTCTGCTTGCCTGCGGAAAGGAAGAAGCGGAAGCCGAATATGCCCGCGCCATCAGCCTGGATGCGGAAAACATCCCGGCTGTCCGGCAGTACGCAGACTTAGTCATCAGCCGCGGAGACCTGCGGGGGGCAATTCCGGCTCTTCGGACTCTTGTTCGCCACAGCGGAGCAGAAGAAGACGTGCGAAAACTCATGCGCACACTGACAAACGTCGGCGAAGCAGAAGAAGCCGTTTCTATCCACCGCAGAAACTTCGGAGAAGATACCTGCAGTGTTGAATACATTGAAGCGCTCATGGCCGTCGGCGAATATCAGAAGGCGTTAAACCTTGCCCTTCGCGGCTGGACGGAGACAAAAGATACCGCATACCTCCGTCTGGATTTGGAATCGCTGTCTGCCATCGACAAAGATGCCGCAGAGAAAGCATACCGCTCGGCGCTCGACAGTTTTGAAGAGGCGGACATTGCAGACGACAACGTATCTGCTATCCGCTTCTCCTTCGTTCTTCTGGAAAAGTACCGGGAAAACTATGATGCCGCAGAGTTTGAACTCTCTCAGCTCTTAGGTCCGGATGCAGACGCTGTGTATTATCTGCTTTCCGCAGAGATTGCCGCAAAGAAAGAGGACGGCGAGCGGGCATCTGCAATCTACCGCAGTCTGATTGAATCCCTGATGGCAAAGGATACCGACTGGGAAACGGCAGAGCTTGTCATCGACCGCTACACAGCCTTCCTTTCCGCGGTCCGCTCCAAAGAGGAAGTTGCAGGCGTTATCAGCGTGGTGCTTTCGGTCTATCCGCAGGCAGTCTGTCTTGCCAAAATCGGCGAGGCATATGAAAATGCCGGCGCTTCCCTGCAGGCAAAGGACTGGTTCTACCGTGCCTACCGTGCGGACTATCTCCGCGGCGGCCTTGCCTACGCCGGATATCTCAAGCGTTCCGGCGCAGGCCGCGAAGCAGATACGGTCATCCGCTACATTGTAACAAACGCCGCCTCCGTCTCTGATTTGGAGTATGCCGCAGATGTCATACTGAACGGAGACTCGGCACTTTATCAGCTCGAAAAGTCACGCGGACTCGTGCAGAAGAGTCTTGCCGGAGTCTCCGAGCGTCTGACCTCCAAAGGACGCGAGATGCTTGCGGCAGTCTATCTCTACTCTGCCGTGGATGCTCTGGAGTGCGGAAACTATGAGGACTGCAAATGGTTCTGTCTTTCCGGCATTGATGTGCTCCCCTGCTATCCGGAGACCATCAGCATTCAGGATTTCAGCGATATTTTAGCGCGGGTAAAGGGACGCGCCATCTCTGAACGCCCGATTCTGATGGAAAAAGCCGCAGAAGCATCCGGTGAGACGGAGGAAATTCCGCAGTCCGGCGAAGAGGAGATTCTGCCGAACTTGGACGAACGCGAGAAGAAACTGCTTGCCTTCCTGCGCGAACACCGCGAGGCAACGGAGATGGACTTACGCAGTGTGCTCGACACCCGCCGGGTTGCCGGCATTGTAAACGGACTGCTTGCCAAAACCGCGGAGTTCGGCGTTACGCTGATTGAGAAACGCGGCGTCGGCGAACGGGGAGAGGTATACGGCTATGTCGGCCGCAGATGACCGAAAACTCGAAAGCACCGCAGTAATCACTGCACTGCGCCGCGGCACCGTCCCGAATGCCGGCCTTTCCCGGCTTGCCGTCGGACTTGAAGCAGAGGAAAAAGTTCTCTCCGCACAGTTTGCCTTCTGTGCGGCAGGACATGCGGACTGCAAGTTTGTCCGCGGAGACTACGGCGCGGGAAAGACCTTCCTGATTGCCCGTGCAGCAGAGATTGCCCTCTCGCAGAAGTTTGTCATCTCCCATGTCGTAATCTCGCCGGATACTCCGCTGCATAAACTGACCGCGCTCTATACAAAAATCTGTGCCGGCCTTTCAACGCAGACCGAAGAGCATGCGCTCAAAAGTATCATCGACACATGGATTTACGGCATCGAAGACCGCTTAATCGAGACCGGAATTGATGAAAACGACGAGCGTCTTGCAGAGCTGACGGAAAAAGAGATTGAAGCCTCCTTAGAGCGGGTTTCCGGACTCAGCTCCGGTCTTGCCGCTGCGGTCCGCACCTACTATTCCGCAAACAACCGCGGGGATTTTGCAACAGCCCAGGCGGCGGTCGGCTGGATTTCCGGCGATGCAACGGTTGCGAACCGGAGCTTTAAGTCCCAGGCAGGCATCAAAGGTTCGGTCTCGGAAACCGATGCCCTGCTGTTCTTAAAAGGCATCGTCTATCTCATCCGGCAGGCAGGATTTGCCGGACTCTTTGTCAGCTTCGACGAAGCAGAAACTGCGCAGGCATTCCCGCGTCCCCAGCGGGAAAAGGGATACATCAACCTCCGCCAGTTAGTCGACATGACGGATAAAAACGAGATTCCCGGATGCTTCTTCCTCTTTGCCGGAACGCCGGCATTCTTCGAGAGTGCAAAAGGCATCCGATCGCTTCCGCCGCTGTATGACAGAATAGGCATCATCGCTGATGACGGCTTTGCCAATCCGATGCAGACGCAGATTGTGCTTGCCAAGTTTGACAGCGAAAAGCTGGAAAAGGCCGCCTACAAAGTATCCGAAATCTACAGCGAAGGATTCGGAGAAGTTGATAAGTCCCGTGTCTCTCCGGCCTTTATCCGTGCGATGATTGCGAAGGTTACCGGCAGATTCGGCGGCAGAGTCGATGTTGTCCCGCGTCTTTTCCTCCGCGAGTTTGTGGATGTGCTGGACAAATGTGCGTTGTATGAGAACTATTCTCCGCAGGAGAAGTATGCCTTTACCCCTGGAAACGGCGATATGCCGCTGAAGGCGGAAGAAAAGGCTGTAATGGAAGTTTCCTGGTGATACTATGAAGAAAACTGTATATGTAAAAGATATTACGAACGGTACTGCTGTTGACGATGCATTCATGATTAAGCGTGCTGACCTGCGGGCAAAACGCGGAGAACAGTACATCCACCTGACGATTGCAGACAAGACCGGAGTTCTTGAAGCCAAACTCTACGGCGAGGAAGCACCGACGGTCGTCCGCGGAATCCAGACGGGACGCGTGTACCGGATTGTCGGAACAGGAAAAGTTCCGCAGGGCGGAAGCCTTCTCCTGCAGTCCGAGTCTCCGGAATCCTTAGAGGCACTGCTTGCAGGACCAATGCCGCTTGCCGCAGGAGAGGATGTTGAGTACATCTACACCCCGGCAAAGATTGCCGAGAATGCCGCAGAACTCCAGAAACTGGTTGCATCCATCCAGAACCAGAACCTGCGCATCTTTGTTGCCTGCTGTCTGGACAGCCGCTTCTACGAGTGCCCCGCAGCCATCCGCCGCCACCATGAGTATATCGGCGGTCTTTGCGAGCACACGTTAGAGACCGTAAAGATTGCGCTTGCTATCATGGATACCATGCCGCGGACAAAGATTAACCGCGATATGGTAATCGCCGGCTGTGTTCTCCACGACATTGGAAAGATTTTCTGCTTCGACAAAGTAGGCCAGTCTTATGTGCCAAACGACACCTACAACTTAATCGAGCATATTACTATGGGAATCATGTACATCGACGAGTACACCTCCCTCCTGACTGACTCCCAGATTCTGCAGATTCGCCACATCATCCAGTCCCACCACGGAATCTACGGAGATGTTGTCCCGCTGACCGCAGAAGCATGGCTGGTCAACGAAGCAGACGGTGCAAGCTCGCGCCTTCGTTCAATTGTAGACGACCTGGAAGCAATTCCTGCCGGACAGAAGAAGAAGGGCGTACACTCCGAGAAATTCCTCTGGAAAGCAATCTGAACACTTTACTTTTTTTTCCTTTCAATCCGTAATCTACATATCATCTGCCGCCAACATCATTGTATGATTACTGTGTTCTCCGGCGGAACGGGAACGCCGAAACTGATTCGCGGTCTCCGTCAGATTCTCCGGGATAATGAAATAACGGTTGTGGTAAATACTGCTGAGGATTTACACATGTCCGGGCACTATGTATCGCCGGATGTGGATACCGTCACCTATCTTTTTGCGGGCATCCTCAACACAGACACCTGGTGGGGAATCAAAGGAGATACGCTTGACACCTACCACATGATGGAAAAGCTCGGATATAAAGAGCCGCTGCCGCTCGGCGAACGGGACCGTGCAACAAACATTGCCCGGACTTCCTTCATGCAGTCCGGCATGACGCTGACAGAAGCAACGCAGAAAATCTGCGAAGGCTACGGCATCTCCGCAAAAATTCTGCCGATGTCTGACCAGGAAGTAACCTCCTACGTGGTAACTGAAGACGGAAGTCTCATGCATTATCAGGAGTACTGGGTTGGAAAACGCGGCAATGTTCCAATCACGGGCATTCGCCGGGTGACCGCAGACGGCGCGCCGCTTCAGGCAACCGAACAGGTCATTTCCGCAATTGAGGAAAGCGATGCAGTTATCATTGGACCGTCCAATCCGGTAACCAGCATTGGACCAATTTTAGAATGCGGCGGTGTCAGAGAAGCGCTTGCGGATAAATTCGTTGCCGCTGTCAGCCCGTTCATCGGAAACCGCCCGGTAAGCGGACCTGCCGCAGCCCTCATGACCGCGTGGGGATATGAACCAAACTCTGCCGGAACCCGCAAAGTTTACGGAGATGCAGTAAATGTCTTCATCCAGGATATCAAAGATACCGTGGAAGTGGAACAGGCAGTCCGCCTTGACACCATGATGACCAACCTCAAAAAAGCAGAATCCCTTGCCTGGGACATCTTATCCTTCATGCCGGAAAACCGGCACTGATACTTTTTTCAATAACGCCAAACGAATATTATATATCGTTTAACGATAACTTATTATTGTGAAACGATACGTATGAGCGGAATTGATACAGTTACCAAAATCATCGCAAAAGTTCTGGAAATCGTCCACTGGGTAGCATCTGCCCTGATGGGAGCCTCTGCTGTTTGTGCATTTGCCGCTCCGCATCTTCTGCACTATCTGGTAGGCTTTGAACCGTCAGGAAGCACAGTTGTTCTGGAAACCTATGGATTCGAAGTAATCACCCCGGTCTTAGACGGGGTTCCTGACATGACTGTCTATGGACTGTTTGCCGCAGGTTCGACGGTAATTCTGATTCTCATGGCAATGGTATTCCGCAACCTTTCCCTGATTCTCAAAAAATCCGCCGAAACAACACCGTTCCAGAAAGACAATGTTCGCATGCTTAAGGAGATTGGCATCTTCTCTATCGCTGTCCCGGTTATCGGATGGATTATGGGATTTGTCATCCAGCTTGCCGCAGGATTTGACAGTGTGGAAATCAGCAACAGCATGAGCGGATTTATCATGGGAATTCTTGTTCTCTGCCTGACGCAGTTCTTTGCCCACGGTATGGAACTGGAAGATGATGTGGAAGGACTGCTCTAAGGAGAAAGTCATGGGAAAAATCGTCCTGCATCTTGACCGGATGATGGTTGAGAGAAAAATGCCGCTGAATGAACTCTCTGAGTTAGTCGGCATCTCCAATGTCAATCTTTCAAAAATTAAAAACAACAAAGTAACTGCGGTCCGCTTCTCAACACTTGCGGCAATCTGTGAAGCGCTTGACTGCACTCCGGGAGATATCCTGGAATATCAGAAAGACTGAGACTGCTGCAGAATCGAAAGAATTTCGGAAGCATCTGCCGGATTCAGCCATCCTTCCTGTACCCGGAGACGAACTCCCTGCCGCATTCCGGAGATGGTTACAGACATCCCTGGCTCCGGCAGATTGTCTCCGGTCAGCACGAAGACCTCATCCGCATTTTCGAGCGTCAGTCCTATTGGACGGAGCACGACTCTTCCGGAAATCTGAACCGGCTCTTCTTCGTCGGAAAGGATGCGGATTACCGAGCCGTGACCAACCGACAGTTCCAGACCGGAAAAACGCGACGGCTTTGCAACGGCGTTGATAATCTCCACGAAGTCTCCTGGAAGAAGCAGTTTTTCTGCTTCGTCCTTCCAGAGAGATACGGCAAGCACATCGCCGTCCTCACCCTGGATTTTGATGTTTCGCACCTTGGACTCGGTGTTTCTCCGGTTGATGAATGTCCGAACCTCGGATACCGAGACAACCGTTCCGGCAACAACCGGGCACTGCCCCTCTTCAACATCGCCCGCATCTATTTTCAGAACAGGGATTGGTGTCGGGTGCGGAGTAATAACTGCGGTATTCAGTGCCTGATACTCCACAATTCCGTCATCCTCCTTGCGGGATACTCCAGTGATGGAAACAGTTGCTCCTTCCTCAACATCGGAGAAGGTTTCCGGCGCCCAGGTTGTCAGAAGCGTTGTTCCGCTCTCGTCTCCTACCAGAATCTCCTGCAGGTAGGCAAGGTCTCCATTCCGGCGCTCAATCTCCCGGACTGCAGACATATGCAGAATCCGCACGACAAACGGTTTTGCAAGAATCTCTGATGTCGGCGGCTTTTTGGTTTCCACAATCTCCACCGAACTTTCCCGAAGCGCAACAAACGAGACCTCTTTTCTGCCGAACCGGGGCTTGGCAATTACCTCTACTACTGAATCGACTGCAAGCTCAGAGACCGCAGCCGCCTGTTCATCCCAGAGCGTAGTCTTCGTGGTTCCGGTGGGATCTCCTAAAACAAGAGATGCAACAAGCCCCGGCGTTGATTCACCCTCACGGGTAAACTCCCGCGGACCTTCGATAGATAGGATTTTTCCGAAAAAAGAAACGACGGCGGCAGTCGCTTTCGGAATATCTCCGATTTTTACATGACTGCGCCCTAAATCTTCCACCACCAGCATGGCGGCGGTAATTTCGTCCACAATACCGCCAAGTGACTCGGCCTTCTCTTCCACACGCTGTTCAAACTCCTCTCTCGTCAGAAGATCAGATACCAGCGCGTAGTGCATCATTTATTTTCTGTGCCAGGAAGGAATAACAACCGTTCTGACAATGTCAGCGTAGGTCTCCGCACGGCGCATGAGTTCTGCCTGTCCGTCGCGGACAAGGACCTCTGCACAGCGCGGGTGGGAGTTGTACTGGGAAGACATTGCATATCCATATGCGCCTGCGTCAAGGACTGCGATAAGATCTCCGGCAGCAACCGTCGGGAGTTTGCGGTCTGCGGCTAAGATGTCTCCGGTCTCGCAGATCGGGCCGGTAACCGTATAGACACCGGTATCTTCGTCATCAGCCTTGTTTGCGACCATGACCTCATGCCAGGAGTCATACATGGCAGGTCTGATTAAGAGGTTGAATCCCGCATCCACATTGACAAAGGTCTTGTGGACCTTCTTGACGGAGTTGACCTTCGTTAAGAGAACCGTGGACTCGCCAACCATCCAGCGTCCCGGCTCAACCCAGAATGCCGGGCTGATACCGTTTTCCTCGCAGGCGGCAACAAAGACCGGCATAACGGCTGCGGCATACTCTTCCGGCGTTGGTGCAGCATCCTTTTCCTCTCCACGGTGGTACGGGATTCCAAGGCCTCCGCCGAAGTCCACGAACTCTAACTTGACGCCGAGCTTCGTGATTTCAGCGGCAACTTTCATGATGACACCGCAGGCAATGCCGAACGGCTCGACCTCTAAAATCTGGGAACCGATGTGGCAGTGCATACCGACCGGCTCGACAAACTCCATCGAGAGCGCTTCGCGGTAGGCATCCAGAATCATCTCTGCCGGAATACCGAACTTGCTGTTCTTGATTCCGGTGGCAATCTTCGGGTGGGTCGGGACATCAATTTCCGGGTTGCAGCGGAAACCGATTTTCACCGTCTTCTGCATCTCGCGGCTGATGAGGTCAATCTGGCGAAGCTCATCGACCGAGTCCACAGAGATTTTAATGCCTTTCTCAATAGCTGCGCGAAGGGCTGCCTCGGTCTTGGAGCTTCCGTTGAAGAGGAGCTTTTCTGCCGGCATGCCGGAGTCAAGGGCTGCCTGCATCTCGCCAAGGGAGAAAACATCAGCGCCTGCGCCTTCCGCGGCTAAGGTCTGCATGATAACCGGGTTCTCGTTTGCCTTTGCGGCGTAGAGAAGCTGGACCTTGTCGGTGTACTGCTTTAAGGCTGCTTCATAGCGGCGGAAGTTTTCCACGATGTGGAGTTCGTCTGTTACATAGAGCGGAGTACCGAACTTCTCGGCAAGCTCAACACAGTCTGCGCCGCCGCAGAAGAGGTGTCCGTCCTTGACGGAAAGGGAGGAAGGAAGAGAGAGATTCATCTCAGTTTCCCCGGATTCCGCATGCCTTCATGCGCTCGATTGCCTCGTTGATGCGGTCAACGGTTCTGGTGATAGCGAAGCGGACGTAGCCTTCACCGTTCGGACCGAATCCGTTTCCAGGCGTTACGACAATTCCTGCTTCGTTAATCATCTTCTCGGTAAATGCCGCGGAGTCATCAACCTTCATCCAGACATAGAAGGTTGCTTTCGGGACAAAGACATTGAATCCGAGAGAGCGCAGACCGGAAACCAGTGCATCACGGCGCTCCTGATAGACTGCACAGGCGTTTTTAACACAGTCCTGCGGTCCGGTTAAGGCAGTGATAGCTGCTTTCTGGACTGCATCGAAGACACCGGAGTCAATGTTGGTCTTGACGCGGCCGAATGCGGAGATTAAGTCCTTGTTACCGCAGGCCATGCCGACACGCCATCCGGTCATGTTGTAGGTCTTGGATAAGGAGTGACACTCGATACCTACATCCATAGCACCGGATGCCTGAAGGAAGGACGGAGCAACATATCCGTCGTAGGAGATTTCCGAGTATGCGTTGTCATGGACAACAATGATATCATTATTCTTGGCAAACTCAACGGTCTCATCGAAGAACTTCATCGGGGCAACTGCTCCGGTCGGGTTGTTCGGGTATCCGATAAACATCAGTTTTGCATCGCGGACAACGTCTTTGGGGATGGCGTCATAGTCCGGGAGGAAGTTGTTCTCCTCTAACAGCGGCATTAAGTGGCACTTTCCTTCGGCAAAGAGCGTGGAGGTCTTATAGACCGGGTATCCGGGGTCAGCAGCTAAGACATACTCTCCCGGGTTTACGAATGCTTCCGGAATATTTGCAATACCTTCTTTGGAACCGATAAGCGCTAAGACCTCGGACTTCGGGTCGAGTTTGACGCCGAAGCGGGTATCATACCACTGGGCAACAGCCTGACGGTACTCGAGCATTCCAAGGTAATCCGGGTAGTGGTGGTTTGCCGGGTCACGGGCAGCTTCGCATAACGCATCGACAATGTGCGGCGGGGTCGGAAGGTCCGGGTCTCCGACACCAAGGTCGATTAAGTCAACACCTTCAGCACGCTTCTGTGCTTTGATAGCATCGATACGTGCGAATAAGTACGGGGGTAAATTGTCAAGACGTTTTGCGTACATTTTCAGTATAGATATTGTATCTCCATGAAATTAATTCCTGCTGTAAGGCGTTGGGTAAAAAAGATTCAAAGGGAGCGGCAGGGGTTTGCTGCCGCCCCTCTTCTGCAGGTTTCAGGATGAAAGGAGGGATTGGAAGAGGAAAAAATTTAGGCGGATGCCTGCTGTGGAGCTGCGGCAAGCGTATTTGGGAAGTAGAGCATCTGTCTTGCGTCGCGGAAGTTGAACTTCTCGATGATTAAGCCGTTCTCCTTTAAGCGGCGGAGCGCATATCTGACCGTACGCGGTGCAAGTCCGGTGGCCAGAACAAGGTCCTTGTGCGTCTGGGATCCGGTAACTTCCAGGTGTCTCAGGATGGTTATACAAGATTGGGGCATGTTTCTTCTCTGCATACATAATAGTCGTCGTTAAAGTATAAAAAAGTATCGCAGATTGTTCTATACAACACGAACAACACACCTGTTTTTCAGAAGTTGTTCGTATCATCTAAGACGAACAAAGCCCCAGACAGGTTAATATCTCCTGCAGTCAAATAAGGACATATGCTGACGAAAACAGAGAAAAAATCGCTCCTTGTCCTTCTTGCGGTAACGCTCATACTTACCGGATTTTATCTCTGTTTCGGCGTCTTATTTCCGGATGCAGGACTTGTCCCCTACACCGATTCAGTCCCGGACAAAACGCGCGTAACATTTACCGGAGAAATCATTTCGGTAAAGCTTACATCGACGGGAGGACACGCACTCCTCAATGTCTCCGGAGTAACCGTATTTGCTGAAGAAGGTGCGGAGAACCTGTTCTATAAAACCGGAGACACAATCCGGGTTGTCGGAATTGCTGACACCTATGCAGGGCAGCGGGAAATCGTCGTCGGAACATCCGGAACGCTTGAACTCATAAAATAACCAAGATTATTTATCAGCAGAAACCAATCCCTATGTATGAGTGAATATCCATCCCCCGGAGAAACCGTTGACCTTCTGGTACTGCGTGACCTGCGCATCCGGGAAAAAATCAATGTATATCTCTACATGGATGAGGAAATCGCAAAGACCTCCACAGTAGAAGAAGACATCAAAAAATACCGCTTTACCGATATGGACTTCCGGCCGGTCCTGGAAATTGAAGACTGGTTTAAGAATATGCAAAAGCAGATGAAACAGATTGCAGGACCATCTGCAAACGTAGAACAGATGCTCAAAGAGCAGCCGCTGTCAGCAGAAATCCTCGACACCGGTGTTCTGGAAACCCCGGTGGGTCTTCGTCCATACCTCAAATGTCTGCTCCCCTTCCTCGACGAAATGGAGGAAATCGAAGTCCGCCAGGCAACCGGGATTAAAAATCAATAATAATTTATAGAACAGTAATCCATATTGTTTTTATAAATCCATGTCCTCCGACAGACTTCTCCAGAACGTAGTCAGCATCCTTCTGATGACCGGCTACAATGTCTCTGAACGCTGTGAGATACGTCCCCGCAGTTTTGATCTGATGACATCCAACGGAGAACACCTGTTCGTAATAAAAGTTGTATCCCAGATAGACAGTGTCAACGAGGATGTGGCATGGGATCTGGATAAAATTGCCCGCCACCTCCATGCAGTCCCCTTAATCATCGGAGAACGTGCAAGAGACATACCCCTGGAACGCGGAGCAATCTATGTCCGCTACGGAATCAATGCAATATCTCCTGCCACCCTCTATGATTATCTTGCGGAAGGAGAACTCCCCTTAGTATATGCATCCCCCGGCGGACTCTATGTAAATATCGACGCCGACCGTCTGCGGGAACTGCGGGAAAACATGGCGATGTCTTTAGGAGACCTTGCCCATGCGCTCGGCGTCTCGCGGCGTACCGTCAGTAAATACGAAAGCGGCATGGGGACAACCCTGGAGATGGCAATGCGCCTTGAAGAGTTCTTCGACGACGACATCGTAATGCCTATCGACCTCTTAAACTACGTCCCGGTCGAAGAAGAACGCGTTCCGGCATCGCTTCCATCCGCCCGTACCGAAGGAGAAAGTCAGGAAAAGCCCGAAGAACACCTGCGCTCGATTGGAATCAGCGTCCACGAACTCAGGCGGGCACCATTCCATGCGTTTGCCGTCTTCGAGAACGAAACAATCCTTACCTGCTACGGAACACCGCAGAAAACCGTTCAGCGGGCAGAACTCTTAGGAAACATCTCCCAGATTTCCGGCACACACTCTCTTTGTGTGGTAACTGATTACAGCAAGGAAAAGAAGATTGGAAAGACGCTCGTTATCGGTGACAAACGGCTCAAAGATGTTGAGGACGGAGAGGACCTCCTCTCCATGGTTGCAGAACGCTCATAAATGAACCAGAAACTATTACCTTCTGTATGACAAATAAATAAGCATGGCTTCAGGAAAAACATTACTCGCGGCAGGTATCCTTGTCGGATGGATGTTTTGCGTTGCCTTTGTCATGATTCTGGCACGGCTGATTAACATCGAAATTTTCTTCGTGCTCTGGCTGATTGGTGCTCTGATTATCACGGAGTTTGTTTCACTATCAACGCTTCGTCCACGCTGGAGAACCTATCAGATGACACTGCTGGCAACCGGTGTTGCGGTATTTGGCATCATCCTCCTGAAAAAAGTCCTTGACATTATTCTTCTATGAAGTCTTCGGCTGTTCTTCCGGCTGTCCTTGCGGGACTGGGGCTTGTTCTGTTTGCCGTAGTGCTGGTGCTCGGCGGCGGAACGGTTCTGTATGAAGCAGCAGATGACGCCTACTCTGCTTCGCATAAAGATGTCAATGCTGTGTCAGTAATGACCACAGAAGAAGCAGAGACCATCACGCCCCTGATGGAAAAGATTATGCTCCAGAGTCTGAAAGCATCTTTGGAGATTGATTCCAAGGATTTCGAGTACTCGGAGCGCGAACTGAAGGAGTTTGAAAACCTCGTCAACCGGCTGAAAACAAACAACGGTAAGATTAAACTCGGAAACACCGAAATTAATGACTTCCGCCTCTCTTCCGAGGAGTTGGAGATTGCCCTGTCTGTTCTGAACTCGGATGTTGCACGGGTCGAAGAGATTAAGCAGAGTATCCGGAAAGGGTCTCTGAGTGCAGCAGATATTTCGGCTCTGTATGCAGAACTTCAGCTGCTGTCAAAAGAGATTTCGCTTACCGCAGACACCTATTCTTCCGCGGCAGAGACAATGATTGGCGTTGCAGAGAACCAGAATCTGGACACATCATCTCTGAAAGAATCCATAGATGTGGTAAAGAAATTTGCTGACGCATCTCTTTCCAGTATCGGTTCGATGAGACCGAAACCGGGAACGTCGGATTTACAGATTCTCTTTACTCTCTCCGGAGATACCTTTGCCTACGGCGACACCCTGAGAATTGACGGAACGTCCCGGTTATCCGGTGTGCATTCGATTTATCTTGACACCCGTGTCTGGAGTTCAGTTACCTTATCTGAACCGGGCTCTTTTTCCAAGAGCATCAGGATTACGAATGTCTCCAAAGGACAGCACACCGTCTCTATTCAGAGTCAGGGGCACGTATCCAAACAGGACACCATCAGGGTTGTTACCACCAACACGACTCTGTTCATTGACTCGGCAAAGGTAAGCGGAAATACCGTGACCGTCACCGGCGCTCTGCAGACAGAAAACGGCCTCTCCGTCTCCGGAGCAAAAGTTGATGTGTATGCAGACGGTGTCGGACTCCTTGGAACAGGCATTACCAACAAAAACGGTGTCTTTTCCATCCAGAGTGATCTGGAAGACGGAGAATACCTGGTGTATGCAGAGTTCTCTGACTTTTCCTTCCCGCTTGAAGAGAGCGTGAGTGAACCGGTAGATGTGAAGATTTCCGGCTCCTTCCTGCTTCCGCTGCTGGGCGCTGCAATCCTTGGTGTTGCCGCATTTATCGGTGTGAGGGTTTTCCGGAAGAGAAAGAGTTTCGCAGTATCTGCAGAAACAGAAACTGAATCAGAATTACTGCAGACAGTAAAACCATCCCCGGCAAAGGGAATTGCAAAGGCAATCAGAAAAATTATCGGCAGTCCGGCAAAGACCGAGGACTCCAACAAACTGCGTGTTCTCTACCGCGAGACTATCGCCCATATCGCCGTATATGAAGGCATCAGGAACACTCCGGTAAAGACTCCGCGCGAGATTCAGCAGGATATTTCCAATCCCTGCACAGAGGTTACCACCTTCCTGACTGAGTATGAGTACCTGCACTATGCAGATGTTTCAGTATCAGAAACTGACTTAGAGAAGATGAAAACACTTTCCGCAAAAATTCTGGAGAGATATCATGAAAAAAACAACTAGAATAATCCCAGTGCTGTTTCTGGTCATGCTGCTTTCAGCAGGATTTGTTTCTGCTGTATCTGCAGATGACATGGAACCCTGGGAAGAGGAATTCTTAGACAAGTACGGCGAGTACTGGATGTACGAGGAGTATGGAACCGTCTGGTTTGATTACTACTTCTACGAAGGAGAGGAAGACATCTACAATGACCTCCTGCTGAAATACCAGAATCTGTGGGATTTGTACAACAGATTCTCCAATACCTCTGCCCCATTGGAGTTCTGGGAAGCAGAGTTCCTGCTGGAATACGGCACCCCGGAGATGTATGAAAAACACGGGGAACACTGGTATGACTATTTCCTGTATGAGGAATACAATCCGGAACGCTATGCTGAACTTTCCCGAATGTATAAGGAACTGAGTGCAGAGCATGAAAAACCGGCGGTTAGTGACAACCCGATTCAGAATGTTACCAATACCACTGCTTTAAACACCACAAACACCTCAGTACTGAACCCGACAAATACATCCACTCTGAATACTACCAACACCTCAGTGCTGAATCCGGTAAATACCACCACCCAGAATACAACAACATCCACCCCGGTCACAAATGTCACCGAAAAACCGGAACAGAACACCTCAGTAACTCCGGGACCCGAGCCGGAAACCGGAGCGCCAATCATCCCGGTTATAATTGTCGTAGTTGTCGTGCTTGTTGCCGCAGGTATCGCCATTCTGGTAATTCAGAAACGCGCTGCATCTGACGCCGGCAAAGTATCAGCCCCTGCTCCGGCAGAAGAGCCGGCCGCAGAAGAAAAACCGGCACCTGCTGTTGTTTCAGAGGAAGAAAAACAGCCTGCAGAAGTCCCAGTGGTAAAACCAAAAGCAGACCTTCCGCTTACTACGCCGAAGGAGTGTTACGCTGCTGTCTTAGAACACCTCGAGGACAAATACGGCATCCAGCACGGAACTGCCCTTACCCCAAGACAGCTCCTTACCTTCGGAGAACCAACCGCAGAACTGAAAGAGTTTATCCGGTTCTACGAACAGGTCCGCTATGCACCAAAGACCGAAGCAGAAGATACCGCAAAACTTGCAGAACTTGCCAGAGTAATCCTTAAACAGTAATCCGCATGAGAAAACTTACCGTCGTTGCCATACTCCTCCTCATCCTCACCGCCGCCGTGATGCTTGGACAGTTTGCCGGTTCGTCAGACGAGTACTCGCGCTACAACACCGGATGGAACGGCACATCATCCTTCTTCGGTCAAATCCCGGATAGTCAGTGTATCTGGGATGCGGATTCTCTCACCGGAAAAACCGGAACACTGCTTCTGGTAATTTCCCCGTCTCATGACTTTATCGGCGAGGGATTATCCGCATACCTGAGAGCCGGAAACACCATCCTCCTCTTCGACCAGGCAGGAAACGCAAACGCCTTCTTATCCACGCTTGGAAGCAGCATCACAGTCCACGATGCGGAAGTCCGCTCACCCAACATGGAATACAAAGACGCCGGTCTGTTCCGTGCTGATGTTCTGGAAAACCTGTTTGGAACAAATGTAACCCATCTCTTCTTCAACTATCCGGGATATGTTACCGGCGGAGAAACGGTCATTCAGACGTCATCGCTTTCCTGGGTTGATTTGGATGGAGACAACACCGCGGATGCAAACGAGCCACTGAAAGTTTATTCCCTTGCGGCATCAGATACTATTGGCAACGGAAGAATAGTTGTTGTTGCCGACCCGTCGCTTTTTGTCAACAGCATGCTTGACAGAAAACACACACAGAACATGGCGGTTCTCGAAGCCCTCCTGCAGGAAGAACCGTACATCTACTTAGCAGGAACTGACGTTGAAAACGGCAGCGGTATTACCGGACTGCTCTCGCTCCTTCACCGCTACCCCGGTGCAGGAGTTGGACTGTTTGGCATTCTCTTCCTTTGCGGAGGAGGAATTTACCTTTGGAGAAGGAACAAATTATGAGTGAAAAACCCGATATGAAAGAAGTACGCGAATTCTATGAGAACATGCAGGCAGCTCTGCAGAAGTTCATCGTAGGATATGAAGACCTCATTGACACGTTAACTATTGCCCTGTTAAGCAACGGTACGGTAATTATTGAAGGTGTGCCTGGAACTGCAAAGACCAGTGCCTGTAAACTGTTCGCCAAAAAAATCGGCGGAACCTTCGGCCGTCTCCAGGGTGCAGTCGATATTCAGCCAATCGACATTCTGGGAATGAAAACCTATTCCAAGGAAGCAGGATTCAAGTTCGTTAAAGGCCCGGTCTTTTCCAACATCTTCTTAGTTGATGAAATGAACCGCCTGACCCCGAAAGCACAGGGAGCACTGCTCGAAGCAATCGCCGAGCGTCAGGTTACCATCGACAACGAACGCTACCACCTTGCTTCTCCCTTTATGGTGATTGCCACGCAGAACCCGTACGAAATGGAAGGAACCTTCATGCTGATTGAGGCGCAGAAAGACCGTTTCACCTACAGCGTACAGGTAAATCCGCTTTCCGCAGAGGAAGAGATGAAGATTCTTGCACGCGATATGAACCGCGAGCTTGACTTAAAAGAGATGCTTGCCAAAGAGACCGAGATTACCACGCCGGAAAACATCACCCGGATGCAGGAATCCATCCGTTCCGTCTATGCAAGTGATGATATCCTTGGATACATCGCAGACCTTGTCTCTGCCACCAGAAAGCACAGCGATGTCAGACTTGGTGTCAGTACCCGCGGATCTCTGGCACTTCTGCGCGGATCACAGGCATATGCCGCCATTCAGGGAAGAGGATACATCATCCCGGATGATGTCAAGCACCTGGTGCCGTATGTCTTATCCCACCGTATCATGCTGAAACGTGAGGCAAAGCTGACCGGTGTTACCGTAGAGAATGTTATCAGCAGTATCCTGGAAACTGTTCCGGTGAGATAGACGAAATGCGTCCAACTCCGCTCACCACACTCCTTCTCCTTTTTGCCGTGCCGGCATTTGTCTATGCCTGGCTTATGAACAGTACGCCTGCCGCAGCCGCAGGCTTTGTTATCATCTCCTTTCTTCTGATTCGCGGACTGTCTTTCCTGCAGGCACTCCGCGGATATGCAGAATCCCTGCAGATTTCCCGGTCCACGGATTCCACGATTCTGACCCAGGGAGGACAGATTCTCGTGCAGACAACTGTGTCAGCAAAAAAGACGGATCTCAAAATATCGCTCTCTGATATCCCGCCGAAAGGAGCATCAGTTATCCGGGGAAGTACCGTCTTTTCCGCAGGAACTGCCGAGTATATGCTCCGGATTCCGGTGGTCGGCAAATCCGCTTTCGGCGGCATTCTGGTATCTGCATCCGATTGGTTCTTTACCGCAGAACTTCCGGTTTCCTATGCAGTCTCTCCGGAACTGACCGTCTATGCCGCAGGAATTGCCGCGACCTTTAATCAGGACGGATTTTCTCCGCTCAATGATTCTCAGGAACGCGACCGCCATGCAATTATCGCCGGAACAGAAGCCCGCTACTTCCGCCCCTATGCTGCAGGAGACAATGTCTCAGACATTAACTGGAAGCTCTCGGCAAAGTATGACGAACTGTACGTACAGATGCGCACGGATTCTTCCGGCGTAAACCCTGTTCTGATTCTTGACCTGCCGGAAGAGGGAACTTCCGCAGACTCTGTGTCCGCATTTGCCGAGGCCGCATCCGGTGCGCTGGAACGCCTGCAGAGACGTGATTCCTATCCGGTAATTGCCTACAGCGGAGCTGACTGTATCTGGATTGGCAACTCAAAACAGGAAGAGGAAATCTTTGCCCGCCTCAGCCTTGCCGGAAAAGTCCGCCGGGAAACAACGCTCTTCCGCCACCGGCACATCTCCCGTCTCATGAAGGAAGCAGCAGACCTCACAGATACCAATACCTTCTCCCGCAATATCCGCTCAGCCCTTTCCATGTCGAAAAACCGGTACAGAAACAGTTTCGAGCAGAACATCAAACACATCACCGCAGAGACGGCAGTATCCGACAGTGCAGAGCGGACATCGATGGATGATACCAACATCTATGTTGTCTCCTGTGCTCTGGGTGACATCAGCAACCTGTCCTATCTGACAGCTGATGCGGAAATTCAGCAGCGCGGCGTTGTCTTTATTCTGGCAGGTATTCGCGGAACAGAGCGGGAAAAATCCGTTGTCTCCAAACTGTACGCCGCCGGAGCTTCTGCTGTGGAGGTGCTGTCATGAAAACCCGTATTCTCTCCGTTCTCTTTGCTCTGGCTTCCGTCCTCTGTGCCGGCAACGCAGAGCGTATTCCGGCAGTTATCCTTGCGGTGCTGTATCTGGTATTCTTCTTCCTTCTGCAGAAGGATATCACCGTGCGCTTCCTTCTCCTTTCTGCCGCCGGCTTCCCGCTTGTTCTTGCCGCAGGAAACCCCGTCTTTACCGGAATCGTTTCCCTTCTCCTCCTTGCATCACTGCTTTCCCTCTTCGGGGAACTCAGCAGTAAAATCCTCATCCCTGCAGTAATTGCCGCCCTTTGTGCTGCACTCTGCGCATTTATCTCCTCAGCGATTACGGCAATTATTCTCGCCGCCGTCCTTGTCCTGATTGGAATCTATATTCTCTTCATCACAGAGTACCGCCTCCGCAAAACCCTCAAGGTGAACCCTCATGACCGTACGTAAAAATCCAACCTACCTTGCATCCGGCATCCTCTTTGCCGCATCTGTTGCCGTATTCATTATAACCGCGCTTACCAACCGCGGAGATATGACCAGTGCTGTTCTTGTCCTCTGCGGATTCATGCTCCTCGTAACCGGAGTGTTCATTCTCCTGACCGCAGAACGTGCACCGCTTCCGGCATTCTTAACTGAACTGATGCCGGTTCAGGGAAGTATCAACCTCGCCCGCGCCTTCGCAGACTTAGGAGTTACCAGCAACACCATCCACCGCTGCCGCAAAGAAACCGGTGATGTTATCCAGATAAACCCGGTAACCGGAGGACGCATTCCGGAACTTCCGGAAGATACCACCTTCGTTACGGTCGGCGAGTGGAATGGTGTTGCGTATCCTGCAGTATGCACCCCGCTTCTGCAGAAACTGAAAAAAGAGGACCACTTAGTCATCCCGAAACACAACTTCGAGATGCTTGGAACCTGCTTATCGGAAGTCTTTGCTGACTACCTCGCGGTTGCCGCAAAAGTCTCTGCGGTTCGAAACGACAAATCGGTGGTAATTACCTTTGAACAGTTCTCCCCGGTCGCGCTTTGCCGGACCATGCAGGAAGTATCGCCGAAATGCTGTACCATGGTTGGATGTCCTCTCTGCAGTCTTGCCGCGGCAATTCTTGCAGAAGGAGAAGAGATGGACGTCTTATCCGACAGTGCGGTTCTGGAAAAAGACACGTTAACCCTCTCCTTTAGTCTCTATGCAGGAGTGCGCGTATGACGGATGCCGAACACATTGACCACCCGCGGTTAATTCTCGGAGCAGTCGGTCTGGCTCTGGGTGTTGCAACCTTTGTCCTTTCCCTGCTTGATGCAGTCAACCCAGAGACTGCTGTCCTCTTCCTTTCCATCAGCGTCATCTGCTTTGGCGTATCTGCTCTGCTTCCAAAACGGTAACAGTTAATACCGGGATTCACATATAAGAGAATACTTGAACATGCTGTACGAACTCTATGAAAAACGGATTAAATCCGGTCTCTCCCTCTTCCCCGAAGAGCTCTGCTTCATGCTCTCCGGAGAGGAGGTTTCCTCAGAGCCGGCAAAGCTCTTAGCCGTTCTGCAGTGGGTAAAGGAGTTTCCGGCAATTAAACGGTGCATCATTCACATCAGCACCGACACGCCGGAGAGTATCACCATCCCGTTTGAAGAGATGGCAAAACTCTCCGCAGTCCGGGTGAGCACAGCAGAAAAGGACATCTCTGCCGGATGCGGAACGCCTGAGGTTCTGATTGTGATCGGAAGATGCGGACGGCAGGAAATCTGCAAAGCAGTCGCAGATATTGCCGCATCCGGTATTTCTCCGGATGCTGTTACCGAAGATACCATCGAAGAGCATCTGCTCTACCAGGTAACACCGGACTTCGTCATCAAAACCGGCGGAAACCATCTGACAGACTTTCTTATCTGGCAGTCCGTGTATTCGGAACTCTTCTTTACTGACGTCAACTGGGATAAATTCCGGTACGTTGACTTCCTGCGGGCTCTTCGGGATTTCCAGTCCCGTCAGCGCCGCTTCGGCAAGTGAGAACTCTTATATATTCTCACAGCAAACCCCTTTTTGCCTATGTCGTTTCGAGACCTTCTTCATCCAAAAAGCGAAGGCGCATCATTTGTACGGGATATCCTGCTGATTCTCCTGATTGTTGCGGGAATTGGTCTTGTCCTCTTTGGTGTGTCCGGAACCTGGCCCGCGCTGGTTGCTGTTGAATCCGGAAGTATGGAACCCAATCTTCCGACCTACAGTCTGGTTTTCGTTGTTGATGAAAACCGCTTCGGCGGATGGATGACGCAGGAAGAAGCGAAAGCATCAGGTGCCTCAAAGATTTTCAATGAGTATGGCGATGTAATTGTGTACCAGCCGAATGGTATGACCGGCGTTACCCCGATAATTCACCGGGTAATAGCCGAAATTACGAAAGAAGAGTCCGCAGCTATCGGTTTTTCCGGAGATGCCGCACATGCAGGCGTTATCACGAAAGGTGACAACAACGTGACAAACCCCTATCCCGACCAGTTCGGCAGTTTCCCGGGATATGGAATCTCCCGTATGGAGCCGGTCAAGGAAGAGTGGATTGTCGGCAAAGCTGTCTTTGCAATTCCGCTTATCGGGTGGGTGCCCCTCCACCTGATCGAAAGTATCCTGATTGCTGCGGTAATTATTGTCTGCATTGAGGTTGTAAGCAGGGTTCTTGCAAAACGCAAGAACCGGAAGAGGTAATCATGAACGTCAATACAATTCTGTCAGACGTCCTTTCCGGGGCAAGAATGACTGAAGAGGAGGCAGCGTTTCTTTTCAGCCTGAAAGGACGCGATGTCTGGAAGGTCGCGGATGCGGCAGATGAACTGCGCGAGAGAAAAGTCGGAGACGCAGTAACGTATGTCCGCAACATGAACATTCACTTAACCAACATCTGTAAAAACCGGTGCGGTCTGTGCGGATTCGGCAGAAAGCCGACCGAGCCTGACGCATTCTGTTTTACGGATGAAGAGTTCCGTGAACACTGCCGCGACGCACTTTCCAAAAATGTCACCGAAGTCTGCTATCTTGCAGGAATCCATCCGGCATTCACCATTGAGAACTACGAGAATATCATCCGTACGTTCCATGAAGTAATTCCGGGAGTCCATGTGCACGGATGCAGTCCGGACGAGATTTTATATGCGGCAGAAAGAAGCGGCATTACGACAAAGGAAGCACTTATCCGTCTGAAGGAGGCAGGGCTCGGCTCGGTGCAGGGAACGGCCGCCGAGATTCTGGTCGACAGAGTCAGAAAGATTATCTGCGAGAAAAAGCTTCCGACCGCAGAGTGGGTGAGAATCATCCGCGAGGCGGCAGACTTAGGATTCAAGGCAACGTCCACTATTATGTACGGCTCGGTGGAGACGGATGCAGAACGTGCTGAGCACTTACGCATTCTCCGCGACCTGCAGGACGAAACCCATGTCTTCGAAGAGCTGGTCCCGCTTTCCTTCCTGCACAAGAATACCCCCTTGGAACAGGCGGGCATCGTCAGCCATGGGGCTACCGGACGCCAGGATGTTTTACTCGTTGCCGTGTCGCGTCTTTTCATGGACAATGTAAACAACATCCAGGTTCCCTGGTCCAAGATTGGCCAGAAGATGACCGAGGTCTGTTTAATGGCAGGAGGAAACGATGTGGGCGGAACCATGTTTGTGGATTCCTTATCCCGCGAGGCAGGAACCGCAGAAGGTACCGACTACTTTAGCCCCGAAGACATGCAGATTATGTGCGAGGATATGGGGCGCGTGTTAAAACAGAGAGACACGCTCTACCACATTCTCTAAACTTTTTTTTCAGGAGTATTACTCCTGCGGTTCATACACAAACAGCTCTTCTACTGTTGTGTTAAAGTACCGTGCCATCTTGAAGGCGAGTTCTAAGGACGGGTCATACTTCCCCTTCTCAATCGCCAGAATCGTCTGACGGGTAACCCCGAGTGCCTGTGCAAGATTATCCTGCGTCAGGTCATGCATTGCACGATAGACTTTGATTTTATTCTTCATCCTCGTCATCCCCGCCGTATTTCTTCGCATAGTACACATGGAATCCCACATAGATGAACAGAACCGCCGCTAACAGAACCAGCTCAATCAGTGCCACAGAACCAAGAGACACTAAGGGGATGGAGACCGGCGGCACAGGGAAATGTGGAGGCGGCAGAATCATCTGCGGGAAACTAAACGCATACACTGCAAGCGGAATATTTACTGCCAGATAGACAACTGCTGCTGCTTTCAGCGTGGCAGACGCAGTCTTCATATCAATCAGCATCTCGCGTTCATCACCGGAAATTCCGGCAATCTTTTTCCGGCAGATTATATATGCCACAACCGCGGCCACGATTCCAAAAAAGATAAGCCACGGCAATTTTAGCTCTACCGAGAGGTAAAACAGGAGAACAAGGAGAATCGCTGCCGCGCCGCATAAAAGATAAAAGGTATTCTTCTTCATGAAATAGTTTTGTTACTTTTGTCCGTTGTACTTCTAATACTTTTCCGTAAATGATGGTGGTTTTCTCCTCCCGTTATCTGGCTTATTCGGGAGGAGGAAGAAAGTATTTGATGAAAAAACATCTTTGCTGCTTGCTGTCTGGATAGCTGTTCTGATATGCAGGATACCCTGTCCTGCACACCATAATGGTACATCGTGTATGAATAAATAGTTTGTCATTTTGTAAAATAATTATTTACTAATTGTTTTTAAAGCACAACATAATGTTAATATAACTTTACATCAAACATATACGCGTATGCAAACCGCAGACAAAAAACTGAAATTCAGGCATGAACTCAAGTACTACCTGAACACAGCGGATTATTATACCATCCGTTCACGGCTGATGCAGATTTGTGCGTTTGACAGCCATGCAGACGAAGAGGGAAAATATCTCATCCGCAGTCTCTATTTTGAAACACCAACAGACACTGCACTGCAGGAAAAGCTCACTGGAATTATGGAACGGGAAAAGTTCCGCATCAGATTCTATAATCACGATGCGTCCTTTATCCGTCTGGAAAAAAAGATGAAGATAAACAGCATGACAAGCAAACTCTCCTGTCCGATTACCCGGACAGAGGTGGATAGGATTCTTGCAGGTGATCTTGAGTGGATGAAAACCTCGGAGCGTGCACTGCTTATCGAACTGTATGCAAAGATGCAGTATCAGCAGCTTCGCCCGAAAACCATCGTTGACTACACCCGCGAGTGCTTCATCTATGCACCGGGAAATGTACGGGTTACTCTTGACACAGATATCAGAACTGGAATTTCCTCCACGGACCTCTTTTCAGAGACACCAGTTATCAAAACCAATCGTGAACCGGTGATTATCATGGAAGTAAAGTATGACAGTTTCCTGCCGCAGGTAATCAAATGCCTGCTTCAGATGCCGAACAGACGCGTCACCGCGTTCTCCAAATATGCAGTAGCAAGGATTTTCGGGTGAGATAAATGGCGACAGTAACATTCAATGATATTTTATCCTCTAACTTCTTAGCAGGAGTAACCGAGTTTTCGCTTACAGACATGGTTATCAGTCTGGCGCTTTCTCTGGTTCTTGGATTGTTCATTCTCTTTGTGTACAAAAAGAGTTTTGCAGGTGTAGTGTATTCTTCAGGATTTGCGATTTCCCTTATTGCCATGGCGATGATTACAACCATGATTATTCTCGCGATTGGTTCCAACATCATCCTCTCACTTGGTATGGTCGGAGCGTTGTCTATTGTCCGCTTCCGCTCGGCAGTAAAAGACCCGATGGATATCGCGTATCTTTTCTGGGCAATCTCGGTCGGTATCGTTCTCGGCGCAGGATTCATTCCGCTTGCGGTCTTCGGCTCTATCTTTATTGGTGTCGTCTTATACCTCTTCTCTATCAAAAAGCCGAGCCACAAGCCGTACATCTTTATCGCTGACTGTGTTGACGATACGGCAGAACAGGCTGTCATTTCTGCAGTACAGAAGTCAGTGAAGAAGTATGTGCTTCGTTCAAAGACCGTAAGCCCTTCCGGAATTGAGCTGACGCTTGAGGTTCGCTTAAATGGTCAGGAAGGAGAATTTGTCAATGCTGTCTCCCGTATCAGCGGCGTTTCCAAGAGTGTTCTGGTCAGCTACAACGGAGAATACATGACATAATGAAGGCTATCAACGCGATTACGCTGATTCTGCTTGCAGCTGCGGTGATTTTCACCCTTATCTTTCTGTTCTCACCAGGAGCTCTGGGAATTTCCGAGCGGGGAACGGCGTATGAGAAGTACTTCGATTCAGAGGCGGTGACGACAGTCAATATCACAATTTCTGCTGATGAGTGGAATGATATTCTGGAAAATCCGCTTGCCGAGGAGTATCATACGGCAGATATTGAAATCAACGGTGATTTCTATTCCGGTGTTGGAATCCGGACAAAAGGCATGACGAGTCTGACCTCGGTTGCGTCAAGTGATTCAGACCGGTACAGTTTCCGGATTCAGGCTGACGAGTATGTTTCAGGACAGAGCTTTGCCGGGCTGAATGAGTTTGTCCTGAACAACAACTATCAGGACCCGACCTACATGAAGGAGTTCCTGTCGTATGAGCTGATGGAAGAGCTTGACGTCCCGACACCGCTGCATGCATATGCGGCTGTCTACATCAACGGCGAGTACCGGGGTCTGTACCTTATGGTCGAAGCAGTGGAAGAGGATTTTGCCCTGCGCAGTTTCGGTGCGGATTACGGGGAGCTGTACAAACCGGAAACGATGAACATGGGCGGAGGTGACAGAGCTGAAGGCGGTATGCCTGACTTTGGCGGGGAGTTCAGTATGCCCGAAGGATTCAGCGGAACAATGCCGAACAGGGGAGGACAGACTGGTGGAGAGTTCAGTATGCCCGAAGGATTCGGCGGAACGATGCCGAACAGGGGAGGACAGACCGGTGGAGAGTTCAGTATGCCCGAAGGATTCGGCGGAACGATGCCGAACAGGGGAGGACATACCGGCGAAGAATTCAGCATGCCTGAAGGATTCGGAGGAGTGATGGCTGACTTTGGCGGCTTTGGAGGATTCAGTTCCGGCGGAGGAGCTGACCTTGTCTATACCGACGATTCTATAGAAAGCTACAGCCAGATATTTGACAATGCGGTCTTGGACGGGGTAAAAGATGCCGATAAAAAACGGGTGATTGCCTCGCTCAAAAGTCTTGCAGACAGCGAAAATCTGGAAACAGATGTAGATGTGGATGAAGTACTCCGCTACTTTGCGGCAAATACTGCATTAGTAAATCTGGACAGTTATGTCGGTTCCTTCAAGCATAACTACTATCTCTACGAAGAAGACGGAAAAATCTCCATTCTTCCCTGGGACTTTAATCTTGCATTCGGGACTTTCCAGAGCGGGGATGCAGAAGGGGTCGTCAACTTCCCGATAGATACGCCGGTATCAGAAGGAACTGCGCTTGCAGATCGTCCGCTGATTGGAGCTCTTCTGGAAGTTTCTGCTTACAAAGAACAGTATCATGAATATCTCCGATACATAGCCGAAGAGTTCTTTGGCCCGTCATTCAGCTCCAGAGTTGCAGGGATTGATGCCCTCATTGGCGAATATGTAAAAACCGACCCGACGGCATTCTCCTCCTATGCAGAGTATCAGGAAGGGCTTGCCGCGCTGAATACTTATGCCGAACTTCGGGCAGAAAGCATCATAGGACAGCTGAATGGAACCATTCCCTCTACTCATGAAGGACAGAAGAACAGTACTGCCTTAATCAATGCGAATGCTTTGAACATGCATTCCTTAGGGCCCATGGGCGGAGGCGGATTTGGAGGACGGTAAGTGCTTTCAAGAAAAACAGCAGTATTTACCTATCTTCTCATTTTTTATCTCCTGCTAGGAATTGCAGTCAGTATGGCTGTATGTATCAGGTATTTCTAAAAGAGAACAAATTCGCAGTACCGCTTCCCCCCAGAACAGGATAACCAAACAACCTGGCTCATTTGAGCAGGGGAAGCAGATATCTGCATATTTATCCATGAAACCTACTGGATTATTCAATGCATGCTTTAGCCCGCATACGGGCACAGAAGATCTGCAGAAGTCCACTTCAGTACAAACCGCTAAACCTGGCGGACTGCTTCGCGGGAAAAAGAATTAAAAACCGCGTCTGCATCTTACTGCCTTATTATATTAGCTCTGTGAGAAGAAATAGGTTGCTCAAAAAAAGAAGGGGGAACTCAGTTCATAAAGAACAGAGTAAACGTCAGGACGGTCGCAAAGGTTACCCAGAGGATATACGGGATAAGCATCCAGGCGGCTGCGCGGTTTATCTTGAAGAAATAGACAATCGTCGCAATTAATACCACCCAGAGGGCTGCGATATCAACGGCCGCGAAGAGAAGCGCGTGGGCACCGAAGAACAGGAAGGACCAGATGATGTTTAAGACAAGCTGGACTGCAAAGAGAACCAGAGCGGTTTTTCCGGTCATACTCTTGCGGTCAGTTACAAAGACCATTCCTGCGGCAACGCCCATTAAGATGTAGAGAATCGTCCAGACCGGAGCAAAGAGCCAGTTCGGCGGCTGGAAGACTGGTTTGTGTAAATTGATGAACCAAGCAGAATCAACAGCCGGCATAGTTACCAGACTGCCGAGAAGACCTGCGGCAAGACATATCAGAATGCCTATGACAACAGGCAGTACAAACGGTTTGATTTTTTCTGTCTGCATACCTATTTCTTTGTGCAGAAAGAAAATAAGCTGTCAGTTTGCGGCAAAAAAAGAAGGGAAATGAAACGATAGATTTGGAGGGGTTTAGACCCATCCGCGGAGTTTCATTCCTTCAACAACGCGCTCGACTGCGACAACGTATGCTGCCTGGCGCATGTTGATGTTGTATTTTTCTGCTGCTGCATAGACGTTTGCGTATGCGGCAGACATTGCGGCGTCGAGTTTTGCATAGACGTCGTCAGCGGTCCAGTAGTGCATGTACATGTTCTGAACCATCTCGTAGTAGGAAACGGTAACTCCTCCTGCATTGCAGAGGAAGTCCGGGATGACGTGGACGCCGTTCTTGTGCAGAACTTCGTCTCCTTCCGGAGTAGTCGGGCCGTTTGCAAGTTCACAGATGACCTTTGCCTTGACGGTTGCGGCAACATCTGCGTTGATTGCTCCCTCTTCCGGTGCTGCTGCGACGATGATATCGACTGGCAGTGCCATGACTTCATTGTTGGTCAGCTTCGGCAGACCTTTGTATCCGACAACGGAGCGGGTTTCCTTCTTGTGAGCCATGAGGGCTTCAACATCAAGACCTGCTTCCTCATAGACACCGCCTTTGGAGTCAGTGACTGCAACGACTTTACAGCCGAACATTTCCTGAACGAGGGTTGCGGCAAAGCTTCCGGCGTTTCCGAATCCAAGAATTGCAACGGTTGCTCCTTTGAGGTCGACACCAATCTTCTTTGCTGCTTCGCGCAGAGTGTACATACCGCCCTTTGCGGTTGCATCACTGCGGCCAAGAGAACCGCCGACGGTGATTGGCTTTCCGGTAACAACACCAAACTGGTTCTTGCCCTGAATCGTGGAGTACTCATCCATCATCCAGGCCATAATCTGACCATTGGTATATACATCCGGTGCCGGGATATCTACATCCGGACCGAGGTTCTGCCACATTGCGCGGATGTATCCGCGGCTTAAGCGCTCAAGTTCACCCTCGGACATTTCCTTCGGGTTGCAGACGATACCGCCTTTTCCGCCTCCAAGCGGGAGACCAAGGACAGCGCCCTTCCAGGTCATCCATGCTGCAAGAGCACGGACGGTGTCAATCGTCTCATCCGGATGGTATCTGATACCGCCCTTGTACGGACCAAGAGCATTATTGTACTGTACACGGAATCCCTGGAAGACTTTGGTAGTTCCGTCGTCCATCTTCACCGGAATTGATACCTGAATCTGTCTCTGCGGCTGCAGGAGGATATCGACAACGCCCTGTTCGAGGTTCAGGATTTTTGCACAATCCAGAAGCTGCTGCTGGGCCATTTCAAACGGATTTACCTTAGACATGGTTAGTTTCCTGCCATATACGGTTGGGTTGTCCCTTTCCGTGTTGTGACAATATATGTTTGCATAATATCCTATTAAAATCTATTCGACTGACAGTCATTTCGGCGAAGAATATTGCACCAATTCAAAAAAGAAAGCAGAAAACCGCAATAAATAATTTCAGACGCATGCGCGGTTTTTTCTGTGATATGCAGTAGCATAGCGAGGGCTTTTCTCTGTGAATCCTGTATTTATCGCGCAGGGATACAAACAACCTCTTAAACCCCGCAGACGTACAAATATAGAGAAATGGATTTCAACTGGCTGATTCCGGTAATAATTGCGCTTATGGTCTACGCCTGCGTGTATTATTATCTCAAATCCAGAAAGGTTCTGCCGCACGTGATTGATTTCATGGGTCCCTGCATTATGATTAAAACGGAGCGGGTAGGATTTTTTGATACGCTGGCGCGTCCGAAGAAACTGCTCTATGCTTATGCAACGGCCGGAGTTCTGATAACCCTTCTCTGTGCTGTTGTGGTGACCGTGATGTTTCTGGTCTCGGGCATTCTTTCACTGACGGTGCAGACAGACCCTATCCCGCCGCAGGATTTACTGTTGATTCCGGGACTGAACAGTTATGTTCCGTCAACCTTTGCGGTGTGGTTTGCGCTGTTCTTTGCGATGATTATCCATGAGGCAGGGCACGGTATTATCTCCCGCGTGGAGAAGATGCGGGTAAAGTCCACCGGTCTTCTGACGCTGATTATCCCTATTGGAGCGTTTGTGGAGTCATACGGAGAGGATGTGGAAAAAGCCGCGCTCGGGTCGAAGCTTCGGATGTTTGCGGCAGGTATTACGAATAATATGGTGGTTGGAACCATATGTCTGGTTCTGCTGGCGGCCCTCCTTGGAATGGCAGTTCCGGGAGACCATCCGTATGTGTACGGGGTGTATTCCGGCTATCCGGCAGAAGAGGCAGGCGTTCCTCCGGGACTGATAGTTACAGACATTGACGGAACGGCTGTGTATTCCTTAGATGATGTAACACTCGCCCTTTCCGATACGAAGCCGGGACAGGTGATTACGCTCAAGGGTGAATATAAGGGAGCACCGCAATCCTATGATATCACACTCGCGGCAATCCCGGACGATTTGGAATCCTCCATTACCGATACGGAAAGCGGCACCGGATTTATCGGAATCTCCTTCTCCGACCCGCAGACGTTAGTCGATGCACTCCATATGATGACGCACCCTAAGTCATTTGCAGAAGGTGCGGCGGCATTTATGGCATTCCTGGTTCTGCCGTTTTCGTCAATGGCCGGCATGGATGTTCTGGGATTCATTGTCGCAGATTCCCCTGACCCGGCGATTCTGGCGGCTCCATTCTTCGGCTACTGGGGAATTGTGCACCTGCTGTTCTGGTGCGCCTGGTTAAATCTGCTCCTTGGAATCTTCAATGCGCTCCCGCTTGGCGGACTTGACGGCGGACAGATGCTGAGAGAGAGTCTGCGGCATCTCTGCCGCAAAATCGGTGTGGATGAAAAGCGGGCATTCCAGATTTGCGGCATGGTAACCTATGTGCTGATTCTGGTTGTTGTGCTGATGATTGTGATGCCGTATATGTGGTAATCTCCCTCTTTTTTTTACAGCCTCCCGCTTTGCTCATTGAACAGAACTGAGTTTACGGGAAGCACCAGAAGTCCAAAAGCATTTACATTTTTTCATCCAATTACCTAACAGGTACAACATTGAGACGGGAAAAGGCTCTCATTTCCAATGAACTGCGGGACAGTGCCGCGGCTGAGGTTGTCTCCTTCATCCTGATTCTGGCGGCAGTTGCGGCAGGGATTGGAATCTCTGCCGCTGTGATACTGCCGGAGATGGAAAAAACCGCAGAGATAACTCACAGCAGTGAACTGCAGGACAGTATCTTTTCCCTGAAAACCGCGCTTGACAAACAATGGCTTCTGGATTTTCCCGGAACATACGGCAGTCTGCTTCTCCCATCCGAAAATACCGCCCTGCACCTGAAACCGGGAGCAGAAATCTCCTTCCGCCACACAGACGGAAACAAAACAGCAAATCTGCTCCATCTCTCGACTCTGCCGGCATATATCCATATGGAAAACCGGGAGATTGTTCTGGAAGGAGGGGCGGTGTTTCTGGAAAACCGCAGTGTTCTTCCGCATACCGCAGGAGATTCCAACACCGTTCTTCTCTGTTTCAGCGGAGAGGAAACAACACTTCTTGCAAACACCCCAGTCGCGGTTTCTTACTTCTACCTGGACGCAGAAACCTACACGAACCTGAGCAGTATCCAGGTTTCCAAAACACCATACCTGAAATACTGGGAGGAGGAACTCCGCGGAACGAAAAACCTGACACTTCTTTCGTACCATCTGGCACTGGAGGCTGTCCCGTGAAAGAGGAAGGAGTCTCCGAAGTCCTCGGCTTTGTTCTCATTCTGATGACCTGCGTGATTTTCCTGAGCCTCTTTACCGCGGCGGTTCTGCCGAATATGATAAAAGAGTCCGAGATGCAGGACACACAGAGTACATTTCTGCAGTTCTCGCAGATGAAATCCGACATGGATACCCTTTGCCTTGCAGATGCAGCAGGCGTTAGACGGTATGCGGTATTTACCGAATCCAAAACGGCACGGCTTTCCCTGTCGTATGGAAAACCGGTTGGAGTGTTGCGGGAAGCGGTGCTTACCTATGAATCAGAGAACATCCTGACAGAAAAACTCCGGCTTGTTCTTTCCAAAGACGGCATTGCAAAGAACGGCAGGCTGGTTCTCCCGTCTTCCTGCCGGTTTGCAGTCAATCCGGCAGATACCGCGGAACAGATGAAGACCGGAACGGACTTCCGGGTAGAATACACCTATCTTGGACCGGTTACTGACCACGGAGCAGAATGGCATCTCTTCTCAATGAGGATTCTCTGATGGAAAAAGACAGCGGAACAGCAGCGGCGGTCGCAGTAATTATGCTTCTGGCAGTGATTATGCTCGCGGCAGGCGTCTGGGCGGCTGTTGTGTTACCCGCGGAAGCAGAAGAGGCGCGGGAAGCAGAGATTGCACAGGCAAAAACAGCACTCGAAGACACCGTCTTTTTGCTGGATGCACTCTCCAACGTCTCCTTTGCCGCAGAAACAACAGTCTTTACCGCTTTGCCGGCAGGAACTATACAGACAGAAACCCTCGGCATTCTGAAAACCGGAAACGGATATACCGTACCGCTTACCAGCCTTACCTGTTCCGGATTCGGCGGGACTGAGCTTGGAATATCTGCCGGGGGTGTGTGGCGAAAGGACGGCGGGGATGCCGCATGGAATCTCTTCCCGAAGACCTCATATGAAACCGGACACCTGGCCTTCTCCCTCCCCGTCTTTACCCGGAACGTGGCATACGGTTCTTCGGAGATGATTCCTCTCGGATTCCAGTATCTTTCAACCGGCAGGTGCGAAGAGACGGGAGAATACCTCTTCCTAACGGTTGCTTCATCAGAGAGCTGGGTTCTGGATTTGTGGGAGACAGTGTTTGCCGAAGCTGTCTTTTCCGCGGAGGGAAGACTGCATGCTGAAATTTCCCGAAACAGCGAAAGCGTGCAGGCTGTCTTCACGGCAGATGCCGGAATGCTGACCGTATCCGTCGAAGAAAAACGGTATGCAGTATTTGCCGGAGGCAAATCATGAAGGATGACGGAGTTTCCGAAGTAATTGGAACCATTCTGCTCTTTGCAATAGTAATTCTTGCCGCGGGAATCATCAGTATCTCTCTCACCGCTGAGATTGCAAACGCCGGAGAATCTTTTCCGACCGTTTCCTTTCGGGAATCCGCATCCCCGAACTATCTGTATCATGCCGGAGGAGACGCACTTTCCAAATCAGAGATTCGAATCTTTGCAGGAAGCAAAGACATTACCGAAAAAACAACGATTCATGGTGCATCATGGGAAATCTGGAAAACCGGAGAAGCACTCTTTCTTGGAAAACACCGGACAGAGGAGATAACAATTATCGGAAGAACATCAGCCGGGCGGGAAGTATTACTCTTCGAAGGGCTGAGACAATAACGAATTTACGAAAAGAAGAAAGAACTTTTGAAAAGGAAATTTTGCGGGGATTCCCGCATCAATTTCATTTTTAGTTCTCGAGAACAATCTCGATGCTGATATCTTTTGGAACCTGAATGCGCATCAGCTGACGGAGTGCACGCTCATCTGCGTCAAGGTCGATGAGTCTCTTGTGAACTCTCATCTGCCAGCGGTCCCAGGTTGCCGTACCTTCTCCATCCGGAGATTTTCTGATTGGGACAACGAGTCTCTTGGTCGGCAGCGGGATAGGTCCAGCCATATTTACACCGGTACGCTCTGCAATCTCACGGATACGGCTGCAAACCGTCTCCACTTTCTCATAATCTGTTCCCGTAAGGCGTATTCTGGCTTTCTGCATTATATATTCACCCAAAAAAATTCGTGTGTTGATGAGATTATCTCATCTGCTTTGCCTTGATTGCGAGAACAAGACCTGCTGCGACAGTCATACCCATATCACGGACTGCGAATCTTCCGAGCTGTGGGAATTCCTTTGCAGTCTCGATAACGAGCGGGCGGGTCGGAGTGATGGTACAGATTGCTGCATCGCCAGCCTTAAGGAATGCCGGGTTCTCTTCCTTGACCTGTCCAGAGCGTGGGTCGAGCTTCTTGTTGAGCTCAGTGAACATACATGCGGTCTGGGAAGTGTGGCAGTGGAAGACCGGAGTGTATCCGACGGAAAGGACGGACGGGTGCTGAAGGACAACGACCTGTGCGGTGAATTCCTCTGCAACTGTTGGCGGGTGCTCGACCGGACCACAGACATCTCCGCGGCGGACGTCGTTCTTTGCGATACCACGGACGTTGAAACCAACGTTGTCTCCCGGAACTGCCTCTGGGAATTCTTCGTGGTGCATTTCGATGGACTTAACTTCACCGGTAACGTTTGCCGGCATGAAGGAGACCTTCTGACCCTTCTTGAGGATACCAGTCTCGACACGTCCTACTGGGACAGTTCCAACACCAGAGATGGTGTAAACGTCCTGGATCGGAAGTCTGAGGGACTTGTCAGTCGGCATGTCCGGCTGCTTGAAGTTGTCGAGTGCTGCAAGGAGAGTGGTTCCCTTGTACCATGGGGTGTTTGCGGATGCTTCCTTGATGTTGTCGCCGACGAATGCGGAAATTGGGATGAACGGAGTCTCGGATGGCTTGAAACCAACGGACATGATGAGCTTGGACATCTTTTCCTTTGCTTCGTTGAACTTCTCTTCGGAGTACTGAACAGCGTCCATCTTGTTGATTGCGACGATGATCTGGTTGATACCGAGAGTCTTGGAAAGGAAGACGTGCTCTTTGGTCTGCTCCATCGGGCCTTCAGTTCCGGAAACGACGATGATTGCTGCATCAGCCTGGGATGCACCAGTGATCATGTTCTTAACGAAGTCACGGTGACCTGGACAGTCTACGACGGTAAAATTGTACTTCGGAGTTTCGAACTTCTTGTGTGCAATATCGATAGTGATACCGCGCTCACGTTCCTCCTTGAGGGAGTCCATTACCCATGCAAACTCAAAAGAGCCCTTACCCTTGGATTCTGCTTCTTTCTTGTAGGAATCAAGAACGTGCTGTGCAACGACACCGGTCTCGAAAAGGATACGACCGACAGTCGTGGACTTACCGTGGTCAATGTGACCGATAACGGCAAGGTTCATGTGTGGCTTGTCTGCTGCCATAGTAATGTTTCTCCACTTTGACTCATTGAAGGGGTACGGATACTTCCGCATTGCCAGCTTCAACACGAGTGTCTATTAGTAGGACGTTAGATGATATAAAGGTATCCCAGGATTCGGGAGGGATATCCGGTGAAAAAAGAGAGAGGTGAGAGGGTGTGTTTAGAGTCCGAGCGATTTAATGACGTTAATCATCTCAATAGCGCTGACTGCGGCTTCGAATCCTTTGTTTCCGACTTTGGATCCCGCGCGCTCGATAGCCTGCTCTAAGTTGTCGCAGGTTAAAACGCCGAACATGATTGGAACACCGGTCTTTAAGGAGACGGCGGCGATTCCTTTGGTTACTTCGTTTGCCACGTATTCGTAGTGGTCGGTAGAGCCGCGAATGACCGCACCCAGACAGAGGACGGCATCGTATTTTCCGGACTGTGCCATCTTGGATGCAACAAGCGGGATTTCAAATGCCCCGGGCACCCAGGCGAGGTCAACGTTTTCGTCTTTTACGTTGTGGCGTCTAAGCGCATCATCTGCTCCGCCAATGAGTTTGGATACGATAAATTCGTTAAAGCGGCTGGCAACGATTCCGATTTTAATGTCCCCGGGGACTAATTTTCCTTCGTAAATGTTCATTTTGTTTTCTCCTTTATGCGTGTGTTCTTCGGTATTCCTGAATTGCGGCTATAGTGGTAAAGACCAGGCCCATCTTCTGTGCAAGTTCGATGAGTTCGGGAGTTCGCATCATGTCTCCGCTGTCTGCCATGATTTCACAGCAGAGTCCGGCAGGCTCTAAGCCGGCAATTTTGAGTAAGTCAACGGTGGCCTCAGTGTGTCCGTCACGCTCGAGAACGCCGCCGGCTTTTGCCCGCAGCGGGAACATGTGTCCCGGGCGTCTGAAGTCTTCCGGAACGGAGGTCTTTGAGACGACTGCACGGGCAGTGATTCCGCGCTCGATTGCGGAGATTCCGGTTCTGGTGTCTTTGTGGTCGATGGAGACAGTAAACGCGGTCTCGTGGTTGTCGGTGTTTTTGGCAACCATTGGGGGGAGGTCGAGACGGTCGGCGATTTCCGCTGCCATTGGCATGCAGATTAAGCCTTTTCCAATGCTTGCCATGATGTTGACATTTTCTGTTGTGGCGAACTCTGCCGCACAGATGAAGTCTCCTTCGTTTTCGCGGGATTCGTCATCTGTTACGATGATGAGTTCTCCGCGGCGAAGTGCTGCTGCGGCTTCTTCTACGGTGTTGAACTGAAACATCTAAAATCCTCTCTCTCGTAAGTATTCTTCTGTTATGCTGAATGAGGAGCGCTTTTCCTCTCCTCTTCCGACAAATTTTGCAACATATTTTCCAATGACATCCGTTTCCAGATTGACAATCTCGCCCTTCTTTCTTTCAAGAAGGGTGGTCTCTTTTCCCGTGTGCGGGATGACCGAGACGGTGAAGCTGTCGCGGTCAACGGAGGCGACCGTTAAGCTGATGCCGTCAACAGCGACCGAGCCTTTTTCGATGATTCCTTCCATCTGTTCTTTGGAACAGGTGAAGCGGATGATGACGGCGTTGTCGTCTTTTCTGATGTCAGAGACTTTGGCAGTCCCGTCGATGTGGCCTGTTACAATGTGTCCGCCGAACCGTCCGGAAGCGGACATTGCCCGCTCAAGGTTTACGTGCGATCCGGCTGACAGGAGAGACAGGGAGGTGCGGTCAAGCGTTTCCGGCGTTGCATCGGTACTGAATACGTTTCCGCCAAATTCGGTGACGGTCAGGCAGATGCCGTTTACCGCAATGCTGTCTCCGAGTTTCATGTCGGAGAAGATTTCCTTTCCCTGAATCTTGAGGGTGGCGGAGCGTGAACCGCGGCGGATGGAGACGATGCTTCCAACCTCCTCAACAATGCCGGTAAACACTTCAGCAACCACCCTGTTTTGTCATAGGTACTTATTTGTGGTGTGTGTATTAATAGGTTCTTATTTGAGTATGTACAAAAAAGTGGATTGAGAGTAGGTGTGCTTGGTGATCGCGCCGCTCCATTCCGGCGGGGCAATCAACGTTGACTGTTTTCAAATCCTATTCGTCATTATCAGTGTCTCCAAGAAACAACGTTTTTTGATATGATGCGATATGTTGAACGTATAGAGTGTAAAATCTCACAGATTGAAAGCGCCACTAAACTTCCAAGGATTAACAGCCACATAATAATTGGCGGGGCATGCTGTAAATACAGGGCAAGAAGTAAGAGGAGGAGTGACGGGACAGTTGTTTTTGCAATGGCTGGCAGTAATACACCGACAATTAATTTTTTCCAGACACGGTTTATCTGATAGAGATAGTCTGGTTGATACCCCCTATTGGAACCCTCTTGTCTCGTTGGAATTAGAACCAGAACTGAAACGAAGATTGTGATAGTGATGACCAGTACTCCAAATGCGGTTATCTGTGTTGCTAAAAGAATTCCGAGAATAGCGATAATTATCGCAGGATCTGTGGGATTAAATAACAAATATCCCAAACAGCAGTTTCCAAAACAGTATTCAAAGATTAGAATCATAGTGATAGCTACAGTTAAACTACTAATGAATAGTATGAGTAGCATCATTCTTAGACATTCAGAAGTAAGAATGCGTTTTAACATCTCAATTACCCTCCTTTGTATATTACCCTCCTTTGTATATTACCCTCCTTTGTATATTAAATTACATTACGGGTCGAAACCCGGTTTCCGGGTATCTGATGCGAATGTAAAGGAGTCTTTCCTTCTGTAGGATTGAAAGTAATGACTAGGTTACTTTTCAGGTTTTTTCATCAAAGACGGTTCGATTGCAATGCCCTGTCTTTGATGAGTTGGTCTCCACGTCCTCTGAGAGGAGATGAAAAGCCTTCGCGATGTTTGTACAAATTGAAAGGAGTGCATCAGATACTCTCCAGCCGGTGAGGCAGAGAGCCTCAGTCTTTTTTGCTGAAATGAGTGTTCTTGTTCAAACAATAATTCAGAAATAAAAGGGATGAGTCAGAGAGTTCTCTGACTAAGAGTTCCCTCTTACTTTCTTCTTAAGACGACTGCTGCCCCAAGACCTGCAAGGACTGCTAAGAGCGGTGCAGGAGATGATGGTTCCTCAGGGGTGACCGGGACATCCGGGATGTCTGGAAGGTCTTCACCTGGGACGTCACTTGGATCATCAGTTGGATCTTCGGTTGGAGGTACTTCTGTTGGTGTATCAGGCTTTACAGTAGTGCCAGAAGAACTGCCACCACCATTACCGCCTGTTGCAGGTGGAGTGGATGGAGTTGGCGTTGGTGTAACTGATGGTTCAACATAACCAACAGCATAACTTGAGAATCCATCCCCTACAAGTTCGACTCCCCAAGTATCATTAGTACCATTTTCATCTAAATCGAGAGAGTAGATTTCTAATGTATCATCTTCTTTAGTTAATGGAATCACAGTTCCATCAGATTTAACATGGAATCCCTTGATAGCATCTTCAGTTGGGAATATGCTCATTGGGAGATAGAAGAGTACACCCACTTCAGTAATGTTGGTATTGTCTGCACCTGTTGCAGAAATCATTGCTACGATGCCTTTGTTTCCACCAGTCTTTTCAGTAATCTGGGATTCAATATCTGCATTAAATGTTCCATCAATAGTTGGAATAGATGTCAGGTTGGACATTTCAAATGCAACCCAGTGGGTAATACTGCCCTGGTCACCATTAACACTTGCTGAACCATATGGATATGATACAAGTGCTCCAAGGAGAGGGGCATTTAATGTATCTGGACTTTCAGCAAAGGCAGTGCTGTTTTCTAAATCATGGAAGATAATGGTGAGCTGAACACCATCTAATTCAATGGTTGTAGAGTTTGCAATACCACTGAAATCCGGTTCATCGATAATATCCTCAGCTGTAATTCCATCAAAGTCTGCAGTAGTATTTCCAGTTACGGGGTTGTAATTTGCCTCAATAGGCACACCATCAACCTCAGCAACTTCCCAGACTGCATAAAGATCGATTGGAGCAGATTCAATCATAGCAGGTATATTTGTGAAAGAATCACCATTGAAATAGTCAATTGCAGTACCTTCTGCAGAAGTTACATTCCATCCAACAAAGAAGTGTTCATCATAGATGAAGGAATTCTCTTCTAAAGTAACAGATTCATCCTCAACAGTGAATGTCTGAACTTTGGTTACATCAGAAGCGTTGTTTGCATGGAAGATGATTTCATACTCGATTGGCTCCCAACCTCCTACATAAACTTCCATATCACTGGAAATTACTGCACCCTCCTCATACTCTTCAATCTTCTGAGCATCTTTGTAGAACTTTGTTGGGATGAAATTCTCATATGCATCCTCAAAGAATGATGCCAATGGAGTATTATATGTTACATCATAGAATGGTTCATCACCACTAATCCATTCAGAATCAATATAATGAGCATTTACAGTACAAGTATTAGAAACTTCATAGAAGAAGTCATTCCAAGTTCCGTCTAATACACGAACCCAGAAGTTCGCTGAGTCAACAAAGCTGTTGAAGGTCTCATCTTCGAAGAATCCGCCCCTTACATCAATATTGTCAGTTAATGATTCACCAAATCTATCATCAACGATAAGACTGCCGGAGAACCAACCATCGTGGATGGTGAGAGTTGATTTAACGTTGGATACATCATTCTCGGAATCATACATGAATCCAAATGAGATGTTGCCCTGAATGTGAGTAACATGGTCTCCTCCAAAGATTTCAACCTGAGTTCCGTCTGGATATGAATCTGGTGCCCATCCAATAGCAATTGCCTTGTGATTGTAGGTCATTGCTGTGGTTTCACCAATAGTTTTTGGTTGAATGGTACTGTTTACAATCTTAACAGTTCCATTGTTAGTGGAAAGAGTGATTCTGTCTCCAAATTTACAAAACTTCTGAGATTCGCCTTCTTTAGTATAGTAGTATCCCTTCTCACCATCTACTTCAGCATATTCTCCACGAGTCCATTCATCAAGAACACCATTGTCAAGGTCTCTCAGATTAGATCCATCAAGAATCATGTTTTCAATGATAAGGTTTGCATAGTTCTGAATGAGCATACGTGCTTCTGAAGAAGAGATAGTACCATTCTTTAACGTAACAGTACTTCCTTTTGCTAAGTTGAAAGCCTGAGATACAGTACCTGGCGAACCTGCAAGAGGGTTAATACCTGCGTTGTAAGTAAAGTAACCAAAGTCAATGATAACATTCTGTCCAGAAGTAGTGGAAACACCCTTTCCATGCTCTACACCTGTTAAGAGAGTAACGGTGGTTTGTGTTCCATCAGTTGGAACTGCATTTACAGCAGCTGTCAAAGTTGTGTAGTACTTATCACCAACTTTTGCAACATGTCCTTCAGCAAAACTGTCGGCACCATCAGTTGCTTCTGCACCTACTGGTGTTGCGAATACCAGACATAATGCGAGAAGAACAACCGCAACAGCTGCAATATGCTGAAGTGTTTTCTGTTTTTTCATAGTCATTTTTAGACCTCTTTCAATTGCGCAATTGATAATCTACAGCGAATCAGAGGATATTCGCTAAAGACAGATAGGTCATTGCATTCCTATCTTAGAAGGAATTGAAACCAAAAATGGGTCATATTGGAAAACGAAGGATTTTGCCGATATTTTGAGTAAAAAATGAATGGAGTATTCAGATATCTGAAAAAATTATTTTAGTCCTAAAAAAATAGATTTTCACTGCCCACATTTTTCGAATGATATTTTCCCATCTCTGTCACAACTGGAAAAAACGCAGACCACACAGACGCAGCCTGACGGCTGCGCAGCTCGTCGCCTCGCTCGTTACACTCGCGAGCTGCTGCCGCAGCCGCTTTGGAGCTGCAGAACTGCCATTAAAATAACCAATAATATCGTCCGAAATCTGAAACAAGCGACCACAAAGCGGCTGCGGGAGCAGTTCGCCGAAGGCGAAAGCGACTGGTCGCTGCGGGCTGTAAGCCCGCGTCTGTGCGGTCTGCGTTTTTTTCCAAAGGTGTCCAAAGCTGGAAGAAAACATCAATCATTTACCCATAAAATCACCATTTCTACAACACCTTTAACATGGTGTAAAACATATATTCCTTCTAAGATAGGAGTGGAAATCCTAACCAGACATCTTACAAAACACGCGCGATAGCCCCAAAACCCCAAACAAACCGCGCACAAAACCCCATTACAACACCTGAAAATAACCTCTTTTACAATCAAAAGACCTTTCAACAACTTCTCCAATACATCATACCTTTTTCTAAAAATCCAAACACGCATAAAACAAAACAAACCGCAAAAAATAACCAAAAACCAAAAATAAACCTCTCAAAAAGATTAAAATATCAATCAAAACAACAATTCATCGCTGACTTGGGCAGACACAAAAAAGCCCGGGCAGACACTCTTGCGCTCCTGATGTAAAATATCAGGAGCGCCGGAAATCCAACGCGGCAGAATGCCTCATGCAAAAAACAGCCGCACCAGACAACACAAAATCGAGGTGACACAACTCTTAACACTTAACGCTTAACTCACGAAGAACACGAAAAAAGGAAACACCCAAGCCAAATCTCCTTCTCTCACGCAAGAGAAGACGGCTGCCTGTTTCTCCTTGTTGTATAGTTTAGACTCTCAAACTATAAAACCTATCGCCCGTCAAAAAACACGAAAATGACCTGATATCGAAAAAATACGCCAAGAACACGAGTTAAGTGTTAAGCGTTAAGAGTTAGGTCTAAGCAAAATGGAGACCACATGGCAAAGCAAAAACAAAAAGACACCATTTGCTACTTCAAAATGAAGCAGGACACCGCACAAAAACTCGACCTGCGAATCAAGCGCTCCGGGTTTGCCTCGCGGACAGACTTCTTCACCGCCGTTGCAGAAGCAGCTCTTGGGCAGGCATCAGAAGCCCTCGAACAAAGCGTCCGCGACTGGATAGACA
>JAFQBW010000029.1 GCA_017399555.1 Methanocorpusculum sp.
AGGTTCCACCCGGACCCATTCCGAACCCGGCAGTTAAGCTCTCTTGCGTCGACTACTGTACTCAGATACGCGAGTTCTCGGGAACTAGTCAACGCTGCAACCCCCCTTCCTTTTGTTGAAACTATTCTTACCGTAATCTAAACACACAAGCGAAAGCTTTGCAATTCTTCTAAATCACTGACTCTTTTGCAGAATCTTAAATCTTTATTCTAAACACAGTTACTCATCTCCCAAATGCTAGAAAATGCTTAAAGAATATATATACTGGTCCGTGCAATAGTATTCACAGCATGCGTCCTCAGCTTCTTCTTGGGATATTGATAATATCATCTCTCATTGTTCTACCTGTCTTAGGGAGTAATGAAAATGTAGTATATTTCCCAATTTCGGACATTACTGTATCTCCAGGGGATTCTAATCTTATATCTGATGAGATGGACTCTCCTATAATAGAAGTTACAGCATTTGATTTCTCTATTCCGTCTTTTGTAGAACTATTTTTAGACACCTTTCAGATTCACAATGTCCCCGTCTGGGCTGCTGAAACGATAGTAATTCTCATCGGAATAATAACCACAGTAATCACTCTTATCACCTCCGGCAGCATTCTCTTCCTTTACACGCGGCACAAACTCTCTGAAAATCCGGAAAGTCGGCGTATGATTATCCTTGCCTACCTCACAGAAAATCCCGGAGCACAGCAGAAAGATATTGTACAGAATACCGGATATTCTCGCGGCTCAGTGTCTCACCATCTTCGCCAACTGATACGGGGATTGAAGATTTACCAAGTTGAAAATGACGTTGTCCGTTACTATCCAATAGGATATCCTGCATCAGAACTAAACAGCGATGCACGGAAACTTCTGGAAAATGAAAATAGAAAACGTATTTTTCAAACCATTTTGCATCATCCCGGCATATCACAAAAACAGATTTCCGCAGACACTCATATTCCAATAACTACTCTTCGATGGCATCTGAAAAAGATGCAAAAAGGTAATCTCATTCTTGTTGAATCAAACCAACACATAACCAGTTATTCGGTAAATCCCGCAATCCAAGTGCTAGATAATGCTCAATATCTTTAATAGATTCCTTGACGGATTATCAATCATGACTCGACCACTCCCACTCATTCTTTTTGGAATACTTCTCCTTACCGCATGTACTGCCGGAGTCTCTGCTGAAGATACCCTTGGGGAAAAGCTCATTCAGGCTCCTACAGAAACATATGACCAGATTGTTCAATCCTACCTCTTGGAAAACCCTGCACCAAAACCCGGCATATATACCTATGGAGAGACCCTCAAAGTAACATCATTTGCAGACGGAACTCTTTCTGTTGTCTCAGTCAGCATCCAGGAAAACACTGAAACGCATCAGATGGACCTCCTCTCTCAACTCCTCTATACACTTGGACTCCATAAAATTACTGACATCTACACAGTAACCAGAACAGATTATAGCCCGCAGGGAGATGTCGAAATAAAACTCGCTCTTTCCGGATGGTTTGAAACAGGTCCGCTTCTTCCTCTGAAATCCTACATTACCAACTTCAAAAACGAACAGATGGCAGAAACATACTCACTCGTCAGCATGAACGCCGGGGCATCACCCGTTGGCAAAATCTCCGGCTCGCTTCTTGTGGAAAAAGACGGAGTCATCTCCTCCTATGACCTAACCGGATTCTGGGATAGAGAATTCCATTACTGCGAAAGCGTCACCTACCCTCAGGTCTTTCCAACAGAAGGAGAAACCGAACTCTGCCGCATAGCTTGCGAAGACAAAGAGATAACTGCAGAAATGTCAGTCTGGTTCTCCTTTGACGGAAAAACCGCGCCAAAAGCCCATGTCACCGACATCCGCGGCATCTCGCATCAGGGAAACTACCTCTGTACTGCAGAATACACCATAGAAGAGGATACCGGAAACGGGCAGACACAGGTCATGGGTTTTGTAACTGCACACAATGTCCACAACTCAGAAGATGCCGTAGAGTACATCCTCAAAGCATACTGCACCAAGTACGGAGACTGGGACAGCAGTACAGAAAAACGCACACTTTAACTCTCCTTTTTTACTCCGACAAAAACCCTTATAACCTCTCCAAAACCAAAACAGATTTCTATTTTGCCTCGAAATGAACCTATTTAATTCCTCGAAACATTATATCAATCATGAAACCTACAACCGCACTTCTTGCAGCAGTCTGCGTCATCTTCCTTGTATTCGGCGCAGGCTGTATCAGTTTCAGCCAGCCGGACCCAAACGGCACCGTCTGGAAACTCGACAGCATCGGCCCAAACAACGACGCACCGAACGGAATCATCACCCTTTCCTTCAGCAACGGCGTTGCATCCGGCTCCTCCGGAGTCAACACCTACGCTGGAACCTACACCCTCTCAACCGGTGACGGCAAACTCACCTTCAGCGGCATTGCCTCAACCAAAATGACCGGGCCTTCCGGACTCATGGAACAGGAAAACACCTACCTCGCCGACCTCGGCAAAGTTGCCTCCTACGCAATCTCTGCAAACACCCTCGTCCTCAAAGACAACGCCGGCAAAACCCTCTTAACCTTCTCCAATCCGCTCGAAGGAACCGCATGGAAACTCATCTCCTACACCCCGGCAGGTAAAACCGCCCAGCACAACGCCGCAGGACTCGTAACCCTCATGTTTGAACCAAACGGCGACCTTAGCGGAAGCACCGGAATTAACACCTACGAAGCAACCTGGAAAATGAACGGCAAAACCCTCGACATCAGCCAGCCCGCCATCACCAAAATGGTCGGCCCGCAGTTCATGGAAAACCAGGAATCCGACTACCTCTCCCTCATGGGAAGCGTTGCAGGATTCACCCTCTCCGCAGGCCAGCTTGACCTCATCGACGCCGCAGGCGCTCCAATCATGAGCTTCGAACCAATCATCCCGGGAACCTCCTGGCAGCTCATGGAAATCAACGGTGAAGACATCCAGACCGACATCCAGACCACCTTAACCTTCAACGAAGACGGCACCGTCTCCGGCAAAGCCCCGGTCAACAGATACTCCGGCGTCTGGCACCTCGCAGGCGTTGACGGCCTCACCTTCAGCAACGTCGCCGCAACCATGCTCATCAGCTCCGACAGTTTTGCCGTCACAACCGAACAGCAGTACTTCGAAATCCTCAACAGCATCACCCACTACACCGTAACCGACAACAGCTTAACCCTCACCGACAACTCCGGCCACTCCTTAGAGTTCGCACCGGTCTATCAGAACGTCTTAGGCGGAACCTCCTGGCAGCATGCCGACAACGCCGCTGTCACCCTCAGCTTCTCCCCGGACGCATCCAAAATCTTCGGACAGGGACCGGTAAACACCTTCTCTGCCGCAGTCACCTACAACCAGTACGGAGAAGTCTCTGTCTCCAACTTCATCTCCACCAGAATGGGCGGAACTGAGGCACAGATGAACGCAGAACAGGCATACTTCGAAGTCATCGAAGAACTCGAAACCGTCTCCTTCGGAAACGGCCAGCTCATCTTATCTGACGGAATTGACACCCTCTACTTCAACCCGCAGATCAGCTAAACAGGGACCACCCCTGTTTTTTGCGCTGCAGAAATACCTCTCTCCTTTTGCATTTTCAAAACCATCAAAAACCGCGTATTTTTCAAAAATAAGCAATTAATATCTGCAAAAATTTTCGCAGTCAAAGCCAGCTTTATATGAATACAAGCCCTACTATATGGTATGAAAGGCGCAGGCAAAATAATTCTGGCACTCGCCCTCGTATTAGTCGGGGCAATCATCTGTGCTGGCTGCATCAGCACACCCTCTGAGCAGACCCTTGAGGGAAGCTGGACTCTGAACAGCGACGAGAACATCTTCATCACCTTCAACAAAGACGGCAGCGTCTCCGGCAAAGCTCCGGTAAACGGATTCGGCGCAACCTACACCGTTGACGGCAACTCCCTTACCTTCGGCAAAGACATCATCCAGACCTTAATGGCAGGTTCTCCGGAAAAGATGCAGGCCGAATCTGAGTTCTTCGAAGCACTCAAAAACACCGCACGCTGGCAGATTGCTGACGACAAACTCATCCTTGCAGACGCAGACGACAAGATTCTCGCAATCTTTACCGCATCTGTTCTTGGTGCATGGGACGGCGAGGACGGAACCTCCATCATCTTCTCTGCTGACGGCACCGTCAACGGACACGCTCCGATTAACTCCTTCGGCGGAAGCTACACGGCATTCGGAAGCTCCCTTGTCCTCGAAAACCTCTTCATGACCGAAATGGCAGGTCCTGCCGCAGACATGAAGGCTGAGGATAAATTCATCTCCGCACTGAACAATGCCGCAGGATTCACCGTTTCCAACGGTCAGCTCATCCTTGTTGATGCAAAAGGCAAGGAACTCCTGACCTTCGAGAGACACTTTGAGCCGGCAGGCGAGTGGGTTCTGAATGCCGACAGCAATGTCACCATCATCTTCAACGGGGATGGAACAATCACCGGTCAGGCACCAGTTAACCTTTACGGCGGAAAATACTTCATCTCCGGCGATTCCCTTACCTTCTCCGAAGGCTTTGACAAGACCATGATGGCAGGCTCTGCCGCAGACATGCAGGCGGAAACCGCGTTCTTCCAGGCACTGGGAAAGACCGCAGGCTTTACCTTCGCTGACGCAAATCTGGTCTTTGTCGATGCAAAGGGCAAGGAACTCCTGACCTTCGAGCGCCCGACTGCAGAGCAGGGTTTCTGAAGGCTTCCATACCTTCTTCTCAATACCATACTTTTTTTGTGCCGTAAACCATTCCTTTAAGTAACCAGAGCGCATACATCAAAAGAACATGCCCTCTATACTGATTACCTGCTACAGCAGGACGGGAAAAACAAAAGCCCTCGCTGAAGCCATCGGCCGCGGGGCAAAATCTGTTGAGGGAGTGGACGTCGAGGTCCTTTCCTTTAACCGTATCAGCGCTTCGGACTTAGTCCGCTATGACGGAATTGTTCTCGGTTCTCCGGTGTACTTCGGCGGAGTTGCCGCGGAACTCAAGGAACTCATTGATGATACAACGTTCGTCAGAGGAAAACTGGTTGGAAAGGTCGGTGCGGCATTTACTACCGCAGGAGACAGAACCGGCGGAAAGGAGACGGCAATCCTCTCTATTGTGCAGGCGATGCTTATCCATGGTATGATTGTGGTCGGCGATCCGATTAATCCGGAGACCGAGGATGCGGAGCATAACGGCGGACACTACGGACTTGCCGCAGACGGTAAGCTTACCGAGGCTGATTTCGCCCAGGCAGAGCTCTTTGGAAAGCATGTGGCAAACGTGGTAAAGCGCGTTACTGCCTGATTCTCTTTTTTTTGAAAAAAAGTATTACTCCTGCTTTCCGCAGAAGTGTCCCGCGATAAACTCACGGATAAGATGCGCTGCGACCATAGCCGTCTGCCCCTGATCATTCGGCAGAACCTCAACATAGTCAAAACCAACCGCATTCTTACAGAGCCGGCGGACAACCGCCCGGACATCTGCAGGCGTCAGCCCGAACGGCTCCGGCGTTCCAAGGCCCGGCGTCAGACAGCAGTCAATTGCATCCGCATCAATAGACAGATACAGAGAATCATCCCCGATAAGACAGGAAACCTCATCCAGAATATCCCGGATACCGCGTTCTTCTACCTCATCTGCCGTATAGAGATGATAATGCTCGCGGGCATACGAAAACTCCTCTTGGCAGCCGCTTCGGGCACCAATGATTACGATATTTTCAACCGTCTCCGAAACACGGGCTGTTACACAGTCATGATTAAAGGGAGAACCCCGGTACTCATCCTGCATATCCAGATGTGCATCACAGACCACATACCACTTCGGCTTCAAGGCCTGCACGGCGCCGATAGTCACCGAATGCTCCCCGCCCATCATGATTGGAATCTTCTCATCCTTGATAAGGTCGCAAACCGCATCGGCCACCTGCTCAACCATTAAGTCCGGCAGGCACTCAACATACATATCACCCATATCATGGACAGAGACATCAGTCATCTCTAAATCATAATAGGGAAGATACGTCTCGATATTGTAGGATACCTGACGAATGGCTAACGGAGCATCCCGGCAGCCTGCCTTAAATGACGTAGTCCCGTCAAACGGCACACCAAACAGTACGTAATCAGCTGAGCCGTACTCTGCATCGGCATCAGCAAAAAGAGTTGTGGAAAAAGACTGCATTGTATTCTGCAGGCTTTTTAGAGGTCAAGCTTACGCTTGCCGAGAGACTCGATGTAAGGAACTTCCTGAGCCGGCTGGAAGGTTGCAACGATATCATCGTCAACAACAAGCTCGAAGTTGTTGAAGTCCTTCATATCCATAAAGGTAACAACATTTCCTGCGATGGTCAGAATCTGTCCGGTCTTTCTCTCGACAATCGGTGCGTAAACGGTTGCAGAGGTCGGGTTAACGATAGAGCGCTTCTGTCCGTCGAAGATACCGACGACATCAAGTCTTGCCTTTGCTGCTCCGTGCTTTCCCGGCTTGGAGATGGAGATGCTCATAATCTTGCACGGCTCGTCGTCAACAACAACGTAACGGCCTTCCTTCAGTTTTCCAACTTCTGTCTGTTCCTTCATTGTATATCTAACCTAATTATGGGAGGTAATTCCTTATGAGTGTTACGACTATTCACCGCAAAAGCGGGCAAGCATTGAAAAGCATGTCCCGCCTATGATATAGTATGATTACTCCTGACGGATTTTTCCGGGTATGTGATTCCGTTGCCGAAGAGATAGCGGAAGCACTTCGCCCTATTGTCGGCACTCCGTACGGAGCGGAAGAAATCTGTATCGGCGCAGACAATACGCCGACCGAGCGTCTCGATAAAATCGCTGAGGATATTGTCCTTGCGGCATTCAGAGAGCACGCCGTCTGTGCCCGCCTGCTCTCCGAGGAGGCAGGGATGGTGGATATCGGAGGCGATACAGGCATTGCGTATCTGGACCCGGTGGACGGCTCATTTAATGCAAGTGTGGGCATCCCCTTCTATGCGCTCTCGGTCGGTCTCTCCGACGGTACGCAGATGATTGCCGGATACGTCAGAAATCTTGCAACCGGCGAGACCTTTACGGCTGTCCGCGGCGGAGGAGCGTTTGTGGACGGAAAGCCTATCTGCCCGTCTGAGAAGGAGTCGTTTGCAACCTCGGCGATGAGTGTCTATGCACGGCCTCCGGAGATGCGTGCCCTGCTGGAAAACGGCTATACGTCGCGCAGAATAAGAAAGCTTGGAGCATCTGCTCTGGAACTCTGCTATGTTGCCTGCGGAAGGCTTGAGGCATTCCTTGACCTGCGCGGAACACTGCGCATCACGGATGCCGCAGCAGCCATTCTTATCCTGGAAGAGGCAGGAGGCATCGTCTCGCTTCCGACAGGCGGTCCCTGCATCTTCCCGGATGATGTCTGTGCGGGACGCTGTATTCTTGGGGCAAACAAAGCAATCCATGGAAAAATTGCGAGTCTGATGAGGTTATTATGAAGATCTGCATCGTTTCAAAAATTGATTCCAAAGAGCCGCTGGAGCTTGCCCAGTCGCTTGGCTGGCGGCTGGTGGATATGGGATACTCGGTGGTCTATGAGGAGTCGGTTGCGGCAGAGCTCGGCTATGAGGGCGTGTCTCTCAAGAATCTGGATGCGGACCTGCTTCTGGTTCTCGGCGGAGACGGCAGTGTTTTGCGCGCTGTACGGATGATGCAGCGCCAGGTTCCGGTTCTGGGAATTAATCAGGGCCATGTCGGATTCTTAACCGATCTGGAGCGGGAAAATCCGGCGGAAGGTCTCAAAGAGGTTCTGGAACATCCGCTCGGCATTGAGTCGCGGATGCGGCTTTCGATTACCTGCAACGGCAAGGACTGCGGCTCGGCCTTGAATGAGGCTGTGGTGGTTACGGCCCGCCCGGCAAAGATTCTGGACTTTACGGTCTCGGTAAACGGGAAAGTGATTGATTCGTTCCGCTCCGACGGCCTGATTATCAGTACACCGACGGGCTCTACCGCGTATGCGATGAGTGCCGGAGGTCCTATCGTGGACCCGTCGCTTGAGGCGATGCTTCTGGTTCCGATGTCTCCCTATCTTCTGTCGTCGCGTCCGTATCTCTTAAACTCGCAGTCTGAGGTGACAGTGACGCTTGAATCTGATAAGACAGCGCTTCTGGTGCTTGACGGGCAGGACCAGTATGAGATCGGCAGAAATGCGGAGATTGTGATTCGCAAGTCTGCTGAGCCTGCGCTGTTTGTGGATGCGGGCCGGACGTTTTTCGAGAAGGTCGAGCAGAAACTCCGACAGCACTAAAATCCCGCAGAGCTAATATAGATATATCAATGGGATTCTTTGACCGGTTTAAAGGAAAGGAGAAGAAGGAGTCAGCCCTTCCTTCTTCAGTTGATTCTGCGATGTGGTTTTCCAATGCGAATGCCCATCTCCGGCGGCATCAGTATGATGCGGCGCTGCACTGTTTTGATAAGGCTATTGAGGCCGACCCGGAAAATCCTGCGGCATGGCACGAGAAGGGCCGGGTTCTTGCGATGCTGAAAAGCGAGGAGAAGTCGCTTGCGGCCTATGATAAGGCAATCTCCCTGCGTCCGGAGGTCGCGGTCTATTATCATAACAAGGGAGATGCCTTAGTCTCCTTCGAGCGCTTTGAGGAGGCGGATGCCTGTTTTAGAAAAGCGCTCTCGCTTTCTCCGGATGATGTGGTGTTCCAGACAAGCCACGCGAAGATGCTTGCCCGAAACGGGAAGTTCCGCGAGGCAGAGGAGATTATGGAGAAAATCTGCAATGCTGAGCCGCGCGGTCCGGAGCACTGGTTTACCCGTGCGGAGTTCCTTTCTGCCGCCGGAAAGCTGGAAGCAGCCTTAAACTGCTATCATGTGGTCCGCGAAATCTCGCCGGGACATTCGGTATCCCACTTTAACGTCGGAAACATCTTATCCAAACTCGGCCGTTATGAGGAGGCGGTTGAGGCCTACAACAAGGCGCTCAAGTACGAACGGACGATGACTGGGGCAATGAACAACAAAGGCCTTGCCTTAAGCTGTCTGGGAAACCACAAGGAAGCATACGACTGCTTCCGCCGGGTCTTAATCGCCCAGCCGAACAATCCGGATGCAAACTTCAACAAGGGCTATGAGCTGATGCAGCTTGGAAGATATGAAGAGGCTGTATCAGCCTTTGATGTGTGCCTCTCGGTTGCCGATGACCGGGATTTAATCGAGCGGGCACGGGAAAACAAACAGAAGGCGGTTTCGCTTTCCAAATAATACTTTTTTTTCTTTAGCTGGATGTTCTCACGCGTTTTTCGCGGGATTTTCGCGTAGGAAAATCGCTCCTGCAAAGCGAAACGGAAACGGTATTCAAAAAAGAAAAAAGAAATTGAATGTTTAGTTGATGTTGTCGATATTGTAACCTCTGCTGGTCAGCAGTTCCTTGACTCTGTCACGGTGGTTGCCTTGAAGCTCAATAGAGTTCTCCTTTACTGTTCCTCCGCATGCAAGTCTTCCCTTGAGGAATTTGGATAAATCTTCCAGATCAATCTCATACGGGTCAAGACCGTCTACGACCGTTACTTCCTTGCCGTAGCGTCTCTTGCTGACTTTCACACTGATTCGCTGCTGCTCCTTTGCGACTTCTTCGCAGATACAGAGCTCTTTTGGTAAACCACATTTCGGGCAGATGCCGCTGTTCATTGCACTAAATACTTTGGACGCCTGCAGATAAATAGGTGTGGATAGAATGCCCGCTTTCAGCCGTGATAATTATAGAAATAATTCGTCAGCTTCTCCTCTTTCGATGCAGACTCCCGCTCTTCTCTGCTGATGTTAGGAGTCTGCAGTGCCGGACAGAAGGAACAGAACGCATCATCTATCCCGTCCCAGGCATCCTTTACCGGGCAGTAATAGACGCCTTCGTAGCGTTCCACACAACCTCCTCCCGGAAACGGCATGCCTACCGGATGCGGGGGTTCGTTTTCGATAAATATTGCAAACGCCGCAATCAGATACTTCAGCGATCGAAGCCGGTCTCCTGCCGTTCCCTTTGAACACTCCTTCTTTGCCGCGGCCGCGAACTTGTGAAGCGCGGGAGATACCTTCATCTTCGCGTGCACCGGAGTGAGGCTTTTGGTCATCAGGCGGTTGTATCCGTCGGTAATCTGAATCCGGGCAAAGCGGGCAAGCTCTCCCCGGTACTCTGACGGCAGGTCTTTTATCTTTGCATCATAGTGAATCATCATCAGATTCAGATCATCCGGTGTAAACCGTCCTGCCTCCTCCTTCAGGAACGCAAGCAGGTCGCCTTTCTTCCGCCTGCGGGACAGACGGTGCCAGTCAACCTGATGGTTCTTCTCGAAACGATTCCAGAATCTCATGATAGCGTATCTAGAGATACGCTGATATCAGATATTAGCCCTTCGACAAACAACATTGATACATACCAAACGCAAATAGTAATCTACGTATAGGATATGACAGCAGAACTTCTCGTAACCGTTGGAATGGCATTCCTCTGGGCACTCTGGATAATGATTCCGGCCTACATTCCAAACCCGGCGGCGGCATTGGTCGGCGGCGGCACACCTATTGATTTTGGAAAATGTGCAAAGGACGGACGCCGGCTCTTCGGTGACGGCAAAACCTGGCGCGGACTGATTGGCGGAATCATCATCGGCATCATCTTCGGTGCAGCCCAGATGTTTCTTGCCGCATACTTCCACTGGGACTTTCTTCCACAGCACACCTGGGTTACTGTCATATCCCTTGCGACCGGCGCGCTTTTAGGCGACCTCATCAAGAGTTACTTCAAACGCCGCCTTGGAAAAGACCGCGGGGCAAAATGGCCGCTTGCGGATATGTATGATATGGTTATAGGCTCGCTTCTTCTGATGGTAATTGCCCTCGCAGTTACCGGAGGAATGAGCTGGTTTGCCCAGTTCGGCGATGTCTTCTTCGGCATTCTGGTGCTCGCTGCTATTCTTATCATATCCCCGGTACTGCATCGCGGAGCGAATATCATTGGCTACATGCTTGGATTAAAGGACAGACCATGGTAAACAGAATCTTAGAGTTATTAATTCAGTACAAGGCAGTTGAATTCGGCGACTTTACGCTCGCATCCGGAGCAAAGAGCAAGTACTACATCGATGTAAAGACTGCAATCATGCAGCCGGAGCTCTTATCCGAGATTGCCGCAGAGGTTGCCGCAAAGTATGACTTTGATGTGGTGGCAGGCGTTGCAGTCGGCGGCGTTCCGCTCGCAACCGCAGTCTCTCTTGCCGCAAAGAAGCCGTGCGCCATTATCCGCGCGCAGGCAAAAGACCACGGCAAGGCACAGATGGTCATCGGCAGTGTCAAGGGCAAGCGTGTGCTCTTAATCGAGGATGTGACAACGTCGGGCGGTTCCTCCAAATATGGTGTTGACGAGCTGAAAAAGGAAGGCGCTCTTATAGAAACGGTCGTAACCGTTGTTGACCGCGAAGGCGGAGCAGCAGATCTCCTTGGAAAAGAGGGCGTGACTCTTTGTCCGCTTGTTCGGGCATCCGAACTCCTCAACTAATCTTTTTTGAGATATTATTATCTCGTTTCATGTCCTATCATATAGGACTATGCACAAGGAAGAGTTACTAGAGCTTCATCAGATATTTTTCGATATCAAGGAATACTACGAAGCATTAAACGCCGACCTGAAATTCCCGGAATACACGGCATTAAAAATCACTCCGGACCAGGTCAACAGAAGCAAGCTTGAGCACAAGTATGCAATCTTTGTCTTAGGCTCTGAGATTGCCGCAGCAATGAAGGAAATCGAGACCATCTCCTCCCGCGGTATCCCGGCACGTATGCGCGACCTCGCCGAGCGTACGTTAAAAGAGATGGAATCCGAGCATAAAAACTAAAATTTGTATATCTGGGGGACTTCCCCGTCTTTTTTTCAACGTTTGCCGTGGCTGTGCGATAGCACTGCGGGACAAGCGAAGGTGCGATGAGCACCGAAGCGACTAAATTGAATAACTATGTGTTTCCAAAGCTCCAAACCCATGAGAAAAAACCGCTGATAACGCAGATGTGGGCTGACGCCCACGCAGCTCGTCGCTGTCTTCGCTACGCTCAGACCTGCTTCGCAGCCGCTTTGGAGCTGCCAACATTATTCTCTAAATCAAAAAGCAACGCCAAAGCGGCTGCGAAGC
>JAFQBW010000030.1 GCA_017399555.1 Methanocorpusculum sp.
GACCGACCGACCGACCGACAAAATTGTCCGCCCACCTGTCATACCTGTCAAGCCCTTTCTGCAAAATCACGGATAAATTATATCATGCCGGATTTCGACATGCAAGATAGAATTATTTGATTCCCTTTTGCTCTAATTGTGGCTGAATAAATCTTCGGCAGATTTACCAAGCGTTGATATGAACAGAAAGATAAGCTGAAATAAGCTCCAATTTATAGAGTTGATGAAAAGGCTCCGTCCGAGAGGGTGGAGCCTTTTCCCGACATTTCAACGAAGATGGGTTGAGTAGATGCCTGTAGCCATAAAAAAGTAAAAGGGAGTTATTTGATGATACAGGAGAATTAAAATTTACAATTCGTTCCCCAACCGGAATCTATCCCATGTTATACTGCGCATCAGAAAGGATGATGTTATGAAGCTATCCAAAGTAACCGCGCCAGCAATGGCATTGCTTCTTATACTTACTGCATGCAACACAGCGCCTGCTGACACAAGCCAAAATCCAGAGTCTTCAAACGATGGCGCAGCATCCGCTCAAGTAGTTGAGATAAGATTGGATGACAGCGAAATAATAGTCGATGGCAAACCTGCTGAATCTAATGTTACGCACGCCGTTTATGTCGGGAACGACATCGTTTATTATGAAGCCGGCAAGGACTTTACCTATGGTGAGGGGTCAGATAAAGACGCGCACAGTGCGAAAGATGCCGCGGAACACGCAGTTATTCATATTACACAGCCAGGCACTTACAGCATCAGCGGCTCTCTACCCAAGGGTCAGATTGCAATAGACCTGGGTGACGGTGCGGAGGAGGACCCCGAAGCTGTTGTCACCCTGATTCTGAACGGGGTCGATATTACCTGCGAAGTTGCTCCTGCAATCATCTTCTATAATGTCTATGAATGCGGCATCAAGGACGCTGATACCGCTTCCGAGACCGTCGATACGTCTTCCGCAGGCGCCAATGTCATCATTGCTGACGGAACCACAAATACCGTCAATGGGTCATATGTGGCTCGCATTTACAAGCCTGACAGCGTTGAGCTGAACGAGGGCGGTACCGAAGTCCTCGACGCCAAAAAGCTGCATAAGTACGACGCCGCATTCTATTCCAAGATGTCTATGAATGTAAGCGGCGGACCGGAAAACAATGGAACCCTGATAATCAATGCGGAAAATGAAGGTCTGGACAGCGAGCTTCATCTGACAATAAATGGCGGCATCATCCATATCAACTCCGGAAATGACGGCATAAACACCAATGAGGATGGTATTTCCGTAACGACAATAAACGGCGGTGACCTCCACATCCAAGTGACTGGCGAGACCGGTGAGGGCGACGGGATTGACTCCAACGGCTGGCTGGTTATCAATGGAGGCTCTGTTGCTGCACAGGCCTGCTCTTTCAGTGGCGACGCCGGCATCGACTCCGATATGGGTATCCATATCAACGGGGGTAAGGTCATCGCAACCGGACATATGCTGGACCGTATCGAGGATGGTGGCCAGAATTACGCAGTGTTTACCTTTGCGGAACAGCAGTCCGGCGGCAACTCCGTCAGCCTGAAATGCGCGGACGGCGACAGCATTTTGGAGACCACTCCAGAGAATGACTACTCCATTCTGATTTACAGCAGTCCCGAATTAGTCGAGGGGACTTATACCTTGTGGAGTGACGATATACAGCTGGCGGGTCAGCGCGGCAGCATGATGGGAGGCCCCGGTATGCCGGGGATGCCCGGGATGATGCCCGATGGTGGGACACCGCCCGAACTTCCCGAGGGTATGATGCCCGGTGGTGTGCTGCCGCCCGAGCCTCCTGAGGGGATGGCCCCGCCAGAAGGTGGAACCCCATTTGGTGGACCGACTCCTCCTGCTGGTCTGGAACGACCGGATGGCGAGAACCCAGGCGGCAGGCCAAATGGTCAATGGAGTCCAGGTAACAGAGGCGACAATGCGCCGCTGGAATTGACGACGGAGTTTCAGATTGCCAATGGCGGCAACATGTTTCAGAGCATATCACCGGCTAATTGATGCGCGACACGATAGCGGCTCCCATCCATATAGGGTGGGAGCCGTTCCTTCTCTTATTGTTCCATCAGAAACGAATTGGGCGTCAATATATAGCAGAGCATACGGATTATCGAGAACATCACCACTCAATATCCCTCTGTCCTGTGCATCCAGCACGCCGCATTCTTTTCCCTGCATTGCGTAAATGCAGGATATATCATCCATCAGTCTTTATTCCTCCGGGTTCTCGTCTATCAGCGCTCCGGCATAGTCATAGAACTTCCACTTGATTGGCTCCGGCACAGGGTCGCGGGCAAGCGGGTCGCCACCGCCGCTGCCATACCACTCATAGCCAAGTTGCTTCCCATAGAAAAGAGCGTTTTGGTATTCGTAGTAGTTCACGGTTTCATCCAGAAAGCTGCTGACCACAGCCACCATCTTCATGCCATGCTTTTCCACTACATGCTCAGGCCTATGCCCAAATCCCTGCGCCCCTATCTCCGTAAGGATAACGAAGACGAACACGGCAATCGAGACGCCTTTCACCAACGCTGTCATCCTTCGATGGACCGGGTAGCCATGTCTGCGCCGGTAATCTTTATACCAGGCGTTCACCCAGACAAGAAAACCCCCGATACTGACGATACCAAAACCGCCAAGGATGTTCCTCGGTGTCTCTCGCAGGGAGCTGCCTGCAAGTCCTTTGGCAGCGAAAACAAGAAGAACGCAGACAAGAAAAACTGCCAGCGGCACACAGCCCCAATATGAAATTGTACGCTCTCTGCTTTTCATCCTCATAAATCACGCCGCCTAAATCTAAAATCACTCGACTCGATTTTCGCATCTCCGTGGATGCTAACGATATCCGTAGATACAGTAAGTCCCTTCTTCCAACTCAAAGGGGATATTGTATCGCGTGAGGATTTCTTCAAATTTGGGGCTTGCATCTATGACCGCTGGTGCCACCAGCTTTCCTCTGTGCTCCAAATACCGGGGACGTACTTTCAGCCACTCAATGTTGAAGTAATAGTCTTTTGTGGGAAACTCCTCTCCGCACCAATAACAGAGGTAATAGACATCTTCTTTGAAATCCTGTTCCCAGTCCTCGACCGTCTCCGTCACAAACTTCATTTTGTAGGGCGGAGGAAATGGCATCTCCTCCCGCACAGCTGTTATCAGCTCATCCCACTTTGTATTATTCATGTAGCTGTAAAGGCCCTTTTGCTCAATAATTCTCTGTACCTTTGCCTGTAAAGATTTCTCCATCCATTGCGCCTCAAATTCCAAAGTGAATTATGAATTTGCCTTCCGTCCATGCGGCAGAAAGCAGTTCCTTTATCGTATGGAAACGGGGGTCCTTGGGAGTCACGGCATCCATCTCCCCTGCCGCCTCCGGAGGAATCAACGTGATGCCGTAATAGGCCAGACCCTTCCCGGGGACATCCATCGTGTGCCAGTACATATCAATTTTGTTGTACTGTGGCGCCAACTCCATAAGGTCATCATCATGCAACTCAATGCAGTTGTATTTCCAAGGCTCGTAGGCGTCATAGCGGACACCGGACAGCGGCGCCTTCTCCATGATGCCAAACCCATGCATTTGCCCTGCCATAGTTCATCTCCCGGCCCCTTATCCGCCGAACTGGAACAGGCGTTTGCAGGCCTCAGCAAACTCCTCCTCGGACAGTTCTTCCTCCTCCATGTAGGGTGCGCCGTCTTTAATTCCCATCTGGACCTTTGCGGGGCCATCCAAATAGTACCCGGTGTAGGCGTAGTCAGCCGGCATGATATCTCGCAGCATATTGACCAACTGCTCCGCGGCTGCCGTGGATGCTATATCCTGTAGGCCACCAATAGCGGGGCCGCTTGCTCCGCTGTAGGCGTATATAGATGCGGTATTCCCCTGTTCATCTGTCCCTGTCAGGCAGTAGTAATACTGCTCCTCCAGATTCTCTGTTTCGCATGTTGGCTCCCCAAACAGAGCACGCAGCTTACCATAGGCGACTGCGGGCTGCTCCGGTATATGGCAAATCTGTGAGCTGCCGTTAGGGATGGCATTCAGGCTTTTCTCTAACTTGAATTCAAACATCGCTGCATCCTCCTATTATCCGCGTAACGTGTATCCTTCGTCCAGTTTCAGCCCCAGGAACTCCGGTGATATGTACTCCTTACGGCGCCATTCTTTTTCCTGCCCGTCGTACCTGCTGATATAGCTGTCGACCAGTTCTGTGTATGGCGCCACCTTTTTCACCACACGAACCAGCTTGTTATATACTTTCGTCAGCTCCTCCGGTCGTGGGGCAAAATCTTTATCTTCTCCATAATATCCCGTTGTCACATAGAGCCTGCTGCGAATCAGCTCCTTCTTCTCATCGTCCCGATAGGAATAGCCAGCCTCTATCACAACATTCCCTGTCGCATTAAAGCCTCCGACACGCTCTTTTCCGGATGGCAAAAGAATAGGCACCAGCTCGCCAGCCGCCGGCACATGGAAATAGTACCGCTTTTCTTCCGCTGTGACGATATCCTGCGTCTGGCCATACTGCATGATGCCTCCCACAGGCTTCACAATAACGCAGCCGCAGTCCAGCGCCGTCTGCGCCACCCGTTGGAAGTCTTCATACCCCATCCAGTAATTGATTTGCTTGCCCATAGAGATTTCTCCATCAAAAAAAATCAGAAAAACTATTTCATCGAATACGGTTTCCATCAAGGTCTAATTCGTAATAGTTTCCGTCAAAGTCGTATAAACAGATTGTATCTCCAGAAATCCGAAACGGTTGCTTGTCGGAAACGGATACAAAGATATCTTTTCCGGAAAAAGACCACATTTTCTCAAATGAAAAATCCAACATTGTGATTTCCATTTCACCATATATGACATAGCCCTTTGCCACCCGGTATATTGCAAAATTGCACCCAAAGCATTCAAACATCTTGTGCTGAAGGATTGAGCCATCCGTAATCCTAACTTGCGTAATCGAATTATCCTGCAGTACGGTTAGCGTTTCATCATCAAGCACGGCACAATCAGAATTATAGGAATAGAAAGGGCCGATTAGTGCAAGCCTAAGCTCCTTATAGGCCAAATCGATATGGATGGAAAACGTTTTGGAAACGTCGCTTCGTCCATATTGACACGGATTAAGAACAACATCGTAGTAACGATTATCTGCCGAGTCAACAGCGTATGTTGTATCAACCGTAATCTCAATACGACATCTTTCGTTTTCTATAACCATAGTCTCCCACCCGAAATCATTACTTTTACTGCCTGTATTTTATCAAATCCCTTTCCGAACTTCAATACGAATCGTTGACATTTGATAGATTGTATTATATAATATGAACATGGCACAATGCCATTTGCTGATTCAGCTGCGAAGGAGCTGTCAAAACAAGCCTTCATGCGCCGGCCGCTTGGCTGGCGCTTTTTCGTCCGGTGGTAAAGAAAAATGCGGAAACATCAACCCTGATGTCTCCGCATTCCACACCTTTTTACTTTGTTTTGATAGACGATACGACGGCATAGACGACTGTTAGAATGACCACACCCCAAAACACATAAAGTAACCAGCCTGCGTTAAGCAAGACTTCCAGCGCAAGAAGCAAAAACAAAATGCCAATTAAGGAGAAGACAACGCCGGACTGCCTGTAATGAGGCCGTTTATCCATCCTCTGCCGTTCCTCTTTCGATGCCCATATGTATGCGTTATTGAACAGAAAACCTTTCTCTTTGAACTGTAAGATGCTGATTATAAATGAGGCTACTGCAATCAGGCCGATTATAATTGCAGTTATAGTCTTTGCCATACGCATACCCTCTCCGAATCAAATCGTAAGGCACATGATGTTGATGCAAATCACGCAGAGAAAGAAGAAATACGGATGCATGGCAATTCTGCGGATAAAAAAGGTAGAAGGCTTCCACACCTTATGCTTCCCTTCCTTATCCAACCGGTAGTACATGAACGCACACACGCCGCTCAAACATGTAAAGGGAAAAACAGCCAGTGCTCTAACGTAGTTTTCTTCAACCGCCGCTGTGCCACAGCAGGCAATAGTGCATCCAAGAACCGTAATCCCCTGCAAAATACGAACTTGCTTGGCTTTCTCCATATGTGCCCCCATGATATTCTCCAAGTCAACCTGCATTCTTTAAAAATAGTCTATCAAATCCAGAACCGAAAAGCAACCGAACACATACAAACCTGTTTAAATCCATGATAAAATTTCTGTGCCATCCTGTGAGATTTCAATTCAGATGCCGTGTATATAAGTGAAGGGGTCATTTACGAAGGAGGTGATTTTTCTGGAAGACAGCAAAATCGTGCAGCTATACTGGGACAGGGACCAGAGCGCCATCCCTGCCACTTCGGAGAAATACGGAAGTTATTGCACTTCGATTGCCCGGAACATTCTCGGCAGCCATGAGGATGCAGAGGAATGTGTCAACGATACATACCTGAAGGCATGGAACTCTATGCCGCCCCATAAGCCATCCTTCCTCTCCGCCTTCCTTGGAAAAATCACGCGCAACCTTTCCTTCGACCGCTTCTCCTACAACAAAGCCGAAAAACGCGGCGGCGGCGAAATCGTCCTTGTACTGGAGGAACTGGCGGAATGTGTGTCCGATACAGACTGCGTAGAGCAGGCAGTTAACAGTCGGGAACTTACCCGGGCGATTGAGGATTTTCTGGGCACACTGTCCCCAGAAAAACGGGGCATCTTCGTCAGCCGGTACTGGTACACGGAGAGCGTGACTTCCATCGCAAGGCGTCTCGGGATGAAAGAAGGAGCCGTATCCATGACCCTGAACCGGCTCCGCCAGAAGCTGCGGGGCCACCTTGAAGAAAGGGGTTTTGAGTTATGAGAAAGGAAGAATTATATAAGGCCATTGGTGACATAAGCGAGCAAACCATTGCCGAGGCACACACTATTCAAAAGAAAAAAGCTCCATGGGTGAAGTGGGGCGCCTTGGCTGCCTGCCTTTGCCTCCTAATTGCGATTCCTGTTGTCCTGCATCAGACGTCTGAAACACCACACGAAGTAATTGACCCGAGCAGCGATGGCACCGGTCCCGCCGGGCTTACTGTCAATGGTATTAAATACTTGATTTCTTCCTATGTTTCTGTTTCAGATGAACTTCCGGCCGGCTTTTCTTATGCTGGTGAGGCAGATGTCGGCGGCTTTGAAAACTGTTCCTACTATGTGAATCCCGATGTGCCGGAATGGGTCTATGTGCGTCAGGAGGTTTTGACTGACGGAACCGTTGACGCGACGGGCACACTCAACAGGACGGAACCGCATGACGCTTATGTTCGATATGTGGATGTCCGGCTCCGCGGTAAAGACCTCGTTTGCTATAACGACGAGCATTACATTTCCATGTGGAGCGCACAGTATTACGGCGACACCCCGGATGTCACCCGTGAATACTACGAGGAGATGGAAAGCAAGCACAGTATCCGAATTGAAGGCGATGTTCCGGATGGTTTTATCTCGGCTGGAACAGCGGAATTTACTGGGCATGACACGGTTCCCCGTGGTGAACTGTCCAGCAACCAGGGCGCTCACGAGGTCTATGTCAATCCCAACGAGCCGGATGTGGTGCTGGTTCCCACCTACTGGCACACCCACACAAAAGAGGAAGGCAAAGAGACGAGACACGAGGGCTTTGACATCTACATCCGATACGATTGCCCTTTGGAATAAGAAACGAACGAAAGGACTCCACCACTTGGTGGAGTCCTTTCACTTTTATCCTCTCCCGCTTCTTCTGCGGGCGATGGCCTCTCTGTATTCTATATATCCGGGCAGGTCTTCCCTCGCCTTGATGCAGCCGAGCCGTACCAACCGGGCTGCAATCGCCTCAATGGTACGCTCATGCCGCTGCGCCATCGTCCTTGCCGACATACTGGAGTAAAATTCTGCCTTGAGCATATTATCTTCTCTCTTGGACCACGGGCTGCCACCGGCGCCGGAACGCGGAGGGTACACAGGGGGTACATCTACTGGCTCCGCTGCTTCCTGGGTAGGTGCCGGTAAAGGTAGTGATGCCGGAGGAGCCGCAGGCGCTGACTTTTCTGCCGCCGCTTTGCTGCGCTTTGTTTCCAGTCCCCTCGCATAGGCGGAAAGAGCTGTAAACGCCTCCCGTGTCAGAATGTCCGCATCGTGCTCGTGGAGAAAGCTGTCTAAAATATTGCAGGCTACCTGTATCTTCATTTGTGTCACCTTCAAATCATTGTAGTTTTCGTGCTTTTCTTGCTCTTTTGGAGTATGTCAGAAGCCATTATCCGCTCCTGCCCGTGTGCATCTGCCATACTGAAGCACAACTTCTGAACAGATGCTTGGAGCAAGAAAGTACGCAAGAACGAAAGGAGACACGACAATGTTTCGCTATTTCAAAAAGGGAGACGAATTTGAAGTCAAACAGGGAGACGGGTCGATGAAAGCTTATCACTTCCTCGGTTTCAGTAAGGATAATCCGGAAAACATCACCATCGAATCCACAGCAACCGGCGCACAGGAAGAAGTCAGCACCTACTGGTTCAACCTGCAGGAGATATATATCGACGGGACCCGTTTGCAGACCTTCTTCGTCCCCATCGCATGGGAGGTGGTTGCCACTGCATCCATCATCGCAACATCTCTGGAGGAGGCAATGGATATTGCGCGGGACCTCTCTCCACTGCCGGATGGGAGCTATGTGGATGGTAGCCTTTCCCTTGCCTGTGATGAGGCCGATTATATCGCTACCTACTACAACGCGCCGAAAGCAGAGGAACCCGAACAATACGGCCCTAAATGCGTCTGCGGATGCAACCGCTTCTATGCTCATCAGCAGCTCTATGCCGATGTCATTGTGGATGGCGGCAACAACTTCATTGGCAACGGAGTCGACGATAATCTTTCCAACTCCATCTCCGAATCTGGAAAGCCCTACGGACCCTATACCTGCATCATGTGCGGCCGGGAATATGATGACCTGGAAGACCTTGAACAGTAGAGGAAGAAGGAAATGTCCCGCTATATCAAGCAGAAGCTCAAGGTACTGGAGGACTTCCGCATTAAACTCACCGAGGCTCAACTGGAGCATTTGAAGTCCCTTCCTACAGAATCCTCCATCGACCGCTTTGTGCGTACGCTGATTAAACAGACTTTGGCCTGATGGAAAGAGCCGATACCCAACACCGGGTATCGGCTCCCTTTTATTTCTCATCGTCAAGCAGCTGGACCTTTGTGACCTCCTGTATTCCGGCAGGGTCTGACTCCTGCACTGGCCCGATAAAGGTAATGGAAATCAGGTCTCCGACATCCAAGTCATCTTCCTCTATCTCCGTATAGCGCCATTCCAACTCCGTCTCCTCTTGGATGCTGAATCGGAACTGCCCGCGGAAATTGATGTCATTCTCCGGAATACCCTCGACTAACAGTGCGCCGTCGCTTATCTCCAGAACCCTCGCATAAAAAGTCTGATGGCCATAGTCCGGTGCGTTTTCCAGCCCTCGCTCAAAGTCGTCGTAGGCCTTTTTATATCCAACAAAATAGCTGGCAACTATGAGTGCGGCCGCAAGCAACACGGTCAGAATGATGGCTGCCTTATTCAACCGGCTTTTCTTCTCATTCATCACTTAAATCCTCCATCCGTTGTTCTATTCCCCTTGCTTCTTATCAGAAAGTGCAGACCCATGAAAAGCCAGTAGCCCGCCGCCGCTCCAACTACGTTCAAAATCAAATCGTCGATGTCACAGCTCCCGAGCAGCGTAAAGAGCTGAATCAGCTCTATCAGGACGATGACGCCCACTACGCAAAAGATGCATCTGCGGAACTTTTGAAGGCTGTCCCAGATGCAGGGCAGAAAAAAGCCCAGTGGGATGAACATCACAATATTACCCAACAAATTGATGACTGCATGACGGGCCAGATACGGGTTTGAAGAACTCGCCGCTGTTATGATGAACTCCATAACCGTGCGGAAAGGCACCAAATTGGTGTTCCATTGCAACTGTTCCCAATATGTCCCGCCGGAACTTACACCCATGCGCTGGCCAAACAGCAACCAAATCATCAGGGCGCAGTAGCCGCCAAAGGCGGTGGCCGCTGCAATCTTCATATTTCTTCTCGTTGTATCCTCATTCATTTGTTGCCATCAACTTCCTCAAACCACCACTCCCCATCCAGGTCAATCTGTTCGCCGTCAGTATCGAGAGCGTCAAAGTTCCCGTCCGGAATCACCAGTGCAAACGGAGCATTGGGGTCTATGGTGTATTCCGCCCCATCATGGCAGGAGATTCCCGCAATGCCCATGGTATTCATGGAGATGATAGCACGCATCCCGCCATATTTGTAAGCCCATGCGCTTTGCTCCACGGAAGACGAGCTGCCTCCATGCACGAAAACATAATCAGTGCGGCTCCCGCCTTTATCCTTATATACCTTGAAAGTGTGGTCCGTCTTGTCTTCGTTATACAGCAGAACTGCGGCAAGACATCCATCCATGGAGACGGTCACATCCCAATCCTCTGCCAGCGTCTGCTCGCCCTGGGCGTCCCGAATCAGCTCCTCCGGTGTCGTGATGCGGCCGCTCTCCTTCAAAGCAAGGACAATCACGAGGGCGACAACGAGAAAACCAATCACAAATCCCACAGCAACCTTATAGGGTGCTGGCATCTTTACTGGTTGTCCGCCGCCCGACTGCACAACGCGGTTGATGTTCCGCTTATAAATCTGCAAATACACGAGAATGACCGCCGCCAATAGTGCTGCGAACAGAAAAACAACAACAAAGAAAATTGGAAACTCCATTGTCTCACTCCCTTCCCTATATGCCGAACTGCTCTTTGAAGATGTAATAATAGGTTCGAGTCACATCGATTTTACTGCCTTCCGCCATGGTCAGTATAAATTTCATGGAGAGCGTTGGGCTGATGCTTTTTACCTTCTCCCGGGCAATCACAACTGAATTACTGACACGCAGAAATTTCTCCGGGTCAAGCTGGCCGGCAAGCTGGTACAGACGCTCCGCGGCTTGATACCGATTCTCCTCCGTCTGAACCTCGATGTTTCGGCCAAAACTTTCAATGAACACGATGTCCTTTACAGGAAGGACGATATGTTCCCCTGTAGCCGGGTCCCTTACCAGCAAGGTTTCAGCAAAGTGGTTTGCCTCCGACAGAATAAGGTCTGCGTCCTCTGTCACCTCGATGCCGGCAGCGGCCAGCATCTTCCTGATTTCGTCATACCGCTCTGTGCTTACAGAGAGTTTTACCTTCATGCCGGCCCCCCCTTTCTTTCCATCGTTCTACGCAGTTCCAGTATAGCAACCTCATGGCGGACACGCAAGCTGTCTGACATAGCTTGCAGGTAGGGAGACACAGTTTGCAGAAAAAAGCGGGGTCATCCATCGGATGCCCCCGCTCCATCTCCTTATTGCACTCCCATTGTGTTCATTTCCTCAGCAATAATGCTCTGGAGTTTCCGTTCATGCTCCGTTGTCCTTAATGTGGCCGAGGTCATCTTAACCCCTTTATCACGCAGGAAAGAATGAATATCATTTATATCCCCTTTGACAAGAGAATTCTTCCTTATCCAAAACGCACTTCCAACACCGCTGAACACGAAGAAGTCTTCCGTCTCTACAACAACCGCGCCCCTCAAAAAGAAACGCGCCACTTTACTCTTTCTGGCATATGGATAAGAGCACACCAGAGTCTTTGGATTCATACACCGAACTTGAGCGCCCTCATCTGACAAAACGAGTTGGCATACATCATCATATGCATCCTCTTTTTCTCTGTCCTGAATATCTCGCAATTCTTTTCGGACGCTCTTTTTAAATGCCCTCATGCTTATACCGTACAGGCTGCTTATCTCAAAAATCAGCATGACGGGCATCCAGAAAAGCGGCTCCGGATATGTATCAAACACGCAAATCGCAAAGACTATCCAGCAAGCAAAAATAACGCTGAACTGGATTGCCCATTTTCGGTTCATTTTATGCTGGTAAATATTTGACTGTACGGCGTCTCTGTTATACTCATGTGCCTTATGCTGAAAAATGAAGTGAATCCTTCCCTCGTCATAAATCCACTCGCGTTCCGTCAATGCGGCCAGCTGCTCCGCCTGCTTCTCGTTCCCTTTCTGTCGTCCGTCGCGGAATATTCCAATCGCCCCCTCTCCGCAACAATCGAAATCACAACTCTATACGCTGTGGAAACGCCTCTTTCCGCATGATGCCCCACATTTTGTCTATGTAGGACAGCGTATAGAAGTCTTCATAGTAGTGATAATAGAACGCTCCTTTCAGCGTCATCTCATATACCCCGTTCTGCTCCTTGACAAATCCAAGCCGTCCGGCGAGCCATAACTCAAATCCATACATAGACTTCAGCGGCACGCCAAAGAACTTCTTAAAGTCGGCTGCATTGACCTTCGTACTGTACGCCGTCCAAAACAGCCAGTAGACCATCCTCTGGCGCTTGGTGAAACGAATGGTCAAGGAGGTGGGCAGCTTCCCTTCTGCTATTCTCGCACAGTACGAGTCAATATCGAAAGTGTTGACCTTGAACTGCTCTTTCAGCAAGGTTGTCGCGGAACATCCGAACCCAAGGAAATTATCCCTTGTCATAGACGAATACTTCGCACCGGCAACGCTTGAAAATGTCCAGATGGAGTCCCGTACATAGCCTTTCCCCAGGCAGTATTGTGTAATGGCATCCAGCAGTTCCCGCTTTTCCTTCTTGGGCATCGCAGATACCGGGCTTTCTGTGAACGTAAAATCTATAAACGGATAGATGGCCACATGATTTGCGCCCAGTGAAAATGCCTCATCGATGTCGGCTTTCAAATCCTCATAGGTCTGGCCCGGGAGCGCAAAGATAAAGTCCATGGAGACCGTTTCAAAGGGGACAGCCGCCAAAGCAGACATCATGGCATCAGCATCAATCTTCTTTCTGCCGAGAATACTTTGATGTTTTTCCCGGAAGGACTGGATTCCAATGCTGATTTTTGTAACGCCTGCGTCCTTCAACGTCCGCAGGACATCCACGGTCACATTATCTGGGTGAAGCTCCAGCCCAACTCCCTCGGTAATGATAAAATACTTGTTGAGGGCGCCTATGATTTCCTTGATTCGATTGGCAGCCAGCGCCGGCGTCCCGCCGCCGAAGTACAGGCTGGTCACTTTTTTCTTTCCATGATACTGGCTACCTACCATGTGGATTTCCCGCAGCAGCGCATCTATGTATCTGTTACACTTCTCCTGTGAATATAGCACCTTGCAGTAGGGGCAGAAGTTGCAGATGCTTTTACAAAACGGGATATGGACATACAGCCCAAGATTATCGCATTCCGCAAAGGGCAGATTTTGGTCATATTCGTTTTTGAACGTAAAGGGCCGTACCGCCCTGGTCAGCCACATCCTTGTCAAACTGGTGATTGCACTCATAGAACACCTAAATATACTTCAAATACGTCCGAAGCATCTCGAAGATGATTCTGGGGTTGCCTCTGAACAGTAGTGTGTATTCCGCAACAAAAAAGTACCCACACTGGTCACAGAGGCCGGGAACATCAATGCATCGCCCGCAGGTAGATAGCTTTCCGTTCTCCATCACAACGCACTGATGGCAGGGTGTGGGGAACCGGTTCTCGATGAGGTATGGAAAAGCGCTTTTTAGATTAAATACGGGCGCGCCCTCCTTCACCATCTGAGTTATCTCATCGCAGCATTTAGCTTTTTCGTCTCGGCTCAATGCCAGTTCTTTGGTATCGGGATATGGCGTGTGGAAATTGAACGATACTGCCCGGACATTCTTTGTGTCACGGGCCGTCAGGCAGACATCCCGTATACAATCCTTGTTGATTTGATTGATGGCCATGTAAAAGCAGATATTATCTGCCGTAGCCTTGTCGATATTCTCCATGATGGCGTCGTAGGTATCTCCACGTATCTCATTATGCCGCTGCTTATCACCATCCAGACTCAATAGAATCAAATCTGCTTCCGGAAGGTCAATGGGGAAAGTACCATTGGTAACGACATTGACGATGAGGAACCCCATGCGCTTGGCCTCTATGACCAAATCCCGCAGGGTCCGCTCACCATCCCTCCAGAGAAAGGTCTCCCCGCCGCAAAAAAAGAGAATGCGTACGCCCATGTCATATAGCTGCTGCATCTCCCTGCGTATCTGCTGATAGGGATGGACCACCGCGGTAATGTTGTTGACCGAGCAATGCTTGCAATGCAGATTGCATTTATCCGTAACAATAACCGTTCCGAGAATCGGGTCCTTCTTTCTGAACAGAATAGTCTTAACGCCAAAAGTGGCAAAGTGCAAAAAAGACGATAATTTCATATGCTGTCTCCGTAATGGCAGGTACGCCCAATCGTGTCGATATGTGTAATGATAGCATATCTTCTCGGTTGCTTCAATGGACACTGGCCATTATGAAACGTCTTTTTCTCCATGCATTGCTGTATTTCTCAAGGTGTTTCCGGTTGTGTGATATACTCTTTCAACACAAATGGGATATAATATCCACTGTAGTCTACGAGATAAATCACCATTTCATTTTCTGCATCCTGGTACAGTTCACAGCCGCCGTACTTCTCGTCAAGATTTGTCGCAGAGAAATCAATGGTGGGACTGCCGATATTTCTGTGCAGGATACTTCTGAGATACCCTATTTCCATACTCCCCTCCGGAAGTTCGGTAATAGTTTCCCCGCTCCGGGTATAAACCGCCCCATTGACTGCGATTTCTTCACGGTAAGCGAAATGGTCGAATACAGCATAACCCGCACACAAGACAACAAGTGTTGTGATTACTGCGGTCAGCGCGATAATCCTTTTCTTCTTTTTCCATGCGCCTTTAAACCGCTTGAGTTGTTCTGCTCCGGCCTCCACCGGCAAAACAACAGACTCTTTCATCCTTTCATACTCTTTCCTGCAATCCGCACAGGAGTCCAAATGCTCTTTTACAATGACTTTTGTATCCTCACTGACCACATCATCCACATATAGCGGAAGCATATCTCGCACAGTATCACAGCTGAATTTACTCATGGTCAACCTCCTCCATATACTCTTTGATTTGCGTCTTCGCTCGATAAAAGACAACTCTTGCCCAGCTGGAAGTTTTACCGAACAACCGCCCTATTTTCTCAAATGACAGTTCTCCAAACACGCGCAGCGTAAAGACCTCCTTGTACGGCTCCTTCATATCATGGAGGAATGTATGGATTTGAAAGGCGCTCTCTTCGTCTATCATGTGCTCAACGAAAACAGATTGTGCTGCCGACATGTTTTCTGACGGCTCTTCTCCTGAAAAAAGTCGCTGTCGCTTACAAGCGGTGTAGTAGGTGTTTTTTGCAATCGTGAACAGCCAAGCCCGCACGTCCTTGCTCCCATCATACTGGTCAACTGCTTTCAAAGCCTTTGCAAAAGTCTCCTGCGCTATTTCCTCGGCAACATCCTCATTGGCAGACAGGCTGCGGAGGTAAAGGAAAACATCTTTGAAATACTGAGTGTAAATGAAATCGAAATCCAATCTCCCGCCTCCTTTCACCCTAATAACTAACGAAATCGAGAAACGTTACAAAATAATTTCTATTTTTTCAAATGTATCACAGAGGTATGGCTGCTTCAATGCTTCCACTCGTTTTTTGGAGTTCTTCTACCCCCTGCAACTGTCAGTTGCTAAAAGTTTCAATCCGAGTTGGTCGACATTCAGACCCTTTTCTGCTATGATTTGAGCCATAGAAAGCAGGTGATTCCATGACGATAGGCGAAAAAATCACAGCACTTCGCGCCTTAAACGACATGTCCCAGGGCGACCTGGCAGAAAAGCTGAATGTATCCCGCCAGTCTATTTCCAAATGGGAGACAAATACCAGCATCCCGGAACTGGATAAGCTGATTCAACTCAGCGACCTGTTCCAAATCTCGATTGATGAACTTGTCCGAGACAATGACCTGTCGACTGCTCCGGAGGATGCAGCGGAACCGGATGCAGAGAAAGAAACGACATCGCATTCCAATGAACCGGCCCCTCCCCCAACACAGATTATCGTGCAGAGGTCTGTCAGCACGCAGAAGGTCGTTGGCTTCATTCTTCTCGGCATCGGCCTCCTGTGCTGTGTTCTGGCTCTGCTGTTTGGTAGCGCGCTCGCTGTTATTGGCGCCTATCTTGTATTGTGCAGCATCCTTTGTCTGCTGCTCAAACGGCATGCCGGCCTTGTGATTGGGTGGTCTTCGCTCCTTGTCTTCATGCTTATCTCCCCATACATCATTGGCATCAACCTCTTTACAATTTTTCATCCACACTTCTTCATAACGAAATTCACCATCAATAAGCTTTTCCCGATTGCCTTCTGGACCCTGTTCATCCTCTTAATGTTCCTGTCCTATAGAGCATTCCGCAGACATGCGCAGCGTAAAGCAGATAACATAGATAACGCTTACACGCAGTATGAAATGGAAAAATAACAAAAATGGAGCCGATAGTCAGTTTTGCTGTTACTATCGGCTCCTCTTTTTCGTCTTAACTTATATACGAGAAAGTTTGCTCCCTGCAATCTGCCATACTGAAATGAAAAAATCAGAAGGGAGCTGAACATCTTGGCTTACACAACCGCATTCAAAACAAAAAGCGAAATCGTACTCTGTACCAACCTGCGTGCGGATGGCATCTACCCTGTCGCTCTGGATATCGGCTACTCCTCCGTGAAGGGCATGGCGCCATTCTGCCGCTTCTGCTTCCCCTCCTATGTAAGGGAACATTCCGGCAGTCTGGTCGGTACGCCGCAGCGGGGAGACATCTTGTATCGAAATGAGGCCGGACAGATTTATGCCGTAGGTTCTCTGGCTCTGGACTCCGTTTCCGCCCGAGACACCAACGAAGCATCCAACACACTCTTTGGCCGAAACCGTTACAACACCCCCGCCTTCCTCATCCTCGCCCGGGTCGGTATGGGCATCGCTATGAAGCACAACGGCATGGGCGGCTATGGGAAAGACGACAGGCTGTACCTGCAGACCGGACTCCCCCCTGCGTACCGGAAAGCAGATACACCTGCCCTTGTAGATGCGCTTTCCGGGCGTCATGTTTTTTCCATCCGGCTCGGCAGCGGGAAGTGGGTTGATTTTGATTTTACGCTGGATGCCGGAAGCATCCACGTCCTCGACCAGCCTATCGGCTCTGTCTTCTCCGCTACCAAGCGAAGCAACGGAAAGACGGTGGAGGCCAGTAATGGGAAAACCTACATCGACAGCAGGACGCTGGTACTGGACGGTGGCTTTGGCACATTGGATGTCTACAGCATCTCTAACCGCAGCATTGATGGCAGCAACACCTTCAATGACCTTGGTATGAAGGCTATCTTTGAGCGGACTGCGGCGGATATCTTCCAGCAGTACGGGAAAGAGGTCTATGCGCACACGCTCCAGCCCTTTCTGGAGACTGGACGAATCAGCGTTTTCGACCGGAAGACGAAATCCTCCGCCGAGCACGATATCTCTCCCATATTGGAGCGCAATACGGCGCTGGTCTGTGACCTGGCCATGACGAAGGTGGAGAACGCCTACAATGACCTGGAGGACTATGACTACCTCATCGTCACCGGCGGAACAGGGACTGCCTGGCTGCCGCACCTGAAGCAGCGGTATCAGCGTATGGAGACACTGGAAATCGTGTGTGCCAATCAGAACGAACCTATCAGCCCCATTTACAGCAACGTCCGCGGTTATTATATCTTCCGTGCTTTGTCAGGCGCCGGTAAATAAGCGGGAGGTGTCCCATGAACCTCTCTATCACAATCCGCTTTGGAAAAAAGGACGGAGACCTCATGCTGATGGCCTCCCAGTATCACATCACTGATATGCTGGTGCTGGCTGTTGCAAGGCACCTTGGGAAAACACAGGAGACGATTCCCCTGCCTCCCAATGTGCCCTATAAGCCTGTTGCATGTGCCACTGTCTACCTGAACGACGAGCATGAGGACGCCATCAATTTCCTGCGCCAGTTCCCCAACGGATTCCGCTCCGCGGCAGTTAAAATGCTCCTGCGTCATGCTATGGAGAAATGTGACCTGCGCCATCTGCTGCTACCCATAAAACCCATTAAGGAAACACCGGCGCCGCTCAAGCCAAACTACATCGTTCCCGCCAAGCGGCGGGATGCCCATGACAGCAAAGCGGAACAGAAAATCATGCGGCCGGACTTTGCACCGGCTTCCACAGAACAGAAAGACGAAGACGACATCTTTGACTTGATATAAGGAGGACCACAGTATGAATAAGCCCACCAACTACAATAAGAAGGACGTGTACGAGGAGAAGATTGCTCCTCTGATGGACACAGTTGAGGCTCTTTGCAAAGAGCATTCCATCCCCTTTTTCTTTGCCGCAGCCGTCGCCAACACTGATAGGGACACAGAGTACGTCAACGAAAGCCGCAGCGCTCTGCCCATGGGTGTGGTGCTTACAGATGATAAAATTGTGGACCATCTCAAGGTCTGCTCCGGTTTCCGGGCCATCGTCCCCGACAGTATCCCGGAGATTGATATTTAAGATTGATATTCTTCTCAAACACATACCTCCGTTGCCTAATGAAGCTATATAAAAAGCACTGTCCCTACCGTGGGACAGTGCTTTCTCTTGCGCTAAGATTATTTAATTTTCACTTTTTCTTTCCATGCCAGATACTCGTCTTCCAACTGGCTTCTGTAAGGGTCGCCCATTTTTTCAGCCGCCGATATTGCCTTTGTATATAGGTTCCCGTACATAGTAGTTTTCTTCTTTAGGTGCGGTTTCGCCCACTTCCAAATGTTTGCTGCGCTCTTGACATCATTGTCTATTAAGTCGCAGCATTCTTCCAACACATCGCCAAACAAGCGGAACCTTTCAACATCACTGAAATCCACCGTTTCAATCATTTTACAAAAGTGGGTCTCTGCAATCTCAAACTGACGGCTCCCTATGTAATATTGAATGACATCGTTATAGGTAGAGACAATGTTAAAAGCCTTTCCCGCTGCCACGGCTTCTTCTAACAGGATTTTATATATCTCCTCGTTTTCCTGTTCCTTTCCCAGAAAGGAATTGAATCGAATAAGCATGGCTCTGTTGGAATGATTCCATTCCGAAATACCGTCCTTCCACTTGCCCACCAGCTGCTCCATAACATCCTTGTAGCACAAATCCTGCGAAAGATAAATGCCCTCCAGCAACGTCAGCGATTTTATATCACTGTCCATTTGAACTGTCCTGTCATAGCCGCATGCACAGTCAAAATTGGCATTCTTTGCCTCATCAAACAGCAAATCGTACTTGCCGTCTGCATTGTATTTCCGCAACAAAACCGTCAGCACATTAAGGGTATTTCCTATCCCCTGAAAAGAATTGGTTTTTCGGTCTTTGAGTTCTTCCCCGAACAGATACGCAACCAAATCTTCGTCATCAATCTCCGCGTAAAGCAGGTAATACGCCATGCACATACGGTTCAAATAGTTTGCATCGTTGATTCCCCATTCCTTATCTCGATACCCAGAATATTGAACAGAGGCCACATCCCCTGCTTTAATCGCCTGATACACGGGTTCTTGCTCAAACAGTTTGCTACGAATCAATTCCCTATGCATATATCCTCCATTTTGCGACCACGATAGCATCTACGTCTTTTCGCATCCTTCTGCAGCTATAATCCGTATCATATCTCCAGAGTTCAGTTGGATTTCTATCTCAATTTTCCCATCGCAGAGCTGATAGTCTGATGCCGTAACATAAATGCCAGCACCCCATGGTTCTCGCCTCTCAATGCGGAATTCTTCAAGCCCATCGATTTCCAAACGCTCGGGTTGGAGTTTCCGATTCCTCATATGAAACAACATCCGGCCATTTGAATAGTCGACTTCAATCTTGCCAAGTTCATAGTCTGCGATACCCGAATTGGATAGCTTCGTATAGTCCATTGTCATATCCTCACTCTGACTGGCCCACGCCAATGTTTCCTTCATATCCAGAGCTGTCAATAATGATGCGCTTGCAGTTCGGACAGCAATCGCTCTCTACATGGTTTGGGGACAGCATTGGCGTACCAAGCTGAAGTGCATATTGCTCTTTTCCGTCAGGCAGAAGGCTTATCTTATGCTTCCGGTCGCTCCAGATTGCCGCCCCGCAGTTCAAATACCCATGTACCATTTCAGCATCACAAAATGGACACTTCATTCTGCTCCCTCCTAACCACACAGGAAATTAATCCAGAGAAATCTCCTCTTTTAGCTTCTTCATACTGGACTTCGCACGCCAAAACGCTCTTTGCGCCAATACTTTGCTTACTACATAGTCATGGAATCTATCCGTATCTTGGATGATTCCTGAAATATCTTTGGAAAGCTCATCAGAATAGGCTCGAATATAATCATATTCAGAAGTCTTTGCCTCAACCAAAAGCTCTTTATAAAACTCAACTGCCTGATTGTCTCTGGCAAGGCCACAAATCATCATGTTGTGGTACATTCTGTGTCCGCTTTTAAGCGCAGGTTTGAACTGCAGGATTGCCTCCTTTGCGTACTGCACATCGTTAAGTCTGCGGTATTCCTCAATATAGGA
>JAFQBW010000031.1 GCA_017399555.1 Methanocorpusculum sp.
CCGCTGACGAAGGGCGGCTTTTAAGAGGGTGAACATGCTGATGTTTCCCTGAGAGCCCTGAGTCCCTAAGCTTTCGCGGGTTTTCATGGCAAGCCAGTTGACATGCGGGAGCTGGATTTCTCTGGTGTCTTCGATGGAGACGATTTTGGCAACGGAGGGGATGAAGAAGGAAGCCGCGTTCATGGTAGACGTTTTGCCCGATGCCGTTCCGCCTGCGATAATCAGGCTCTTTTTGTTTTCAACGGCGAGCCAGAGATGCGCCATGAGTTCTGCGCTGTAGGTGTTGGAGCGGACAAGTTCTGCCGGTGTCATGGGGTCGGCTTTGAATTTACGGATGGTGAAGCTGCTGCCTTTGGCAGAGACGATATCCGAGTAGGTAATCTGGGCACGGCTTCCTTCGGGCAAGGCGGCGTCGATTAAGGGGGTGGTAAGTGATATCTGTTTGTCTGCTTTCTGGGCGAGTTTTAAGACGTATTTGTTTAACTCGTTTGCGTCGAAGACGATGTCGGTCTGGACGTTGGCAAACCGCCGGTGGTAGAGGAAGATGGGGATTCCCGCTCCGTTGCAGGTGATATCTTCGATTCTTTCGTCATGGAGGAGGGCGTCGAGTCTGCCGTATCCCATGGTGTTGCGGTTTAAGTAGTAGAGTAAGGTGTCTCTTCTTTCCGGGGTGATTTTGGGGTCGAATCCGGTGATGATTTCGCGGACGACCTCACGGTCGAGGGAGAATTCTCCGCGTTTTCTGACTTCGTCGTAGACCAGGACGGTCTTTAACTGTTCGTAGGATTCTTCGAGGACGACGAGTTCTTTTTCGGTGAGTTTGGGTTCTACCATCTGGTAGTGGACGTGGCCGTAGTGATCGCGGTAGAGGTTTGCGTAGGCGTACGGGGGAGTTAACCAGTAGCGGTCGACTATTTCGTACTCGGTTTCAAAGGGCGGAAGTTCCAAGACCTGCGGCGGTTCTTCGAATACCGGTTTTTCTCCTTTGAGGAGGGAGAAAATACTCTTCTTTTCCGAAGAGTCAGTACTGCCCTCTTCTTTTTTGGTGAAGAGGGAGGAGAAGGATTTCTTCTCAGAAGAGGGGGTGCTGCCCTCTTCTTTTTTGGTGAAGAGGGAGGAGAGGGTTTTCTTCTCAGAAGAGGGGGTGCTGCCCTCCTCTCTTTTTGCGAAGAGGGAGGAGAGGGTTTTCTTCTCTTTTGGTTTGTCTGTCTGTTTTGCCATCAGATACCTCCCTGGTAGGTCTTGGCGTTGAGGTCTTCGATGCATTGGACGGTGATGTCAACGTTGGCGTTTCTGACATAGAGGCCGATTGCGTATTTGCCCGGCGGGTAGGATGGGCTTGTCTGGGTTTTGTCAGCAGACGCGATTCCCTGCCAGCCGAAGGTGTCGAGGAGAACCGGTTCTCCGGATGCCATGTCATAGACGGCGATTTCCGCAGATGAGTACGGGGTCATGCCGGTGAAGTCAAGTTCGACCGTTTTCTGAGCGAGGGAACCAAAACCTCCGCCAGAGGATGTGGTGATATTGAGTTCTTCCACACCGACGATTCCATCCACGGTCGGGGTTACGGTGTAGGAAAGACGCCATAACGGGCCGGGGAGCACTCCGTCTTCAGCGGGTTTTGCGTATGGTGTCGGCTGGACGGTGAAGTAGTGTTCGTAGAGTTTCCAGGATGCTGAGGAGTTCCATTTGACGTGGGTATCATACCACTGTCCTTTATAGTACTCGGACATTTCCTTCTTCCAGGTGTTAGAACTGATGTCCGGGATGTAGGTGAGGTCTGGAATCTGGTAGATTTCTGCGGTCGGGAGGGAGGCGGAGACGGTACTGTCTGCGGTCTTTCCGGTCCAGAAGTTTGGTGCGGGGTAGATGGCCGGTTCTTCGATGTAGTAGGCAGCGGCCGGGTAGCCTTTGGATGCAGTGTCTGCAACCCAGATGATTTCGATGTCTTTGCTGACGGTGCCGCGGGTGGTGTTGTATACCGGTCCTTCGGCATTGGAGGTTCCGGGGATGCCGAGTGCTGCTGCATGGGGGACCTGTTTCTGGTTGAAGGTGATGTCATCATAGCTGATGACGGCGGCAGAGTATCCGAGGCTGTCGAGGATTGCGGCGGCTAAGATTGAGAGGTCTTCGGAGTCTCCAACACCTTCTGCAAGGGTGACAACCGGTGTTCTCGGATAGCTTCCGGTATGGCCGGTTTCTCTGTCGGTTTTGTAGGATAAGGATTTGACAAAGGCTGCAGCACAGTCAACGGTGTCCTGTCCGGAGTATCCGTACTGTGATGCGGCACGCTGAATTGCGGAGGCAATGGAGCGGACGGCACCGTCTTCGTCGTTTGCGATGATGTAGGCGGACGGGTTTTTGCCGAAGGATGTGTTGTATTTTTTGTAGATGTCTTTGGAAATTACGGCATAGGCAGAAAGTGTCTGTCCCTGATATTTCCAGGAGTAGGTTTTGTCTCCCCACGGGCCTTCTTCTTCCTCTTCAATTCCCGGTACCGGTTCGTCCGGGCCGAAGAGTCCGGTGATTCCGGCAATGATTCCGGGGGCTGCGAAGTGGATGATTAGGATGCCGACGAGGAGGATGATTACGGCAATCATGACACCGACAAGGATTTTGAAGGTGTTTTTGTTGAGTTTTACGTCAGCCATTTACTTCCTCCGGAGAATAAATGCGGCAGCAAGTCCCAAGGGTGCAAGGATGAAGCCCGGTGAGCTTGGAGCCGGTTCGTCCGGGATGCTTACCGGTTCGATTGGATAGAGGAGTTCGTCTTCTATTTCATCCGGGATTTCATCGGGGACGAGGTCTGAGGAGACCTGCAGGGTTTCGCTGTCCTTTTCGATGCCTTCACCGCCGACGGTGAAGGTCATGGTTTTGGAAAATCCGGTATCTACGTTGGTGACGACTGCTTCATAGGTTCCTTCGAACCAGGTGGATGTGTCGATGGCGTCAAATGCGTAGGTCCGTTCTCCGTAGTAGGGTATCTGGTTTTCCGGGGTTACGCGGGATACTGTCTGCATCTGCATGGCGGCGTTTTCTTCGGTTAATTCAAAGTCAAGCCGGTTGATTTTGAGCGAGAAGGTGTTGGAGATTTCGGTACCGTCTGCAGTAGTTCCGGTTCCTGCGTAGTTGGTTGTTCCCCGGATTTTGAGACTGTCGCCAATGGCAAGATTATCGACCTGTTCGATGGTAATCTTCGGCGCTTCAATGGTGATGTCGGAGATTACATAGAGGTCGTCGGATAAGGAGTTTTTAATGAGGGTTCTGATGACTTCTGCAACGTTTTCCATCGGACGTGCGGAGACGTCAGCGGATTCGCCGAAGGTTGTCTGCAGGGAGGTAAAGCTTCCTTCACTATCCGGGTAGACGTCAAAGCGGTTGTCATATCCCGGGTGCTGGTAGATTAAGTAGTAGTTTCCGGGTGCCATTTCTTTGGAGAAGTAGCGGTCATAGGTGAAGCCGTAAACTCCCTGGGGGGTGTCTTTTCCCGGGCTCTGGTCAGATGTATAGAGCGGGAAGTTTTCTGCAATATTCGTTTCAAGGAAGTTTGTTCCAACGATGTACCAGCGGACTCCAATTGGACTGCCGCGGGCGGACCAGTAGGAGTAGATGACATCACCCTGCGTGAATCTGCCGCTGTTTTCCTCGGCAAACTTTACGTGGATGCTTTTGTCGCTTAAGGTGATTTCCTGGCTTCCGGGGGCTACTCCTGCGCTGAGTGATGCGGAATAGCCAACCGGGTCAACAGAGGCATACACGGTGTATGTTCCCGGCGGGATGGTGGTTGTATCCCAAGAATACGTCCAGGTTTTTGTCTCGGCATCGAAGTCTGCCTGCGTGAAGGTTGCGGCCTCCCCGTCCACCAGAGAGCCTTTTTCCAGATTTACGCCGTTGGCGTTGAAGTTGTATCCGGTTATGTAGAGATAGACGGCATTAATCGGGGATGCTACGAACTCGGCATTTTCAATTTTTCCGGAAAGAGTGAGTTTGTCACCGGTTGCAAACCGTCCGGATGTTACATCGGCGGAGAGTCCGTCAAAGGTAACTTTTACGGGCTGTACGCTTGTTCCGACAGTTATGTTGAGTTCTGCTGTTTCTGTTGAATCAGCAAGATTTACTGCAGTTACTTTGTACGTTCCTGACTGGCTTGGGATGTAGGGAAATTTCAGCACCGGGAATTCTTCCAGACGGGACATTACTGTTCCAGATGTCAGAACCGTTCCGTCATCTACGGTTACTTTGTAGACGGCACCGGGTTTTCCCTGCAGGGTGAGTGTTACTGCCTGGTTCATTCCTGCAGGAATCGTAGAGACAACGTTTCCGTTCTTGTCAACGAACTGAAGCGGATAGTTTGCAGGGTCGGCAACAATACAGTAGTTTCCGCCCCGATTTGTTCCGGAATCATCCGACTGATAGTAGTATCCAAGCCGGATGCTATCCGGAATGCCAACATTCCCCGGAGTATGTATGGAGAACATTCCGTTTCCGGTGCCATCATTCCACATCCACTTGTATGTTCCTCCATCAGAGAAGTTTGCGGTGAAGTTTAAGCCGGTTTCTCCAAGAAGAACATACCCTCTGTTTGGAACATCTTTTCCGTCTGCGATACCTGCAGCTGATACGGCCGGAGAGATAATTCCCGCCACAAAAATTGCGGCGATTACGAGTAATAAAAGTGCTTTTTTCATATGTAATTTCCATTCATTTTCAGCGAATTATATCTCTGCTGTTTGTCAGATATAAAACAGATAAGAAGGAAAAATATCTCTTCTATGAACGGAAAAGACATCCCTCCTTTTACCTGTTGGGATTTAGGAGAAGTAATCCTCCGGAATTGTAATTTCACCCTTGGCAAGGATATTTGTTGTTCGTATTTCTGAGACAGTCCAAGTAAAAGAGACACCCAAATAACCATTGATACTATAACTGTAGAAATCTCCAGATGTATCGATACGAATAGTATCTCCCGTGGACACTGTTGCCTTTTCACCTAAACTTTCCTTACCCAAAACAACAATATTATCACCATTATCTATGGAGTAGGGGTGCACGAAACCAAAGTTTGACCCACCGTTTTCTTCAAGTACTATCATGATTTCAGAAAGTGCCAATTCATCTCCACCTTTATGAACAAAGTCGAAAGAATGAATATAATTCTGAGATGGTAAATAGACATTTCCAACATCCATCATAACAACAGGTGTCGCTCTTGTCTCAGTCGCAAATCCAGTTGCAAATCCAGTAATGACAGCAGCAATAACAACCGTGACAACTAACATCAACATAATACCAATTACTGGTGATACTGCATCATCTGATCTTTTAACACTCATGGTGTAACACTCACCTCGTTCTCATAGATGATTGAATTACTTGGTATGTGAATAATCATGACATTAACTACAGTTCCAATCTCAAGATGATTCATAATACCTCCTGTAGTCTCGTCATATGGAGTGCTATATCTATCACAAGTGATCTGACCATTGTCAAATATCACATCCATAAATTGACTGCCAGTATGAGTATAAACAACACCCATCCAAGTACAATCGAGGAAGTCAACAGTTGAGGTCATTTTTGAACCAGGAGTTAAGATTGCCTCTCCAAAATAATGATCAAGACCTCCATAACCAGTTCCACCAGATTCTGTTGATTTCATATACATTGGTTGATATCGCATTCCCCCACAACTATCAATCCCTCCGGGATATTGTTCTGCAAATTTCGCAGCAGAATATGTACTGTAATGATACTTCCCACAGTAATCATCCGTCCACGACAAGCGAATTTCAAGATCTGCAGTATCAAGTGGATCTCCAGATATGTGAATTATCTGAAAGTCAGGACCAAATAATGTATTTCCATAATCCTCTAATGCCTTATATTTAGAATCGATTTTTACATCCAATACAGCAGTAGGAGCGGGTTCACTATTTGTTACAAGACCAGTTGTAAAACCAGTAATTACAGCAGCAATGATAACGGTAATTACCATCATCAGCATAACACCAATGACAGGAGATATCGCATCATCTGATTTTTTCAACATCATAGTTTCCAAATCCTTTTATGCTGTGTTTACAGTTTAACCAGAACTTCTTTGTTTAAGACAATGTGTTTTCCATCAACGATAACGAGAACATTCACATATTGTCCATAGTCCAGGGATCCAGTAACATCAAGATTAATAGTCTGTGTCATTCCAGGTGAGAAGTAAGCAGAAATACTTGGATCAAGGCTTCCTGTTGCAAGAAGGTTGCCTTTACCATCCTGGACTTTGACATTGGTCTCATCTGAGCGTAAGTTTTCACCAGAGAAGGAACGGAGGACAAGCGTTTGATCTCCTGCATATACATCTGCATCCAGAACTGCTGCCGGAACCGGCTCAGCTTCTGTTGCTAATCCGCCAGCAAATGCCGCAACGACCGCTGCGATAACGATTGTTACAACCAGCATCAGCATGACACCGATGACCGGAGAGACTGCATCCTCATTCTGTTTTTTCATCTGAATTTTTTTCATAACGAATCACTTTGTACTAACGTATTCCCAAGCCGCCGACCTGAACCGTCTGCGAACTGGCTGCAACCCACAGGTGGAGTACAGACTATAAGTTGCTTACAAAAGTTTCTGTTTCAGAATGTATATATAACAAGTGTGTTTGCTAAAGTGTGTTTGCAGAAAAGAAAGTATGTTGGATTTACGCAGAGGATTAAAACAGATAATGCCGGATTCAACGCCGAATCCGGATTTAATCGCGGGAAATGCCGCGAATGCGGACTCACCCGGTGCGAGAATGTTTTTGAAAAATAACTTGTGAAAAGAAAAGTAAAATTTTGATAAACGCGCAGAGTGTAATGGATAGAGAGGGAAAATACCACTTATCTTTTAGGTGACAGAAGAGACCGGGAAATCGACGAAATATCCTGCAGGCAGCTCTGCCAGACAAGACGCAAATCAACACGGAGATACTGATGCATCAAAAGATTACGCATACCCTTCATATTCGAAACCGGAATGGCCTCCTTCCTCAAAGGAAACGAAGCAGCCGAAACCGCCGCAGGAGTCGGCGGCAGCTCCTCCCGCGACGAAAGCGAAGACACCTGGAGCGCCAAATTCTCCTGTTCCCTCGGAGAAGACACCTTCACCGTCACCATCACCAGAGAGTACATGCTCATCAACGGATTCGAAGAGGACGCAACGCTCGCCGCAGTCGAAGCATGGGCAGACACCGTGCCGGCAGTGGGCGGAACTGCGGAATAAGATTGGAGATATCCTCTCCCATCCCCTTATCCGCCGGGCACTGTATTACCTGCTATGGGTATGCCTCATAATTGAAGAATACCTCATCCGTCTTCTCCTCGAAGACGGATAACCAATTTTCACACACAAACACAGAAAACATTTTCATAGAACAAAACACCTTTTCCAAAACATGCGCACAGGGAAAAAATCCACGCCGAAAAACAGCCGAAACAACCGCACCGTCAAATGATTCACCGCGAGGATTAATATAATTAAATCATACATAACTAAATATTAATTTAGAACAACCGCATGAACACCCCATACCGCCAAACCGAACAGAAAAACCCGCGTGCCTCCACCCTCCCGGAAAAAATAACCGCATACCTCAAAGAAAATCCGGGCGTTCAGCTCTACAGAATCGTCGAAGCAGTCGGTGCATCCCGCGGAGCAATAACCTACCAGATTCGGACAATGACCGCAAAAGGACTCATAACCATTCATGAAGAAACCGGATGCCGCAGATACTACCCCCACACATTCACATACACCAAAGACACAGAAATCCTCAAAATCTTCCTCGAAAACAACACCAAAACAAAAATCCTCCGCATCCTCCAAAAAACACCCGCACTCTCCCGCGAAGAACTCGCAGAAAAAACCGGCATACCCAAAAACACCCTCTACCGCCACCTTGCAGCCATGAGCGACGCAGGAACCCTCAAACGCAAACGAAACGGACACAAATGGCTCTACTCACTCGCAGAAAAAACAAAAACAGAACTGAAAAACAAAAACTGATTCTAAAAAAAGAACGGGAAAATCCCGGCTGTTTTTTTATTCCTTACTCAGCACTCTTCTCCGCTCTTCTCTTCAGCCAGTGAAGAAGAACCATCACCAGAATACCGATAACAAAGAACAGCACACTAAACGTCTCAAAACCAAGAGCCGGAAGCGGCTCGGAAAGCGTCTCCGCTCCCTTGGCAATCGCATACAGAGAACCTGTCAGCAGACCAATAACCAGATAGATAAGTTGCGGACGGAACCGTGCATAACAGACGCGGATAACCTTCGTACACAGAGAAAGACCGATTAAAACCCCTGCCGCAAAAATACAGAGAGCCGGAATATACGCAAACTCCAGATGCACAACCGCAGACACCGCAGAAATCAGCGGCACATACAGACCGAAGATTAACAGCAGAGTTGAGCCGGAAATTCCCGGGATAATCATAACCGAAACCGCCAGAGCGCCCGCAGCAAACAGAATAACCGCAAGAGACGGTGTCAGAGCTGTTAAATCAACCGCACCGAAAGACGCATTCGCATGCACCATAAGCGGGACCAGCAGACAGCCGAGAACCGTAAAAATCAGCCACTGATACTTCCCCTTCAGCGCATCCCTCTCCTCCATTATCACAATCGGGATTGCCAGAAGCGTCAGACCAAGGAAGAGAGAACTCAGCTCATAAATATAGACATCAAAGAGTTCGGAAAGCAGAACCGCACAGACCAGAAAACCGCCCGCCCATCCGCAGCCGAGCTTCAGTAAAAACGGAAATGCCGCCTTCTTCTTCTCAAAAGAACCCATCAGGAAATCATTTACAGAAGTTACAAACTTCTCATAGAACCCTAAGAGAAACGCAATCGTCCCGCCGGAAACACCCGGAATACTGTCGGCAACAGCCATACAGATACCCCGCAGAACATCAGAAAATATCATTGCAGGAGTATTAGCGCTTCGCAGATTAAAGTGTAGTGTTTAATGGAAAAATTACCGGGAGAGCCGTCTTCCGCAGAAAAACAGCACGAAACCGAGAATCAGACTGAACCCGGCAAACAGGAGAAACATCAGGGAATACTCACCCGCTCCAAGGATGGACAGCACCAGCGGACTTACAAAGGAGTTGGCAAACAGCGCCAGAAACGTCGAAACCGTAACTCCTCCCATATAGCGTCCAAGAACTGCCGGCGGGGTAATCTTCGAAACCCAGGCGGTACCGTTTGGCATACCGAGTCCCATACCGAACCCGAGAAGGATAAGACCTGCGGTGAGCAGGATGAGATTTTCCGAGACAGCGGTAAGCAGAAGACCTGCCGCTTCCAGCAGGAAGATGATGCCGCCAATTTCAAGCGGGGAAAACCTGCGCGAAAACCGCCAGAAAACCAGACCGGATACGGCAGACGAAAGACCGAAGATGCCGAGAAGAAGGCCGATCCAGAAGGGCGCAACCGCAGCGGAAAACGTGCCCGTGTAATAGGAGAGATTTACCACGACCAGATACATCAGCAGAGCCGGCAGAAACACCAGCGAATAGATTCCGGCATAGCAAAACGGAGAGGGAACGGTCTCCGGACAGGCGGCAGTCTCACGGCAGGACCTTGGCGGTTCGCGGAGGAACAGCAGGATAAACGGCAGAGCGGCAAATCCCAGGAGATAGACAAGGAACGCATAATGCCAGCCGAATCCGGCAAGCGCTCCGCAAAGCGTCTGCAGAATCAGAACGCCGATTCCGTTGGAGACACCCAGGTATCCCAGATAGCGTGTCCGCTGTTCTCCTTCGTAGTACTCGGAGATAAGAGCGCTTGCCATCGGGAGAATGCCTGCGATACTGACGCCTAAAATCAGCCGCATGGCAATTATCGCATAGATGTTTTCCAGGAAGAATCCGGATACACCGGAGACGGCAAAGAAGAACAGCGAGAGGAATAAAATCCGCACTCTGCCGACACGGTCAGAGAGTGCGCCGATAAAAAATCCGGCGGCGGCGGTTGCAAGCGGGGGAAGGGTTAAGACCAGATTTACCACGTACTCGGAACCAAGGCCTGCTTCCTTCATTAAATCCAGAACCGGCGAGACCGCGGCTGTTCCCAGAAGAGAGGGCATTGCCGCGGCTAACAGAACCAGAAGGGTAAAGCGTGTCGGGGTAAAGGGCTGCTTCAGCATTTCTTATAATAGGTCTGATGCAGCTGCCAGAAGGGGTTCATGGTACGCCGTCCTGGAGAGTACTCCCAGGAGTATTCAATCGCACCGGTGACAAACTTCTTTGCCTGGCAGACGGCGTCGAAGACGTCACAGCCAAGGGCGATGTAGGAGGCAATCGCAGAGGCATAACAGCATCCCGAGCCGTGGATGTCGGAGTACGGGAGGACTTTGTCTTCGATGAGCGTCATGCCGTTTTTATCCATATAGACGTCAACGCCGCGGCGGAACTGTGCGTGGCCGCCTTTGACGACAACGGATTTTGCCCCGGTGTCCAGGAACCATTCGGCGGCACGTTCCATGCTTTTTTCATCGGTTATTTTGATGCCGGATAAGTATTCTGCTTCCAGGAGGTTCGGGGTGGTGACATCCGCACGCGGAAGCATAAGGGAGATTACGGCATCCTCGCCTTCTTCGTCCAGAAGCCGGGCGCGGCTGGTGGATACCATGACGGGATCGACGACCAGAGGGGTGGTTTTCGGGATGGCGTAAGCCGCGGCTCTGACGGTTTCTGCGTTCATGAGCATGCCGGTTTTGTAGCACCCGATGGCAAACTCTGCTTCCAGCGCGTCAACCTGTGCCCCGATAAATGCAGGCGGAACGCCTTCTACTGCTGATACCGCATGACCGTTCTGTGCTGTCAGAGCCGCAACTACGGTCATTCCCCAGACTCCGCAGGCTGTCATTGTCTTTAAATCAACCTGAAGCCCGGCTCCGGCGGATGAGTCCGAGCCGGCGACGGAGACAGCAAATGCCATATCCTTCATTCTGTATTTGTTGTATGCGCAAAGATAAAAGACAGACGGGTGGCAGGACAGATTTTTATCTTTTCACGGAATATAGTAGATATACTATGGATCTCGAAGGCTATGTCCGCCGGAGCATGAAAAAGAATGCCGAGGAGTGCGACATTAAAAAAGAGCTTGAAGAGAGGATTTTGGACATCAAAGACATTGAGCCGGAGTATGCCGCAGAGCTTGCCGGTGCGGTGATTGAGGAGGTGAAGATTACTTCCAATCTGGAAGGTGATCTGTTTACCTTTGAGCCGGCCGGGGTGACGATGGGTGAGTTCGGTGTCGGTTCCCGCGGGTCCGGGGATTTTTATGCCCACAGGAAGATTGCGCATGTTATCGGGAAAACAAATGCGGATGTGGGTGTTGATCAGATGGATGACGGCGGGGTTGTCAGGGCCGGAGACCAGTATGTGATTACCACGGTGGACGGTATGCATTCGCGGCTGTCGGATTTTCCGTTCCTTGCAGGGTTCCATGCAGCCCGGGCAACACTGCGTGATGTGTATGTGATGGGGGCAACTCCGGTGGGGCTGATTTCGGATGTGCATATCGCTGATGACGGTGATGTGGCAAAGTTGTTTGATTATACCGCGGGTATTACGACGGTGTCTGATGCGCTGGGCGTTCCGCTGATTGCGGGTTCGACGCTGAGGATAGGAGGCGATATGGTGATTGGGGAGCGGATGACCGGCTGTGTGGGTGTGGTTGGTGTTGCATCACATGTGACAGCCCGCAGTGCGACTGTCCCGGGAGATGTTCTGCTGATGACGGAAGGTTCAGGCGGCGGCACTATCTGTACGGCGGCTCTCTATTCCGGCAATGCGGATGTGGTTGATGAGACGATTAATCTGCATTTCCTCAAGGCCTGCGACCGTCTGATTCATTCGGATGTGTTCCCGCATATTCATTCGATGACGGATGTGACAAACGGCGGTCTCAGAGGGGATGTGCATGAGATTGCGGATACTGCCGGCTGTACGGTTGTGGTGGAGGATGAGCCGCTTCGCGGTTTAATTGTGCCGAAGGTGCTTGCTCTGCTGGATAAACTGGGTATTGATTATCTGGGTGTGTCGTTAGATGCCCTGCTGGTTATTGTTCCTCCTGAGTATGCGGATGAGGTTATCCGGGTGGTTGGAGAGGCGGGTGTTTTGATGAAGCGGATTGGCTATGTGCGGGAAGGAGAAGGGGTTGCCCGTCTGGTAAAGGACGGGGTGGAGGATGCGTTTACACCGAAGTTCCGCGAGGCCCCCTATACTCCGCTGAAGAAGGTGGTTGACCGGAAGGGACGTGACTTCGAGGAGATGAAGAGGGGTATCGACCGGGCGGCGGATGCGGCAAAGGCGAAGAAGGAGCGGGTTTTACAGAGGCTTCTTTAATTTTTTTGGGTGGGGCAGTTCTTTTGAGCGGATGTGACATCCCGCCGGGCCGCTCGGCTAATGGCGAGAGCCGAAGGCTCAAGCCTTGAGCAAGACGAGAGCTTGCTCGAGTCATGAGAACGAGGCGAGGAGTTAGCCTCAAGTCGGGAGCAAGCCGAAGGCTGGCGACGACAGAATGGCGTGCGAAAGTCCGAAGGACTGCTATGGAGAGTGATTTAAGACACACACTTTTCTATTTAGGAACGGCTTTGCTCCTAAATTATGTTTTATGAGATTGCCACAGTACATATTTTGAAAAACCGCAGATAACGCTGATGCTCGCTAACGCTCGCGCAACGCGTCGCTGTCTTCGCTACGCTCAGACCTGCTTCGCAGCCGCTTTGGC
>JAFQBW010000032.1 GCA_017399555.1 Methanocorpusculum sp.
CGGCTGCGAAGCAGGTCGCGACCGAAGGGAGTGACAGCGACGAGCTGCGCGAGCGTTAGCGAGCATCAGCGTTATCTGCGGTCTTTTCTCATGGGTTTGGAGCTTTGGAAATACATAGTAATTCAATTTAGGAGCAAAGCCTTTAGGAACAGGAAATTGGATAAAACAGCCAAAGGGTTTAGACATGTACCCTTGTAAAGCGGTTGCAAACTCCGCAGGTACATATCTGTGATAATCTATGTTAAACAAGCTATGCGAACAAGTAGAGTGCTGCACAGGCAGTTTAACTCTGATGATTATATTGTCGTGTCAAGTATAAAATGTTGTGCCAAAAGAGAATGAGAAAAGGAGGATGTGATTCATCATCCTTTTCTCTTTTTCGCATAGCTATCCACTCCCGAATTTCACGGGAAACAGCCGCAAAGGCTGTTAATGCCATAAAAATGGTATTCAACATAGATTCTCACAGTCAGTTTTGCGGACTGACCAATAGTATATCCGCGCTGAAACTATTTTAAGCTGTCAATGGATTTTATTTCTGATTCTAATTTGTTTAGTGATTTTTTATGACTAAGTTAAGGACAAATTATTTGCAATCAAGCTAGGAGCAAGGCTCGAAGAGACTTGCGACATGTCCGCAGGTCGAAGACCGAGGACGAAGGAGCAGTCGGAAGCAGGCATGCGAAACACGCGACAGCGTGTGGAGCGGGTCTGCGGTTTTTTGTCGGCGAGTCGGTCTAAAAGCAGAATCCCAAATCCTTCCTGACCTCCTCCGCCGTCTCGAGCCGCCGCGACAGCGAGCGGCTAGGCGGAGTACGAGAGGCTCAATGAGACTCGAAGTTAAAGCACGAATAAAGCACATGCAGAGCAGTAGAATAAAACATAAAAAAAAAACAAAGCCGCCCGTATCAGAACAGCCTCTGAACAAAAAAATAGAGATTAGTAATCTCTTGCGATGAAGAAGTCAACAAGCTCCATCATCATCGTCTTATACTCACTGTCCGGAACAACGGAAAGCCCGTTTTTGGCATCAGCGATGAGTTTTTCGGACTTCTGCCGGACTGCCGGAAGGACGCCGGAATCCTCAAGAAGGGCGATAGCTTCCGCAATCTCTTCGGCGGATAAATCAGCCTTGTGATACTTGGATAAGTCAACACCCATCTCGCGGGCAGTGATTGCGACAATCGTCTGCTTGTTTTCCCGAAGGTCGGATGCCTGATTCTTACCGGAAACATCAGCCGGAACTAAAAGGTCAATGATATCATCCTGAATCTGGAAAGCGATACCCGTATTTAAACCAAGCGTGTACATCGCGCCAATCTGGCGGACATCGCCGCCGGCAAGAGCCGCACCGATTCCGGCCGCTGCCGCATAGAGAACGCCGGTCTTTTTTCTGACCATGCCGAGATACTCTGCTTCAGAGACATCATCGCGTTCCTCAAAGGAGATATCCTCCTGCTGACCTTCGCAAAGCTCATGGCTTGCATGGGCTAACATCTGAACTGCAACGAGCTTTGCTCTGTCCTCACTGTTCTTAACACGGCAGATGTGCTCGAAGGCATCTGCATGGAGACAGTCACCGGCAAGAATTGCAGTAGAGTCGCCATAGACAGTGTGGACGGTCGGCTCTCCGCGGCGAAGCGAATCGCCGTCCATAATATCATCGTGGACCAGCGTATAGGTGTGTAACCACTCTAAGGCAAGGGCCGCCTCGAACACATCCTCGGATGCTCCCGGGCGGACAGCATCTGCCGCGAGCAGAAGCATTGCCGGGCGGAGACGCTTTCCGCCGGCGGTTAACAGATGGGATGCCGCCTCACGGAGACAGGTTTCCACTGCCTTGCTGTACTCGTCAGCCTCACAATCAACCTTAAAGGCAACCTGTTTGAGATACTCTTTTAAATCCATACAATCACTTCGGAAGAACCAGGCGGTCGCCGTTCTGCATAATGTGGATGTCGCGGTTTAACGTGTAGCCGAATTCAGACGCCAGGTGGACATATCCGCCTTTCATGTGGAACGGACCGTGGGACGGGATGATGTGTTCCGGATTCAGCATGGAAACTAAATCATAGTGCTCCTGATAGTATGCGTGACCGGTAACGTGGAGACCGTCGAAAAGGCGTGCTCCCTGACGGAGGAGGAGGCGGTCAACCTCGGCACGCTGTGCGAAGTTAATCGGGTTCGGGATGATGTTTGCAGAAAACATCACACGGTCGCCCTTCTCAATCTTGAGCGGGGTTTCGCCAAGTGCCATGCGGGAAAGCATGGAACCCGGTTCTCCCTGGTGACCGGTTGCAATGATTAAGAACTTCTCCTTTCCTTCCTTGGAGATTCTGCGAAGCATTCTGTCGGTGGTCTTTCTGTTTCCGTAGATGCTGGTTCCCTGCGGGAAGGCGACCTGCTTTAACATCTCTGCGGTTCCGTTGTACCGCTCCATGCTTCTTCCAAGAAGGACCGGGATTCTGTCAATCTCGCGGGCGCACTCGGTAATCGTCTTGATTCTGGCAATCTGGGACGCGAAGGTCGAGACGATGATTGCATGCTTGTCGTCTTCGGCACGCATAATGGCATCGCGGACGCGAAGTCTTGCGACCTGTTCACTTGGTGCGTATCCTCTGTCGTCTAAGTTTAAGGACTCGACGATTAAGACTTTGACACCCTCTTTTCCGATTGCACGCATGCGGGCTAAGTCCGGCGCGTCGCCGATAACCGGCGTCATATCGAACTTGAAGTCGTTTGCATAGACAACACATCCGGCAGGCGTGTGCAGGACTGCCATTACTGAATCAATAATGGAGTGCTGGACGCGGATGAACTCTAAGGTCAGGTTCTGGGAAATGGTGTATTTTGCTCCTGCCTTGAGTGCGAAGGTCTTGTTGGTGACGGTGAACTTGCGTTCTCCTTCAATCTGCTGTTTGATAAGTTCTGTTGTGTACGGGGTGGCAATTATCGGGCAGTTGTAGCGGTGGGCTAACTTCTGGACTGCTCCGATGTGGTCTAAGTGACCGTGGGTACAGACGATTGCTTTGACTGTTCCCTCAACCGCGTTCATGACGGTATCGTCCGGGATTGCACCCATCTGGATTAAGTCCAGGGAGTGCATATTTTCCATATCGACGCTGTTATTTCCGGTAATCGGATCTAAGTAGAGACCGATATCGAAGATAACAATTTCCTTGCCGACGCGGACCGCGGTCATGTTTCTTCCGACCTCGTTGTATCCGCCAACAGCTATTACTTCTACTTCTACCATGTAGTTCCTCTATTTGTTTGTCATTTCCCTGACTGTGCCGGTCAGATAATAGCGGACTTTTCCAAGCGCTGAGATATTCTGTGCTCCGGTCAGGAACATGGCGGTTTTCAGTTCTGTGCAGACGGTTTCAATTCTGCTGAAGAGGGCATCATATCCTTTCAGTGCATCAGGCAGAAGGGTTAATGCCATGCCGGCCATGTCTGCGCCAAGAGCGAGTGCTTTTGCTGCGTCAAGTCCGTTTTTGAGTCCTCCGGTGGCAATCACCGGGCCTGCTCTAACCTGCGCTACCTCAAAAACGCTCACTGCTGTGGGGATACCCCATTCCAGGAAGGTGTCTCCGAGCAGCTGATGCGTTTTATCACTGGCACGCGCTTTTTCTATTTTTGCCCAGGATGTTCCGCCGAATCCGCCGACGTCAATAGCGGCCGCTCCTGCATTGTAGAGTGCGGCTGCCGCCTCGCGGGAGATGCCCGAGCCGGTTTCCTTGACGATAACCGGAACGGAAAGTTCGCGGGATGCTTCGCGGATGGTTTCCAGAACGCCGGCGGCCGAGCGGTCGCCTTCTGTCTGAATCATCTCCTGCAGGAAGTTTAGGTGGATGCAGAGGGCGTCTGCATCAATCATTGAGACGGCGCGTTCTGCCCATTCGAGACCATGGTCTCTGAGCTGAACCGCACTGATGTTTCCGGCAAGAAATGCGGACGGGGCGGTGTCGCGGACAATCGTGAAGCTGTCTTCCAGCTCAGGATTTTCCAGAGCCGCACGCTGGGAGCCGACACCCATGGGGATGCCGAAGCGTTCTGCGGCTGCGGCTAATGTTTTGTTTACCTCTGCGGTGTCAGGGTGACCTCCTGTCATGCCGGCTAGGAATAGCGGGGCAGCCAGTTCGCGGCCAAGGAAGACGGTGCGGGTGTCGATGTCTGATACGGCACATTCCGGCACCGCATTGTGTACGAGACGCACGTCGGAAAAACCGGCATCGCCGAATGCGACGTCGGTTTCTGCGCAGAGAGTTAAGTGATCGAGTTTTCTCGAAGAGGTAAGTCCGGTCATTTTACCAGGGTCCCCCCGCAGGGGTTTCCTGCAAGAAATGCCGCAAGCATTTCAGGTCTGAATATGTGTGAAGAGATACCGGATTCGGCCAGAGCAAGCAGTTCTTCTACTTTACCCTGCATTCCGCCGGTGACATCCGCAGTTTCTGCGGAGTGGAATGCGACCTGTGTTTCCCGGGTGATTTCCGGGATGATGGTGCCGTCAGCAAGTACGCCGCCGGTGGCAGTTACAATACCAACCGCTTCTGCATGAAGTGCTTTTGCAAGATAGGGCACTATCTGGTCGCCGGAGACGATACACCCGCCGCGGGTGCGGTCCAATACAACATCGCCGTGGAGAACCGGGATGATGCCTGCGGCAAGCAGACAGGATATCTGTTCTTCGCCGCAGAATACCAGCCTCCCGTTTTCTGCAAGAGCGGAGGAAAACGGGTGGAAGGAGACCGCTTCCACACCTGCTTCCCGCAGTGCCGCGACAACTTCGGCATTTAAGCGGGAGACTGCGGTGTGTGTTACATAGACGCCGCGGGCGTTTTCTTTGGATACGCCGTCAGCAATGCCGTATGCTTTTGCTTCCGGGTGTCCGAGAGAACCTGCACCGTGAACGATTACGGCAGGTTTGTTTGCGGCGGCAACGGCGGCCGCAAGTTCTGCGATAACCCCGGAGCGGATGACGCCGGGGTTTGCTTTGTCGGTGATTACCGATCCGCCGAATTTGAGGATTACCGTCATCAGAGGTCAGCCTCCTTTCTGGCACCTTCGGTGTCGATGGTGGTAATTATCGTTTTGGCATCGCAGTCTTCAAGAGCGTTGGCAACACGGTTTTTGGAACCTTTGGAACAGAGAGCCCAGATACAGCCTCCGCCTCCTGCACCGGAGAGTTTGGCACCGTATGCTCCGGCGTTTCTGGCGGCAAGCACCAGGTGGGAAAGAACCGGGTGGCTGACGCCTAAGGCTTCCAGGAGGGCGTGGTTTCTGTTCATGAGGTTTCCAAGTTCTTTGTGGTTTTCCATGTTGTGCATGGCTTCCATGGTGATGGACCCGATAGCGTCCATTATCGGGTTGGCAATCGCCGGAGAGTGTTCGCGGAATTCGGCAACACGGCGGACCATTTCGGAAGTGTTGTGGGAGACCATCGAGTTGCCGATGACAAGCGATAAGTTCTGCGGCGGGATTAAACGGCGTTTTTCGTCACCGCGGATTAAGACCATGCCGCCGAAGGTGGAAACATACGTGTCCGTAGCACTGGCACGTCCGCCCTGGGTGATTTTTTCCACTTCATGGGCGAGTTCTGCAACTTCGGCACGGGAGTAGCCGAGCTGGAATTCATCGTTAATGGCAAAGAGGGTGGCAACGGTTACGGCTGCGGATGAACCAAGGCCGGAGGCGCTTGGAAGCTGGGATCTGACATAGACGCTTCCTTTGATATCGAGGAGTTTGAAGCATTCCGCAATGTACGGGGAGTTTGGACGCTGATAGTACCGGGAGTGACGGACCGTTACCATCACCCGCGGTTTGATAGCCATTGCAATGCCTGGTTTTCCGTAGACAACCGCGTGTTCTCCAAAGAGGAACACTTTGCCCGGGGCACTCCATGTTGCCATTAGATGACCTCCGCTGAGGCGTAGCCGACGACGGATTCGTAATCACCGGATGCGTCGCCGGATGTAGTGTAGGTTAAGACTCTGGTTTCAGAGGCACCGAGAGCTTTTCCGATCTCTGCCGTCGCGGCAAGACAGCCGTATCCGCACATGGAGGGCTGAATTGCATAGAGGGCGTCATAGAACGCGTTTACATCAAGGTTTTTCAGAGCCGCAAGACAGGTTAAGTCGTCGGTTTCCGCTTTTTTCGCCGGGACATAGTGCGAGCCGTCGCCGGATGCAACGACGATGATGTTCCGTCCGGTTTTTTCGACGGCACAGAGTACGGCGGCGGCAACGGATGCAGCGCCCTGCGGCGACTGGTCTCCCATGAGAATTGCGGTGATTTTTGCCTGCGGGAAGCGGCAGGCGATAAACGGCATCTGTGTTTCCAGAGAGTTTTCCTGTCTGCGGAAGGCGGTGTTGTCCAGGGGAAGGTTTACTGCCGCGGCAAATTCGGTATCTGCTTTGACGATGCCTATCGGGGTTTCCCAGTCGATATCGGAGACGGAGTTGGTATATCCCTGGTGGCTTGTTCCAATCAGGACGAAGGTGCCGTCAAAGTCAGGCGTGATGCGGGAGTAGGATACAGCTGCCGCAGGTCCTGAGTAGAGGTATCCTGCATGCGGTACGAGGATTCCTTTCGGATTCGAGACAGACGTTACCGTAGCATCGAAAAATCGGGCAAGAGCGGCTTTCAGCCCCTCCGCTTCGCTTGGGTAAAAGATACCCGCAAGTGTCGGGAGACGCGCGGATTTTTCCGATACCCGCGGCTCCGCTGATATTTTGTGTATCATTGTATATGAGACGGAAATTTCCTGTTTTCCATCAGACCGAGATATTTACAGTCCGTATTTCCGGCGGCTTCGTGGGAGAGGAAGCGGATGCCGAAAGACGACTGCTCTAAGGTAGAATATAGTTGGTTTTGCTATGAGATAAAGTATGCTGAGAGGGGTGTCTGCCGCAGGTCCTGAGCGGGGAAAAAGAGAGCGGGATTGGTTACTCAATCCACGAGATGTCTTCGGTGTAGCGGACGTAGCGGCGGTAGGCATAGCGCGGATATCCAAGCATGACGGCAGCTTCTATCCGGTAGTTTTCCGGAACGCTGCAGAATGTTTCTGCGGCTTTGTGTGCTATCTGGGTGTATCCGTTGATACAGGAGGCGAGGCCGATGCTTTCTGCATAGAGCATGAGGTACTGTTCCGCACAGACACAGTCGTCTTTTCCCTGCATGTTTGATTTCGGCGAGGCGATGCAGATGACCGCAGGCGCTCCGCAGAGGACCGGATGTCCTCCGGCATCGTAGGATTTTTTCATTGCAGAGAAGAGGTTCTTCAGGGATGAAAGCGATGCGGCACGCTTCCGGTTAAATATCCGAAGAAGCGGGAGGAAGATGCCGGCAGGAGCAGCGATGGCGTTTAAGTTGTCGATGACGGCTCCTTCGAGTTCAGATACCCGGTTTCCGGTGATGATGAAGTATTTCCGTCCCCGGGTGTTTCTGGATGACGGGGCCATTTCCGCATAGCGGACGAGGTCGGATAAGATTTCGCGGGATACGGAATCTTCTTTGAACTCGCGAACCGAACGCTTCCCCTGCAGGAGCTGTTCTACCGCAGAGCCTTCCGGGTCAAAGACGCTAAATTCCTTTTCTCCCGCAGAAGATACTGCTCCTGCCGGACAGACCGCGCCGCAGTGGCCGCAGGATAGACAGCGCTCTGCGTTTACCGCGGCGGTTTTCTGAAGAGTTACTGCACGGGAGGGACAGACTTTTGCACAGAGACCGCATCCGGTACAGAGTGATGCAGATATGACAGCAGACATGGTAGGTAATTATTTGAAAAAGAGAGAATAAGGTTGTTTGTATCTCAGATGTTGACGAACTCTTCTTCGGGTTCGGGTTCGCCGAAGCGGTTAATCTCTCCGCGGTAAATCCGCGTGGAGGAGACGGCTCTTCCGTCTTTTGCCATGACGCACTGAATCTGGTATAAATCGACCATGGGGCGTCCCAGTTCTTTTCGCTTTTCGTTAATCAGGTTGCCAACCGGAAATGTCTCGTAGCTGACAACCAGCGCGTCAAAGTCCTGCGTCAGAGCGGAACCGAACTGGTCGGAGAGCGGTTCTATTTCATAGGATGCCAAAAAGCCGCTTTCCTCAATCCAGCGGATAAGTTCGGCTTTGCGGACTTCGTATCCGCGGACCGGATGCTGTTTGCGGGCGGCAAAGATATCGGATGAAAGCCCGATGATAACTTCCCCTGCATCCCCTGCGGTCATAAATGCCCGTTTCAGCAGAAGCTGATGCCCGATGTGCAGCGGGTCGAATGTGCCGCCTACCATGACCTTCATATATAGAAATTGCCTCCCTGCATAAAAAAACGTGTTTATTTCCGGTCCGGGGCAGGGCCTCTGAACCAGGAGAAGAAGACGCCGGCAACGGCGATTCCGGCGCTGATGAGCATTGAGACGCGAAGTGCTTCGACAAACTCTGCGTACATGTCAGGACCGAGCATGTCGGTGCCTCCGACAAAGACGGATACCGCGGCCATGCAGACAGCCATGGAGATGAGCATACCTGCCTGCCGGACAACGGAGACTACGCTGGATGCCATGCTGTATTCCGCGGGAGCGACCGAACCCATGATGGTTGAAGTGTTCGGTGCGGAGAACAGTGCCGCTCCAAGCGCGATGAAGACCTGGGTTATCATGATGTAGCCTGCGACGTTGGTCATGGAAAGGCCGAGGCCGGAGAGGAACAGCAGTCCGACGATGGTTAATATCATACCGCCGGTTACCAGATATTTGGCGTCCACTTTGTCGGAGATTTTGCCGGCGACCGGCGTTGCTACGACCTGAATCAGCGGCTGGAAGAGCATAATCATGCCGGCTTCTGCGGCGTTGAGCTGTCCCACGGACTGCAGGTAGAGGCTTACCATGTAGGTTACGGCATAGACGGCGGCGTAATTTAAGAGTGCCGCATAGGACGAGCGGGCGAAGCGTTTGTTTTCGAAGAACAGCCGCACGTGGAGAAGCGGGTGCGTGCTTCTCAGTTCGTACCAGACAAAGACGGCAAAGAGGATGAGGCCGAATCCGGCAAGGAATATCGAGCCTGCGTCAGTGATGGTGGAGAGGCCGTACATCAGGGTGAGCATGGAGACCGCATAGAGCAGTGCGCCGATTCCATCGAACTTTTTGACCGGAAGTGTGAACTCGGTTTTCATGCAGAGTGCAAGCATGATGCCGGAGAAGAGTACAACCGGTGCCATTATGAGGAAGATGCTTTTCCAGCCGAGGGTTTCGGTTAAGATTCCGCCGAGGAATGGTCCAAGTGTCAGTCCCACATAGACCATGGTGGTGTTGATGCCGATGACAAATCCACGCTTTTCTTTGGGGAAAATCCGGGTGAGGATTGCAAGGCTGGTAATCATGAGAAGCGAGACGCCGACGCCGGATGCGATGCGGAAGGCAAGCAGGACCGGATAGGTCGGGGCGAAGACGGAGAGGAGGCAGGTCACTGCGACGATAAGAGTCCCTGCAACGAAGGATTTTTTGTAGCCGATTTTGTCCACGAACCAGGCGCCGGGCACAAGGCAGATGGCGTTTGCAAGGATGTAGGCGGTGCTCATCCAGCCAAGGTCGCGGGCAGAGACGAGGTATTCCACGCCGATGTTCGGCAGGGCTAAAATCAGCATGGAGGCAAGGAGCGGGTTCATTAAGACGCCAAGCGAGGTGGCGAGGAGGATTAAGTACTGCTGTTTTTTGGTAATTTCGGTCATAGTATCGTTACTGTTGGTTGGGGGCGGGGCCTCTGAACCAGGAGAAGAAGAGGCCGACGAAGGAGAGGGCAACTGATATCAGCATGGAGATGCGAAGCGCTGCGGTAAATTCTGCATACACCGCAGGGCCCAGTAATGCCGTACTGCCGACGATTACCGAGATTACGGTCATACAGACAGCCATAGAGAGGAGCATTCCTGCCATGCGGAAGACGGAGACCAGACTTGATGCCATGCTGTACTCTTCGGGTTTTACCGAGCTCATGATGGTTGTGGTGTTCGGTGCGGAGAAGAGGGAGACGCCGAATGCGGTAAAGACCTGAGCGATGATGATGTAGAGGGCGACATTGGTCATGGAAAGGCCAAGGCCGGAGAGGAGGAGCAGGCCGATGATGGTCATAATCATTCCGGCGGTTGTCAGGTATTTTGCATCCACCTTTCCGGAGAATTTACCGACTGCAGGCGTTGCTATTGCCTGCACCAACGGCTGGAAGAGGAGAATGAATCCGGTCTCTGCGGCGCTTAACTGTCCTACCGACTGCAGGTAGAGGCTTACCATGTAGGTGACGGCATAGATTGCGGCATAATTTAAGAGTGCCGCATAGGACGAGCGGGCGAAGCGTTTATTCTCGGCAAACAGTCTGACACGCAGGAGCGGGTTTTCTTTGCGCATCTCGTACCAGATGAAGGCGATAAAGAGGAGAAGACCGATTCCTGCGATGAGAAGCGAGCCGGAATCAGTGATGGTGGTGATGCCGAAGACCAGGGCAAACATTGCAAGGGCATAGAGGACAGCCCCGATGCCGTCAAATTTCCTGACCGGGACGGTGAACTCGGTCTTCATGAAGAGGGAAAGCAGTATGCCGGAGAGTAAGACGAGCGGAATTATCAGCAGGAAGGGACTGCGCCATCCGAAAAGTTCGGTGAGCGTTCCGCCAAGTGCCGGGCCGACGGTTCCGCCGATATAGACCATGGTGGTATTTATCGCGATGGCAAAGCCGCGTTTGTCCGGCGGGAAGACACGGGTTATGATGGCGATTCCGGTAATTACCAGGAATGCAACGCCGATGCCGGAGAGAGCACGGGAGGCTAATAATACCGCATAGTTTGGCGAGACTGCAGCAAGGAATGCGGTTGCGGCAAGAATTGCGGTTCCGATTATGAAGGATTTTTTGTAGCCGATTCTGTTTACGAACCAGGATGCCGGAACAAGGAAGATGACGTTTGCAAGGACGTAGGCGGTGTTTATCCAGCCAAGGTCACGGGCGGATACCTGAAACTCGCTGCCGATAGCCGGCAGTCCCAGGATAATCATCGAGGCGAGAAGCGGGCTCATTAGGACGCCAAGCGAGGTGGCGACCAGAATCAGGTACTGCTGTTTTGTGCTCAGTTCGGTCATTTTGCCTCCGGGCAGTGTTCGCGGATGATACAGCGTTCACATGCCGGTTTTTTGGCGGTGCAGACCGCTCTTCCGTGCGAGATGAGGAGGTAGTTTACGTGCTCCCACCATTTGCGGTCGAGCAGTGCTGTCAGGTCTTTTTCGATGGTGTCCGGGTCGGTGCTTTTCGTAAAGCCGAGACGCCGGGAGAGCCGTTTGACATGGGTGTCCACGGCGATGCCGTAGGCTTTGTGGAAGCCGTGGTTTGTTACGATATTGGCGGTCTTTCTTCCAACGCCGGGAAGGGTTATCAGCTCTTCGATGGTCTGCGGAATCTCGCCGCCGAAATCTTCGCAGAGTTTTTTTGAAGCACCGATGATGTTTTTGGCTTTACTGCGGAAGAAGCCTGCCGGGTGGATGATGCGTTCCACTTCTGTCTGGTCTGCGGCGGCAAGCGCTTCGGCATTCGGATAGGCGGAAAAGAGTTCGTCGCGCAGGCCGTTTACGGTAACGTCGGTTGTCTGTGCGGAGAGAATTGTCATAATCAGCAGCTCGAAGTTGTTTCTAAACTGCAGGAAGTTCATGTCGTCTGCGGTGTGGGGGTATGCCGCATTGAGTTTTTGAAGAATGTATTCTGCGGAAGTTGCTGTCATAAAAGAAGTGGGGTGGCCCAGATTCGAACTGGGGTCAAAGCGTCCCAAACGCTCTAGGATGGACCAGGCTACCCTACCACCCCCGGTGTGCTATAACATATTAGCTTCGGATAGATAAAAAGAATGCGGTTTGATTATGGCAGAGAGATGATGAGAGATGAGAAGATAAGCAGAATTTAACTAAGTTCACGCCACTCTCTTCATCCATTAGCAGGATATCTCCACCGCGGGCGGCTCGCGGTGGAAATATCTTCTGTTCAGATTAAGAAAAAGATACTGTTAGAAAAAGAAGATTCCAAACAAGAAATCAGAATGAAAAAAGGAGGGGATATTATACGATTGGGAAGGAGACGGCCTCGTTTCCAACGACGGTGCCGTGGAATTCTCCGTCAATTAAGGCCTTCTCCAGGAGGGTTGTGTCGCGTCCGTCGATGACGACTAAGGGAATGCCGCTTCTTTCGGTAACTTTTGCGGCGACGAGGTCGATTACCATGTTGGAGCCTGCGTTCATCTTTTCCTTCATGATAAGATCGATTAACTCCTGCGGAGACATGATGTCGAACTTCTTTGCAGACGGGTCTTTCTTCGGGTCTGCGGAGTAGATGCCGTCAACAGCAGTCATGTTCACCATCATGGAAGCGCCTGCTTCCTCTGCAAGGACTGCGGATACGGCGTCCGTGGTCTGTCCCGGTGTGACACCGCCCATGATAACAATCTTGCCGAAGAGGGCGAACTCCTTTGCCTGCAGGTAGGATTCGGCAACACGCGGGTATGCGTGTTCACCAAGCGCGCCGATTAAAAGCGCGGCATTAATGCGGGTAACTTTGATTCCAATCTCATCAGACGATGCTTCATCAAGGCCGACATCACGGCATGCGTTGATGTAGCGGCGTGCCTCGCCACCGCCGCCGACGACGGCAAAAACCTGAATACCTGCTTCATGCAGGCGAATCAGGGTTTTTGCCCACTCTTTCAGACGATGTGCATCAAGGGACGGCACAAGAACCGACCCGCCGACAGAGATTACAACCCGAGTCATAGTATGTATATGTTTGAGAGTGAAAGCATATAAACCCGCCATAGGGAGGGTTGATGATGTGGAAAAAAGGAGGATTAGCGAATGGAGGTGACCCCCACTCTCCATTCCTGTCCGCCGTAGGTAATAGTTGTCCAGGCAACATCTTTTGTAACCGGCTCTTTTGCTCCGGCATCCAGGATTGTATAAACAGCAGTACCCTGCGGCTCACTGACAATCAGCTTTGCAGCGGCCTTTATATCTTCTGCACTGTAACGATCATCTGTTAAAATGTTGAGGCCGACTTCATCAGAATCTGTATCATAAATCTGCATGCCCGACGGTTCAACAACCCACATTCCATATCCATACTTTGTGCGGATTTCCTTTGCCGGAATGCCAATTAAGACACTATCATCAAGAGCACCTGAGATATATCCTGCATAGATTCCGTTCTCATAAACAGCAGCAGACATGAGTGCGGCAAAGACACCTTCTTCTAAGGTCTGATACTTCGTAAGCCCGATTCTTCCAAGGTTTCTGTGGAAATCTTCATCGATTCCGTAGATTGTCATGTCACGCCCTGCAACATCTTCCATGAACTGAGGAGCAGCGGTGATGCAGATTTCATCCGCATCGGCATAGACGAGAGAAATAATCGACGGAGCATCATCGAGCAGGTCATAAAGTGCCTTTGATGCTGCTTTGACATTTCCATCTGCCTCTTCAATATCTTCTGCTGCATCACGCATCTCTTCTGCAGTCTTGTCAAGGCTTTCAACGATTAACGCAGCAGCTTCATCTGCGGCATTTTCAAGAGCTGTTGAATCGCGTGCTGTAACCTTGGTGACCACAATACGCCACTCCTGCCCGCCATAGGAAAGTGTTTCCCATGCAGCCTCTTTTACTGACACATGCCCATTCTCTACCAGGGAGTAACTTGCAGTTCCGCTTTTTTCCGCGCAAATCTTTTCAGCGGCCGCCCTTACGTCGGCTTTTGCATACAGAGTATCAGTCAGGATATTCAATCCTACCTCTTCAGCATCGGAGTCATAAATCTGCATTCCCGAAGGCTCGACAACCCAAAGGCTGTAGCCGAAGTCGCTTCGAAGTTCAACCTCGACCTTGTCCATCATCTTCGTTAAGTCAAGCGCATCGGAGATGTATCCTGCAAACTTTCCGTTGTCGTAGAGAGGCATGGATAATACACTAGAATAGAATCCGCTTTCCAAGAGCTGATAGTTGGTCAGCGCGATATCGCGGCCTGCATAGTATGCCTCATCCGTTCCGTAGACAGAAAGGTCCTTTCCGACACTGTCTTTGATGATGTCGGGATATACGGCGATGCAGATTTCATCAGCATTTGCGTAGAGAATCGAGATTGAATAGTCCGTATCCTCGTAGAGTTCGAAAAGAGCTTCTTCTGCTGCTTTTGCATCTCCGCCGGATGCAAGAATGGCATCTCCTGCCTCCCGCATCTCCTCTGCCATTTCTTCGAGTTCTTCTGTGATCTCATCTACGGTTTCTTTTGCCGCTTTTTCAAGAGATGCATCTGTTGTGATACATCCTGCCGAGAAAATCAGAAACAGAACAGCAAGTACTGCTGCAATGCGTTTAATCATAGAGAATAGAATGTATTCTTACAAATTAATACTTTTGAAAAACGTGGGGTTGGTGAGATTTGAACTCACGATCGACGGGTCTCTCCGACAAGCGAACATGTTAGGAGCAGCTTAGATCAGTGCTCCAGCGGGTCATCATCAAATCAGCAGACCCGATAGTTCATCATACGCTAAAACCGCTGGAGCCCGTCGCCCTTCCGGACTAGGCCACAACCCCTTTTAGCTGTTGCCTGAATATATGTGTCTTCAAGCAATTTAATAGTTGCGGTACAGCACAAATATCTAGAATCTGGTGAATACCACAATCACCAGAAACACTGCCATTACCAGACAGAAAATGAGGAGGAAGAGCCGGTCGTTTCCGGTATCATTGATTCGTTCCGGACGTTTTGGCACACGTATTTTCTCCTCTTCGATTTCCTTATAGGGATTTTCCTTTTCGAGCCGCTCGAACTCAGCGTGTTCCTCCTCCGTAAAATCCGGATCTAAGACCAGCTCTTCTTTCTCTGTCATTATTTTCTCTCTTCAAGGAGTCTGCGAATCGCGGCAACCTCTTCGAGCAGTGCCTGCATATCTGGTGAGGCAGAAGATACAGGCTTGTATTCAGTCCCGGTTGCGGCTGCGGCCGGCTTTTGTCCTCTGACAAAGTCCATGATAAGCTGTCTAATCGGTTCAGGATTTTCAACTCCTTCAATCTGAATCTCAGCAGAGTTTTTGGATGCGCCGCCGCCTGCAGTTTCAATCTTTAAGTGGTAGATTCCAAAGACTCTCATAACCGGACCCTGAACAATGTCAACGTTGGTAATTCTGTTGTACGGAACAATTCCGGTTTTTCTAAAGAACACACCGCGTCTCCAGGTCATTTCGGTCTCGTTTAAGTGATAGACTACAGATTTGTAGTACAGAGGCGCCCAGATGCAGGCAAAGATAACACAGACTGCAAGGGCAGCAATTCCAAGAATAAGGAAGATACTGAAGATGGAATCGATGAACATCCATGCACAACATGCCGCCCAGACCAGGACAATTCCTGCAAGAGTTGCAAGCAGAAGATAGCCAGTGTATTTTCCAGCCGGCTTGAAGTCTTCATTTAGATTAACCATAATGTAATAATATACAAATTATGAGATAAACCTTTTCGGGTTTCCCGGCAAAAACTGCTGCAGGCATCACATGGACTGCCAACATTTTTTATCTACCACACCCCATTATAGATTATGTGCAACATTAAAGGTACTAAAACCGAGAAAAACCTGATGGAGGCATTCGCAGGTGAGTCTCAGGCAAGAAACAAGTACGACTACTTCGCATCCAAGGCAAGAAAGGAAGGATTTAACCAGATTGCTGACTTCTTTGCAGAGACCGCATTAAACGAGAAGGAACACGCAAAGCTCTGGTTCAAGGCCCTCTGCGGAGGAGAAATCCCGGACACTGCAGCAAACCTCCTTGCAGCAGCAGAAGGCGAGAACTATGAGTGGGTTGAGATGTACGCCCAGTTCGCAAAGGACGCAAAAGAGGAAGGATTCGAACGCCTCGCATTCCTCTTCGCCGAAGTTGCAAAGATTGAGAAGTCCCACGAGGAACGCTACAGAAAACTCCTTGCAAATGTTGAGGAAGGCAAAGTCTTCGCACGCGAAGAAGCAAAACCATGGGTCTGCGGAAACTGCGGACACATCCACTACGGCGAAGCAGCACCGGAACAGTGCCCGGTCTGTGCCCACCCGAAGGCATACTTCTTCCTTGAGAAGGAGAACTTCTAATTCTTTTTTTTGTGGGAGAAATCCCGTATATTTTCACAAATCAGACAAATCATACCATAGCCTTGCAAAAAAGTCTCATTATACTGTGCTGAACAGATATAAGATTTTTCATCCGCACAGAAAAAAATTCAAACGCAGGTCTCAATCCATAACAATTATATTCTTTGAGATACATTTTGAACGGTTAGTCAATACTGTGAGGATACAATAAATGGCGCCGAAGAAGAAACAGAAGGACTTACTCCAGCTCTTCTCCAACTTAACCCAGAAGACAAAGATTGTCGAGCCGATGAAAACCCTTCACGGAACACTCCGTGACCAGGACGCCGTTGAGCGTGAAATCGCTCTTATCATGCGGGAGATTCAGGAACGCGGATTCTTCAAGACAAAGCTTGAACCAATCCAGCTTGCCCGCTTAATCACCTCATTCCATTCCGGAAAAAACGACACCGAGATTGCCCGTGAGTTAGGGGACGAAAAACTTTCCAAGACCGTTGCCCGTGCCAGAGTTAGACTGAAGCTCTTCCGCGACCTGGACTTTAACATGCCGTTCGATCAGGACGAACTCAAAATCCTGATGTCAAGCGAACTGACCATGAAGGAAATCTCCGAGAAGCTCGGTGTCTCCCCGACCACCCTTCGCGAGTACCGTCATGTCATCGAACAGCGTGACGACACCACACTCGACCCGTACCTCGAAAGAATCAAGGACGTCATGGAGGACCGCGACTTAACGGAAAAGATGGCAGCCGGCCTTCAGCAGGATACTTTAGGCGAAGCAATTGATGTTGCCGAGTCCACCGATATGAGTGAAATCAACTAACTCACTTTTTTTTGAAAAAAAGATTTTATTGTGCATCAAGCACAATTTCCAGATAGGATTTGGTAAGGCGTTCTCCAATGATTCCCGCCTGTTCTGCGATATCATCAATTACCGCGACCGCTTCATCTTCGGATAAATCAGCGTTTGCTTCGATTTCTGAAAACACGCCGACTCCGGGAACTTCATCCAGAGTTACAATAGCTTTTGGAACACGGTAGATTTTGCGGTGTTTGTCAACAGCGGCAGTTTTCCGGTAGCCGATTCTTTCCAGAAGAACGGCAAACTCTTCGCCGGAAGAGAGGTCAACAATAATCTCTTCGCGTGCCTTGAAGCCTTCGCGGCCAACCTTTGGTCCTTTGTAGGTGATGCACGGCGGCATAATCTTTCCGCACTTCTGGTTGCTTACATACCGCAGGCGCAGTGCCTCATCAGTTTCTGCAAAATCCTTGTGCGGGGCGTTAAAGTACACGTCATGCTCATCCTGGTCAGCGATTAACTCAGCGTTCATCGCGATGAGTTTTGCTTCAATTGGTTCCAGAGCAGCAACGCGGACTTTAATCTCAATCTCAAATCCCATGCTTAGTTATTCTCTGAGAACACGGATAAGTCTTCTGATGGCAGGGTTTTTCCAAGGGCGGATGTATTTATACGAGTACGGGGATATAAGTAGAGCATGAAGAAAACCGCAGTTTTTGCCGTTCTCGTTCTCTGTATTGCGGCAGTGATGTCTGCCGGATGTATTACCCCGGACGACCCGGCAGAACCTCTGGACTATGCAACTGCATTAATCGGCGACTGGAAGAGTGTTGAGAAGACCAGTTATGGAGACAGAGAATTCTATGTTATCTATCACTTTAATGATGACAACACAGGCACTATGGACGGAGAAATGGATGGAAAAATCTTTAATTCCGTACCAATCGGATGGGGACACGTGAAAGATAACTGTTACATTGCAGGATATATGTCTACAAGTAAAGCAGATTATCTCTATATCTCAGAAGACGGCAAATATCTCATAAACGAAGCGGGAGAAACCTTCCGCAGACTCTGATTTTTTTAGAAAAAAGAACACCCGGGATTATTCATCCTGGTGTTCGTTCTGTTCCTTGTACCGCTGAATCTCGCGGTCGCGGAGTTCTACTCTTCTGACCTTGCCGGAGATGGTCTTCGGCAGTTCTTCAACGAACTCGATTGCACGCGGATACTTGTACGGTGCAGTCGTGGACTTAACATGCGTCTGCAGTTCGCGGATTAAGTCATCCGAACCGGTCCAGCCGTCTTTGAGGCAGATGAATGCCTTGACAATGACACCGCGAATCGGGTCCGGACTTCCGACAACAGCGGATTCCTTGACACACGGGTGAGTCATTAATGCAGACTCAACCTCAGCCGGGGAGATACGGTATCCGGAGGATTTGATGATATCATCATCTCTTCCCTGGAACCAGAAGTATCCGTCCTCATCCATGATTGCCTTGTCTCCGGTGTAGTACCAGTCACCGACAAAGACCTTTGCGGTTGCCTCCAGATCATCAAGGTACTCCATAAACAGACCGACCGGGGACGGGTCGCGGGTACGGATGGCGATTCTGCCTTCCTCGCCGACACCAACCGGGTTTCCGTCATCATCGTGGAGTTCAATCTTCCATCCCGGAGCAGGCTTTCCAATCGAGCCTGGGCGATGCTCGATACATGGATAGGTTCCAATAACCATAACCGTCTCGGTCTGACCGTATGCCTCGTAAATCTTTAAGCCGGTTCCCTGCTCCCAGACACGGTTGACTTCCGGATTCAGCGTCTCGCCGGCACAAAGGCAGTGGCGGAGTTCGGAGAAGTCGAATGTGCTGAGGTCAGCTAAGATTAACATCCGGTAAATGGTAGACGGTGCACAGAATGTGGTAATCTCGTATTTTTCGATTAAGGGAAGAAGTTCTGTTGCGTTGAACTTTCCGCGGTAGTCATAGACAAAGACACAGGCACCCTGCATCCACGGACCGTAGAACTTACCCCAAGAGGATTTACCCCATCCGGTATCTGCCACCGTAAACTGTAAATCTGTCTCCGTTAAGTCATACCAGAACTTACCGGTAACGATATGGCCCAGCGGGTATGCATGGTTGTGCATGACCATCTTCGGGTTTGCCGACGTTCCCGAGGTGAAGAAAATCAGCATCGGGTCGGTGGACTTTGTTCTATTTTTGCGAATCAGCGGGCTTAAGTGAATAGATGCTTTTGCCGGATAAATCAGTTCCTTCTGATAATCAATCCATCCGTCAGCCTCTCCGTCAACGAGGAATTTAACCTTTAACGTCGGGCACTGGTCTAAGACTTCCTGTACCTTCCAGAGGTTCTCCTGGTTGGTGACAATCATCTTGAACTTGCCTTTATTAATTCTGTATTCAAGATCGTGGGGGGTGAGAATAACTGGCGACGGACAAATCACTGCGCCAATCTTAATTGCTGCGAGGGCGAATGTCCACCACTCCGGCACACGGGGTAGAAGAATCATTACACGGTCGCCCTTTCCGATGTTCTGCTTGAACATCATATTCGCAATCTGGTTGGACAGATTCATCATCTGGCGGAAAGTATAGTACTTCTCTTCGCCCTCCTGATTTGTCCATATCATAGCCAGTTTGTTGCGGTCCTTTTTAGCCCAGGAATCCACAACATCAAAGCCGAAGTTGTAATACTCCGGAACTGGGATGGAGAAGGTGGAGTATGTCTCCTCATAATCCATCATGTTGTGTAATGACGGTTCTGTCATGAGGTATGTTATATGTTAGCATACTAAATAAATTTATGTGAGACAGTATTTCTAAATCTGTCATATTCCCCTGCATTCTCTTCCCCACTCAGCATATTCATAATCCTGTAAGGTCAATATAGTACCAGCTTATGGTGCATCTTACTGTGGATATTGGCGGAAAACCGGGTGTCAACTGCCGCGGTTTTTGTGCGTACTGTTATTTCAAGCATGCAAAAGATGTGCCGCCGTTTGGATGCCGCTACTGCCTGCCGTTCAAGAAAGGCTGTGATTACTGTTCCCGCGGGGTAAAGGAAGAGTATGCGGACTTCTACTCACTCAAAGAGGTTGCAGACAACTTCTTAGCGGATTTACAAAGTGTCACGGGAGACATCACGCGGATTACAATTTCCGGCGGAGGAGATCCGAGCTGTTATCCGGAGTTCAAATCCCTGATGGAGATTTTAGGAAGCCTCGGCGTTCCGCTCCACATTGGATACACCAGCGGAAAGGGATTCGACGAGCCGGAGATGGCAGATTTCCTGATTGCAAACAACTTAACCGAGATTTCCTTTACGGTGTTTGCCGCAGACCCGGCCCTTCGGGCAAAATACATGCATGACCCAACCCCTGAGGCATCGCTTGCGGTTCTGGAAAAGCTTGCCGCAAAGATTGATGTCTATGCGGCAATTGTCATCCTGCCGGGAGTAAATGACGGAGATGTTCTGGAGGAGACGCTTTCCTGGCTCGAAAAAATCGGCGTCAAGGGCGTTATTCTCATGCGGTTTGCAAACGGCGAAGAGCAGGGATTAATTCTTGCAAACTCTCCGATTCTCGAAGGCCAGCGGATGCACACGGCAGAGGAGTTCCGCACACTGGTAGCAGAGGCGGCTTCCCGCCACCCGAATCTCCGGCTTTCGGGAACGCCGCTTTTTGACCCGCTCTTCGATTCCCCGTTTGCCATCCGCAAGGAAGAGGAACTGTTATCCCACCTTCCGCGGGTCGCAAAGAAGGTCTCTGTCATAACCGGAGCTGTTGCCGCCCCGTACATTGCAGAGATTCTTGCAAAATGCGGCGGCGACCCGTCGATGGTTGTTCCGGTGAAGAAAGAGATTGCCTGTCTGATGACCATCGATGACCTCAAAGCACTGGATGCAGAACAACTCGCGGATGTTGTCATCATTCCGGGACGGGCATTTGTGCATGATGCAGAGGCAGAAAGTGTCCTTGGCAGGCAGGTTGTCAGAGGCCCTGAGATGCTGACAGCAGACGGCGAGACCAGTATGGGAATGGACGAAGCAGGCGTTCTTACTATGGAGATGGAGGGCTTTTCCGCACTCATCCAGATGATTAACCTTTACGGAAAATGACAGGATATCAGGAACTCTTTGATAAAATCGGCTGTACAATAGAGGAGACGCTTCTCGAGCAGGCGCTCTGCCGGACTGCATATGCCAGAGAGAATGCAGTCCCGCTCAGCCGCACCATGGATTACCTCGCAGTACTCGGCGATGCAGTTATTGAGATTTCCGTCATCCAGAGCATCATTGATGCGGGAATCACGGACAAGGGAGATATTACCAGACAGAAAATTGACAAAGTAAACATGTCGGTTCTCAGAAAAATCGCCGAGGATATTGACCTGCCGTCTCTGGTTCACTGGGGAAAAGGTGAACTTGGCATGCATATCTGGACCAGCGGACGCGTATCTGCCGAGTGTTTTGAGGCACTGATGGGTGCTGTCTATCTGGATTCCGGCCTGGATACAGCGCGGAAAGTCCTAAACCGTCTCGGCCTCATCTAACGGCCGCCCGCTTTTTTTCTCCTGCGAGTAGATAATATTTACATCTTAGAGAGACAACATATAACTAACGTATGTCTGATGTAAAAGTACCTTTAGATGTCCCGGCAGGGATGCGTGATGTCTATCTCGCAAACTATGACTTAATCACGCAGGGTTCCGGCCGTCTGATGCTTTTTGCCGGCGATCAGAAGATGGAACACTTAAACGATGATTTCTACGGAGAGGGCATTCCGGCAGATGACGGAGACCCGGAACACCTGTTCCGTATTGCATCCCAGGGAAAGATTGGAGTCTTTGCCGCACAGCTTGGATTAATCACCCGCTATGCAATGGACTACCCGGAAATCCCGTACCTGGTTAAGATGAACTCCAAGACGCACTTAGTCGGTGTCTCCCAGAAAGACCCGGTTTCCCGTCAGCTCTGGTCCGTCGGTCAGTTAGTTGACATCTGTGCGGAAAACGACATCAAGATTGCCGGTATCGGATACACCATCTACCTCGGCAGTGAAAACGAGGCAGAGATGCTGGCAGAAGCTGCAACCTTAATCAACGATGCACACTTCCACGGTCTGGTAACTGTTCTCTGGATTTACCCGAGAGGAAAGGCAGTCAAGGACGAGAAGGACCCGCACTTAATCGCCGGAGCTGCAGGTGTTGCCGCATGTCTCGGCAGTGACTTCGTAAAAGTGAACGCACCAAAGAAGGACGGAAAGTCCGGTGCTGAGCTTCTGCAGGAGGCAGTTCAGGCAGCAGGCAGAACCAAGGTTGTCTGTGCAGGCGGTTCTTCCACTTCTGAAGAGAAGTTCTTAGCTGAACTCTATGACCAGATTCACATCGGCGGCGCTTCCGGAAACGCAACCGGAAGAAACATCCACCAGAAGTCCCTTGCAGATGCAGTAAAGTTCTGCAATGCAATTTACGCAATCACGGTGGAGAACAAGAGTGTAGAAGAAGCTCTGGCAATTCTGCACGCATAAATCCTATTTTTTTTTTACTTATTTCACGGGACGAAAGTCATACGGAAAACGACAGTGTACTGCTTTTTTAAAGGATTACAAAAGAAAATCAAAAGAAAGACGTCCCGGCGGGGACTTGAACCCCGGTCAAAAGCTCCGCAGGCTTCTAGGATATCCTCTACCCTACCGGGACCTGAGACGTCGCACCTAAGTGCTCTACTAAATAGGACGTTGATACATATAAAGGAATCGGTTCTTTTCCGACTCCTTATCCAATCTTGTACCGCAGAAGAGCAGCAATTCCCCCTAAGCCTTCGAGACGTTTTCCCGGCTCGAATTCAGTAGAAAGCACCACAACTGCCGCATTCAGCCGCTCCGCATCCTCAACGGTCTTCGCCGCCGAGCCGTCCCGAAGACGCGAGTCAGTGATGATAACCGTCTCAGCCGCCCCGAAGTCCACCGCATCGCGCACCTCTGCAGAACCATATGCAACAGCGCCGTTTTTGCTGATGCGGAGGAAGAGTTCATCCATGACCTCGACTTCGCGGGCAAGCTGGATATCCTCTGCCACACGGGAGAGAACACCGTCTCCGATTGCCTCCTGCACTGCCCCGTAGCCGGACCGGCGGGTGTCGCAGGAAAGCATTCTACCGCCTAACTCCGGAGCTTTGGATTTGGTGTAGCTGATGAAGTCATCCTTCACAAATCCGGGACCGGCAACAACCACCGGACCCATCACCGGGCCGAGCTTTTCAACAGCCGCGGCAAACAGTGCCTGCCGTGAGTCAAGCCCTGCTGTCTTTCCGCTGCCGATAGTAAGCGTTACAATCCGCTCCGGACCGTACTGCCGGATGCGGTAGAGCTCAATCTCCCCGTCCTCAACCGCCGCGATGTGAATTACGCCGTGTACAGTCTGGGACACTGCACGCTCCAGGCGGTCCAAGTCCACCTGCCGCCAGCGGCGAACCACACTGATTTCGTAGCCGGTCTCGATGTTTAAGGTGTGGTGCTGACCGATATCCGGTCCGAAGGTGATTGTGCCGAACACTCTGAGACGGTTTGTATCCGGCGAGAACTCCACCTTCTCTGCTTTGACGCCCATTCTGACCGGTCGCTTCTCGAGCTTTTCCGCACGGATTTTATCGTTTGGGCCGTCAACGGTTCGAAGCGTCACCGCATAGACTGTATCCCCTTCGCCAATCAGATGCGAGAGATGCCAGAGGTCATCTAAGGAGTCCGGGAGCAGTTTGTACTCGCCGAAACCATCCCGCTTCAGCGGTTCTTCCAGGGTTGCCCTCATACGATGTCCGAGCCTCCGGGCGGGACAAACGCGGCAACCGCTTCGGTATTCAGCACGGCCTTGAGCGCCTTCTGCTCGCTTTCGGGGATTGCCTCTTTGAGCTTTCGAAGAACCTTCTTTGCGATATCGTTTCCTTCAAACGTTCCGGGGCGAAGCCGCACGGAGACCTTCGTCTTCGGCTCGACCGCTTCCGGCACGCCGCCGATAACCGCTAAGACCGGTTCGGTCATGATTCCGATAGCAACCTCGAGCGGGACATCCTTGTGGATTTTGCGCTCGCCGCGGATGATAAACGAACCGTGCGCCACATACTCTCCGGACTCCGGCGTCTTGCTGACCTGCGAGGGAGCAGCCTCTATCACATCGCCGGAAGCAGCCCCGCTGCTCCACATACGCGAATAGGAGGCGGCAAACTGTACTGCCTCGTCCATCTTTTCGGTTTTTCCTTTCACGATAATGACTGATGCACCAAACACATCCGCGTGGAGGAAGGTGTCCTTTCCTTCCATATATTTCTTGACCAGCTCCTCGTTCTGGTCCGCATTTCTGCCGCCGATAACAACCGTGCCGTCGGTTGTCTCCATCCAGCGGAAGCGGTGATACCACTTTGCCTTCAGCTTGCCGGCGGTCACGGTCTTTTTCTTCTCGGCATGCTTGATTCCTTCTTCCATCGCACGGTATGCACCGGCCTTCTTTGCCCGGAACTTCTTTGCCGTCTGGCTGTACCGTCCGGCATTTGCCTCCAGGCTTTCGTGGACGAAGATGGTTACCTTGTGCTTCTCGCCAAGGTCCAGAACAACGGACGCCTTCTCCGGATTGATGGATACAACCCGCTTTGCCGCCGGAAGGTCACTTCCTTTGAGAACTTTTCCGATGTCCTGCCAGGACATCTTCTTACTTGCCGCAGACAGCACATCAATGGTCTCCTGTACCTCTCCGTAATGTCCGTAAATAATCTCGGCAATCTCGTTTGCCTCGGCGATTTTCTTGTCGAAGGAGACAATGGCTGCTTCCTGCTGTTTTCGGATACGTTCCTCGCGGGAAAGGCGCTTTTCCTTTTCCACTTCCTGCACCGGCTCCGGTTTTGGATAGAAGGCATCAAGCGCCTGCGAGAAGGTGGCAAACTGTGCAGTCGGCTCGCGTCCAAGGGCCGGACGCGGGAACGCTCCTTTCGCATCAATTACCGGCTCTGGCGATGCCAGGCGGGAAATCCAGGCGCACATGACATCATAGACCGGGCGAAGCTGAGTATCTTCCGCGTAGGCGGTCGGCATGGACTTGGAAACGCCTGCCTCAGCACAAATCTCTTCGGCATTTAATCCTCCAAGCATGAACGTTGTTGCAAGCGCGCGGACCACATCGGAATCCGCGGCGGAAATCTTCTCTTTGAACTCCTCGTAGGACAGTTCTTCCGGGCTTCTTGCCAGACCGTCGTAGAGTGCTCCTGCCACAATCTCACGGTCGCGGAAGCGCTTCTGGGATAAGGCATTGATGATTTTGAAATCCTTATCGGTAAAAATCAGATTTCCTTCATCGAACAGCTCGATAATCAGCTTGTATTCCTGCGGACCTTTTCCAATCGATATGATGATAACTCGTTCTATTCCTTTCTGTTCAATGGAAAGCACTTTTCCGCCTTCGATGTACTTTCGCAGATACATCGAGAACCCTGACGGATTCTTTGGTGCGGGGGGAAGCTCCGCTGTCAGATGGGCGCGGACGCCTTTTTCCACAAAGAGGAGGTGACGCGCCTTCTCCTCTCCGTTTAACCGGAAGCCGAAGGACGCGGTATCGTATTGGTATATTTTTCCTATCCAGAGGGGAAGGAGGGCGGAAAGTTCTGCGACTTCCGCTCTGACATCCGTCCCGCTCATGCCCTGTAATGTCGCCATATAATCCTAATATAGATAAGGTGCGGAAGCTAATATAATTAAACTATTATTCGGGAGGGTACCGAATGCAGGTAGCCTATATCAGAAAAGAAAAATGTAATACAGCAATGTGCAACCGCTGCGTCAAGTTCTGCCCGGCGTCCAGGAAGGACATGCCGGTCATCTATATCGGCAGAAACAAGAAGGCAACGGTTGTCGAAGAACTCTGCAACGGATGCGGAAAGTGTGTGAGAATCTGTCCGGAAAAAGCAATCGAGATGAAGTTCATCAAAGATAAGGCAGCACCGGCAGCAGAAGCTGAAGAGGTAAAGCAGGAAGCACCGTCCAAGCAGACTGCACCGTCGCAGGCAGCACCGGCACCGGCTCCGAAGCACAAGGAAACTCCGGAAGAAAAGAAGGCAAGAAAGAAGTCCGAGCACGTAAACCGTGTCATCAGAACCGCTATCGCCTGTGTTCTCGGTATGCTTGCCGGTCTTGCTTCCTTCTACCTTGCAGGTCCAATGGATGCAGTAACAGGCGTTCAGCCAATGCCGGTCATTGGTCTTCTCGTCTTAGTTCTGGCAATCGTTATCCAGAAGACCATCTTCATGATTATCAGAATTGATATCTCCAAGCTCGGCAAGAAGGACTGGTTCTATCAGGGATTCATGACCTTTGCAACCTGGTTCCTCTCCTGGACGATGATGCTGTCGACTTCCTTCCTTCCGCACGTATGAGACTCGCTATCGTTCACAAAGACCGCTGTCACGCAAAGAAGTGTGCACACGAATGTATCATCTACTGTCCCCGTGTCAGAACCGGTGATGAGACCGTCACTATCGGAGAAGACAACCGTGCGGTCATCTCCGAGGAGCTTTGCGTTGGATGCGGTATCTGCATTAAGAAATGCCCGTTCGAAGCACTCGATATCATCCAGCTCCCGGAGGAGCTTGACACCCCGGTCAACCGCTACGGACCAAACGCCTTTGTCCTCTACGGCCTCCCGCAGCCGGTCGCCGGAAAGGTCACCGGTGTCCTTGGACCAAACGGTATCGGAAAGTCCACTGCCGTCAAGATTCTCTCCGGCCAGGTCAAGCCGAACCTTGGTATCTTCGACCACGAGGTCGAGTGGGACGAGGTCTTAAAGTTCTACTCCGGAACAGAACTCTTCGACTACCTGCAGAAGGTTGCGGCAAAAACAATCAAAGCATCCATCAAGCCGCAGTACATTGACTTTATCCCGAAGGTGTTCAAGGGAACGGTCGGCAACTTGCTCAAGCAGAATGATGAGCGCGGAAAGCTTGACTACTATATCAAAGAGCTTGCCTTAACAACCATCCTGGAAAAAGACCTTGCAACCTTATCCGGCGGAGAACTGCAGAGAGTGGCACTTACCGTTGCTCTTTCCAAGAAGGCAAACTTCTACTTCCTTGATGAAGTAACCCCGTTCCTGGATATCTATCAGAGAATGGTTGCCGCAAAGCTGATTCGCGAGATTGCCGAGGAGAACCCGGTTATCTTAGTCGAACATGATATCGCAATCCTCGACATGGTCGCAGAGTCCGTCCACTTAGCATACGGTAAACCGGCGGCGTTTGGTATCATTACCCGCCCGAAGGGTGTCCGTGTTGGTGTGAATCAGTACCTTGCCGGATTCGTGGATGAGGAAAATGTGAGAATCCGTGACTATCCGGTGGTCTTTGAGACCAGAGGACACGAGAGCGATGTGGACCGCCAGATTTTAATGAATATCCCGTCGATGACCAAGACCTTCCCGGGATTCAAGCTGACCGTCGAGGGAGGCGAAGTCCGCCGCGGAGAGGTACTTGGAATTGTCGGAGCAAACGGTATTGGAAAGTCCACGTTTGCAAAGCTCTTAGCCGGTGTGGAAAAGCCGGATGACGGAAAAGTCTTTGATACGGTTACCGTCTCCTACAAGCCGCAGTATGTTACCGCCGACCCGAAGTCTTCTGATACGGTTGAGTACATCCTGCGCCAGGCAACCCGCAAGTTCGACTCCTCCTACTATCAGCACGAAATCATCGAGCCGCTGGGACTCGGCGCTCTCCTGCAGTCCGAGGTCAGAACGCTTTCCGGCGGAGAACTGCAGAGAGTCGCAATCGCACTCTGTCTTTCCCGCGATGCAGACTTATACATCCTTGATGAACCGTCCGCACACCTTGATGTCGAGCAGCGCTTAGTGACCACCAAGGTCATCAAGCGTGCGGCAGAGGACAAGGAGGCAGGAGTCATGGTTATTGACCACGATATGTACACCATTGATATGATTTCCGAGCGTCTCTTAGTCTTTGACGGTGTGCCGGGACAGGAAGGTCAGGCACGCGGTCCGTTCGAGATGAAGGACGGTATGAACCTGTTCCTCTCGAACCTCGGCATCACCTTCCGCCGCGACAAGACCGGACGTCCGCGTATCAACAAGCCGGGCTCCTACCTTGACCGCGAGCAGAAGTCTGCAGGCGAGTACTATTACTACGATGCAAAAGAGTCAGAGCTCGCCAAGATGGGCGGCGAGTCTGAAGAATAAAAACGAGTGAGATATCCTCACTCATTCGATTTTACCAGCTTTACCAGTTTTTCCGCTTTCTCATATCCTGCATCGGAAAGCTCTTTCAAAAACTTCTTCGCATTCTTTCCCTGCGGAATCATGTATCCGGCCTCTCTGCAGATGTCTTCTGCCATGAGCCGGTTCGAGCGTTCCAGAGCCCGGGCAAACTTCCCCGGAAGGGCAGAGGCAATGTACTCTGCCTGTGCCTTGGAAGCAAAGACCGTGTTCATAATCGAGAGAACATCCTCATCATGCTTCTGCGGAGCAGGATACTCTTCCGGAATCAGCGTAATTGCCTTGGAGACACAGGCCTCCGCACAGCGGCCGCATCCGGTACATTTTTCGATATCAATGATACTGTTCTCTGTATCGGCAGCGCCCGTCGGACAGACATAGAGACAGAGACATTCCTTGGTACAGAGACGGAGATTTCTGACAGCAAATTTCTTCATGGCTTAGTCCTCCACAATTTCAAACTTCCAGTCCGGAACGGAACAGACAGGGCATTTCGACGGGGCGTGCGTGTCAATGAAGATAAAACCGCAGACAGGGCAGAGATAAACGGTTTTGTCCCTGATAAGATTCGGGCCTTCTGCCGCGTGGCGTTCCAGGAGAGAATGCTGAATGCGGGAAACCTTCTCCGCCCAGGTAAGCGCCCGCAGTGCTCCGCGGTCATAATGATTTTCGGCAACCTTCTTTGCGGTCGGAATCAGGCTTGCGATATCATGCTCTACGCCCTTCTGCAGTGCGGTAAAGGAAACATTTTCCGCTTTCGGAAGAGACTCCTTCAGCTCTTTGGCAAGGGAGGTAAAAATCGCGGCAGAGTCCGGTTTATACTGCTTCTCGCATCCGCGGGCAAGGCTGGAACAGATAATGCTTTGTTTCAGCCGGGTAAGGTCTGGAATCTTTGGCGGATCCTGCTTTGGTTTCGGGGTTTCTGCCGCATGGACATCCGGCAGTTCACGGAACTTGGAACGGAATGCTCCGCAGACAGGACAGGTCCATTTTTCCGGCAGGTCGCCGAATGCGGTCTGTTTTGCGATGTGGTTTTTTTCGTCGCCTGCGTCCTCATCATAGACGTGTCCGCAGACGGTACAGAGATACTTTTTCATGGTTTTTTCTCCGGGGTTTGTCTTTGGAAAAGTATTGCGCAGACAAGGTTAAAGCCATCTGTTTCGGGGATGTTTTCCGGCCGGAACATGACCTTAATATGGGTTCAACGCCAAATAGTATAGTGCAAATTACTCCATCTGTTTTACCCGAAAAAACAACACCAAAGACGGATGAGTATGCCAAATTCAGGAGATAACAGAACACATGACAAACAACTATGACGCCTCTCACATTACGGTTCTTGAGGGGTTGGCGCCGGTCCGCGAACGTCCGGCAATGTACATCGGCAGTACCGATACGCGAGGTCTGCATCACCTCGTCTATGAAGTTGTCGATAACTCCATCGATGAGGCATTAGCCGGCTTCTGCCGTCACGTCAGCGTCATCATCAACATGGACGGCTCAGTCTCCGTCGAGGATGACGGACGCGGCATCCCGGTCGACATCATGCCCAAGATGGGCAAGAGTGCCCTGGAAGTCGTCTTAACCGTCCTTCACGCCGGAGGAAAGTTCGACAAAAACACCTATCAGGTTTCCGGCGGTCTGCACGGTGTTGGTGTGTCGGTCGTCAATGCACTCTCGACCAGACTGGTTGCCGAGGTTTACAAGAACGGCAACATCTACTCCATGGTATTCTCCCGCGGCGGAATCGTGCAGGGACTCTCCGAGAGACCGGAAAACGATGCCGAGTTTAGTGAGCGCATGAGCAGAATGCGCAAATCCGCAGACTCTGCCCGCGACACCACCGGAACCCGCATCACCTTCTATCCGGACGGCTCGATTTTCGAGACCACCGAGTTTGACTACGACATCTTAGCCCACCGGTTCAGAGAACTCGCCTACTTAAACAAAGGCGTGGAACTCCACATCGAAGACAGACGTTCCGGCGACTCCGAGACTTACCTTTCCGAAGGCGGTCTCAAAGAGTTCGTCATCCACTTAAACCAGGGCAAAGAACTCCTGCACAACGACCCGATTTACCTCGACAAGTTTGACGAGGCAAACAAGGTCGATGTGGAAATCGCCCTCCAATACAATACCACCTACAGCGAAACCTTCTACACCTTCGTCAACAGCGTCAACACCCGCGAAGGAGGAACGCACCTCGAAGGATTCCGCTCCGCGCTTACCCGTGCGATTAACAACACCGCACACGCAAACAAGCACTTAAAAGAAGATATCTCCTTAAAAGGCGAGGATGTCCGCGAGGGACTGACCGCGGTCATCAGCATTAAAATCGCCAACCCGCAGTTCGAAGGACAGACCAAGATGCGTCTTGGAAACAGCAATGTCCGCGGCGTTGTCGATTCCCTGGTCTATCAGGCATTAACCGAGTTCTTCGAAGAGAACCCGAAGGTCATTGCCGCAATTGCCAAGAAGTCCGTCGAAGCAGCAAACGCCAGAGAGGCAGCCCGCCGGGCAAAGGAACTTGCCAGAAGAAAGGGAACGCTTGAGATGTCCGGACTTCCGGGCAAACTTGCCGACTGTTCCGAGCGTGACCCGGCAAAGTCTGAAATCTACATTGTAGAGGGAGATTCCGCAGGCGGTTCTGCAAAGCAGGGACGCGACAGAAAGTTCCAGGCAATCTTACCGCTTCGCGGTAAAATCTTAAATGTCGAGAAGGCCTTAGAGCACAAGGCATTAAAGAACCTCGAAATCCAGACGCTGATTTCCGCGATTGGTTCCGGATACGGAGACAGTTTTGATGTTTCCCGTGCCAGATACCACCACATCGTCATCATGACTGATGCGGATGTGGACGGAGCACACATCAGAATCCTGCTCTTAACCTTCTTCTTCCGCTACATGAAGCCGTTAATCGAGGCAGGATATGTCTATATCGCACAGCCGCCGCTCTTCCGTGTTGCCAAAGGCAAACAGGAGCGCTACGTCTTCTCTGAAGAGGAGATGAAATCCGCGGTTGCCGAGTTCGGCGACAAGGGAATTTCTGTCCAGCGCTACAAAGGTCTGGGAGAAATGAACGCGGGACAGCTCTGGGAGACCACCATGAACCCGCAGAACAGAATCCTCAAGCAGGTCAGAATTGAGGATGCAAGCTACGCAAACGAAATCTTCGAGAAGCTCATGGGAGATGATGTCATTCCGAGAAAAGAATTTATCAAGCGCCACGCAGGGGAGGTGAAGAACCTTGACATCTGAGAACCCGCAGGAAGGACACAGAGTCGAACTCGTCAATGTCGAAGACGAGATGAAGAACTGCTTCATCGACTACGCAATGAGTGTCATTATCGGCCGTGCCATCCCCGATGTCCGTGATGGTCTCAAGCCGGTTCACCGCAGAATTCTTTATGCGATGTACCATGACGAAAGCAACACCAGCGACAAAGCATACAAGAAGTCCGCAAAGGCTGTTGCCGCCACCATGGGTAACTACCACCCGCATGGAGATGCCGCTATCTATGACACCTTAACCAAGATGGCGCAGCCCTTCTCCTACCGCTACACGTTAGTGGACGGTCAGGGTAACTTCGGTTCTATCGACGGAGATTCTCCGGCAGCAATGCGTTACACTGAGGCACGTCTGACCAAGACTGCCGAGTCGCTCTTGGAGGATATCGACAAGGAGACCGTTGATTTCGTCCCGAACTTCGATGAGTCATCGCTTGAGCCGGATGTTCTTCCAAGCAAGATTCCAAACCTGCTGGTCAACGGAACGACCGGTATCGCGGTCGGTATGGCTACCAACATGCTTCCGCACAACTTAGGCGAAGTGTGTGATTTAGTCAACGCATTCATCGACAATCCGGAGATGAGTGTTCAGGACATGATGAAGATTCTTCCCGGACCGGACTTCCCGACCGGCGGTGTCATCATGGGCAATGCCGGCATTCAGAATGCCTACCTGACCGGTCAGGGCAAGGTTGTCTGCCGCGGTGTTGCAGAGATTGAGGACCGCAAGAAGAACTTCGAGCAGATTGTAATTACCGAGATTCCGTATCAGGTAAACAAAGCGGTCATGATTGAAAAGATTGCCGACCTCGTCAAGAACAAACAGATTGAGGGCATCTCTGATATCCGCGATGAGTCTGACAAGGACGGTATCCGCGTCATCATCGAGCTGAAGCAGAATGTGCAGGGTAACATTGTCTTAAACCAACTCTATAAGCACACGCCGCTTGAGAGTTCGTATGGTATCATCAACCTTGCAATCGTTGACAAGAAGCCGCAGATTCTTTCTCTGCCGGAACTTTTGAAGCACTTCATCCACCACAGAATGGAGGTTGTCCGCAGACGTTCCGAGCATGACTTACGCAAAGCACAGGACAGACTGCACATCTTAGAAGGTCTCTTAAAAGCCATCGACATGATCGATGCAGTGATTGCCACCATCCGGGCATCGCCGGAGCCGTCGGTCGCACAGGAGGCACTTATCGCCAAGTTTGACTTCACCCCGGCACAGGCTGACGCAATCTTAAAGATGCAGCTTCGCCGTCTCGCGGCCCTTGAGACCAAGAAGATTGAAACCGAAGCCTCTGACCTCGAAGAAGTGGTCCGCAAGCTCATGTGGATTCTCGAATCCGACGAGCACATCTTGACCGTGGTCAAGACCGAGACGCAGGAGGTCCGCGAAGCATACGCAGATGACCGCAGAACCAAGTTCGACTACTCGTCGAGCACGAACATTGAGGTCATCGATTTAATCGAGGACAAGCAGGTCCTGGTTACCTTAACCGAGCAGAACTACATTAAGCGTGTCCCGCTTGATGTGTACCGCCAGCAGAAACGCGGCGGCCGCGGCGTTACCGGTATGGCAACGAAGGAAGAGGATGTGGTGGATAAGGTCTTCATGGCAAGCACCCACGACTATCTCTTATGCTTCACGAACAAAGGCCGTGCCTACTGGCTCAGAGTCTATGATATCCCTGAAGGTTCGCGCACGGCAAAAGGAAAGGCAATCGTTAATCTCCTCAACTTAACCGACGAGGATGTCTCGGCGGTCATTCCGCTCCGGAGCTTCGATTCGGACAAGTACTTCCTGTACGCAACAAAGAGCGGCAGAATCGGTAAGTTCAGTCAGGACTTGTTCTCCAGACCGCGTGCAGGCGGTATTATCGGTATGACGCTCTTAGACGGAGACGAACTGGTCGATGTCGTCATGACAAACGGCAAGTCCGATGTGGTGTTAACCACTGCATACGGTCAGTCTCTCAGATTCTCTGAGGAAGAGGTCCGTGCAACCGGCCGCGGTTCGCAGGGTGTCATTGGTATTAAGATGAAGTACGAGGAGGACAGAGTCTGCGGTCTGACACTCGTTGACGAGAAGGCAAAGTATCTGTTCCTCTTAACCGACAAGGGATTCGGTAAGAGAACGCTCTTCGATGAGTTCATGGGTCACGGCAGGGCAACCCAGGGCGTCCGCGCAATTACCGCAAACTTCGAGAGAGGTCCGGTTGTATCCGCGGTTGCAGTCTCTGACGAGGATGATGTGGTGGTCACAACCGCAGGCGGTATCGTGATGAGAACTCATGCGGCCGACATCTCGGTCCAGGGAAGAAGCGCCCAGGGTGTCCGCGTCATCCGCGTTGATTCCGGCGATAAAGTCACCGGCGTTGCGGTTGTCTCTCCGGATGATGAGGAAGCGGCAGAGTAACCCTCTGCTCTTTTTTCCCAAACATTTAACTCTCTTTCCGACGACTATTTTCTATGAAAAAAGGATTCCTTATCCTTGCAGTAATTCTTGCCGCTGTTCTATCATGTGGCTGCGTCACGTTTGAAGACCCGGCAGCCGGTGTCTGGGTAACTGACGCCCCGTTCGTTCACACAGACGGCAAGCTCTATGACCTGAAATACGAGTTCAACACGCCGAGTATCGGTATGGCTCACTGGAAAGAAACAGGTACGACCGAATACACACAGAAGTATGAGTTTGTCTGGCTTGGCAGTGACAGCGGATACAATCTCTTCTTCTCAGCAGATATTGACGGTGACGGCGCATCTGACAAACAGATAATGACTCTTGCCGGCGACATCATGACGGACGACGTAATCACGCTTGTTCGGGAATAACAAAAATCTTTTTTGAAAAAAAAAGTTAGAAGAGGCCGGAAATATTTCCGTCGTTGTCGATGTCGATTCCGCAGGCGGCCGGAACTGCCGGAAGTCCCGGAAGGGTCATGATGTCGCCGGTCTCCGCGACAATGAATCCTGCACCGTTGCAGAGGCGAATCGTTGCAACACTGACCGTAAATCCGGTTGGTCTGCCGAGTTTGTTCGGATCGTCGGATAAGGAGTACTGGGTCTTTGCAACACAGATCGGCAGGTTTCCGCGGCCGAGTGCCTCGATTTCCTTAATTGCAGACTCTGCTGCTGCAGAGTAGACAACATCTGCTGCGCCGTAGATGGTGGTGGCGATGGTGTGGAGCTTTTCCTTGATTGGTTTTTCGAGGTCGTAGATGCAGTGGAAGTCGGACGGAAGTTCGCAGGACTCGACAACTGCTTTGGCAAGCTCGATACCGCCCTCTCCTCCCTTGGCGAAGACTTCGGATAAGGCGAACTTTGCTCCCTTGGATTTGCAGAACTCTTCGAGGACAGCAAGTTCTTCGTCAGAGTCGGATGCAAAGCGGTTGATGGCGACAACGACCGGGACTCCGAACTTCTGGAGGTTTTCGATGTGCGCCTCGAGGTTGATCATACCGGCCTTGAGTGCATCGACGTTCGGGATGGTGGTGTCCTCTTTCTTGACTCCGCCGTTGTACTTTAATGCACGAACGGTTGCGACCAGGACGATGGTGGACGGGGTAAGGCCTGCGTAGCGGCACTTGATGTCCATGAACTTTTCTGCGCCAAGGTCGGAACCGAATCCTGCTTCGGTGATGACGTAGTCTGCCATCTTTAAGGCGAGTTTGGTTGCACGAACGGAGTTGCAGCCGTGGGCGATGTTTGCGAACGGTCCGCCGTGGATGAGACACGGGGTGTGTTCTAAGGTCTGGACAAGGTTCGGCTTTACTGCGTCTTTTAAGAGGGCAGCCATTGCACCGACCGCCTTTAAGTCACGGGCGTAGAGCGGGGTTCCTTTTCTGCTGTAGCCAAAGATGATATTTCCAAGGCGCTCTTTTAAGTCGTCGATGTCTTTTGCGAGACAGAGGATTGCCATGATTTCACTGGCAACAGTGATCATGAAGTGGTCTTCGCGCGGGACACCGTTGACGGTTCCGCCAAGGCCGATGATGCAGTTGCGAAGTACTCTGTCGTTCATGTCAAGACAGCGCTTGAAGATGATTCTGCGGGTGTCGATGTCTAAGGCATTGCCCTGCTGGATGTGGTTGTCAATCATTGCGCAGAGGAGGTTGTTTGCGGCAGTGATTGCGTGGAAGTCTCCGGTGAAGTGGAGGTTGATGTCTTCCATTGGGACAACCTGGGAGTATCCTCCGCCGGCTGCTCCTCCTTTGACACCGAAAACCGGGCCTAAGGATGGTTCACGAAGGGCGATGATTGCCTTTTTGCCAATCTTCGGCATTGCCTGGCCGAGACCGACGGTGGTGGTGGTTTTTCCTTCGCCTGCCGGGGTCGGGTTGATGGCGGTGACTAAGATGAGTTTTCCGTCCGGGTTTTTCTCGAGGCGTTTTTCTAATGCGTCGGAGAGCTTTGCTTTGTAGTTTCCATAGAGTTCGATTTCGTCCGCGTCGATATCGAGGGTTGCGGCGATTTCGGTGATTTTCTTGAGCTCGGTCTGGTGAGCAATTTCAATGTCAGAAAGCATGAGTTCACCTGTATAGATAATATATTAGTAGGTGATTCCAGTATATAACTTGAACTCATCGGATGGATAAGATTATTCAGAAAAGAAGCCCCAGGAGGGATTTGAACCCCCGACCTGCTGATTACAAATCAGCCGCTATGCCGGTCTAAGCCACTAGGGCAAAATTGCGTATAGTAGTTGTACGTATGAGATATAATAGTTTACGGAAAATGAGTTTGGACAGGTTACTGTCCGAGTTTTTCGATTTCTTCTTCGACTTCTTCCGCGCCTTCTGCGTAGTATCCGGCTTCGTCTCCGTCCAGGTGGTGGAGGAGGCGGAGGAATTCTCCGGCGTGGACTTTTTCTTCGTTGGCGATGTCGATTAAGACGTCAATGGCGAGTTTGTCGTCGATGGATTCTGCGAGCTGTTCGTAGAGCTGGATTGCTTCATATTCTGCGGCGATCATGAAGCGGATGGCGCGAACGAGTTCCGCATGAGTGAGTTTGCGGTTTTCGTGCAGGACGGCAAATGGTGTTCCAAATTCTGGCATGGGAAATTATAGTACGTACGAGGATAAATAGGTTTGAGATTCGGCAAAGCGAATAGGAAAAGAGCTGGTGATTAGTTAGAATGAAGAATAGATACAGCGCTTTCGCTTGTGTGTTTAGATTACGGTAAGAATGGTTTCAACAAAAGGAAGGGGGGTTGCAGCGTTGACTAGTTCCCGAGAACTCGCGTATCTGAGTACAGTAGTCGACGCAAGAGAGCTTAACTGCCGGGTTCGGAATGGGTCCGGGTGGAACCTCTCTGCTATGGCCGCATAA
>JAFQBW010000033.1 GCA_017399555.1 Methanocorpusculum sp.
GAACTTGGGGAAGGACATTATTTTCTGAATAATCCGATTTATGCTGTTGCCAAGTGCGATGCTAACGATGATGTACTATACGGTTGCGGCAGGGAGGACGAAAAGGACGTTTATTATGTTTTCCATTTGACCTGGCAGGCAAACAATCAGGCGGGATACCCGAAACGGAAGAAGCTTGTAGGCATCGATGCGGTAAGAGAGTACATAGAAAACGACTATTTATCGAGCAGATAATCATGCGAGGTTTGCGCGAGGCCATGTTCATGGCATGGAATGTTACTCTGGCAATCATAGATATATTACAAAGCACTGCCCCTTCAACAGGGACAGTGCTTTGCGATTTATATTGTTCCGATATTTGCGAGCCGATTGTTCCGAATGTGTTGCTGTTATTCCGACAAAGTGGTATACTGTAATAAGATTGGAGGAATGGCCAATGTATATGACTGCGAAACAGGCTTCTGAAAAATGGGGCATTTCTGATAGAAGAATCCGCATTCTCTGTTCCGAAGGGAAGGTCCCCGGTGCATATCAAGAGGGACGGGGCTGGAAAATTCCTGTTGATGCGAGGAAGCCCGCGGACGGCCGCTTTAAGTCACGGGAAAGCCTCTTATCACAAATAGACCGTAAGAAGGCGGAGCTGGATAACAGAAGGCCATTGACGGCTGGAGAAGTACAAAGGCTCAACGAGGAGTTTGTCGTGGAGTACACATACAACTCCAACGCCATTGAGGGGAACACGCTTACTTTGCGGGAAACGGACCTGGTGCTCAAGGGGCTTACGATAGACAGGAAGCCGCTGAAAGACCATATGGAGGCGGTCGGCCACAAGGAGGCCTTCGATTTTGTAAGGGAACTGGTGAATGAGAAGGCGTCGATAAGCGAGAGCATCATCAAGCAGATTCATTTCCTTGTCCTTGCGGATAAGAAAGAGGACCGTGGCGTTTACCGCAGGGTTCCGGTACGCATTATGGGGGCGCAGCATGAGCCTGTGCAGCCATATCTGATAGAGCCTAAAATGGAGCAGCTGCTGCGGGAGTATTCGGAAAGCACGGAGCATATTGTAACGAAGCTCGCCCGGTTCCATATCGAGTTTGAAGGAATACACCCTTTCATCGACGGCAATGGAAGGACGGGAAGACTGCTTGTGAATCTTGAACTGATGAAGGCGGGTTATCCTCCGATTGATATTAAGTTTACGGACAGAATCTCTTATTACAACGCGTTCGACGAGTATCATGGGAAGCACAATCTCTCCGCAATGGAAAATCTGTTCGCCGGCTATATCAATGCCAGACTGGATATGTATTTGGACATGCTGCAGGACTAAAGTGAGCAGACAGGAATACCGAGGGAACAGGAGGCATTACTATGGGGTTATTTGATAGATTCAAAAAGAAGGCTGATGCTGGTAAGGTGGCAGGGGCAGCGGAGCCTGCTAAAAAAGGAGCCGGCGGATTTGTAGGATTTGCTCTGCTGTCAGATGGGAACTGGGACAAGGAACAGTTTATCCGGGATTTGAAAGAAGACTGGGGCATATCGGCTAAAGAAGATGGCGACAGCGATGGGAATACCCTCGTTTTCTCTGAGGGTGCAATGATGGCGACTCTCGCACTGATGCCGGCTCCGGTCCCCGGTGGCGAGGCAGAGCAGAATGCCGCCAGCAACTACATGTGGCCGCAGGCTGTAGAGACAGCAAAATCGCATCAGGCGCACCTCCTTGTGGCTGTGCTCGGCATGGAGTCTGATGTTTTCAAGAAAGGCGAACTGTACGTCAAGCTGCTGTCCTGCTGCTGTAAGCAGAAGAATGCTCTGGGCATCTATACCAGCGGGACCGTCTTTGAGCCTGGCTTCTACATGGCCGGGGCAGAGATGATAAAGAAGGGCGAGATGCCTCTACTTAACTGGATTTGGTTCGGCCTCTATCGCAACGAAGGCGGCATTTGTTGCTATACATATGGCATGGAGCAGTTTGGCAAGGACGAGATGGAGGTGCTGAACGCCGGCGGGCAGCCTTCAGATGTGCGTAATTTCTTGCTTGACCTTGTTTCCTATGTGTTGGATAGCGACGTGATTTTGCATGACGGAGAAACTATCGGCTTCTCGGCGGAGGACAAGCACACTATTACACGGAGCGAGGGTGTTTCCATGCCAGGCATGACGTTGAAAATTAGCTACTGATATGATGAACGAATTATATGCGGAGTTTCTTTTGAGTGTTTATGGTTTTAGCTCTAAAGAACAGTATGAGGCCCTTTTACATGAGCGGTTTCTGAATGAGCCGGACAGCGACATCCTTCTGGACCTGGAGGAGTGTTCCTGGAGCCAGCTCAACACAAATGGACGTTTTACGCGGTATTGGACATACGAGGGCGGCGTTTTGAATCCTGAAGTGTTTGGAAGAAAGCTGCTTGCCGGAGTGAAAGAGGTCTACGATTCAAATGCGCTTCCGATAGAGGAATTTGGTCGTCGCTGCGATGCGCTGTGGGATTCGCTCCCCGAACCCATTGCCTTTGACATGCCGTTTTATATGTTTAGGCTGAGACATGCTGACGATTGGTTTTCATGGGGCGAGGCACAGGTACGGGAACTGTATGAGGAAGCCTTTGCGTTTTATGGGTTCGATACGGAGGAAATAGATGGGCACTGATTCAGAGCATGGTAAAATCATCACGCAGGCGGCCCGGGAAGTGCTTGCACCTATGGGGCTGTTTCGGAAAGGACAATCTCGCATTTGGATAGATGATAACGACTGGTTCCTAACTGTGGTAGAGTTTCAGCCAAGCGCATGGGGGAAAGGGTCTTTTCTTAATATAGGCACAAACTTTCTTTGGAGACGGCAGGATTATTTTAGCTTTGATTATTATTCCGGTATTAGCAACCGAGTGGAGTCTTTCGCAGAATTTAGTGGCGACAGCGATGATTTTCATTCCGGGATGATGTCTTATGCGAAAAATGCAGCGTCCTATATTGAGGAATACCGCAGACTTAACGATGTGCAGTACGCAAAGGAGGCAATCCTGCAGTTCAAACCTGCGCTTAAAAGCGGACACAGAATGTACCACAACATGATGATTTGTGGACTTGCCAGAGACAATCGGGCAGTCGAATTTTATAAGGAACTTTTAGATGAGGTAAAGACTTCTGAATATGATTATATTCGAGCCTATTCTGATGAGCTTTCCAATGATATTTCAGGAATCATCCAAGATACGGACAGATTCCATGACTATGTAGTAAGCAAAGTGTTGGCGCAAAGAGCATTTTGGCGTGCGAAGTCCAGTATGAAGAAGTTAAAAGAGGCGATTTCCCTGGATTGATTTCCTGTGTGGTTAGGAGGGAGCAGAATGAAGTGTCCGTTTTGTGATGTAGAAATGGTGCATGGGTATTTGAACTGTGGTGCGGCAATCTGGAGCGGCCGGAAGCATAAGATAAGCCTTCTGCCTGACGGAAAAGAGCAATATGCACTTCAGCTTGGTACGCCAATGCTTTCCCCAAACCATGTA
>JAFQBW010000034.1 GCA_017399555.1 Methanocorpusculum sp.
CGGCTGCGAAGCAGGTCGCGACCGAAGGGAGTGACAGCGACGAGCTGCGCGAGCGTTAGCGAGCATCAGCGTTATCTGCGGTCTTTTCTCATGGGTTTGGAGCTTTGGAAATACATAGTAATTCAATTTAGGAGCAAAGCCGGATTTCTAACAACTCACTTTTTTGAAAACTGCATACAGCAGTTTGCAGGAACTGTCCGGCTTTTTTATGCGGCAGTGTCCGTACCCGCAGTATTCCCGAAAGCGGTTTTTCAAAGCAGAGGGGAGGGGTTATTTATCAGGCAGAAAAAAAGAAGCAGGGGTCAGCTTCTTCTGAAAAGAAGCACTGCGGCAATGCCGAGAAGCGGCAGAATGCCAAGCGGAGAAGAGGCGGCGGCGTTTTCCGGCTCATACTCGCCGAAGATTTCCGGGTGGGCGATTGACGCGACTGCCTCGATTCCCTCAACGATTCTCGGCCCTCCGCGGTCGATGATGTCTGCATTGACCGCATAGACCTGTCCTGTCTGTACCGCGTTCAGGGTGCTGAGCCGCGGTTCGGTCATGATATAATTTTTCAGAGAATCAGTTGCACCCTCACCCATACCCATACCGGTATCCACAAAGATGATGTCAGGGTCGATTAACAGGAACTTTTCGAGCGTTACAATACCCCATCCTTCTGTGGTGACAACGGCATTAATACCGCCGGCAAACTGAATCATCTCATTCTGGAACGTATTGTTTCCGGAAACCCATAACGGGTCGGTCCACATGGAATGCACCATGGTCGGCTTTTCCGACTCAGGAATGCCGGCGAGTTTTTCAGATACTGCAGACAGCCGGATTTCCATAGCAGAAACAAGCTTTTCTGCAGTCTCAGTGCACCCGACCGCCTCTCCGACCAGGCGGATATCATGCAGCGTTCCGGCAATGGAATCCGCATTCAAAGTGATGACCGGATATCCAAGATGTTTGAGATAGTTTACATTCTCCTCCCCGTTTCCATGGTACGCAAAGATAAGGTCAGGATTTGCGGCAACAATCCGTTCAATATTGATGGTCGAATACCCGCCGATAACCGGGAGTTTTGTTGCCTCCTCCGGGAAGGTACAGTACTCGGTGACCGCAACCACCCGGTCTCCGGCGCCGACTGCAAAGAGAATCTCGGTGTTTGCCGGGGCAAGGGAGACGATTCTTTCTGGGCGGGCGGAGATGGTAACCGTATAGCCGAAGTCATCGGTGACCGTAATCTCCTCCCAGTCGTCGGAGGGAACAGACGGTTTGTCTGCCTGCGGGATATCCTCCGGGACGGCGGCTGATACGGCGCCGCCTTCGATGGAAAATCCTTGCGCACCCGGAAGAATCGGGTAGGCACAGCCGGAAAGGGCGGCAACTGCCCGGGCGGTCATGCTGACCGGCGTGTCAGTCAGCGTTTCGGTGTAGCGGAACGAGCCGTCCTCTTTCTGTAAGGATAAGAGGTAGTCCACCGGGCTGTTTCCGGCACTGCTTTTAACAGTTGACGGGTCAATGCCGACTGAACAGAATGCCTGCACTGCCCATGCGGTGGAGGCAAGGTTTGGTGCTGAGTAGTAGCCGTAGTTGTAGCCGCCGTTTTCTTCGATTGCTTCTCTGAGAAACTGCACTGCGGCCTCTACTGCCGGATCATCGGCCGGAATGCCGGCGGCACGGAGTGCCATAATGGAGGCTGCGGTGTTGTCAGCATCCCCAGAATCTCCGGTCTCTGTTCCGTAACTGCCGAAACTGCCGTCTGCATTCTGCTGAGTAAGAAGCCAGGCAATCTGCGGCTCAACGTCCGCGCCTGCTGCTGTCAGTCCAAAGATTCCCCAGTAAGTTGTATAGATGTAGTTTCCAACTCTTCCATCCTCTTTGATTTTCTCCTGCAGGGCGGCTACAGCATCATAATCTGCGAAGGTGTACGGGTCTTCTCCGCAGGCGGCAGCAAAGGTAATCCATTTGGCAATTTCGCCGGTTCCATCGCTTTTTCCGTCCGGAGACTCAACGAGATAGTCTAGCGGGGTTTTGCCGTTTTTGGTCCATTTGGCAGAAAGCGGGTCTTCGCCTGCGGCAACGAGAGCCTGTGTTGTAAACCAGGTTGCGCTGATGGAGGTTTTGTCAGTGTTCGGTTCAATAAATCCCCCATCGGTGTTCTGGTGTCCGGAAAGATAGGAGAGTCCCTTCTCCACTGCATCCTCTACATCCGCAGAAGCGGCAGACACGCCGGCGACAAGAACTGCCGCAAACAGGAGGAATAGGAAAAATCTGAGCAGATATCTGGTGTTCATGGGTCTGGAAAAAGGAACATATGTTCCTTTTTTTCTGGGTGTTTTAGCGCTGTTTCCACTTTGCATAAAGCAGAAGATTTCGTACAACCTTCGTGTTGAAGTTGTACCGGTTGACACAGGTCTCTTCCGTGTACCAGCCTTCCAGAACATATCCCGGGAAGGAGACGTCAGGCTCAACCGCTGTTGAGCCGTAGGCAATCTCCTGCGTTGTCGGATCGGCCAGACCGCCTGCCAGGAAGCGGACGTAGCAGGATTTACGTTTCCATCCGGCATAGAGGCGGATGTTGCAGTTAATCGGTGCGGTAAAGACATATTCCTGTGTCAGGGCTTCGTCACGATACCAGCCGGTAAAGTCATACCCCTCTCGGTCTGGTGCAATCGGTTCGCGAACCGGGCGGCCTGCCGGTACAATTTCTTCGCGGTACGGTCCTGATCCGGTGTGGAAGTGGACGGTGTACACGGTAGTTGAACCTGTTTCGAAATCCATACTTAGTCTCTGTTCAGGAAAAGTGCTGCTGCTGCAAGGCCGGCGATGATGCCAAGAACCGGCATCGGGGATGCGGCTGCTTCTTCTTCGGTCATGATATCAGCAACGGTGATTTTTGCGGTGTACTTGGTGTCAATCGGCTTCCAGTTTTCGTCGAATGACTGGTATTCGAGTGTGATGACTGCTCCTTCGATTACCGGGTCTGCTACGCTGTAGACAGGAGTTTCACCGTTGTTTTCATATGCGGTCATCCAGAATTCGGTTTCAGTGTTTGCAATGCCGTTGATGTCTGCAATGGTTCCCCACGGGGATATGGTGTAGGTGAAGCCTTTGGCGTCTGCGACTGCTTTGTAGACATCTTCGACGGTTGCGGTTCCGTTTTCAGTGATGACGGTAACGCTTCCTTCATAGATTGATTCTGCGGCGGTACCTGCTCCTGCGAGGAAAAGCAGGGCGATGAATACAGTTGTGATGATACGGGTTAATTTCATGATAATCAAATCCTGATTTCTCCTGACGCAAACGGTCTGTCAGTTGTGTCATAGAACCGGTAGGTCAGGTGTTCGTCGGACGATACGAATCCATCAGGGATATCGAGAGTAAACCGGTCCCCAAGGAAGATAGTGGTGTCCCCGGATACGAGAGGCGCCAAATCAGTTCCCGGTATGGATACTGATTTGGTGCTGTCCTCCCGTATGCCGAGGACTACGCGGATGTCTGATAAGGCGACGGGTTCTCCGGAGATGAGTTCAAAGATGACATCATCTCCGGATACCGAAACAGCCGTTATCTCTGCGGTAAGCGGGGTTTCCCCGCCGACTGCCATGCTTGTTGCGGCAAGGGCGAGGACTGCGGCGATGACGATGGTGATGGTCAGCATTATCATGACGCCGACAACTTCGGATACGGCATTGTCTTTTTTCATGCTGCCTCCAGGAGGATGTCTGCATGATAGATGACGTTGGAGGACGGGATGTGATAGATGCCGATTTCAACCGGGGTTGATTTTGCGGCGGCTGCACTTACTGACGCGGCATCAGCCAGTCCAAGGAGTTCGGCTGTTTTGTCTTTGTCAATTACCAGTGTCTCTCCGGCATTCCAGGCAGTATCATCCCCGATGAAGTCTTTGATGATGAGCGGTGTTCCGCTTGCGGCCGCATTTCTAACATAGGCGGTGACTTTGATGTCATCCGGGTTCAATGCGTCTCCGCCGTTGTGGGAGACGCAAAGGACGATTTCGTCACTGCCGTTTTTGACAAACTCTGCCGAGAGGTCAGCGGACGGCGCTGCCAGGTTGGTGTCGGCAAGGCCGCCGGAGAATGCCATTAGAACTGCGGCTAAAACGATTGTGACCGTCAGCATAATCATGACTCCGATGACCGGAGATACGGCATCGTCTCTCATTCAACACTCACCTCGATATTGAGCAGGCGGACATCCGAATAGGTTTTGCCGGCAGGCGTGAGAATCACGGTTACCGGGTCACTCAGTGTCGCATTCAGCCGGAGTTTGGCAGCAGCCGTTCCGGTGACTGCCGTACTGTTCTCTTTTACCGTAAACAGCGGAATAACATCCAAAGATGCCGCGGAATACCACCGCTGAAGTGTTGCATTTTCCAAGTCGGTTCCATCCTGAATGCTGTAGCGGTTCAGGGCGGCAGGGGTTTTCTTTTCGTCTTTGAGAATCCAGACCGTACCGTTTTCATACCGGTAGCCCTGTTTCTCCCAGGCAGTAAAGGACGGGAGATACGTTACCCGGATGCCCGTCAGATTTCCCGTCTCAGAGCCGGCCGTGTATGTTCCAAGGATGGTTTCTTCTATCTCAAGCGTTCCGCTCGATTTTGTCGGTGACAGCGGGACATCTCCGCCGCCGAGTTCCAGAACTTCGGTGTAGACCGCAGGTTTTCCCAGGGCTATTAGATTGTCAATGTCTGCGGCAAACCGCTCGAAGGTGAGTTTGACATCTCCGCTGTGCGTTATTTCGTCCTGCTGTTTCAATCCCGGAACATAGGTTGTTGTGTAGACTGCAAGGCAGGTTGCAAGGATTGCCAGGATGAGCATCAGGGCAATGACCGGGGATACTGCATCGTCTTTTTCTTTCGCGTTCATAATTTACCCTCCCAGGCATACAGCACACTGTCTGCCGAGGTAAGACGAATGCTGACCGTTCCGGCTGCTGCCGGCGGCAGTTTTACCGTATAGCTTCCGCCAAGGTCAAAGACGCGTTTTTCCTCCCCGAAACAGTCCTGCAAGGATTCCGTTTCCAGAACATGCTTTGTTCCGTCCGCCTCAGTAAGAGATGCGGAAAGCTCACTGCCGTCTATCCAGTCACCGCCTTTGTGCCAGAAGGTAACGGTATCCGTTTCTTTTTCCATCGACACATCGACCGCCGACTGCCGGTCTCCCGGCAGGAGGTCAAAGGCAGATGCCGCAAACAGCGAGACTAAGATGATGACCAGGGCCATCAAAAGAATCTCGCCGACAACAGACGTTACCGCATCGTCTGATTCCGTGTTGTCTTTTTTCCAGTTCATGATTTCAGATAAAGAAGGTAAATACCACAATCGTTGCCGCAAGCATAATGATTGAGTGTTTCAGACCGCAAAGGATACTGTTTCCGGAAAGCTGTCCTGCCATAATTCCCGAGAAGAATGCAAGAATCATGCCGATGTGGAACATATCCCCTTTGTTCTGGCTTAGGTCAAAGGTCACTCCCATTCCTTCAAAACTTGCGATGAAGGCCACGTTCATCTGGTAGGCACAGAAGAGATAGATACCAAATGAGAGATAGATGATTGCAAGGTACACGAAGGAGACGTTGAACCGCTTGCTCTTCATCTTAACGTAGTGCTCCAGATCGGCGATGGCGATCGTGAGGATTTCGCGGATGTAGTCAGTGACTTCGCTTGCCTTAACCAGAAGGGAGATTGCCCGCTTGACGCTGACCAGACCGATACGCTCCTCCATGCGGACTAATGCGTTGGATAAGTGGGCGCCGTGCTCTAACTCACGGGCAACGACCTTGACTTCGGAAGAGAGGATTCCTGTCTTGGAGCCGGAAATCATGGCAATGGAACTCTGCAGCGTCATGCCGATGTCTCGCATGTCGGCGATTTCGCGGAGGAACTCCGGCATCTGCTTTTCCACGTTGTTTACATAGTGTCTGCGGATTTCGTATGCTGCCATTAAGGGAATCATGGCGGCAATTAACAGCAGGCAGACGAATACTTCAACGGTGTATTCCGGGAAGAAGGCGGCAACAGTACCGTTAAGCCAGAGAAGCAGGACGCCGACTGCAAGGATTGCACTGAATACCGCAGGGACAGTGTAGTCCGAGATGAAGAATTTAATCGGATGCCGGATGATGTTTACCAGCCGGAGAACCTTCTTTCGGGCATTGACCTGCTTTAAGAACTCGGCATCCGGTGCGGTCTCTGTGTTTTCTGCGAGCAGACCTGCCCCGAACTCGTTGTCGCGAATCTCGCGTCTGGAGATGCCTAAGTTGTCCGGCGGAAGCAGGATGTATAAGACGCCAATCAGGGCGATTGCACCTAAGGGCAGGCCGATATATAACAGCGGCATTAAGTTTCCAATGCTGTTGGAACCGGACAGGTTCTGTGCGACCAGCATGATGATAATCGCAATAGGGCCTGCGACAAATGCCGTCACATAGATTTCTGCAATCATCTCCAAAAACTGAAGGAGGGATTCCATCTGCTGACGGGAGAGTTCGCGGTAGCTTTCCGCTTTGGCGTTGAAGAAGCTGGTTAAGTTTCCTCCGCTCCGGTAAACAAGCGCCAAATCGTTTAAGAGTTCGCGGAAGTTTTCGGACGGGGTTATTTTGATAGTGTTTTCAATGGCTGTCAGCAGGTCTTCGCCGAAGAGTTCGACATCGCGGACAATGAGTCCACATTCGCGGGAGACTTCTCCGTAGAGGTCTGCTGCGTCATAGACGTTTCTGAAGATGGTGTAGAGGGTGACCGTGGAGGATAATGCCTGCATGTAGGTGATTGCATACGGCAGGTCCTGCTCGATTTTGTTTTTGCGGCCGGAGGCTTCAAGCGCGGGGTAGTAGTAGAAGCAGACAAAGATTCCGGCGGGGATGAGGAGGACGGCCGCAGCGATTACGAGGCCGAGCGGAATCGGCAGCTCGATTCCAAAGACGGTCAGACATACGCCGACTAAGAGGACCAGGAGTCCGGAGAGCATGGTCATCAGAATCGTCAGCATCATGTACTGGTCGACCGCGATTGCTATGTGGGCGGAGCGCAGGTCGTGTTCGAGCTTTTTGTTTTGGAAGATTCTATCCAGAATCGGGACTTTGTCTGTCATCAGTTCTCCCGTTCTCTCATGCGTGTTTCGATGATTGCCCGGTCAACTTCGGCAACCGAGGTCCTGCCGGAGGATGCCATCTCTTCCAGGGCGAGCCGCCGGTTTTCCAGACGGCGGGCCATTTCTTCGTCCGTCCAGTTGTTCTGGTAGGCGATGTTGTCGAAGACGGCAGATTTTGTGTAAACCTTATCGAAGCGGTCGGTTTTGTTGTTCCAGACGAATAAGGGGTTCCAGGAGACGCGGTCTTCTTCGACGATGATTTCGTTTAAGGAGAGGCATCGGCGAAATCCTTTGCCGTCTCCGTAGAGTAAGCTCTGGACGAGGACAAGGTTTAAGGCGCCGAACATGGCAACCGGGACGTTAATCGGGTCGTTGATGAGACGGTTGATTGCCTCTTTGACGTTTCCTGCGTGGAGGGTTGAGTAGGTGGTGTGTCCGGTGTTCATTGCCTGGAAGAGTGTCTGTGCTTCTTCTCCTCTGACTTCTCCGACAATGATGTACTCAGGCCGCTGACGAAGGGCGGCTTTTAAGAGGGTGAACATGCTGATGTTTCCCTGAGAGCCCTGAGTCCCTAAGCTTTCGCGGGTTTTCATGGCAAGCCAGTTGACATGCGGGAGCTGGATTTCTCTGGTGTCTTCGATGGAGAC
>JAFQBW010000035.1 GCA_017399555.1 Methanocorpusculum sp.
CGGTAAATCTGCCCGTCAACTCTGACCCGGGCGAATCCGTCTGCGTTTAAGTCTTTGAAGAGCTGTTCATACGTTCCCTTCTTTTTGCGGATGACCGGAGCAAAGATAGTAACCATCCCGTCAAAATCATGGATAATAGCATCTGCTATCTGTTCCGGTGTTCGGGATTCGATTTTTACCTTGTGTTTCGGACAGTGCGGAACACCAATGCGGGCAAATAAGAGACGCAGATAATCATAGATTTCCGTTACCGTGCCGACGGTGGAACGGGGATTTTTGGAGGTGGTCTTCTGCTCGATAGCAATTGAAGGGGATAAGCCTTCGATGGAGTCCACATCCGGTTTTGTCATCTGCCCTAAAAACTGCCGTGCGTAGGCGGAGAGTGACTCGACATATCGTCTCTGGCCTTCGGCGTAGATGGTATCAAAGGCGAGTGTGGATTTGCCGGATCCGGATACGCCTGTGATGACCGTTAATTTATCGCGGGGGAGCGTGACAGAAATATTCTGGAGATTGTGCTGGCGCGCTCCTTTTACCACCAGATTTTTCATCTGTTAGTATTAGTGTGAACTGTTTATCAGGTTTTGGAATGAGGCATGCCAAATCCCTGCCGCTGAAAAAAGGAATGCGGAGGTTTTCCGCTGGTTTATGCAAGCAGTTCTCTGATGACAGAGACCAGAGTATTTATCTCGCTTTCCGTGTTGTAGAAGGAAACGGTTGCCCGGACCGTTCCGTTTTCGGCACCGAGCCGCCGCATCAGAGGCTCTGCGCAGTGCATGCCGGAACGGACGGCAATTCCATGTTCCTCATCCAGCCATGCAGAAACCTCATGCGGGTGAACGCCTTCGATGCTGAAGGACACTGCACCAACGCGTGCATCGGCATCCCGGCAGGCATAGACGGTAACACCTTCGATTTTTTCGAGACCGTCAATCAGCAGGTCGGTGAGTTTTCTCTCGCGGGCAGAAACAGCATCCATCCCTACGTTTTCGAGATAATCAACCGCCGCACCAAGTCCAATGCCGCCGGAGACGTTCGGCGTTCCGGCTTCATACTTTGCATAGCCGGCTGCCGGAACAAAGCTGTCATCAGAAACACTTTCCACCATACCGCCGCCAAGGAACAGCGGTTCGAGAATTTCCTCCCGCATCCAGAGAACACCGGTTCCGGTTGGCCCAAGCATCTTGTGTCCGGAGAAGATGTAGTAGTCAGCGCCAAGGGCTTCCACATCCACCTTCCGGTGCGGGGCAGCCTGTGCGCCGTCCACGCAAAGCGCGACTCCCTTCTCTTTACAGAGTCTGCCAATATCTTCAACAGGTGTCACCGTTCCGGTAACGTTGGATGCGTGCGTGACTGTGACGAGCCGCACGCTCTTGTCCTCTTCCAGAACTGTGCGCAGTTCGTCCATATCGAGGGTGAAATCATCCCTGATTCCCACAATGCGCAGGTTCACGCCCTTTGCGGCTAAGGCACGCCAGGGAAGAAGATTGGAGTGGTGTTCAAGAATGGTGGCAACAACCGTGTCTCCTTCTTTGAAGGGGAAACCGCGGGCAACCATGTTGAGCGCTTCGGTAGAGTTCTTTGTGAACACGACCGTTCCTGCCTCTCCGTTGATGAACTTTGCAACCTTCTGGTGTGCATGCCAGTACTTCTGGGTTGCAATCTTTGAAAGCCGGTGAACACCGCGTCCGACGTTTGCGCGGAAGTTCTGGTCGAACTCAGCGGCCGCAGTGATTACGGACTGCGGAGAGAAGGATGTTGCCCCATTGTCGAGATAGATGATGTCTCCAATCATCGGGAAGTCGGACCGAATCTTTTCGACATCAAGCTCCGGGACTGCCGGTTCCGGCGTGTCGTCCACCAGATTTTCCCGCTGGTGTTCCGGCATTAAGTGGGCGACGGATGCAGGTGTGCTTCTCTTCACCGGCTTTTCGGTTAAGTCGAGACCTTTCTCGCGAACCAGCTCCTTCATCTTCGGCGGAAGCTCCTTCCACCGCCAGAGTCCCCAGGAGATGTACTCTTCCGGCAGGCCGCGGTCTGCCGCCCAGCGGTTCAGGAACTCATCCCAGCGCTCTGCCATTGCAGGGTGCGTTCTGTGCATGTTCTCCTGTTCTGCTTCGAGCATGGCAGGACATAAGTAACAGCCGATTCTCTCATAGCCCATCTCGTAGAGCGGGTTGTAGGGAACTTCTTTGAGCCAGAGATAGAAGAATACGTCAAGAGCCCGCCAGGAGCGGATTGGCGAGATGTTGAGCTGTAAGGGGTTGTTCGGGTTCTGGGTTACCGCTTCGAGTTCTGCACGGTTCCAGGACTCGTACCAGCGGTTGCCCTGCACCGTCAGGCACTCGCCGGTTTCATTTAAGTGGACCTTTAACGGGTTGAGCTTTAGGAGTTTACAGCACCAGCGGTGGTCTTTGGCAGGCGGTCCTGCCTTTTCCACTGCCTGCCAGAAGTTTCCGGCTTTGCTGATGAACTCCACGTTCTGGGATTTCACAAACTCAATAGTCTCCGGGAACTCGAGGCCGGTGTCGATGAAGAACGCATTCTCTACCCCTGCCTTCTGTGCGATATGCCACACGGCTGTGCTGTCCTTGCCGCCGGAAAACGAGCAGTTAATCGTCGGCTTGAGGCTTAAGTTCTGGCGAATCTCACGGACTGCGGTACGCTCCATGTTCTTTAAGTGGAAGGCGTTTTTGGAAACCGCGTCAGTCCAGGTCGGGTTCGGGAGCTGTTTTGCCGGCTCTACAGCGCCGAGTTCTTTAATCTTCAGGCTCCCGCCTTTGAGGATTCCTGTTCCGTACTTGGATTTGTAGCGGACAATGACAATGCCGTCCTCGATATCCTGCGGTTTTACGGCAATCTTTTTGCCGCCCAGTCTTCCTTCCGGAACAGAGACTGCGGCATCCTCTAAGCGGACGATTCCGCGGTCAGCTTTTCCAATCAGCCAGGGAAGCGCTTCTGCCTCGATATCCAGCGCAAAGCGCCGTTTGGACTGGTCAAAGCTGAGCCAGGCAAAGCGGACGCCGTTTGCGATGATGAGGTCGTTTCTGTCCATGCCGCCTGCTTTGTTTAAGACCAGGATGTGCGGCAGGGTGACTTTTTCTCCGAAGCGTTCCTGAATGAGGCGGAGGATTAAGTCATAGTCGGCCTTCAGGGCAGGGCGTACATCGTACGGCTGCTGCAGGTCGATTTTTACCGACTCGGTTTTGCAGGCGCAGGTTTTAGCCAGAAGCGGGATGTTGCAGTTCGGACACCAGTAGAGCTGCTTCATCAGCTTTGCTCTGATACTGTCCTTTCTGGTGACCTCAAGTCCTAAGGACTTCGGCTTCTCCTTCGGAGCTGTTTTCTTGTGTTCCGGCTTTCTCTTCTTCTGCCGGTATTTTGGGGGACGATATTCGTGCGGCACAGTTGTGTATTATATTGGGGGTTTTTGCATAAGCCTCTTTTGTGAGGGAAGCGTATTAGTATAGTATTATGGGATTAAATCCGGTGCCGAGATTACGGGAAGGGGCAACGCCTGACGATATGAACTGGAACGAACGGTTTTACTACTGCCTGCAGAAACCCTTCTGGTTTATTGCAGGACTTGTTGTCTTCGGCGTTCTGGCACTGATTTATTCTCTGACTGGTCAGGTAAGCGACCTGCTCGATATCGCCGTACTCTTTATCTGGGGAATCGGTATTGTCTATCTGCCGGTAGCGCTTCCGGCATCTATCATTTATGCAACGGTTCGGGGATTGAAGAAAAAATAATCCCGCGTCTTTCTTTTTCCGGAGAATTTCCGATTCATCTATTTAAAACCAGTATTACACAGTGTAGCACGGAGCGGGATAGTCTTATATGAACTCTTGCGCAACGTTATTGATATGACCAAATCAGGAATCACAAAACATTCCCTTCTCCTCCTCATAGCCGTCGCACTTGCGGCACTCATGGATGGTCTTGACGGTTCTATCGTCAATATTGCCCTTCCGGTGATTGCCGCCGAGTTCGGGGCAGATACCGGTTCGGTTTCCTGGACCGTGATTGTCTATCTCCTGATGGTTGCCGGAACGATTCTGATTTTCGGAAACATTGCCGGACGCGGACATGTGAAAAAGACGCTGATTATCGGATTTACTATCTTTACGCTGGCTTCTGCTATCTGCGGTTTTTCGACGTCGCTTGCGATGTTAATCATCGCTCGTCTGATTCAGGGACTGGGCGCTGCTATGATTATCGCCTGTGCCCCGATTATCTGCGTCAAGTTCATGCCGTCAAAGATTCTTGGGCTTTCCTTTGGTGTTCTGACTGCCGCAACATCCGTCGGCTTTGCTGTAGGGCCTGCTATCGGCGGATTTCTTACGCACTATCTGTCCTGGCACTGGATTTTCTTTATCAACATCCCGATAGGAATCTTTGCGGTCCTCTACTGCTTACGGGTTATCCCGAAAGAAACATCCGGCACTCCATCCCGCTTTGACTGGATTGGCGCAGGTCTTCTCTTCGCGGCCATGGCCTCCGGAGTCTATGTCTTAGAGCGGCTGCCGCATTTCGGCTTTTTCCATCCGCAGATTATCGGGTTTGGCATCTTCTTTGCGGCAACACTGATTGCCCTCTGCATCTATGAAATAAAAACTCCGACACCGCTTATTAACATCCGTGTCTTTACCCGCTTTAGGGTAAATGCAGTCATCATATCATTCTTCATCATCCAGATTGTCTACTGCGGTCTGCTGTATCTTCTGCCGTTCTATCTGACAAACACGATGCGGGTGGATTCTCTGACCAGCGGATTTTATCTGCTGATTCCGCCGCTGGTAACAGCTATTGTCAGTGTACCTATCAGCCGCTGGTCGGATAAGACCGGCAGACGCTGGTTTATGACAGCATCCTGTGTATTCCTGGTACTCATCAGTGTTGTCTTTGCCTTCATCAAACCGGAGTGGGGAGTGATTCCGCTTCTTGCCTCCCTTCTGATGATGGGACTTTCTATCGGATTTGTCAGCGGGCCGGGTTCCGGCAGAATTGTTGAGGTCATGCCGGATGGGGAACAGGAACTTGGTTCTACTCTCATGATGACCTGCGTGTACTGCGGAGGCGTTGTCGGAACTGCCCTGTATGCCGCGGTGTTTACCCTGCTTACGGCAGAAGGAGGCCAGATTCTCTCCTTCACAGACCTGCCGACAGAGCTGTTCCTTTCCGGATTCCATCTGACCATGGCCGCAGGTATTGTTATATCCGTAATTTCGGTTCTCCTGTCAGCGGTCGTTCCGGACAGGAAATCCGCATAATTTTTTTTCCGCGCATGCGGCATGTATTCATGTAACACAGTTAATATGATATTTTCAGATAATTTCTCGGGTGATGACAATATAATCTGTCTCTTTGTTCACTGAGTTAAATTAATTTCCTTTCCGATTTTGCTGTTGCCGCAAGAATCAGTATTATATACTGAAATGTCAGAAATACTCGTATAAATTATGATGAAACCCCCTGTTCAATCTGAAGAGGAGATTTCCAAGACTCTCCTGAGCCTGCTTGACGCATACGAAACAGCCGATATTCCTGGGATGCAGAAGTATTTATCCCGTGATATTGACATTCATGTTCACGAATTGGATTTGCGCGGCTGTACAGCATTTTTCAAGATTTATCGTCCGGAAAAAATTACGCTGTCTAAATTCAGTGTTAAGGCGTACGGAGATGTGGGGTGGGGGTATGGAACAATCACCCGGCAGAACAATGTAATGCACTTCAGTGCAGTGTTCCGCGAAAAACAGCGGCATCAGTGGAAGATGGTACACCTGCATCTCTCAGATGCCTGTTTGTAACTTAATCTCTTTTTTCTAAAAAAAATTATGCAGAGTTTGCCGCCTCTGCTCTTGCAGTAAGTGCAAATGCAGCCTTTTCTGCTTCTTCCATAATCTCTTCTGCACCCGGAATCACACCATCATACATCAGAATTGCGCCGTTGCAGATGGTGGTCTCAACTGCCAGACCGTTTGTTGCATAGACTGCGTTGGACTCTGCGTTGAAGCATGGAACGTTCATCGGGTTTCTGCCGACCAGAATAATATCTGCAAGGTATCCCGGAGCGATTACGCCTGCGTTGATTCCGAGCGCCTTAAATCCGTTGCGGGAGGCAATCTGCAGAGCGTCTGTTGCCGGAAGGGCTGTCGGGTCGTTCCAGAAGAACTTCTGGAGAATGGCCGCCGTCTTCATCTCCGCAAACATATCGAGGTCGTTGTTTGAGGATGCGCCGTCTGTTCCAAGCGCCACATTTACGCCTGCCGCCTTCATCTCACTGTATGGAAGCGCCCGGTTTCCGGCAAGCTTCATGTTCGAGACCGGATTGTGGACTGCGGTAACGCCGCGCTCTGCATAGAGGCGGATGTCATCTGCATCCAGCCAGCAGGAGTGAGCCGCAATACAGGAAGGAGAGAGCACGCCGCATTTGTCAAGCCATGCCGGTGGCCGCATGCCGTGTGCTGCGATACAGTCCGTTACCTCCTGCTCGGTTTCGGAGACATGGATGTGCAGCGGAACATTTTCGGCTTTTGCATACTCCGCACACCAGCGAAGACCTTCTTCGGATACTGTATAGACAGCATGCGGGGAAACACCGGGCAGAATTCTCTCATTGTTTCTTGCCTTCAGGTTTTTGACCGTCGCCTGCATGGCACGCTTTTCCGACTCAAGCTTTTCTGCGTCTCCGTTGTCAATCATACAGTAGGATAAGCAGGCACGGATACCGGACTCTTCAACAGCATCTGCTGCCGCTTCCATCATGAAGTACATGTCGTTAAACGCGGTCGTTCCGGTGCGAATCATCTCAAGGCAGGCGAGTTTCACGCCGGCATAGATATCAGACTCGGTTAAGTGTGCCTCTGTCGGCCAAATCTTCGTGGAGAGCCAGGGGAAGAGCTGCATGTCGTCAGCATATCCGCGCAGAAGCTCCATAGCCGCGTGGGTGTGCATGTTGCACATTGCAGGAAGGGCGGTTGCCCTGTTTGCATCAAGTACAAGCTCTGCTTCATGGTCGGTGATTTTTTCTGCAACTGCGCCGATTTTTCCCGTTCCGTCCAGGTAAATCTCCTGGATTTTTCCGTTGACGCGTGCGTTTCTGATGAGAATCGGGACCTGCTGTCCGTAAATGTCAATATCTTCTGTCATGCGAATATCTCCACAATTCCTTTGATTAAGGATGTTACTTTGTCTCCGTTCTGCCGGGCGATTTTCACGATTTCCTCGTAGGAGGGCGCTCCTTCTCCGCCGATACCGTTTGCATAGTTGTCCACGGTGCAAAGCGCTGCGGCTCTGATGCCGAGTTCGTTTGCAAGCGTAATCTCTGATGCTGCAGTCATGCCGACGACATCGGTGTGTTCTGCGAAGTGGGCAATCTCGGCGGCCGTTTCAAACCGCGGGCCGTTTGTCTGGAAGTAGATGCCGCGCTGTGCTTCCGGGGCAAGTTCCAGGAGGCCTGCGGAAAGTTCTTCATCAACTGCCGGAGGTACATGGAAGATGTCGTGTTCGTGGAAGGTTGGGATGTTCCACGGGGAAAAGAATCCCGAGGCAACAACGAGGCTTCCGGGAGGAAGTTCTTCCTTCATGCTTCCGGTAGAGCCGATAGATATCATCCGGTCAACGCCTAAGATTTTGAACGCGGCAAGGTGTGATCGGTGGTTTATCTGTGCGGGCGGGGTGTTAAACTGATGCCGTTTGATGACAGCGATTTTTCCCGCATACACTTCTGCAGTACCATACGGGGTTGCGACGAGTTTTCGCTCAAGCGGGGGAAGCTCAGCCTGCAGAAGAGCTGTCCCGCCGATAATTCCTAGCATAGATGATATAATGTATCTCCCTGATGCGTATTAATTATGAAGGAAGCTGTTCTTTTCCGAATACGTGATAGAAAAACCTAATATCTGCCGGAGGTAATTATATACTGCAAGGGGCCGTAGGGTAGCCTGGCATCCTAGGAGACTGGGGGTCTTCTGACTCGCGTTCAAATCGCGGCGGCCCCATACCCTTCGTTTTTGGAGAATATTATGAAGTTAGCGCCGGAATGTCGTGATTGTTTATTAACCAAAGTGCGTACGCAGGCAGAATCGGTGGTTTCCGATACAGAGCAGATTGACCTTCTGGTAAGCCGGTGTGCGGAGATTTTTGATGCAGGAGTACGGGAAAATCTCGGTGCTGCAGTTGCCGCCGGAGAAATTCACCGGTTCTGCTATGCACAGGTAAACAGTCAGGATTTGTATGCTGACCTCAAGGTCCGCGATAATCTCCGGGCACAGGAAGTCTGCCGTGAGGTAAAGCCGCTTCTGCAGAGTCTGCACGATACGCTGATTGCATCTGTTCTGGGAAATGCGATGGATTACGGCGTTACAGGACATGACGTGGCCGAGGATTTCACCAGCTATTTCCGTGAGGTATTCACACAAGGTCTTGCTCTTGATGATTCAGAGAAGTTCCTGCCGCTTGCAAAACGGGTGGTCTTTTTCACTGACAACTGCGGAGAGGTTATTTTTGATATGCTCTTCATTGAGGAGCTGAAAAAATCCGGAGCACACGTCACGGTTGTGGTAAAAGACGGTCCGATGCTCAATGATGTAACGATGCGGGAGGCGAAAATGATTGGTCTTGATGCGGTTGCTGATGCAGTATATACCGGAGGAGGCGGAGCGCTTCTTGGAACGCATCCTTCTGCATTCTCCCCGGAAGTGGCGGCCGCAGTTGACGATGCCACGCTTTTAATCGCGAAAGGTCTGGCAAATTATGAAAGCATGACGGAGTATGTATTCAATAAACCAATCGCGTACCTTATGATGATAAAGTGCGATGCAGTGGGCCGTGACGTTTCGCAGGTCAGCGGACGGCAGGTGAAGAAAGGGGATTTGATTGCATATCTCAGCCCCTGATACTTTTCTGAAACAGCACAAATCTATTTTTCAAGCATGCGCCTGGCAACCGCGCCTTAGCCCTTTTTCCTTCCTCTCTCTGCATTCTTACTACCTCACAAAACAAATATAGATACATCTATGCTAAACGCCCGTATGCCCGCGACGCCTCAAGGGCATGCGGCTAAAGCCTTAGCCCTTTTTTCCTCCTCTCTCTGCATTCTTAATACCTCACAAAACAAATATAGATACATCTATGCCAAACACCCGTATGCCCGCGACGCCTCAAGGGCATGCGGCTAAAGCCTTAGCCCTTTTTTCCCTCTTCTCTCTGCATTCTTAATACCTCACAAAACAAATATAGATACATCTATGCCGGACATATCAGACTACTTCCCCTATCAGGGATACCGCAAAAACCAGAAGGAGATGCTCGAAGCCGCCGCTTCAGCTGCTGCAAACAACAGTGTTCTCTTAGTTGACGCACCAACCGGAAGCGGAAAATCCAGTGTAGTCTCGGCTCTTCTTGCAAAAGCCGCCGGCAAAAAAATCATCATCGCCGTTCGCACCATCTCCCAGCTCCAGATTTTCATCCGCGAACTGGACATGATTCGCATAAAAAAACAGCGGGACTTAAAGTTCACCTACTTAATCGGCAAAGGAAACATGTGTCCTCTGGGAGGATACGGTGATATTTACCGGAAATGCGAAGGCGTAAAAGCATTTACCACCTCCCTTATGCAGCAGCGGGCAGAACGCGGCTCCTATGACCCTTCAAAGGACAAAGTCATCCTTGACCAGATTCACCGGCAGGACAAAGACCACCCGCTGATTTGCCCCTACTTTGTTAACAGCCGTGTATTTGTCCCCTCGGAAGAAGGAGGACGCCGCATGGTGCCGTCTCCGGACATCCGCAAAAAATCCGAGACCGCACAGAAAAAAGTCGTCACCCCGGCAGACCTGCACAGCTTTGCCGGACGCTGCTGCCCATACGATTTGATGCTCTCAGCAGCCAAAGGGGCTGATGTTCTCATCTGCAACTACTACCACCTCTTCAATGATGATATCCGTGAACAGCTTTACGTAAACCTCGGATGCGAAGAGGAGAATGTTATCCTTCTGCTTGACGAGGCGCACAACTTAGGCGATGTGGTGCAGACGATTGAAAGCATCCGCATCCGTGAGTCAGATATTGAAGCGGCGGCCTCGGAACTTTCAGGTCTGCGGGAAAAAGTCCGGGGAAGCGATGCAATACGCCACATTCTCCCGCGTATTGCCCAGTTCATGGACGGGCTGCGCCGCTCAACCGAGGTCGAGGACTGGTTCGACCCTGATATCTTTAACCGGATTATCATCCGCGGCTCGCTCTACAGCAAGCCTGAGGAGATGATGGAGGATGTAATCGCCATTAAGGAAGCAGTCCGCAACATGAGTATCGAAAAAGGCGACTTCCGCGAGACAGCAATCGAAAAACTCTGCGAGTTCTTAATCCGCCTGTACCGCTCCTCCACCAACCCGGCATTCCTGACCGTATATACCAAGGATGCGGAGGCGGTCACGCTTGAAGTCCGCAACATCGACCCGGCAGAACGTCTGCAGGAGTTAGCCTCGAAGCACGCGGCTATGGTTCTCATCAGCGGTACGCTGTCTCCGGTTGATGCCTACCGCCGGTACTACTTCGGCGATATGCCGGTTGAGACCATCTCGCTTGCCAACTCCTTCCCGCAGGAAAACCGGATGGTGCTTGGAACCGCGGATATCACGACGGCATTTTCCAAACGCCAGAATGCGGAGAATACCAAAGCTATTGAAGAGTACATCATGGCTTTTTCCCGTCTGCCGGGAAATGTTGCTGTGTATTTCCCGTCCTACCAGCTGCAGACACAGTTTGCCAATCTCTGCGCATCCCGCATCCGAAACAAGGTGGTATATATCGAGCCGCGCGAGTCTGCCGAGGCAAACGAGGCGTTAAAGGAGTTTGTAAGCCTTCCGTCGAAGCGGAAATCAGGTATCATGTTTGCTGTCTGCGGCGGCAAGTGGAGCGAGGGACTGGATTACCGCGGAGACCAGATGACCGCGGCTATGGTTATCGGTCTTCCGCTTGCTCCGTTTACGCCGGTCCGGCGCATGGTAAACAGCTACTTCAAACGCAAGTTCGGCGAGCAGGGAGAGTTTATCGCATACACACTTCCAGCAATCAATAAGTCTATGCAGGCGTTAGGACGTGTTCTGCGAACCGAAACCGACCGCGGGGTGCTGATTTTAGGCGATCAGCGGTTCTTAAGTCCGGAGATTTTTGCCGGTGTTTCTCCCTGGATGCAGAAGGAGATGAAGCGCTGTACTGTTTCTGAAGTGAGAGCACTGCTTTCCACCTGGGATGCAAAATGAACTCCGGTTCGTGCAGTTTCGGGCTCTGGAAGGTTGCGGTTGACTGGGAAGGTACGACAGTTCACCGGGTTCGGTTTCTGAAAACGGCAGATGCCGGGTCCGTCCCAGTGCAGTTTACGAAGTTTCTTGCCGGGAAAGGGACGTCCTTTTCCCCGCTGATATCTGCGGCAGTTGCCGGAGACAGTGTGTATGCAAGGATTTACCGTACAGTATCTTTGATTCCCTACGGAGAGACACGGACGTACGGGGAAATTGCAGAAGCTTCCGGAACGCATGCACGGGTTGTGGGAAATGCGATGGCAAGAAATCCGACGCCGCTGATTGTTCCCTGTCACCGGGTGGTCAGCGCAGATGGGCTTGGCGGTTTTTCTCCGGATATTGCAATTAAGAAGGAACTGCTCGCACTGGAAAAGAAGATTGTGAAGAAAAGAGCTATAGCACATTCGTAAATACGTCTAATAGTCTCATCATCCTATTTAGAAGATATTCCCACCGCGAGCCGCTCCGCGCTGAAGTCGCGGCTCCGCACCCCTTACTTTCTGAAAATGCTTTTTTGAACTTTGTTTTTGAAATGGGGTGCGGGGCGGCGACTCCGGCGCGGAGCCGCCCGCGGTGGAATATCTTAATTCCAAGAGAAGGAGATATGACTTACTTTGGAAATAGATGATAGGGAATACCCTCTATCTTTAATTCTTCCAAAATCAATTTTAAAGTATATATGACTCGGATGGAACTGATGCAGATAAAAGTTCCCCCATCCCCATATTGAAATAGCAACCAAACCAATAACACAGTATGATGCTTGATGTCTGCAATCCTGCAACCGGAGAACACCTTTCTTCCGTTGAGGTTTTCTCCGCCAATGATATTTCTGCCGCGGCAGAACGTGCCGCAGAGGCCGCGAAATCCTGGGAACACACAGCGCCCTCGGTTCGTGCGGTAAAACTTGTCAATGCGGCATCCCTTATCCGCGAACGCCAGGATGCGCTGTCTGCTCTTCTGACCAGAGAACAGGGAAAACCGCTTACCGAAGCCAGAAGCGAGATTCAGGGTGCAGCCCATGTTTTTGAATATTATGCCTCCGTCTGCGGCAGTATCAGAGGAGATGCGCAGAACCTGCCAAACTATGGATATCTGAATGTTGTCAGAAAGCCGGTTGGTATCTGTGCGGCCATTATCCCCTGGAATATGCCGGCAATTATCTTTGCCTGGAAAGCAGGAGCGGCTCTTGCCTGCGGAAATCCGGTTCTGGCAAAGCCTTCTGCAACTGCTCCGCTTACTGTGACCGCGATTGCCCATGCTCTGCATGAAGCTGGAATCCCAAAGGACATTCTGCAGATTGTAACTGGAAACGGGGATGAAACCGGCCGCGCCTTGGTGGAAGAGCCGCTTGTCCGGCATGTTTCGTTTACCGGCTCAACCGCGGCAGGCCGCGAGGTCGGAGCTTCTGCCGGCAGAAATCTGAAACGGGTTCATCTCGAACTTGGTGGAAATGATGCCTTTATCGTCACCAAATCCGCGGATGTAAAACGTGCCGCCACCGCGGCTGTCCGTCACCGCTTCTATAACTGCGGACAGGTGTGTACGTCTGCAAAACGCATCCTGGTACACGAATCCCTGGAAGCAGAGTTCGTCTCTGCCGCAAAGGAACGGATTGAACAGCTCACCGTCGGCGACGGCATGCTTGGCAATAAGATGGGGCCGCTGAACAATGAAAACCAGCTTAGGGCTGTTTCTGATGCGGTTTTCAAAATCCTGAACAAGGAGGAAGGAACACTGGTTACCGGCGGAGAACGCATTGAAGGAAAAGGATACTTCTACCGCCCAACGCTCCTCTGCGATGTAGCACCCGAAGCGGTGTCGGAAGAAATCTTCGGCCCGGTGATGTCTGTGATTCCATTCCGCACAGACGATGAAGCACTGGAAATCGCCAACAGCACCGAGTACGGTCTTGGCTCTTCTGTCTGGACTGAAAGCCTTGCTGCGGCACACAAATATGCAGACGAACTCAAAGCGGGGGTTGTGTGGGTCAATAAACACCTCATCTTACCGCCTGAGATGCCGTTCGGCGGTGTTGGAAACTCCGGATTCGGACGGGAAAATGGTATGGACTTTGTGTACGAATACACCGAAGCAAAGAGTATTCTGTTTGGATAAAGAGAATACCCCACACTTTTGGGCTACTGCTCTGAGAGCAGTATGCCCAAATAGGCGTCGCGGGCATACGGGCGGTGAATAAGAATCTGATTCTTCCTCCAGAGATGCCGTTTGGCGGGGTTGGAAACTCCGGATTCGGCAGAGAGAACGGCATGGACTTTGTGTACGAGTACACGGAAGCAAAGAGCATCCTGTTTGGATAAAGAGAATACCTGCCTCTTTGGACAACTCTCCTCCTTTTTTCCTTCTATACAAACCTTCTTTCCCCTATCCTTAATACAGAATGCGACAAACATAGTAGTACTATTCATTTCATGAAGGGGAAACACAAATGAAATATGTCGTAGTTACCGGAGGAGTAATGAGCGGACTTGGAAAAGGCATTACTGCCGCATCCATCGGCCGCATCCTCATCAACAGAGGATACCACGTAACGAGCGTAAAAATCGACCCGTACCTCAACATCGACGCAGGACTCATGAACCCTGCCCAGCATGGTGAAGTATTCGTCTTAAAGGACGGCGGCGAGTCCGACCTTGATTTAGGAAACTACGAGCGTTTCTTAGACATCGAACTCACCTCCGACCACAACTTAACCACCGGAAAAATCTATCAGTCCGTCATCACCAAGGAACGCCACGGCGACTACCTGGGAGCCACTGTCCAGATTATCCCGCACATCACCGACGAGATTAAGGACAGAATCAAGAGAGCAGCCGAGACCTGGACTGACAAAGAAGGCAACCACGCGGAAATCTGTATCGTTGAAGTGGGCGGCACCGTCGGCGATATCGAAAGCATGCCGTTCCTTGAAGCCGTGCGCCAGATGCACTGGGAGTACGGAAACGGCGACTTCGCCCTTGTCCATGTTACCCTCCTGCCGGCTGACACCATGGGAGACTTAAAGACCAAACCAACCCAGCACTCGGTCAAAGCCCTGCGCGAGTTAGGTCTGGAAGCAGACATCATCGTCGGCAGAAGCTCCTACCCAATTTCCCCTTCCACCAAGAGAAAAATTGCCTCATTCTGTGATGTTGACGCAGCCTCGGTTATCAGCGCAAGAACTGCTCCTGATACCTACCTTGTCCCGCTCGAACTCGAGAAGGAAGGCATGGCAGACGTTCTCTTAAAACTCCTGCGCTTAGAGCCGGGAGAGGCAGACAACAGCTGGTACTCGGTTGTTTCCCGTGAGTACACCAGCCGTGTTTCTGTCGGTATCATCACTAAGTACGGTGTTGAAGATGTCTATATCTCCATTAAAGAGGCATTAAAACACGCCGGCCGCAAACTCTCGACCGAGGTCGATGTTCACTGGCTCGATGCCGAGCAGTACACCGAAGACGACCTGCGCGACCTTGACGGCATCCTCATTCCGGGCGGATTCGGCAACCGCGGTGTTGAAGGTATGATTAACGCCATCCGCTTTGCCCGCGAGAACAACAAACCGCTCTTTGGTATCTGCCTCGGATTCCAGCTTTGTGTTATCGAGTTCATGAGAAACGTTGTCGGATACAAGGACGCAACCAGCGAAGAGATGGGGGAGGGAACTCACGCCATTGCACTCCTTCCGGAGCAGGAAGGCGTCGAGGACTTAGGCGGCACCATGCGCCTTGGAGACTTCAAGGTCTCTATTGCAGAGGGCAGCCGCTTAGCAGAACTCTACGGTGCAACCGAAGTTACCGAGCGCCACCGCCACAGATACGAGGTTAACCCTGCCTACATCGATGAGATTGAGGCAAAGGGCATGAAGTTCGTCGGCAGAAACGGCCGCAGAATGGAGGCCTTAGAGCTCGACAACCACCCGTACTTTGTTGCAACCCAGTTCCACCCGGAGTTCCGCTCCAGACCAACCAGAACATCCGCACCGTTTGTCGGATTCGTTGCCGCATGCCGCGACAGCCAGAGGAAAGAGTAAGATGGAGTCAATTCTTGTTCTTGATTTCGGCGGCCAGTACAATCAGTTAATTGCCCGCCGTGTCCGCGAAGCAAATGTCTTCTGCGAGGTAAAGCCGTGCACCGTCTCCCTTGACGAGATTAAAGCAGGAAACTACTCCGGTATCATCTTCACCGGAGGACCGGCAAGTGTGTATGCCGAAAACGCCCCGCACGTGGATGCCGGCATCTTTGAGCTTGGTATTCCGGTGCTTGGCATCTGCTACGGCGCACAGCTTACCGCCTACACGCTCGGCGGAACGGTTACCTCCGCAGATACCCGCGAGTACGGCAGAACCGAGATTTCGGTCAAGCCGTCGAAGATTTTCGAGGGCGTTCCGGAGACCACCACCTGCTGGATGAGCCACACCGACAGAATCGCGGAGCTGCCGGCAGGCTTCTCTGTTATTGCAGAAAGCCCGGTCTGCCCGGTTGCCGCTATGGAGAATCCGGAGAAGGGAATCTACTGCGTCCAGTTCCACCCGGAGGTTATGCACACGCCGGAAGGAACGAAGATGATTGCAAACTTCCTCTACAACGTCTGCGGATGCAAGGGCGAGTGGAAGATGTCCTCTTTCGTTGCAGATACGATTGCCGAGCTGAAGGCAAAGATTGGCGACAAGAAGGTTCTCTGTGCGTTATCCGGCGGCGTTGACTCATCCGTTGCCGCAGTTCTCGTTCACAAGGCAGTTGGAAAACAGCTTACCTGTATCTTCGTTGACCACGGTCTGCTTCGCAAGAACGAAGGCGATGAGGTCGAAGAAGTCTTTAGAAAACAGTTCGACATCAACTTAATCCGCGTGGATGCAGAAGAGCGGTTCCTCTCCAAGCTTGCCGGTGTTACCGATCCGGAACGCAAGAGAAAGATTATCGGCGAGGAGTTCATCCGTGTCTTTGAGGAAGAAGCCAAAAAGATTGGTGCAGTTGACTTCCTTGTCCAGGGAACCATCTACCCGGATGTCATCGAGTCCGGCCCCGGAAATGCGGCCGTCATCAAGAGTCACCACAACGTAGGCGGTCTGCCGGATCATGTTGACTTCAAGGAGCTTGTTGAGCCGCTGCGGATTCTCTTTAAGGATGAGGTCCGCCGTGCGGGAACCGAGCTTGGCATTCCGGACTATTTGGTCTGGCGTCAGCCGTTCCCGGGACCGGGACTTGCCATTCGTGTTATCGGCGATTTAACGAAGGAGAAGCTTGACATCCTCCGTGATGCGGATGCAATCTTCCGCGAGGAGGTTGCCAATGCCGGTCTTGACCGTGCAATCAACCAGTACTTTGCCGCACTCACCAATATGAGAAGTGTTGGTGTGATGGGCGATGAGAGAACATATGACTATGCGGTGGCTCTGCGTGCTGTGGAGACGACGGACTTCATGACGGCAGACTGGGCACAGATTCCGTTCCCGGTTCTTGAGAAGATTTCGAGCCGTATTATCAATGAGGTCAGACACGTGAACCGTGTTCTCTACGATATTACAAGCAAGCCGCCGGCAACTATTGAGTACGAGTAATCATGCCGGTAGTTACTCTTGAAGTCTGCAATATGACAAAGGAACAGAAGGCGGAGACTGCCCGGGTGTTTACCGAGGAGCTTTCCCGCATCACTGGTCTTCCCAAGGAGGCTATTGTGGTTCTGTTCCATGAACTGCCGTATGAGGATGTGGCATCCGGGGGCGTTCTGCTCTCGGACAGAAACTAATTTTTTCTCATTTCGCGCGCTATATAACAGCGGCATCCCTTTTCTTTCAAAACCCTGTTCTACCGTGCCGGAAATCCGGCAAAAATCCCATTCAGTAAGGAATACTTTTAGGCATAATACATCACATAATATAAGCAGTATTAATAATGAAGCTCGTAATCAATGAACACCGCTGCAAGGGCTGCAATCTCTGTACAATGGTATGTCCTTACCGCATCTTCCAGGAAGGAAGCAAACCGGGAGCACGAGGATATGTCATCCCGGTTTTAGACCGTCCGGAACGGTGCACAAACTGCCGTCTTCAGAAGGTATACGGCAGACAGCTCTGCGGTATGTGCCAGATGATCTGCCCTGACCAGGCAATCTCCTGGGTGGAAGAAAAACCCTTCGAACCAAAGAACGTGGAGATAGAATATTGACCGGAAAAACTGAATTCTACAATGGAAATACTGCCTGCGCAGAGGGGGCACTTGCTGCCGGATGCAGATTCTTCGCAGGTTACCCCATCACCCCGTCCACCGAAATCGCCGAGAGAATGGCATCGCGCCTTCCCAAAGTCGGCGGAACGTTTGTTCAGATGGAAGACGAACTCGCCAGTATGGCGGCGATTGTCGGTGGAAGCTGGGCAGGCGCCCGCTCCATGACCGCAACGTCCGGTCCGGGATTCTCGCTGATGATGGAAAATATCGGCTATGCCGCAATCACCGAGACGCCGTGCGTTGTTGTCAACGTCCAGAGAGGAGGACCTTCCACCGGACAGCCGACCATGGCCGCCCAGGGAGATATGATGCAGGTCCGCTACGGAAGCCACGGAGACTACAGCATTATTGCACTGTCTCCCTCCTCCGTTCAGGAGATGTTTGACTTAACCGTTAAGGCATTCAACCTCGCCGACCGTTTCAGAACTCCGGTCTTCTTAATGGCTGACGAAACCATCGGACACATGCGGGAGAAAATCCTTCTCCGCGAAAATGTGGAAATCATCCCCCGCCGTGAACTGAAGGAGGGAGAACTCCCGTGCGAGCCGGACGAAAACGGCATCCCGGGATTCGGCACCTTCGGAAACGGGCACAATATCCATATCACCGGTCTCACCCACAATGAAAAAGGCTACCCGGCAACCGACTCAGCAGAGCTTCATGAGGCAATGGTCCGCCGGCAGGTCGATAAAATCGAAAAGCACCGGCTTGAACTGACCGACGTTGATATCGTCAATCCGGAAGCGGAAATCGTCTTCATCTCCTACGGAGCACCGACCAGAACCGTCCGCCAGCTTTTAGCAGACGAACCGGACACCTACGGACACTTAAACCTCAGAATCGTCTGGCCGTTCCCGGACCACTGCTTAGACGAGTTCAAGAACGCCAAGGCATTCATCGTTCCGGAGATGAACTTAGGCCAGATTGCCAAAGAGGTCAGACAGTACACCAACGTCAAAATCATCACCGCACCGAAACTCGGCGGCGCACTCCACACGGTAGAGGAGCTTAAAAAAGCAGCCGCGGCCGCTGAAACCGCAACCCGTCCGGTCACGGAGGTTCGCTTATGACTTTAGAGGACTGGTACCGTCAGGACCGCCTCCCGCACATCTACTGTGCCGGATGCGGAAACGGAACCGTGCTGAACGCAACCCTTCGTGCAGTGGAGGCACTCGGATACGACATCAACGAGACCACCTTCGTCTCCGGAATCGGGTGTTCGTCGCGTGCCGGCGGATACACCGCGGCCGACTCGCTCCACACAACCCATGGAAGAGCACTTGCGTTTGCAACCGGTGTGAAGCTCGTAAAGCCGAAACAGCATGTCATCGTCTTTACCGGAGACGGCGACTGCTCGGCCATCGGCGGAAACCACTTCATCCACGCATGCAGAAGAAACATCGACTTAACGGTCATCTGTATGAACAACAATATTTACGGAATGACCGGAGGACAGGGCAGTCCGTGTACTCCGAAGGGTTCGATTACGACAACCACTCCGTATGGTATGCAGGAACAGCCGTTTGACCTTTGCAGACTTGCAGAAGCCGCCGGTGCCAACTATGTTGCCCGCTGGACCTCCTTCCACGTAAAGGAGCTGACTGAGGCAATCCGTGTCGGTCTTGAGACGCCGGGACTCTCCTTCATCGAGGTGCTCGCCCAGTGTCCGACCGCTTACGGAAACAAGAACAAACTCCGCCAGCCGACCCAGATGATTGAGATGTTTAAGAAAAACGCGGTCAAAAAGGCAAAGGCTGACAGGAATGCTGCAGAGGGTATTCCGCTTGAGCCGGGGCAGTTTGTCGTCGGCGAGTTTGTGCGCCGGGCAAACCCGCCGCTGGGGGTTGTAAAAGAATGAGACATGAGATTAGATTCTCCGGACTTGGCGGTCAGGGTATTATCACTGCCGCTGTAATCCTTGGAAGAGCCGCCGCACTCTATGCGGACAAGCACGTTGTCCAGACGCAGAGTTACGGACCGGAAGCCAGAGGCGGCGCATCTGCTTCTGCTGTTATCATCTCGGATGAACCCATCCACTACCCGAAGGTAACCGACCCGGAAACATTTGTTATCATGTCCCAGGCGGCATATGACAAGTACGGCTGCAAGGCAGGAAACACCGCGTTAATGCTCGTCGACCCGGGATATGTGACCAGCCGTCCGTGCTGTGTCTGCCTGGAAGTTCCGGCAACCGCTGAGGCAAAGGCACAGCTTGGAAAGCCGGTCTTTGCAAACGTTATCATGCTCGGCGCATTAATGGAGGCAACAGGAGTAATTGACTATGACTCCCTGGAACGTGCCGTGCTCGACAGTGTCCCGAAGGGAACCGAGGAAGCAAACAAGAAAGCTCTCGCTATTGGACGCGAGATTGTGAGGAAGCAGTTATGAAATTCCGTGAATATGAGGCAAAACAGATTTTCCGGGATGCAGGAATCCCGGTTCCGAACAGTGAACTGATTGAAGCAGCAGCTGATGCCGCATCCGCCCTCTCCCGCGTTGCAGAGAAGGTTGTCTTAAAGGCGCAGGTTGATGTCGGCGGCCGCGGAAAGGCAGGCGGTATTCTTCCGGCAACTGCCGAGACCGTTGATGCAACCGCAGCGGAGCTCTTCGGCAAGCAGATCAAAGGTCTTCCGGTTGAGAAGGTCTTAGTCGAGGAAGCACTCGAAATCACCCACGAATATTATATCAGTATCACCATCGACCGTGCAAAGAAGCGTCCGGTCATCCTCTTCTCTGAAGAGGGCGGTGTCGAGATTGAAACTCTCGCCAAAGAGCGTCCGGAAGCACTCCGCCGCGTCTATGTCGACCCGTCCTTTACGGTTCTGCCGGACTTCATCGTCAGAAATGTTATCGGCACAGCACCAAAGGAAATCGGTGCTATTGTCAAGAAGCTCTTTGCGGTCTTTATCGCAAAGGATGCTATCCTCGTCGAAATCAACCCGCTGGTTGCAACCCCGAAGGGAATTATCGCCGCGGACGGCAAGGTCATCTTAGATGACAATGCACTTGCCCGTCAGGGAATTGCGGAAAACCGCGACTTAACCGAGCGCGAGAAGGAAGCAGAGAAGCACGGCTTCTCCTATGTTGAACTCGACGGCGAAATCGGCGTTATCGGAAACGGTGCCGGTCTTACCATGGCAACGCTGGATATCATTGCCTACTACGAAGGCAAAGCCGCAAACTTCCTCGATGTCGGCGGCGGTGCTGATGCTGAGCGTGTCTGCCATGCGGTAAAACTTGTTGCATCCATGCCTGGCGTGAAAGTGATTGTTGTAAACCTCCTTGGCGGTATCACCCGCTGTGACGAGGTTGCCAAAGGTATCATCGAAGCAGGCGTTGAACAGAAGATTATTGTGAGAATCGCCGGAACCAACGAAGCAGAAGGAAAGAGACTGCTTGAGGAGAACAACTACTTAATGCTCCCGACCATGGATGAAGCAATCCGTGCCGCAGTGGAGGTATGCAGATGATTTACGCAGGAAAAGAGACGGAGGTTCTGGTCCAGGGAGCAACCGGTTCCCAGGGCAGATTCCACATCAATCTGATGAACGAGTACGCAAAGGCTGTCGGCGGCGCCGGTGTTACGGCAGGTATGACGCCGGGCAAGGGCGGCCAGGAAGTCTTTGGTGTTCCGGTCTACAACACGGTAGCAGACGCAGTTGACAAGCATGATATCGGGGCATCTGTTATCTTCGTTCCGGGTGCCGGATGCGGCGATGCGATTATGGAGGCGGCAGATGCCGGCATTCCGACGATTGTAACCATTACCGAGCACATTCCGGTCCATGATGTGATGCGTGCGGTAGCATATGCAGAGAAGTGCGGTTCGAAGGTTATCGGCCCGAACTGCCCCGGAATGATGATTCCGGAGGAGTGCAAGCTTGGAATTATTCCGGCAAACCTCTGTATGAAAGGCGACATCGGTGTGGTTTCCCGCAGCGGAACGCTGACGTACCAGGTTATCTCTGAGCTTACCGCAGCAGGTCTCGGCCAGTCGGGAATTATCGGTATCGGCGGAGATGCAATTATCGGCCAGACGTTTGCAGACGTGGTTGATACGTTCCATGCGGACGGCAGAACCCGTGCCATTGTGTTAATGGGTGAGGTCGGCGGAAACTTAGAGCTTGAAGGTGCAAAGCGTGCCATGGATTTAGGTATCCCGGTTGTATCTTATATTGCAGGCGTTTCCGCCCCGAAGGAGAAACGCATGGGACACGCAGGCGCTATTGTTGAAGGCGGCGAAGGCGATGCCGCATCCAAGATTGAGCGGCTGAGAGCATTCGGCATTCCAACTGCTACCCGTCCCTCGGAAATTCCGGCTCTCGTGAAGGAACTGTTCTGATGACGACGAAAAACCGTACCCTGCTCCGTTCGGCTGATGCGCTTGCGAAGAGTGTGAATGCATTGGCGATTATCTCCTTCCTTCCGCGTGAGGCGGATTTGAAGCTGGAGACGCCGGCGGTTCACGTTGCGGATATCCAGCCGGATATCCTGCGTGACGGCTCGATGCTTGCTCTGCTTGATTACTGTTCGAACCACATTATTGATGCGGTTGTGCAGTACCGCATTTTGACGAAGGAGAATCACGGTACGGTTGTTGCAGTGTTCCCGTATGCACTGCTTATCTATGACCTGGAGGCAACGAACTCGGAGTTTACGGCAGAGGCGCTGGCCGACCTGGCAGACCCGGCGGTTATCCATGCGGTGCTTTCGCTTGCTTTGGAGATTGCCCATGACGGCCGCGAGGGCCGGGCGATTGGAACGGCGTTTATTATCGGCGATATTGAGGAGCTGAAGCGCTGGTCTCACCAGGGTGTGCTGAATCCGTATGCCGGACATCCGGCAGAGGTCCGTGATGTGAAGCAGCGGATGAACTGGGAGAGTGTAAAGGAGTTCTCCCAGCTCGACGGGGTCTTTATTATTGATAAGGATGGTATCGTTGAGGCGGCCGGACGCTATCTGGATGCGGACAGCCGTGATGTGAATCTGCAAAGCGGTCTTGGCGGCAGGCATCTGGCAACGGCGGCTATTACGAAGGTGACGCCGTCGGTTGGTATTGTGGTGTCCGAGTCCGGAGGTATTATCCGGATTTTTGCCGGCGGTAAGGTTGTTGCGCATATCCGGACGGATCTCCGGGTTGAGTTCTGATTGGTCTAGGATATTTTTTTTCTTTTTTTTGTGTTTATGCGGGTTGGGTGTGTTTTCCGGAGCTCTGGCTAGATTTGAAAAAAACCGCTGATCACGCTGATGCAGCCTGACGGCTGCGCAGCTCGTCGCTGTTTCGCCTTCGGCGAAACCTGCTGTCGCAGCCGCTTTGGAGCTGCTCAACGTTTTGGAGCTGCTAAAGATATTTATTAGTCTGTAACAGATAGACTATCATGGAAGTTTCACCGGGTGATATCTGCTATCCGTACTCTGAAGATACAGAGAAAATTATAGACTGTGCTTTTCGTGTTGCCAATTATCTGGGAAACGGATTTCTGGAAGCAGTGTATCAAAAGTGTCTGGAAATAGAACTGGCAGGTGCAGATATCCCATTTGAATCTCAAAAGGAATTACACATCATTTACAAGGGAGAGGATATCGGTCTCACGTATCGAGCAGATATTGTCGTGGATAAGAAAATCATCATTGAACTCAAAGCAAAAGACAAACTGAAATCAGAGGATGAGGCACAGATAATTCATTACCTGCGGTCAACCGGATATAAACTTGGCCTTCTCATAAATTTTGGACACAAGAGAAGAATGGAAATTCGGCGTTTCATCAACTCAGAAACAGTTCCGAATATTGAATAACCGTCAACAACCCCCATATTATCCCCTCAGCAGCTCCAAAGCGGCTGCGATACGCGAGGGAGCGTTAGCGACTAAGCGTTGAGCAAGTCCGAAGGGCTTGCGATGCAGGTCGCGAGCTTGCGAGCGACAGCGACGAGCTGCATCAGCGTGATCAGCGGTTTTTTTTCAAATGTATCCAGTGATGAGGGGATATTGTGTAATTCAATTTCTCCAAGATTCGCATACTTGAAGTTCCCGCAACCTCTCACTCTTAGACGTGCCGGCGGCAGTTTTCTGTGGGTGCGGAGGTTGGTTTCTCTGTCCACAAACCGCGGTATTTTCCGGGTATTTTTTTCTGAAAATCTGCGCCCTTACAATAACGCCGTGAAAAAAAAAAACGGTTTTACGGGCTTTTCTTGCGATTTTATCTCCATTTATGAGTATTCGCTGTGACGCAGAGGCTGATGCTGCGATATCTTTATGTGTGCGGGGGACCAACCTTTGGTTTATAGCATCCAGTAAGTGACAGACCGTATGTTGACGGCTTGTTACTTTTCTGAATCTTTCGAATCATCTAGATGCATGTGATAGCAGCGAAAGACGGTATTCTGATTAGAAGGCGGCTGAGGATTTTTGCAGTAGCGGTAGCTCTGGTGCTTCTCTGTGCGGTGTGTGTCGGCGGGGTGAGCGGGGCTGATGTGTGGGATGGAACTGCTGATACAAGTTGGTATAAAGATAATCAGGACACCTTTACTATAACGACGGCGGAGCAGTTAGCAGGTTTAGCACGGCTTGTAAATAATGGAAATAATTTTGCAGGTAAGACAATCAACCTTGGCGATGACATTATACTTAATTCAGATATAAATGCTGATAATCTGAATAAATGGACACTAATTGGATCATCAGAACGCAATTCTTTTGCAGGGACGTTTGATGGTAATGGGTATACTATATCAGGGTTGTATCAGCGTCTTAATTGGTATGAGAGTGGTTCTCTTGGAGGATTATTTGGTTATGTTTCCGGCATGATTACAGGCGTATATTTAGCAGATTCAAAAATTGTTATCAACAAAGGTGGTGTTACCATTGGTTCTCTTGTGGCTGTATTGAATGGCGGTAATGTTAACAATTGTATTGTTGACAGCTCAGTTAGCATTTCTTCATGGAGTGTAGGCGGGGCAATTAGCCAATGGTTAGGTAGTTCTTATATGGTTGGTGGTGTTGTTGGTCAAAATTCTAATGGTATTGTTTCAAGCAGTGACATTTATGCTGATGTTGATGAGTTTTTCTGGAGTGCAGATGAATCAAAAGGTCAGCATTATGGAGATATTGTTGGATATGGGGGAGAGAAAAATGCTGAAGTTTATTACACAATTACCCCAACATGCAGTGTTGGCGGAACTATAGATCCGTCAAAAGAAACAGATTACCTTAAAGGAGAGACATATAGTTACACATTTACTCCTGACAATGGATATGTTGTAAAACAGGTTCTTGTTGATGGAAAGGATGCTACTAATGACCCACATCTTTCCACAGATACATACACTTTTGAGGACATTAAAGCAGACCATACCATCCATGTAGAATTTGAAGAAGGTATTAGTTACACCATTACTATTCCTGATGAGCTGATTATTTATGAGGACAAAGCAGGTGAGATGGATATCACACCAACACATCTGTGGATTCCTGATACAAGTTCTCTATCAGTCCGGGTTAAAAGCGACAATTCTTTTCATTTAATTTATGGTTATGATTCTTCAATCGACCTCGAATATGCTTTGAAGAATGGTAATACTGTAATTCCAAATAACGGAGTTGCCGCAACTTTTACTATGGCAAATAAGGATGCTGTGTCTCTTTCTGCTGAACTTACTGGAAATGAGATACGATATGCAGGTGAGTATGCCGATAAGTTGACGTTTACTGTTGAAGTCGTAAAAGGAACTGCATAATCAAAAAGGAGGTTAAAAAATGACGAATGAATCAATCAAACCAAACGAACCGAAAACCGAACAACATTCCTCTGATAGAAAGTGGAAGATACTTGTTGTTATCTTAGCAGTTCTTCTCCTTCTCTGCGGAGGGTGTATGATAATCTGGGGCGGTGTGCCGTTCTTCCCTGCCGCCGCCCCAAATGATGGAGGGTCAACGTCGCAGGGCGTAGGGCTGGTAGTTGATCCGAATGCCAGTGAGTATGTAGAGCCAACTCCGGCTCCGGGTGTTGCAATTCCCGGATTTGGAGAAATGACTATTCCTGCAAACACAAAGGAGCTCTCAGGCATTAATCTCTACAACCCCAAGGAAAACGAGGGGTGGTATTATCTGACATACAAACTGTGTCTTTTAGATAAGAAAGGTGAGGTGTCAGAAGTTCTCTATGAATCACAGCTCATTCCTCCAAACAACATCATCGAGGATATTACTCTGTCACGTGGTCTTGCAAAAGGAACGTATGATGCTGTGATGAAAGTACAGCCGTATCGCATTGCGGATAACACTCCGACGAACAATGCAGATTTGAAATTAACCATTATTGTAAAATAGTGGTAACTTATGGAGAAAGAAAAAATGAAGAAATTATTAATGGCACTTCTGGGAATTGCACTGGTTATTTCGATGGCTGGTGTTGCATCTGCAGCTGATGTTGAAATTAAGTATGATTCCACTAAGCCAAATGTCGCTCCAACTGGAAAAATGGATGTTAAGTTAAATCTGGTACAGACATACACAGTAACAATTCCAAATACTGTCAATCTTGTATTTGGTGAGCAAGTGGTTATTGATGATGGATTAAAAGTAACTGATATGGTTATTCCATCAACTCATGAATTATTTATTACTGCAACAAGTGCTAACAAATGGTTTGTTGTAGATAGTAGTAATAATAAGATATCATACTCTATGAAAGTTACAAAAGGTCTTGAAACCCCAGTAACTTGTAGACCTAACGCACAGGATACAAATAAAGATACATATGAGATTTATACTGCTCATATGAGACAGGTTGATCCAGATCCGGCCACCTTAACATTTGAGCTTCTCAGTACCGATGTAGTTATGGGTGAATATTCTGATTCTGTGACATTCACAGTAGATGTAAGAGCTAAAGCTACCTCAACTACAACCACTTAAATTATAATAGTACAGATTATCTCTGTACTTTTTAACATTACTGTAATCAATGACATCTTCTATAGTTAGAATCCTTATCCTTGCTATAACAGTAGTTTTCTTTGTTACAATTCCTGCTGGAGCGGCAGACAACACACTCATTGAACTCACTGTCAGCGAAGTCTGTATCGAAGCAGACGATTCTGTCAAGAGACTTGGCTATACAGTAAATGGGGATAAGAATCTTGATAGGGTTATTGTATCCTATAGCGATGTGGTAGTGGTAGACATTCCATCACTTCCGGATGGTATGGATTTGAAAACTACTGTTGTGGGTGGAGATGAACTAATTGGCTGCCCCTTATACTTGAGTGGTTTCCCACAGGATGAGGCAATATCTATTAGAATCCAACTGTCTTTGATTGGAACTCCTGTTAATCCTCCAACACCAGATAATCCACCTTCTGGTGAAGAGCCTGGTTATCCGAATGCCCCTGATTATCCAGACACCCCGGAGACTCCATCAGAACCAGAAAACCCGCCAACAGACGATTCAGGAACTGATGAGCCAACAAAGCCGGACAAACCAGGCACTGACGAACCAGGTTCAGACGAACCATACCTGCCAATCCTGCCGCCCGCCGGTTCGGTTTACAACCTCGCAGGATTCATCCCGCTTGGTGCAGGAGCACTTCTGCTGTTCCTTGCATTCTTCTGGAAACGTAAGGTTTACAGAATCCTGAATTCTCATGCAAAGAAGCACGGAGAAAAGCCTGAGAAGGAACATCTCAAAGAGATTGCAGACGCAATTATCAAGCTCGTCAGAGATGAAGGCAGGTATCCTGAGTGGAAGAAGAACAGTGATGTGGCAAAGCGTCTTTCGGCTGATATTGTATCAGTATTAGACGAAATGAATTATCCAAAGATTGTCCCGCGTGGAGCTCTGGTCACAGAGATTCTCAAAGCAGCACGCGGAAGAATTAACAGACACCGGCTCTAAGCCTGGTGTTTCTCTTTTTTTGTCTTTTCCGGTGCTGTTTTCTTTTTTCAAAATGTGTCCAGTATCAATCCCATAAAACATAAGATATTTTGTAAACATATTTTCAAAACTCCCGATTTTCAGAAATTTTGAAAGTACGTTTACAAAATGACAAAACCCTTCACTTCCTTCTTCGAATCTCCGGCATCCCAATCCCTTTCGGATGCAAACCCAAAAGCGCCTCATAGTACTCCGCAGCAGAAAACACCTCAGCATCCGACAGCACCGCATACGTCATCTTTGAATCAACAAGTTCATACCCCGTATCTGAAAATCCGTTTCTCTCATAGAACGCAAACCGCCGCTCCCGTTCCACCGCATTCCCTGCCGCAGAATCCAGCGGCTCTGCATTCAGCGTCAGCGGCTTCTTGTACAGATCCTTTAGATACGACAAAATCTCTGTTCCAAACCCGCGGGACTGCAGCGCAGAAGACACGGCCAGATAGAGCAGAAACACCATATCTTTCCCCTCAATCGTAAACGACATCCCGGCAAGCCTATCTCCATCATAGTACGCAAGAAACCGGCTCTTCTTTGTAAGCGCCAGCGCTTTCAGGAACAGAAAAGGAAACCGCTCCTCTTTCGGAAACGACTCCAGATACAACCGCCGAAGAGACCAGGGTGCCGTGCGGGGGATAAGGGACATATACAAAAGATACTGCGGATGAACTAAAAAATGCTTTTGGTGGGACTTTTCCCGGTCACACCATTCTTATTATCTCTCAGCAGAAATACAAGAGTGCACAAGTTTTGTGCAGTACTTCATGGACATTTCCGAAAACACTCGGGAAATACCGCATCAGTACCTGTCTTCATTGCAAACCCTGCCGCATCCGGCCTCAGGAAATGCCAATTCATTTCCTGATTTGCGGCAGCGGTTTCAGATACGTAATCAGATTCTCTGCCATCAGGCTCAGGAAAAAATTCCGGTTCATAAAAAACACCGTTCCCTGCAGATTTCCATTCACCATATCAATAGCCAGAATAGTTCTTCTGTCAGACACCAGCGTAAACTTACTGTCCGGAGACCGGAACAGTGCCGGGCGTTCCGTCATCACCGACTTTGGAATCCGTGTTTCATCGACAACACAGCAGGGAACAGGCACACCTTCCGCATCTGCCGCATCTTTTACCACCACATACAAATCCGTCTTGCGCCAAAGCATCTTCAACGTCTTTTCCGGAATCATATGCAGCAGATACTCAGTATCTGCAGAATTGATAATCAGCTCCGACTTACATTGGGACAGCAGAGTCTGCAGATGATTGTGAATCGCCCACTCCGTCTGCAGTTCGTAGGCATGCGGAGCTTCGAAAACAGGCTCGGGCATTTCCTGACTCTTTAAAAACTCCTCCGCCCCGGAAAGTTTTGCAAGTGCCTCCTGCTTCAAGGTTCGAAACGTCTTGGAAACATCCGTCTTTGCATAGCGAAGCGGATTACTGCTGATAACTGCGGCAAATCCCTTCTTCTCCAGAGACCGCAGTGACTCATAGACTTTATTTCGCGGAATCCCGCAGATATCATAAACCTCTCTGGCCGTTGCAAACTTCAGATGAAAAATAACCGCATACACCTTTGCCTCATACTCGGTCATCCCGATATTCATCATCTCCGAGACAAACTGCTCATCAATCATTTATTTCCTATTCTCCCCCCTGATTTAAATAGTTCTGTAACTTTCCCGGGTCACACCATATTTATCCTCTTTTCCAGCACACCACATATGTGCATGCTTTGCGTGCACACCTACATATTCACCCGGTGTCTCTTAAGCAGTCTTTCCGTCTCCACCTATTCATGACCGCCGAGGTATGACACCAGGTTACCATATCAATATTTTTTTCGCCGTCAGGTAACAGAGATTATAAACTAAGAGCACCCATATAATAAGGATTCATATGGCTGTAGAAAACGGTACCTATATCAAACTCAACTACACCGGAACCATCAACGGCGTCGCATTCGACACCACCGATGCAGAGGCTGCAAAGAACGCAAACATCTTCCGCGAGAACTTCGAATACACCCCGGCAATCGTCAAGGTTGGCGCAGGCAGACTCTTAAAGGGACTCGACGAGGAACTTGCAGGCAAGGAAATCGGTCAGGAATACACCATCACCCTTCCGGCAGAGAAAGCATTCGGTGAGCACAAGGCAGAAGAAATGAAGGCAGTCGACAAGAAAGCATTCGACCACAAGCCGGAACTCTTCGAGCGCTTAACCGTTGAGGGACGCGAAGGTGTTGTCGTCCAGAAGATCGGAAACAGATACATTGTCGACTTCAACCACCCGCTCGCAGGACAGGAAGTTGTCTACACCTTCACTATCATCGAAGAAGTCACCGATGCAGCAGAGTGCCTTGCAGGTACCATCAAGCTCATCACCGGCCGCGAGATGAAAGTCGGAACCAAGCACGAGAACTTCGTCTCCGTCGAAGTCCCGACTATGATTGCAATGTACAACCAGAACTGGTTCATGACCCAGTACCTCATCATGCAGGAAGCACTGGAACTCTTCCCGAACGCAGAGTCCGTCAAGTTCGTCGAGTCCTTCCCGCGCCCGAAGGCAGTCGAAGAACCGGCAGCAGAAGAGAAGACCGAATAAATTCTCTTCCCAATACTCTTTTTATGCAGGCACGCCTGTTTGATTCTGTTACCGAAACCTGTAATCTCTGTTCCCGTCACTGCCGCATTCCCCGCGGAAAGCGCGGATTCTGTAATGTCAGAGAAAATGTTGCAGGAAACCTCGTAACGCTTACCTACGGCAAAATCACCGCCTGCGGAATTGACCCAGTGGAAAAGAAACCGCTCAATCACTTCCTGCCGGGCACCGGTACGGTTTCGGTCAGCAGTTTCGGCTGTAACTTCACCTGCCGCCACTGCCAGAACCACACACTCTCGCAGGAGTTTCGGCATGACACACAGCGTGCTGAGCCGGAAGATATTGTACGTGCGGCAGTTCACGCGGGAGCGAAGAGCATCTCCTTTACGTACAACGAGCCGACCGTCTTTTACGAGTTCATGTATGATGTCTCGCGGGAAGCACAGCGGGAAGGGCTTCGTACTGCGGTTATTACCAACGGATATATGACAGAGGATGCCGTGCGCGAGATTGCCCCGTACATGGATGCGTTCCGCATTGACCTGAAAGCATTCTCCGACTCGTTCTACAGCACAGTCTGCGGCGGCGCACACCTTCAGCCTGTTCTGGATACAATATCCAGTGTTTCAGAACTGCAGAAACATCTGGAACTGGTAACACTCATCATCCCGGGCGTAAATGACGCTCCGGAAGAAATCTCCGCGATGCTTTCCTGGGAAAAGGAAACCCTTGGATGCGCAGTTCCGCATCACTTCACCGCCTTTACCCCCATGTATGCGATGACGGATGTACGCCCTGCGGTACACGCGGATGTGGATGCAGTCTATCAGGCGGCAAAAGATGCCGGACTCTATTATCCCTATGTTGGAAACGTCATGCACGCAGAAGGAAGCACCACATACTGTCCGGACTGCGGTGCGCGGCTGATTCTTCGCGCGGGATATGTCTGCAGAATGCCGGGCATAAAAGACGGGTGCTGTACCTCCTGCGGACGGCAGATTGAAGGCATCTTTTAACTGACACCCCTGCTCTTTTTCCTCCCTCAGTCAGTACCATCCACAGATATTTTATTCTCATACAGCGAAAATAATTCACTATTATGAACGACGCCGAGGTTCTGATGAATCCTAACGACTTAGTACAGTTTCTGAAAAAGAGTCCGGAGTACTTCACCAAGGACGACATCATCCGTTTCTGCGAAGAAAACGCCATCGAGATGGTAAACTTCCACTACGCAGCAGCAGATGGAAAACTCAAGACACTGAACTTTGTCATCTCTTCCAAAGAATACTTAGACACCATCCTCTCTGACGGAGAGCGTGTTGACGGAAGCAACATCTTCCCGTTCATCGAAGCCGGAAGCTCTGACTTATACGTCATCCCGCGCTATGCAACCGCTTTCGTTGACCCGTTCGCAGAAGCACCAACCTTAGGCATTCTCTGCTCCTACTATGACAACACCGGAAAACCGCTCGCATCCGCACCGGAATACATCTTATCCCAGGCAGCAGCAGCATTCCGCAAGAACACCGGAATGGACTTCAAGTGCTTAGGAGAACTTGAGTACTACGTCATCTGCGACCAGGACGATTTCTATCCGGGACGCGACCAGAAAGGCTACCATGAGTCCGCTCCGTTCTGCAAATTCGAAGAGATGCGTGTCGAAGCCATGCGCTTAGTCGCAAAAGCAGGCGGTAAAATCAAGTACGGCCACTCTGAAGTCGGCTGCTTCACCAAAGACGGTCTCTACTACGAACAGCACGAAATCGAGTTCCTCCCGGTTGACCCGCGCCTCGCAGTCGAAGAGCTTATCCTTGCCAAGTGGATTCTCAGAAACCTCGGAAACCAGTACGGCGTTACCGTTTCCTTCGCTCCGAAGATTACCGTCGGCAAAGCAGGTTCCGGCATGCACTTCCACATGATGGCAGAGAAGAACGGCAAGAACGTCATGATTAAAGACGGCGTCTTATCTGACATCGCAAAGCGCATGATTGCCGGAATCCTTGATGTAGGAGACGCAGTCACTGCATTTGGAAACACCATCCCGACCTCCTACCTCCGCTTAGTCCCGCACCAGGAAGCACCGACTTACATCTGCTGGGGAGACAGAAACCGCTCTGTTGTCGTTCGTGTCCCGCTTGGATGGACCGGATCTTCCGACATGGCAGCAGAAGCAAACTTCGGTCTCAAGAGAAAGGCAGACAAGGTTTCCAAGCAGACCTTTGAGTACCGCGTAGCAGACGGTTCCGCAGACCTCTACGAAACCGTTGCCGCATTAATCATGGGAGCAATGCACGGTCTTGAGATGAACGGCGCACTTGACCTCGCAGACAAACTCTACGCATCCGGAAACATCTTCGACCCGGCATACAAGGACTTCCTTGCAACCCTCGACCAGCTCCCGACCTGCTGTGACGAATCTGCCGATGTCTTAAACGCAAAGCGTGAACTCTTTGAAAGAGACGGAATCTTCCCGACAGGCGTTATTGACGCACAGATTAAGAAACTGAAGGCATACGGCGACAAAGGATTATCCGACAGCTTACTCGGTGACGCTGAGAAGTTCGCCGAACTCGTTGATCAGTACATCCACGTTGCATAAATGAAAAAATTCCTCGGCAATATTGAGCGGGCGCTTGGTATCTGGTATCCTGATCCGGAGGACTCTCCGGACGATACCAACCCCGCTGTTGTTACCGCTTTTCGCATGTATGTGGAAAACCGTCTCGGCAGTGCCTACTCCTGTGCTTCCCGCGAAGACCGGAAACTCGGCGAGCCAGATGTAATTGCTCTGCGCAATGCTGACGAAAAACGGTTTGATATAGTCACCTGCTACCGCAGTCAGATGTTTGTAGGCGCTGACGGCGAAGCATACCTTCCCTGGACAACCGAGGAAACCTATAAAAAACTCTGTGCATGGGAAAAAGAGGAAGGATACCCGGTGTACGTGGTAATCGGTCTCCACGGATATGCGGATGTGCCGAAGTTTGTTTTCTGCGTCCCATTGGCAGACGCGGCAATTGATTTGAAAAAAAGTGTGCTCTCCCGTTTTGAAAAGAAGAAGGGAGAACCGCTCTTATAACGTTTTTTCCAGAACCAGACGCGGGATGTCCGGATAGAAGTAGTTTTCCCGGATTTCTTTCTGAACGAATCCGATTTTTGCATAGAAAGACCGTGCGGCAGAGTTTTCCAGCGCAACGGTTACATGAACCGATGTTACCCCGCGGCTCTTCATGCGGGAGAAGAGTTCTGCCGTCAGCTGTGTTCCGCACTCCTTTCTCTGGTGACCTGGGCAGACACCAATGCGGATGAGTTTTCCTCTCGCGGCATCTTCGAGATGAACGCCCCCTAAAATATATCCGATAATATCTCCGTCCATCTCCGCTACCAGAAACAGATCGCCGAACAGCTCCTGAATATGGCGGAAGAGAATCGGACCCCCCATCCCGGAAAACATCGGGGCATCAAGCTCACACAGAACAGGATAGTCACTGTCTTGGAAATTCCGGATGGTAATCATATATAGTATATCTATTTGTTCTCCCTCCTGTTAACATGTTTGTATTCTTGCGCAGTGAGTAAGAGATCCTAATGGGAAATTTATTTATATCTGAAGTTGAAAATGAATCAGTATAATGACCTGGCAGATTTCCCAGCTTTTCGGCATGAACGTTTACTCTGATAAGGCGGTTTATCTGGGTAAAGTAGAAGACGTTGTCTTAGACGTCACCAATAAGAAAGTCAGCGGTCTGGCTCTCACCAATGTCAACCGTGATGTTATTGATACCAAAAACTATTCCGGTGTAATCATTCCTTACCGCATTGTAAAGGAAGTTGGAGATATTATCATCATACGCCACATCCCCGGGGCATTCAAAACCGCGGAAGACCAGATTTCTTCGGAGTAAATTTGTCCTGCGAAATGAAAGACCGGGAGATTTTTTCCCGTCTTGCAACCACTCTGCCGTGTGTTCTGCGCCTGGACGGCAGAGCATTTCATACGGTTACGTCTGCGTATGAAAAACCGTTCGATGAAAACTTTTCCGCCTGTTTTGTAAAAACCGCTGAGTCTCTGTTTTCTGCAAGCGGTCTTTCTCCTGACTTTGTCTATACGTTTTCGGATGAAATCAGTATCTTCCTGCAAAAGCCGGTGTTTGACTGCCGGGTGGAAAAACTGGTCTCCGTTGCCGCAGCACACGCGGCCTCGGCATTTACGCTTTTTTCCAACGCAGAACAGCCGGTTTCGTTTGATGCGCGGGTAATTCCCATTTCCAAAGACCAGCTTCCCGCATACCTTGCCTGGCGGCAGGCAGAAGCATGGAGAAATCACATAAACGGCTACTGCCAGAAGCTGTTGACAGACAGCAGTATGACCTCCACTCAGGCTCAGCGAAAACTTGACGGAATGAACGCCGGCGCTTTGCATGAGCTGGCGTTTGAAAACGGCATCAATCTCGCGGCAACCCCTGCCTGGCAGCGGCGCGGAATTGCGGTGTATCGCGGAACAGTTGAGAAGATGGGATACAATCCAAAGACAGGCGAGTCCAAACCGGTTACCAGAAATATTGCGGTAACTGACTATGAACTTCCGCTGTTCAAGACACCAAACGGACAAAAATGGGTGATGGAGAAAGTTACATCCCCCACAGATATTTAATGCTTCAAGGCAAAGGTAATAGATAATTATGGCGGCTCGTACACTCATTCTCAGCGTTGACCGGGATGACGATGTTGGATATAAGGCAGGAGTGGAAACTCCGGCGATTGGCCGCGAAGCATGTCTTGATGCAGCAGTAAAGCTGGGGACTGCCGACCCGGAGGACTCGGATACCAATGCAATCTTCCAGGCAATCAAGACCTATGATGACCTGCTTGCAAAAGGAGAGGATGTTGAAGTTGCCGTAATCTCCGGCAATCACTTAAACATGCTGGAAGGCGACCGGAGAATCGCGCACCTTTTAGAAGAGGTCATCCAGAAGACGGGTGTTACTGAATGTATCTTAATCTCTGACGGTGCAGAGGATGAGTATATTCTCCCCATTGTGCAGTCGCACATGAAAGTGGCAGGTATTGTCCGCGTTGTCATCAAACAGCTTCCAAACATCGAAGGAACATACTATATCATCAAGAAGCTGTTAAACGATCCGAAGATTGCCCGGACCTTCCTTGTCCCGCTCGGCGGAGTTCTCCTCCTTGGAGCACTTGCGGCATTGTTCCTTCCGGGAATTTCTGCGCTGCTTGCAGTCCTTGCCGTGGTTGGTCTGTATCTTCTGTTCAAGGGATTCGATCTGGATGAATATATCGGAATGTTCTACCATGGAGTGGTGGACTCGCTCAAAAGCGGCAGAATGTCTGTTATCTCCTATCTTGGAGCAGGCATTCTGGTAGTTGCCGGTATCATTTCCGGTCTGATGAGTATCGTCACCTACTACCCGAACACCGGTGATGTCGGATTCCTGTACAACGGCATGACCTTCCTGTTCGGCTCTCTCATCTGGTTTGTCTTAGCAGCTATGGTTGCCGTTGTCGGAAAGATTATTGATTCCGTGCAGAACAACTTCGAGAGTGTGTACCGTCTGTTTGTACTCCCGTTCTTTATCACTGCAATCGCCCTTCTTGGATACGGATTCCTGATTTACTTCCTGTCCATCTCTCCGCTTGAACCCTTCCCATTCAACTCGACCGAAGGAGTTGTTGCGATAATCAGCATGACCTTAGGCGGCCTTGCCGTAGCCCTGCTTGGAATTTACACCCGCCCGGTGTTCCAGCGCAAGATGGAGGCACGCCGTCTGGAAAAGCAGCAGCGTGCGGCAGAGGACGCAGAGAAAGTAAAGAACGGAAAGCCGGTCTATCACAAAGTCAAGTACTGACTGTTCTTTGGAACAAACATCCTTTTTTTCGAAAATCAGCAGACATTATTGCCCAATTCTGTCAAATAGACAGAGAGGTATTTATACTATTAACAGAAATAGTTTAATATCACAAAGGTGATATAACATGTCTATTGGAATTGGAGACAATCTTGGCAAATCCTTTGGATTCGCAAAAGACAGCCTGGTCGGCAAGTGGCTGAACTGGCTTCTTCTTATCATCGTAACCGTCATCCCAATCGTAAACTTCATCGGACTGGGAACCTATCTGAAAATCTTCCGCGGTCAGAAGCCGGAAGTTGAAGGCATTGGAAAATCCTTCGTTGACGGTCTGCTTGTTTTCATCATCGCAGTCATCTACATGATTATCCCGGCAATCGTCGGTGCAATTCTCGGATTCCTCGGAGCTGTCGGTGCAATTATCGCCGCAATCGTTGGATTCATCTTCATGCTCCTCTTAATCCCGGCAGTCATCGGATTTGCAAAGGGCGGATTCGGTGCAGCATTTGCATTCGGTGACCACTTCGCAAAGATCGGCAAGATTGGATGGGTTCAGTACATCTTAGCAGTCTTAGTTATCGCAGTCGTTGCAGCAGTCGTCGGATTTGTCTGCGGAATCATCCCAATCGTCGGCTGGATTCTTGGATTAATCGTTGCACCATTCCTTGCAATCATGGTTTCCAAGTACAGTGCAAACCTTCTTGCATAAACAACCAACCAATCTCTTTTTTTTATATTACAACCTGCTAAAACGGCTCTTATATAATCTCAGATATGAGACTGTCTCAATTCAAAGAAAAAAGAGATGAGGTTAGATACTGAAGAAAAGAAGCATAATGCCCAGCAGTCCGACAACGAACACGACAAGGAGAAGCCAGACTGCAAGACCAATAATTCCTAAAACAAGACCTGCGATAGCAAGCTCCCGTATTCCCTGCTTGTTTTTCATGCAGAGTGCCGCAAAGACAATTGCAAGAATCGAAAATATAAATGATAAACCGGTAGAGAATGCAACAATACCAAGAATTCCTAAAACCAATGCGGCAATGGATAAGCCTTTGTTAAAAGTATCATATTCTTCTGTCATAGTATAAGCATAGTTTGGATTCACATAAATATATACTGCCCATACATTCCCAGAGAATTTATCTGTGAAGATGACATATAATTCACTATTATGGCAGAGAACAATCTTACCACATCCTGGGGAAAGCCGGTTACCGGAGAGAAAAGCACTTTCATCGCACTCCTTTTAAGTTTCTTCTTACCGGGAGTTGGAATTATCTATGCAGGAAGAGTTGGACTTGGCGTTGTTATCCTTATACTGACCGTTCTTCTCGCAGCAGTTTTTGTCGGAATCATCTTCTGGATTTACGGCATGTACAAGGCATACAAGATGTGTGTTGAAAACAACCGTATCTGGGCTGACTATCTTGCATCCCGTGCATAACCGACGGGAAACCGCCGTATCTTTTTTCCCATCAGGGAGTGAGAAGGAAATTCATGCTCCCTACTATTAAATCGCAGGACAACCAATACTATACCTATTACTGATAAGTCTGCATCCTTCCTGGAGAGTAAGAATATGGTCTATCGAATCTTTGTAGAAAAAAAGCCTGAACTTGCAAACGAAGCAGCCGCGCTGAAGAACGAACTCAGTACCCTGCTCGGCATCAGAAACCTTGAGTCGGTGCGCATCATAAACCGCTACGATGTCGAAAATATCGAGGAGGAACTCTTCTCCTACGCAAAGAAAACAGTCTTTTCCGAGCCGCAGCTGGATATCATCTATGATGCCGTTGACGCAGAAGCAGGAGAGAGAATCTTTGCCATCGAAGCCCTTCCCGGACAGTTCGACCAGAGAGCAGCCTCTGCTGCCGAGTGTATCCAGCTCATCAGCCAGAAGGAACGCCCGACCGTCAAGACCGCCAAAGTCTATATCCTGAAAGGAGACCTCTCCGAAGAGGACTTTGCCGCAGTCAAGACCTATCTCATCAACCCGGTAGAAAGCCGCGAGGCCTCCTTAAGCCTGCCGGAGACCTTAGCCGCCTGCTATGTCAAGCCGGAAGCGGTGGAAATTATCGACGGATTCACCGGACTTGATGCCGAAGGACTTGCCGCATTCATCAAAGAGCGCGGCCTGGCGATGGATTTAGCAGACATCACATTCTGTCAGAGTTACTTCAAAGAGACCGGAAGAAACCCGACGATTACGGAAATCAGGATGATTGATACGTACTGGTCGGACCACTGCAGACACACCACGTTCTTAACCGAAATTGACAGCATCAAGACCGAAAGCCCGGTTTTACAGCAGGCATTCGATGAGTATCTGGCTGTCAGAAAGGAGCTGAACCGCACCAAGCCGGTTTCCTTAATGGATATGGGAACGCTTGCCGCGAAATATCTCCGGGCAAACGGACAGCTCGACAAGCTTGATGAATCTGACGAAATCAATGCCTGCACGGTAAAGATTACCGTAACCGTGGACGGCAAAGACGAGGACTGGCTCTTACTCTTCAAGAACGAAACCCACAACCACCCAACCGAAATCGAGCCGTTCGGCGGAGCGGCAACCTGTGTGGGAGGTGCTATCCGCGACCCGTTATCCGGCAGAGCCTATGTCTATGCGGCTATGCGTCTGACCGGTTCAGGAAACCCGCTGACGCCCATTGCAGAAACTCTCCCGGGCAAGCTTCCGCAGAGAAAGATTGCCGCAACCGCTGCCGCCGGCTACAGTTCCTACGGAAACCAGATTGGTCTGGCAACCGGAATCGTGGATGAAATCTACCACGAGGGATACATCGCCAAACACATGGAGTTAGGAGCAGTCATTGGAGCCGCCCCGGCCGCAAATGTCCGCCGCGAGACTCCTGCCGCAGGCGATGTAGTAATTCTTCTTGGAGGCAGAACCGGACGCGACGGATGCGGAGGCGCAACAGGTTCATCCAAGTCCCACACAGCATCCTCGATTGAGACCTGCGGCTCCGAGGTCCAGAAAGGAAATGCGCCGGAGGAGCGCAAAATCCAGCGTCTCTTCAGAAACCCGGCGGCATCCACGAAGATTAAACGCTGTAATGACTTTGGAGCAGGCGGAGTTTCCGTTGCTATCGGAGAACTTGCAGACGGCTTAGACATTGATTTAAACGCTGTTCCAAAGAAGTATGACGGCTTAGACGGAACCGAGCTTGCCATCAGCGAGTCCCAGGAGAGAATGGCGGTGGTTGTTGAGGAGAAGGATGCCGCAGCATTCATCGAGCTTGCAAAAACCGAGAACCTCGAGGCAACGATTGTCGCCCGCGTTACCGCTGAGCCGCAGCTTGTTATGCGCTGGAACGGCGATAAGATTGTAGACATCTCCCGCGAGTTCTTAAACTCCAACGGTGCGGCCAAGCACACGGATATCGAGATGGCAGTCCCGGCCCCCTTCCTCCGTGAAGTTTCCGGCGGCTTTGCCGAGAATCTGGAAAAGATTGTAACCGACATCAACGCCTGTTCCCGCAGAGGTCTTTCCGAGCGCTTCGATTCGACCATCGGTGCCGGAACAGTTCTGATGCCGTTTGGCGGAAAGTATCAGCAGACGCCGGTTCAGGCGATGGTGAACAAAATCTCCGTGGAGAAGGGAGACACCGACGACTGTTCACTGATGGCATGGGGATACAACCCATACATTGCAGAGAAGAGTCCGTTCCACGCATCCTATCTCGCGGTGGTGGAAAGCGTATCCAAACTTGTGGCTACCGGGGCAGAGTTCTCTGATGTGTACCTTTCCCTGCAGGAGTTCTTCGAGAAACTCGGAACCAATCCGCTCCGGTGGGGTAAGCCTGCGGCAGCGCTTCTTGGCGCATTCAAGGCCCAGATGGGACTTGGCATCGGCGCTATCGGCGGCAAGGACTCGATGAGCGGTTCGTTTGAACAGCTCGATGTCCCGCCGACCTTGGTCTCCTTTGCGGTCACCACCGAAAAGATTGGAAACATCATCTCCAACGACCTGAAAGGCGCAGGCCACAAGCTCTGCTGGATTCGCCCGGAGTATGATGCAGAGAATCTGCCGACCGCAGAGTCTTTGAAGGCAGTCTTTGCAGAAGTCACCCGTCTCATGCGGGAAGGAAAGGTTCTCTCCTGCAGTACGCCGGCATACGGCGGTGTCGCAGAAGCAGTCTTTAAGGCGGCCATTGGAAACGGCATTGGTGTCTCCTTCGAAAACGTCAGCACAGCAGACCTCTTCGGCTACGCATACGGTTCCTTCATCTTAGAGATGGAAGAAGGCGAAGCCGGTGTTGTTATCGGAGAGACCACTGCCGAGCAGGTATTTACCCTCGGCGGCGAAAGAGTATCTCTTCCGGCACTGCAGGAAGCATACGAGGCAGTCTTGGAGCCGGTCTACCCCTGCAACATCAAGCAGGGAGGAGAGGAAATCGCCCCGATTTCCTACACCGAGAGAAACACTGCCCGCCCGAAGGTTAGAACCAACACGCCGAGAGTGTTAATTCCGGTCTTCCCGGGAACGAACTGCGAGTACGACAGTGCAAAGGCCGTTGCCCGTGCCGGCGCTGTTCCGGAGATTTTCATCATCAACAACTTAACGGCAGAAGGCATTGCTGAGTCTGCAGAGAAGTTCGCAGAGGCGGTTGCCCGCTCGCAGGCAATCTTTATTCCAGGAGGATTCTCCGGCGGAGATGAACCGGACGGCTCGGGTAAGTTCATTACGGCATTCTTCAGAAACGAAACGATTAAGAATGCGGTCCACGACCTCTTAAAGAACCGCGACGGTCTGATGTGCGGTATCTGCAACGGATTCCAGGCATTAATCAAGCTCGGCCTTGTCCCGTACGGGGAAATCCGCGACACAGACGAGAACTCGCCGACCTTAACCTTCAACACCATCGGCCGTCACCAGTCGAGAATCGTCAGAGTGCGTGCGGCATCGGTTAAGTCCCCGTGGCTTTCAAAGGTAAATGTCGGCGATGTGTTTGCCGTCCCGATTTCCCACGGTGAGGGAAGATTCCTCGCAAACGATGCAGTCGTTGCCGACCTCATCAAAAACGGTCAGGTCTTAACCCAGTATGTGGACCTCGAAAACAACCCGACCTCTGACATCCACTTCAACCCGAACAACTCGGTTCTCGCAATCGAGGGAATCACCTCCCCGGACGGCAGAGTTCTTGGAAAGATGGGACACGCAGAGCGTATCGGAAACGGACTCTACAAGAATGTGGATGACGAGTTCGAGATGGGTCTCTTCGAGTCCCTTGTTGCGTATTTCAGTGAAGACTGAGATACAGAATCAACACCTTTTTAAAGTTAAAAGTAGAATTATCTAAAGCACTTAGTGCGGGCCAGTAGATCAGTGGTAGATCGCTACATTGGCATTGTAGAGGCCGCGGATTCAATTTCCGCCTGGTCCACTGTTTTTTCGAGTTTCAGTAAATCCAAAACTATTCGTTCTTCCGCGTCACACAATATTCTATGTTTCGCCCGATGAGAATAAAACAGCAGCTCTCAGACGAAGAGACCATCTCTGTTCTGGAAAACGGATCATCCGGAGTTCTCGCTCTTTCCGGAGACGAGGGATATCCGTATGCTGTCCCGTTAAGCTATGTCTATCACAACTCCCGGCTGATTTTCCACGGGGCACTGACCGGACACAAAATTGACGCCATAAAAAACTGCAGTAAAGCATCGTTTTGTGTAGTGGAAAAAGACGAAGTCATCCCGGATGAATACACCACGTACTTTAGAAGCGTAATCGCCTTTGGGAAAATGCATATCCTCGACCGCGAAGAAGCACGCGAGGCGGCACGCATCCTTGGCGCAAAATACCGTCCCGGCTTTGCCGAAGAACTTGCCGCAACCGTCGAGCGCAATCTGGACAAGATGCACATCTTCGTTCTCGACATTGAACATCTGACAGGAAAAGAAGCAATCGAACTCGTCAGGGCGAAAAAAGAACACTGAAATGGACAAGGCATCGCTCTTCATCCGTGAATGTAAATTCAGCTTCGATGCTGTTCCGGCAGATTCCTATCTGCACAGCATCAAGGCTCTCCGTTCTCTGGAAAAACTCACATTTGAAAACCCGGTAACATTCTTTGTCGGCGAGAATGGTTCTGGAAAATCCACCCTGATTGAAAGCCTGGCTGTCGCATACGGATTCAATGCAGAGGGAGGCACACTCAATTACCATTTCAGTACCTATGCTGAAGATTACGCCTTGGCATCTGCGTCACACATTGTAAAAGGCATTCACCGCCCGCAGGCAGGATATTTCTTCCGCGCGGAGAGTTTCTTCAACGTCGCAACAGCCGCCGAAAGATACGGCAAAAAGTACGGAGGAAAACTTCTGCACCGGCAGTCGCACGGAGAAAGTTTTCTCTCCTTCTTTCAGGAATTTTCTTCCCGCCGCGGAATCTATCTCATGGACGAGCCGGAAGCCGCACTCTCTCCGCAGAGACAGTTAACCCTCCTGCTGATAATTGCCGAAATGGCAAAGACCGGCTCGCAGTTTATTATTGCAACACACTCTCCGATTCTTCTGGGTCTGCCGGGAGCAGACATCATCAAAATCTCTGAGACAGGACTTTCTCCCTGCAGGTATGAAGATACCGAAAGCTATCAGCTGACCAAAATGGTTCTGGAAAACCGGGAGCGCCTGTTCTCCAAACTCTTTGACGAATAACTTTTTCCGCATCGCAGAAACGCAGGCGGAAGAAAACCCTTTCATACCTCAGACACTAATACTTCCTCATAAGTATCATGGACAAAGTACGATATTACGATATCCGCTGTGTAAACGGAGATACCACCTCAATTCAGATAGAAAACGGCTCTGTGGAGAATGCCGGCTCTTCCTACTACGGGAAAGCATTAATCCGCGTCCTTGGAGAAAACGGCTGGGGATACTGCTGTGTGTCTCCCTTCGACATGGACGATGCAAAGGCAAAAGAAGCGGCAATCGAAAAAGCCGCACGTTCTGCACGACGGGCAACGGTCAAAGCAGACATCGCCGATGTTCCCTATGGAACTCCGCGGTCATGGAACGCCTCGGCAAAAGAACAAGCTGAACGTCCGCTGGAAGAGAAAGCGGCAGACCTTCTTCTGCTGGAAAAAGCCGCGCGGATTGATGAAATTGCCGCAACATCCGCACGCTACGCAGAACAGTACCAGACAGTATACTTCGAGGACTGCAACGGCTACGAAGCAGAATCCTCTGTCTGCAGAACACTGTTTACCGTCAGCTCCGTTGCTGTCCGCGGTGCAGATATGCAGATGAACTATGAACAGGAAGCTGTTGTCGGCCCGCTGAGAATTACCGACTACATCAAAAAAGGAGAACTCTGTTCAAAGACCGCCGTGGATTTGCTGTCCGCGTCTGCTGTTCCGGGAGGAAAAATGCCTGCTGTCCTTGACCCGGCAATCGGCGGAGTCTTCGCGCATGAAGCAGTCGGACATGCAAGCGAGGGAGACCAGATTCGAGACGGCGTCTCCGTTCTCGGCGATAAACTGGGAATGCAGGTCGGCTCAAAGCTGGTTACCATCATAGACGACCCATCCATGCACGGATACGGCTACGAGCCGTTCGATGCAGAGGGAGTCGCGGCAGGGCCTGTGGAACTCATCAAAAACGGTGTGGTAAACAAATTCATGCACTCCCGCGAAACACTGGCGGCAGTAGGTCTCGATACAGGCGAGGCCGGACATGCCAGAGCTGAGCCGGGAATGAATCCGTTAGTTCGCATGAGCAACACCTACATCAAAGAAGGCGATGCCTCCTATGAGGAGATTCTGGAAACCTGCAGAAACGGTGTTCTGCTGATTGGTTCCCGCGGAGGACAGGTTGACCCGGGACGCGGAGTGTTCCAGTTCAATGCAAAGTACGGATATGTTATCGAAAACGGCGAGACGGCACAGATGCTGCGCGATGTCTCCTTATCCGGCGATATCTTATCGGTTCTCCACAACATCGCATTATGCGGCAAAGAACGCAGAATGTCTTCGGGTATGTGCGGAAAAGGTCAGGCTGTTCCGGTCTCAGACGGAGCGCCGCATGTGTATCTGACGGAAGCAACGGTTGGAGGGGCAGGAAATGACTGATATTGATATTGACGCAATCCTCAGGAGAGGTGCATCCCTCGCAGATGAAGTCGAGGTCTATGTTTCCCGGTATGAGGATTTATCCCTGGAACAGCGGCAGATGGCAGTATCCTCCGTCTTTGAACACGCAGGACAGAACATCTACATCCGTGTGGTAAAGGACGGAAGAATCGGTGTCTCCGCAACGTCTGACCCGACCAGAATTGACGACTGCATGAAAGCGGCGGTCTCCTCGGCAAATCTCTCAGAGCAGATTACCGGATGGGAAGGACTTCCGCAGAAAGCAGACATTCCGGCCGGAAAAGAACCCTTTGACGAGACGCTGGAAATCTCCGCAGATGCCGCGGCAGAGTATCTGTCCCGCATGAATGCCGGAGCAGAAAAGTATCCGGAGGCACGGGTTGTTACTGCAGGCGTTACTCTGATGAAGGGTTCCTCCGTTCTGGCAAACAGCAACGGCGTCTGGCTTGAGCGGAAGTTCTCCGACATCTCGGTGGGAATTGATGCAATCTGTGAGGGGTCGACCGGATACGACAGTGACTCAGCCCCGTTTGCCTCCCGGATTAATCCGGAAAAGGTCGGTGAACAAACGGCATTCTTTGCCTCTGCCTCCCGCAACGGAGAGATGATTGAGTCGAAGAAGTATGATGTGGTCTTCTCGGAAAATGTTGTGGACTCGCTGGTCTTTGAACTGTTTACCGATGCAGTAAACGGAAGAAATGTCCTGACCGGAAAATCCATCTATGCAAACTCCCTTGGAGAAACGGTTGCAAACCCGAAGGTCTCGCTTACTGATTCCCCGATGGAGGAGAGAGGAGATTCCTGGAGACGGTTTGATACCGAAGGAACGCCGACAAAAACACAGGATATCGTAAAAGACGGTGTCTTAACATCATTCCTCTATGATGCAAAGACGGCAGCACAGGCAGGAAGTAAAACCACCGGAAATGCCTTACGGGCAGGAAACGGTACAACGATTATCAGCCCGCACTGTTTAACCATCTCTGCCCCGACAGAGAATGTGCTGGAAAGACCCTGTCTGTATGTAAAAGAAGTAATCGGCGCACACACGGCAAACCCGCTGACCGGAGAGTTCTCGGTCGAGGTTGCAAACGCCTTTATTGCAGAAGGCGGCAAACTGCTTCGTCCGGTAAAGAAGGCAATGCTTGCCGGAAATGTCTTCGATATTCTGAAAGGAGATATCACCATCTCTGAATCAGCAAAAGCATTCAGCGGAGCACTTGTCCCGCAGATGAGAATCCCGAATCTTCAGGTAATCTGAAGATTTCAAACTTTTTTCAAAAAAGATATTGAAGAGGTCTCTGTTAGCCGCCGGATACCGGAGGATAGAGAACAATTTCGTCTCCGTCTTCCAGAGGCAGTTCTGCTGCATCTTCTGCGTCAATCCGCTCACGGTTGTACATGAGGACAACATGTCCTTTCAGTTCCCCGTTTTCGAAGAGTTCAGCCTCCGCAGACGGAACGGTTTTTGCAAACTGCATCAGGGCATCAGCAGCCGTACTTCCGGCAGGGACGTCCAGCGGCGTTTCCGCACCGAAGAGTTCGCGGAATTTTGCAAACGCGCGAATCGTGACAACAGTCATAGTTATGCAACGATTTCTGCAATCGTAATCGTGAACACCAGGTCTTTTCCGGCAAGTTCGTGGTTTGCATCGATTCTGACGATTTCCTCGTCAATCTTGGTGATGGTGACCGGAATCTGCATTCCGTCGCCTAACTGAATCATCAGCTTGTCGCCGACTTCTGCAACAAAGTCTGCACCAAACTCTTTGCGGGGGATGTCAACGGTCATATCTTCAGTTCTCGGACCGTATGCTTCTTCTGCCGGGATAGTGACCGTCTTTGTCTCGCCGACTTCCATATCAAGAACAGCTGCATCGAATCCCGGAACAACCATGCCGGAGCCGACTTTGAATTCAAGCGGGGCTTTTCCTTCGGAGGAGTCGAACTGCGTTCCGTCAGTCAGTTTTCCGGTATAGTGAACGCGAATGGTATCGCCTTTTTTCACAGACATGATTATGATGTGTGCTGTTGGAAGATAAGTTCCTTTGCGTCAGGCAATTGAATCAAGGGTTATGGTAAACGTCAGATACTCGCCGGCAAGGTCAGAACCGGTCAGCGCATAAAAGACGGTGTCACCTTCAACAGAAAGAATCTTGATGTAGGCAAGCTGATATCCCGTGCCGGTGTTTACGGTAACGCGGAAGGAATCACCTTCTGACACACTCTGACCAACCTTTGCTTCCAGCTCTGCTGCAGGCATCTCCTGAATCATGTCATCAGTGATTTCCCCGTATGCTTCTGCCGGAGAGAGGGTTACGGTTTTTGTTTCCCCGACCGCCATGCCATTTACGGCTTTGTCAAAGCCGGAAATCATCTGCCCGCTGCCGACGACAAATTCAAGCGGTGTTTTTCCGACATTGGATTCCCGAACTGTTCCATCTTCCAGCGTGAGCGTGTAATAGACAGAGACGGTGTCTCCTGCTTCTGCTGTGTCAGCAGAGATACAGCCGGCAGTGAGGATTACTGCCGCCAGAAGGAAAACTGCTCCAAGGCATTTTCGTATCATACCTCATGTATTGGGCGTTGCAGAAGATAAGGGTTCAGCCAATGAGATAACCCAATATTGACCACCCGTATGCCCGTGACGCCTGGATGGGCATGATGCGGATAAATCCGCAGCAGCCCAACAACTCAGCCAATGAGATAACCCAATATTGACCACCCGTATGCCCGTGACGCCTGGATGGGCATGATGCGGATAAATCCGCAGCAGCCCAATAACTCAGCCAATGAGATAACCCTATATTCCTCAACAGCGAATATAGAATACATGTTAGTTTACGTCAACGGAAATTTTGTACCGGAAGATGAGGCAACCGTGTCGGTTTTCGACCACGGCTTCCTGTACGGTGACGGTGTTTTCGAGGGAATCCGCGCATACAATGGAAAAGTCTTCAGACTCAAAGAGCACGTGGACCGCCTCTTTGACTCTGCAAAGGCAATCGACTTAGAGCCGGGAATCACCCGTGATGAGATGGCAGAGATTATCAAGGAGACCTTAAGAAAGAACAACCTCCAGAACGCATACATCCGCCCAATCATCTCCCGCGGTAAGGGAACCATGGGACTTGACCCGAGAAAGTGCGAGAAGCCGAGCATCATCTGTGCCGCATCCGAGTGGGGCGCAATGTACGGTGACCTCTACGACACCGGAATGACCGCAGTTACTGTTTGTGTCAGAAGAAACACCCCGGACTCCCTCCCTCCGAACATCAAATCCCTCAACTACTTAAACAACATCTTAGGAAAGATTGAGGCAAACTACAAGGGCGGAGACGAAGCAATCTTCCTCGACAGAACCGGAAAACTCGCAGAAGGTTCCGGCGACAACATCTACTTAATCAAAGACGGAGTCCTCTACACCCCGCCGACCATCAACAACCTCAAGGGAATTACCCGCCTGGTTCTCTTAGGCCTTGCAGAAAAGCTCGGCATCAAAGTCGAAATCTGCGAACTTGGTCTCTTCGACCTCTACACTGCAGACGAAGTTATCGTCTCAGGAACTGCAGCAGAACTCTGTGCAATCGTCAAAATTGACGGCAGAGCAATCGGCACCGGTGTCCCGGGTCCGGTCTACAAGAAGCTCCTTGCAGACTTCCAGGAAGAGACCAAAATCGGCGACGCTTACTAAAAGCGGCTGATTTCAATATTCTTTTTTTTTTAATACAGAACATAGGAAAAGCAATGCGATAGCATTGCGTAACAGAAAACGAGCGATTAGCGAAGTTTTCGACACGATTTTGTCTTTATTTATCTCTTCAATTCGCGTAGATTCGCGTGTTTGTACTTACAACCCGCAGCTATGAGGAAAGAACACGCGAATTTACACGAATAGAAATATTAGAATTAGATAATGTACTATCGAAAACTTCGCTAATCGCTCGTTTTCTGTTACGCTGTACTATCGTACAGCTTTACGCAAATCAAAAAACAGCAGAAAGATACTAAAAGAGAGGCCCGGGTTGGGACTCTACATAATAGAGCCCCCTGAGGTTCCAAGCCAACTCTGCGAAATACACCTTAGTGTATTTATGCAGTCTCTGCTGCTTCCTTTGCAGCAGACTTGCCCTTCGTTCTCTTCAGACGGGTGAGTTCTTCTCTCTCCATCTCATCTAAACGCATCTTAATAAAGTTGCGTGCCTCAACCTGCTCCGGAATAACTTTGAACTCCAGGGCATTCACACGGCGCTTGGTTCCTTCAATCTCATCTAAGAGACGCTTCATCGTCGTTTCCAGTTCAGCGGAGAGAATAATACACTCCACTAAATCCTCGAATGCTTCTGCAGCCTCATCGATTGCGGCAGACGTTCCAATAACACCATAACCGCGCTCGTTTAAGGACTTCTTCACACTCTTCGACTCAATCTTCGGAACAACCACTCCCATAATGTTCTTGCTCTTTAAGTCAATCTCCGGGTTCTCGGATGCAGCCATAGCTGCAGCCTTGACACCGATAGTACCCTCGACAGTTTCTGCAATTGCAATCATTTCCTGTGCACGGGCATACTTCTCAGCAAGCTCATTCTTGAGATCCTTAGCTTCCGCTAATACCTTGAAGAACTCAAGGATCAGTCCGTCGCGCTTCATTTTCAGAAGCTTATATCCTCGCTCGGACAGCTTAATACGCTTTTTCAGCGCGATAAGTTCAGAACGGGTCGGCTTCACATTAAGCGCCATAGACGATCACTTCCGGTATTTCGGGTGGTAGGCCTTAATCAGGTCACGGTCGATACGCTTCTCAAGTTCAGATTCCGGCAGTGCCTGGAACATGTCCCAGCCTAAGTCAAGAGTCTGGGCAATGGATCTGTCCTCGTCTGCGCCCTGACGGACGAAGCGGTTCTCGAACGTGTCTGCGAACTCTAAGAACTTCTGGTCACGCTCAGAGAGTGCATCCTTACCGACGATGGCCACAAGACCACGGAGATCGACACCTTCTGCGTAACCGGAGTAGAGCATATCGGAGACCTTCTTGTGGTCGTCACGGGTTAAGCCCTTACCGATACCAAGGTTCATCAGACGGGATAAGGACGGAAGAACGTTGATTGGCGGGTAGATACCCTTACGGTGAAGTTCTGGGGAAATAACGATCTGACCCTCAGTAATGTAACCGGTTAAGTCCGGAATCGGGTGAGTAATATCGTCTCCCGGCATGGTTAAGATTGGAATCTGGGTAACAGATCCTTTCAGACCCTTAATGACACCTGCACGCTCGTAGATTTCTGCAAGGTCAGTGTACATGTAACCTGGGTAACCGCGACGTCCCGGAACCTCTTCACGTGCTGCACCAATCTGTCTGAGTGCTTCACAGTAGTTGGTCATATCGGTTAAGATAACCAGAACGTGGTATCCAAGCTCATATGCAAGGTACTCTGCAGTGGTCAGTGCGAGACGCGGAGTAACGGTACGCTCGACAGCCGGGTCATCTGCTAAGTTCAGGAACACGACTGCACGCTCAAGTGCACCGGTTCTCTCGAAGTCAGCCATGTAGGAGTTTGCTTCTTCACGGGTGATACCCATAGCTGCGAAGACTACTGCGAACTCTTCAGTGGATCCCGGAACCTTTGCCTGTCTTGCGATCTGCAGTGCAATATCGTTGTGCGGCAGACCTGCAGAGGAGAAGATCGGAAGCTTCTGACCACGAACGAGGGTGTTAGTTCCGTCGATGGTGGAGATACCGGTCTGGATGAAATCAGACGGGGAACCGCGTGCATACGGGTTAATTGCTGCACCGTTAATCTCGAGGCGCTTCTCCGGAACGATTTCCGGTCCGCCGTCGATTGGCTTTCCTCCGCCGGATAAGATACGTCCAAGCATAGACTTGGAAACCGGCATCTTGAAGGTCTCACCAAGGAATCTGACACCAGTGTCACGTCCAAGTCCGGTGGTGGACTCGAAACACTGAACAACGACGAGGTCCTCGGAAGTATCAAGAACCTTACCGCGCTTCATGGTGCCGTCCGGAAGAACAAGAGAGACCTGTTCTTCGTAGCTGACCGGCTCAGTCTTTTCTACAAAGACAAGCGGACCTGCAATTTTACAGACTGTCTTATATTCTTTCATATTTAGGCCCTCAGTGCTTTGAATTCTTTGTCCATGTCAGCGTAGATCTTGTCTAAGACCGGCTTGTAGTCCTTAGTGAACTTAATCTGCGGCATCTCGTTCTTTGCCTGGACGGCTAAGATCTGTGCCGGAGAGACACCTGCAGCCTGTGCAGCGTATGCAAGGTCTGCGTAGGTCTTAATCATCTTGAACATGTCAAGCTGCTTGTCTAAGTCACAGTAAGTGTCAACCGGGTCGAAACCGTTCTGCTGTAAGAACAGTTCGCGGATCATACGGGCGACTTCGATAGTAATCTGTTCGTTTTCCGGAAGTGCATCGGAACCGACGAGCTGAACGATTTCCTGCAGTTCTGCTTCCTTCTGGAGAACTTCCATGAACCATGCACGAAGCGGGTTCCACTCTGGGGAAACCTTCTCGTCATAGTAGTCAGCAAGCTGAGCCATGTACAGAGAGTAGGACTGCAGCCAGTTGATTGCCGGGAAGTGACGCTTACGGGATAAGCTTGCATCAAGTGCCCAGAAGACCTTGACGATACGCAGAGTGTTCTGCGTAACCGGCTCAGAGAAGTCACCACCAGCCGGGGAAACTGCACCGATAACGGAGACGGAGCCAGTTCCGCCGGAGAGCGGCTCGACTAAACCTGCACGCTCGTAGAACTCGGAAAGTCTGGAGGACAGGTATGCCGGATAACCTTCTTCTCCCGGCATCTCTTCGAGACGGGAACAGATTTCACGCATTGCTTCTGCCCAGCGGGAGGTGGAGTCTGCCATTAATGCGACATCGTATCCCATGTCACGGAAGTACTCTGCAATGGTAATACCAGTGTAAACAGATGCTTCACGTGCTGCGACAGGCATGTTGGAAGTGTTTGCGATAAGGGTGGTTCTCTCCATAAGAGAGTTTCCGGTCTTCGGGTCGACGAGCTCCGGGAATTCAGTCAGAACTTCGGTCATCTCGTTTCCGCGTTCACCGCATCCGATGTAGACAACGATATCTGCATCAGACCACTTTGCAAGCTGCTGCTGGGTAACAGTCTTACCGGATCCGAATGGTCCCGGAATTGCTGCTGCTCCGCCCTTTGCAATCGGGAAGAGACCGTCTAAGATTCTCTGACCGGTGAGCAGCGGGATGCTCGGGGAGTGCTTCTCGACGTACGGACGCGGGACACGAACCGGCCAGCGCTGGATCATCGGGAACTTCTCGTCAGAGTCAAGCTCAATGACGATTTCATCGACAGTGAAGGAACCTGCTTCAATCTTGGTAACCTTTCCACCCTTTGCGGTTGGCGGAACCATGATCTTGTGCAGAATGGAGCGGGTTTCCTGAACAGTTCCGAAAACCTGTCCCGGCTTTACTTCATCGCCGACTTTTACGACCGGGACAAAGTCCCACTTCTTCTCGTGGTCGAGACCTGGTGCGGAAACACCACGGGAAATGAAGTTACCCATCTTCTGGATAAGGACTTCCAGCGGACGCTGGATACCGTCGTAGATACTGGTTAACAGTCCCGGACCAAGCTCAACTGCGAGCGAAAGTCCGGTATTTGTGACAGGCTCTCCCGGACGAATGCCGGAGGTTGACTCATAAACCTGAATGATGATATCCTCACCATCGATTTTGATAACCTCACCCATCAGCTGCTCATTACCGACTCTGACGACATCGTACATGTGTGCGTCAAAGTCAACTGCAGTGACCACAGGTCCTGCAATGCGTTTGAGAATACCTGGTTTGTTACTTACTTCCACAGATCAACACCCACCGAACGTTTAATACGCTCTCTCAGGGAGAGACCAGCCTCCTGACCGCCAAGGGTGACAATTGTCGGGCGGACGGAGTTTTCAATGATTACCTGCAGACGACGCGGAAGCGTGTCAAGGTCTGCGTTCTGGAGCACGAGAATGCCGACGTTTTCGTCCTCAATCACTTTCGTGATAGTCTCGGCGAGTTTTTCCGGAGTTTCAGCAGAGTAGGTCTTCTGAACACCAGCAAGCTGGAATCCGACAACGAACTCCTTCTTTCCAATTACTGCAATCTCCATCTTACATCACCAGATACTTTTCGAGGATTTCTGCGCTGAGTCCGGACTCTTTACCGCGGGCAAGAGCACGGAGGTTGGCAACCTCATATCTCTTCCGTTCAAGGTACACGAGAAGCGGGGAGATAGAGAACGGATTGCGTTTGGACATCTTATCCATCTGACCAAGCTGGGCAGAGGTTAAGGTGCTCTCAACTGCGTAAACCGGCTTCTTCTCACGAAGCTCTTCAAGTGCCTCTGCAAGAACGGCGACTTTGACTTTCTTCTTTAAGGAATCGACAACTTCGTCAAGGCTCTCGACAGTGGTTAAACGCTCGAGTTCCTCAGGCTTGAATGCACCGCCCTCAATCCAGAGTGCAAGCGTGTCAGCGTCTTTTGCAACCTGTGCACGAACTCTGAAGAGGTTAGTGATGTTCTTGATGTCGATTTCGAACATGACGTACTTTAAGAACGGTAAACCGCCCTTCATTCCGCCGCGAGCTGCCTTAATCAGCGTCGCATAGTAATACTTGTACAACTCGTTCTCGATATCGCCGAAAGAACGGGATTCGAGAGCTGCCTGGAGTCCTTCGCTTAAGATATCAGCGATTGCTTTAATCGGCAGGGTTTCAACAACTCTGTCAATAGAAGACTCGGCAATCATACGGTCTAAGGCTGCTGCGTCAAGGGCACCAGCCGGTACAAGGACAGCCTTAATCTTTCCCTCAGAAAGACCAAGCTGCTTACCTCGAAGGATAGTCAGAATGTTTTGAATATCCCACTTGTGAAGGTAATCTCGGGTAAATCCTTTCATCTCTCCCGGAGCCAGTGCGATAATCTTCTGGTACTCCTTTGCCAGATTCCAGGATACGGCGTTTTCAATGAGGTCAACTCCACTAAAGGAAGCTGCAAGTTCATCGATTTCGCGTTTGTACTCCATCTCTTCCACGAGTCTGGTTAACTCTGGAAGGCCCATGTTTAACATGCGAAGATATTCCTCTCTTGGAATAAGCTTCGACTTCCGTACTCTCATACGGGTGGAAACATAGATATATGGGGCTGAACCGCTCGATACCTCTGTCATTTTTTACCTCATCCAAACAAGATTTCTGATGCATCCTTCAGACTTGCTTCCCATACTTCGCCCATGAAGGTCTGGTATGAGTAGTCAAGAGTGAGCTGACCATCAGTGCTTTTCACCACGACACCACCAGTAATCTCGGTGATGCCTCCAAACGTAAATCCGGAAAGGGTCTTCAGCTCGGAAATTGCTGCCTTTGCTGCTGCTTCGTCGCGCTCGCCGGTGTAAACAACTCCTTCCGGAATCTGCTTTGCAGCTTCCTTTAAGAGTTCGCGTACAGCCTTTGCGTGGACTTCAGCCGGGAGATTGGCAATCTCGTCTGCTGCGGCGGCATAGACTTTGTCAAGAAGCTCTTTTTGTGCGTTTAAGAGATCACGCTTGACAACGAGGTTGGCGCTTGCGACTTCGCGGATAACAACACGCTCAGCCTGGACTTCAGCGTCCTTCTCTGCTGCAAGTTTGATTTCCTCTGCACGGAGGTTTGCTTCACTGACGATAGCCTGGACCTGTGCGTCAGCTTCCGCTTTGATTGCGGCTGCCTTTGCATCGCCTTTCGCTTTGATTTCGTCAACTACTACCTCAAGTCCCATGTAAGCGGCCTCCGCTTAGATGAACATGATAAGCAGTGCGATAACGAGACCGAAGATGACGACGGTTTCTGGAAGTACAGTGAAGAGAAGTGCGAGACCGAACATTCCGCGGTCTTCTGCGGTTGCTCCGACTGCTGCTGCTCCGATACCCTGTTCACCAACACCGGTACCGATACCTGCAAGACCGACTGCAAGACCTGCACCAATTGCTGCGAGTCCGGATCCAAGTGCCTGTGCGCCAACATCTGAGAATAAAGTTTCAATTGCCATTTTTTATTCCTCCGAGAATTTTCTTTTAAGTCCGAAAGGTTTGTAGATTACACCGCCGCCCTGATAGAATTTGGTAAAGAATTCGACATAGTGAAGACGAATCGGGTGCAGTGCACCGCCAATAACACCAAGAACGACGTTCAGTGCGTGTCCAATGATTAAGACAAGGACACCAACGATAATTAATAATACACCGACAACGCTGAAGTCTGCTAATGCCGGGCCAATGAAGAACTCCATTGCCAGGAAGTTAACGACCATTGCGATTGCCACAGATGAGAGACCGACTGCTGCAATACGGCAGAAGGATAACATGTGGGACAGAAGGTTTGTCGGGATTTCCATTAAGTCAAGCGGGTTTTCGCGGGCAACGAAAACAGCTCCGAGAACAAAGAGAACTGCTCCAACGATAGTAAGCGGAAGTCCGATTACGGTTAAGTTCGGCAGCGGAATGGTGATTCCTGCAATGAATGTGCCAATGTCGATGAGCGAGAACAGGATAATAAGCATACCCCAGAACATCGCAAACCATCCGAATTTGCCAAGGATTGCCTTTGTTCTGTGTGCTCCCTTGTGATCCATTCTTGCGTGGTTGATCATACCGAAGATCCATCCGACAGATAAGTAGATGACACCAATGGCTACGGAGATTACGAGAAGGTCCATAACCTGCGGTAAGTGATCGCCTCCGATTGGAAGGTGACGCGAGAACAGAATAGAGTGCCACGGCAGCGATAATCCGAAGATTTCACTGTAAAGGAGACCGAATACAACGGTCGAGATACCGCATCCGAGAATAATCTTGAATGCTTTTGCGCCCATCTCGCCCATGCGCATAAGGAGTTTGCGGCCGACGAGAGCTAACGCTAAGTAGATGAGACCATATCCAACATCTCCGACGATTACACCGAATAATAACGGGAACATAATCGACAGGATGATTGTCGGGTCAAGCTCTTTGAACTTTGGACGAGCGTATAAGTCCATTAAGACTTCAGCGGGCTTTGCGAACGCTGGGTTGTTGTACTCAACCGGTACTTCGTCGTAGTTGATTTCGTCTTCGTCAACAGTGACGTAGACTTTTCCGCCGGTTGCCTGGGTCAGGCCGGCTTCAATCTTTGCAACATCATCATACGGGACCCATCCGTCAAGGACGAATGCTTCTTCGGTGGTTGCGAACCGAAGAGGTGCCTCTGCACGTTCTACATCGCACGACAGAACCTCGTCGCATGCTGCAAGAAGGTCTGCGTATTTTGCCTTTGCTTCAAGGATTTTTGCGGATGCATCAGCTAAGTCTGCTTTTGCCTGGACAAGCTCGGTGTTGTACTTGTCGATTGCTGCCTGGACAGTTCCGGTCTCGGTTGGGAGAGCGACGGAGATAAATCCGGCATCGGACAGTACTTTTTCTGCTTCCTGGGCATTTGCGGATTCAACGAAAGCGACAAGGAAGTTTCCGTCCTTTCCTGCTGCGAAGTACTTCTCGCTTGGGAAGGCGAAGTCAATGTCTTTTTCGACGTATCCGGCATATACTGCCAGAGATTCATAGCCGCGGTAGAGATCAAGTTCTACCGGTACAAGCGCAAACGGCTTGAGTTCATTGATACGCTGTTCGCATTCGCGTATTTTCGTCTCTGCATTCGAACGCTTTGCCGTGAGCGTGCTAACTTCCGACTCAATCTTCGGGAGTTCATTATTTATTGCAGCTCGAATCGTTTCTGCAGGACGTACTGGGACGTCGAATTGCGTACCTGGGGAAGTCTGGAATACGTTCTCGATGGAACGGATCTTGATAAGATCAGAAGAAAGCTGACCTGCGTTCTCGAATGGAACACCAAGTTTTACTCCTTCATATCCTTCTTTGCCCTGATCGACAAAATCTGTGATGTGGAATACCCGGTGACGATATAATTCAGTCACAACTGACGCCATCTGTTCCTTGCTTGCGGCAATTAACAGGTGGGTCATCGGCTTAGGCTGAAACATGAAGTTTCTCCTTAAACCGCTCTACGAATAACGAAGATGCCTGCGGGAGCTTGCTGCTTCCTGCGGTAATCAGGTTTGCGGCGTCTGCCTTACCCTGGTTTACAATGGCTTCGTGCTTCGTTAATGCTACATTCCGTGCATCTAAAAGTCGTTGCTTTTTGTAATCCTCAGCAACAGCTGTTGCTTTGGCAATCAGATTGTCAGCTTCAAGCTTTGCAGCGGCGATTGCCTGCTCTGCAGCGCTTTCTGCTGCCTGAATTGTGGATTTACTTTTTGCTTCGGTTTCTTTAATGCTTTTCAGAACCTCAGTTTTCATCCAACCCTCCTCTCACGGCATATATTATTCTGTGTTATGAATATTTTAATGTGGGGTTTTCGCGGTTGAGTGGGTTCAATGAGTTCGCAGTTTTGAGAGTGGAAAAGGGATGGATTTTTGTTTGTCAGAGAATGGAGATACTGCAGCGCATGGATTTGCTGTGAGGTGAGTGAGGAATAAAATCTCGGTTTTCCAGCAACATCAAAAAACCTTAACACTGAGGGCTAAGGCGCAAAGAGCCGCACGCCCTCGAGGTATCGCGGGCGGGTGAAAAATAGGTGAGAGAAAGTTATGTTCTCTCAGTGCCGATTTCGGCTTTGTATTCGTCAAAGGTGTCCTGAACTTCCTTGCCCGGCTCGGAGGTGAGTTTGGTGACAACGAAGATTGCAAGGAGGGAGAGGATAACTCCCGGAACCATTTCGTAGAGCGGGAAGATTGGGGTGACGAGGTAGTACCAGACGAAGGTGGTAATTCCTCCAACGAGGATACCGGCAAGAGCACCCTGCCAGTTCATACGCTTCCAGAAGAGACCGACTAAGATAACTGAACCAAAGGAACATCCAAATCCTGCCCATGCGAAGGAAACGATTCCAAAGACAGAGCTGTTCGGATCAAGTGCGATGGTAAATGCGGCAGCAGCGACAAGTAAGACACTGATTCTGGAAACAGTGAAGAGGAGTCTGTCGTCTGCATCCTTCTTGATTAAGGTCTTGAAGAGATCCTTTGCAATAGAAGAGGATGCTGCAAGCATCTGGGAAGATGCAGTACTCATGATTGCTCCAAGGATACCACAGTAGATGACACCGGCAAGGAACGGAAGTGCTCCAAGAACTCCGCTGGTCATGTCGATGAAGACAGTCTCAGAGTCTGCAAGCGGGGTGCTGAAGAAGACCTGTCCGACAAGACCAATGAAGATTGCTGCTGCAAGGGAGATAACTACCCAGACCATTGCGATGCGGCGTGCCTGCGGGATGTCTTCCGGATTCTCAATACCCATGAATCTCGGGAGAATGTGCGGCTGTCCGAAGTAACCGAATCCCCATGCAAGACCGGAGACAATCACGAAGACAGAGACGAACTCACCGGTTGTCGGGTCGTGGAAGAGGGAGAACATGTTCGGGTCAAGAGTTCCAAGGGCTGCTCCGCCGTCTCCAAGCATGAAGAGTGCAACAATCGGGATGAGCAGAAGTGCGAAGAACATCAGGACTGCCTGAATGGTGTCCGTAAGACATACTGCACGGAAACCGCCTAAGAATGTGTATGCAACAACAATGATTGCACCAACGAACATTGCAACGCTGTAGTCAATTCCAAAGATGTTGTGGAATAACTTTCCGCCTGCTGCAAACTGGGAGGAAGTGTAGACGATGAAGAAGATAACAATAAAAATCGATGCAATGGTCGATGTGTATGCTTTCTTGTCGCCGAAGCGGTTCTTGAAGAACTCCGGAATAGTAATAGAGTCTTTTGCTTTGTGGGTGTAGATGCGAAGGCGCTTTGCAATGAACTTCCAGTTGAGGTAAGTACCGATTGCAAGACCAATGGCAGTCCATCCGGCAGAGGAAAGACCGGTTAAGTATGCAACTCCCGGCAGACCTAAGAGAAGCCATCCGCTCATATCGGATGCTTCAGCAGACATTGCCGAGACGAATTTACCAAGTTTTCTGCCTCCTAAGATGTAATCACTGGAGGTCTGGTTCTTTTTCATGTAGTAGATACCGGCATATATCATCACACCGAAGTAGATGACAAATGCGGCAATAATTCCAACTAATGTTCCTGTATCCACAGTAATACTCTCCTTACGCGGGATTCCCACACCTCCTGGGAATTCCGCGTGTTGGTATACGGGTAATTTTTGGTTTTACTACCTATATATGTTCTGTGACTTGAAAATGAGAAGCGGATGTTTTTATCATACCGCAAAGGGAATCTATTTGTCTTTGGATGAAGTATGTATAACTATGGTTGAACCAATGACAAAGGAGCGTGCCTACAAAATTTTAGGCGTGGATGAGTCGGCGGATTTCAGTGAACTGTCTCTTGCATTCAGAAACCTCCGGGAAAAATACCATCCGGATAAAAACCCTGCCTTCCGGAAAGAGTATGCCGAAGCAATGGCCGCATTTGAACTTCTTCAGCGGGAGTACTAATCCCCTCACTTACCCGCTCAAAACCCTCTTTTCAAACCATACACTTACCATCTTCTCCGTCCAATATATAGGAAATGACAGCCGGTGACTTCTACCGTATCGAATTCCGCATCCAAAACAGCACCCGCAAATACTATCTGGTGCGGGAAATATTCTCTGATGCAAAGAAATTTTCCGCATCCCGTCTGATAACCTCCGGAACTCCGCCGACCAGAACGGAAACCGACCGCTGTGCATCCCTCTACGGTTTCGACCTGGAACTGAAATGTATCACCAAAGCCGCAAAATACCGCACAGCCCTCTTCCGCTTCGACCAGACAGACGATGCGGATGCGGTCTTTGAGATGGAACGGTTCCGGCTTTTCAGTGCCAGAAAAGCACAGATGAATCCGGCAGACCAGGTATTTTCACATATCGCATCCTGCAGAGATGTCACATTTACTGAAGATGAACTCACCAGACTGTTTTCCAATGGAACAATCCCGCAGGGAAAAACACTCTCTGCCGTAAACCGTGTCCAGAATCTCAGAAATGCCTGGCAGATGCGGGATGGAAAAATGCTGACCGCAGCAAAACTCTACAAACTGCATGCCGTCCTTTCTGCAAACCTCGGCGTTCCAAAGCTGGAGGAAAACCTGCGTCCTGCACTGGAAAAACTCCTTCGCGGATTTTCCGGAAATATAAAAGCCGGCTTCTATCCTTTTGAGCAGTGCATCCTCCTCTATCAGGACCTGCAAAACCTCATACCGGATGAAGAACTTTTCACCGAAGAAATCCTCAGCATCCTGCTCGACTCCTTCGGCTACCCAATACCGCCAGCCCAGGCAAAAACCCTGGACCTAGCATTCTCCTTTGCAGCGGCGGAAAATCCGAAGCTGGAGTCCGAAATCCGGCAGTTAAATGCAGGACTCTTCAAGGTAAAATCCGGCGGAAAACAAAAACAGCTTGATTTATTCTGAATCCGAAAAATTACCAGACGCTTCCGTCAACGCGTCTGGTGCTTTTTGCCGGAGCACTTTTTTTGTGCAGGATTTCATTTGGATGAAGCCGCTGATACAGAAGATTTCCCGCTTCAAGAACGGCGACTGCATCAGACTCCCGCAGATACTTTGGCTCTTTGACCGGCTCGGCACAGACCAGCAGGAACTGAACCTCACAGCCGTAGAGACGCTCCAGAAGAGAGCGCTTCTCTGCGACCTCGGATGCCAGATGGCCTGCCTTTGCCGGATTGACGATGACTTCTCCAAAGATGCGGACGCCGTCTGCGGTTTTTACCAGAAAATCGACCTCAGCGGCCACTCTTCCGGAGACCTTGAAGCGGATGCCGCCGTCTTTGGAATACCAGAGCCCGTCTTTGGCATATTTATCATACGGGACATACTGCGCATCCGACATCTGCGCGGCGATTGAGGATACGGCAGGCGAGGCTTCGCTTTCCGCAAGCAGAATCTCGTACACTAATGCTTCAAAAAATTTGCCGGAGGCTGTCCGGTGTTCGGGCGATGTTTCATCGTACAGCGCGGCACGTAAGGGTTTTGGGAGGTGAATTGCCGCCCGGCGGATTTCTCCTCCGGTGACTTCCGCATTGCTGAGAAGTGCGGCAATTTCAGCGGCTGACATTTAACGGTGAGTGTGATAGGCGACAGCTTTTCCGTTCTCGACAGCGTCAATCTTTGCAAAGCCGACACGCTCGAACTGTACAATCTTTCCTGCGTAGCCTAAGACTTCCGGTTCGGCAAATCCGTCCTGCATGCCTTCCGGCGTCAGCAGGGAGCATGGTGCGGCATTCTCTGCCGGGAGCCACTGGATAATTGGTGCTTTCTCTTTTCTTGCGTCAGCAAGGGAGTCACCGGCATACTCTGCGGTTGCCTCTCCGGTCATTCTGATGTTGAATAAGTCCTTGAGTCTGAGCATGCCTCCTTTCTCAACCTCAGCACGCGGCAGGAGAACCTTTCCGGTGAAGTGAAGCAGGCGTTCTCCTCTCTCCGGTTTGTTCGGATATACCGGAGCGTGGGCAGTCATCTCCGGGGCGTTCGCAACGGTGACTTCCACTGCGTCCGGAACGAAGAAGTAGCGATCTGCATCTGCGTCGATGATTGCCTTGTTTGCGGCAAAGAGGTTCTCCCAGGAGAAGGAGATGTCCGTATCTCCCATGCCGATGTCAACAACAGCTCCGCGGACTGCTTCCGCCTGGATACCGCGGCGGGCTAAGGCACGCAGTGTTCCTAAGTGGATGTCGTCCCAGCCGGTGTAGAGTCCTTCGTTGATTCCCTTTCTCATGCCGGAGGTGGAAAGTTCCAGACCTGCAATGGACATTCTGCCGTAGTGGTAGAAGTACGGCATCTTCCAGCCGAAGTAGTTGTAGATGTACTCCTGGCGTCTGGTGTTTGCGATGTGGTCCTTTCCGCGGATGACGTGCGTCATGCCGAGCAGGTGGTCATCGACCGCAACGGAGAAGTTCATTAATGGATAGACGAAGATTTCCGGCTTTCTCGGGTGCTTCGGCTCTTTTAAGACACGCATTGCGGCGAAGTCGCGGACTGCCGGATCCGGGTGTGCGATGTCAGTCTTGACACGCATGGTAATCTGTCCTTCCTCGTACTTTCCGGCCAGCATGTCGTCAAAGCGCTTGAGGTTCTCTTCGACGGATAAGTCGCGGCACGGGCATGCCTGCTTTTTGAGTTTTAAGTCGCGGAACTCTGCGTTGTCACAGTCGCACATGTATGCTCCGCCGAGTTTGATTAACTCACGGGCGTGTTCATAGTAAATCTCGAAGCGGTCGGACTGGTAAACAACATCAGTGATGCCGATGCCAAGCCACTTGAGGTCTTCGGAGACCATATCATATGCTTCAGGGTCAACGCGTTTCGGGTCGGTGTCTTCAACACGGTAATAGAACTTTCCGCCGTATTTTCTGACATAGTAGTCGTTTAAGACAGAAGCTCTTGCGTGTCCTAAGTGGAGCGGGCCGGACGGGTTTGGCGCAAAGCGCATGACAACGCCTCCCTCTGCATCCGGAAGGGCCGGCAGTTCATGGATGCGCTCCTTTTTCTCGTGCATCTTTTCGATTGCTTCCGGATTGAGTTCGCGAAGCTGTGACTCACGATATTCCGGGGATAAAGCTTCGACCTTTGCAAGGATTGCCGGAAGCAGGGCGTTGATTTCCTTTGCCTGCGAGCGAAGCTCAGGGTGGGCACCCATAACGCTTCCAAGAACTGCCCCGGCTCTGGGGACGGCTTTGTTTTTGACGGCATTCTGGAGTGCCAGAATGTATATATCGTTTTCAAGACTGCTGTCAGCCATAATTGGTCTAATATATTGAATTTCAGTATGTTTAAGGTAACTGGTTGCAGTGAGGCTTCTCAGACATTCTTCCGCAGAGTAATCAGCAGAACCAACGCAGTAACAGCAAGGACAATCAGAATCCAGTACGGAACAGGAAATGCGGATTTCGTCGCAGAATCAGGCGGAACATCCGGCATTGGATAATCAGACGAAACATCTGTCTGCGGCATATCCGGAATCTCTGCTTCCGGCGGTGTCTGATTCAGCGGATTTCCCTCTCCGGTATTTTTTCCGATAACCAGAACCGTTTCATATCCGGAATATGCAGGCACGGCAACCGCAGGAGCTGTTCCGGAAAACACCTGCGTAACAGACAGGGTAAGCGGGACAGGCGTTGCGGTCTTTGGTGTTACGTCAAGCAGGAAAAGCTCTGCATCTCCGGAGATGGTTTTTCCCTGCAGAGCACCTGCCCAGATGAGGATTCCGGTCTCATCTGAATAGGTCAGACCTGAGGCTGATGCAGGATTTACGGAAATCTTTGCCGATGCTGTGTTTCCCGTGTTCAGATGAATCTGGTATCCGGACATACCCTCTGCCCCGAAAACAGATACCGGAATCTGCACAGTCTCGCCGACAGCGGCAGTTACTCCTGCCGTATCAATTACAAAAGAACCGCCGGCGGCAGCTGCCGGAAGAACGCACAGCATCACTGCAAGCAGAGCAAGAACGCGATACCGCACCTCAGTACCCCTTGATGAAGTTAAAGACCGACAGCGCATCGCTGAGCCGGATATCTCCGTCTGAGTCAACATCCGCATACACCCGCCAGTCTTTCCGGATATAGCGGGTCTTGTCAACTGCCGCGTGCAGAATCATATCCACATCGTAGAGATTGACGGCATTCAAATCTCCGCTTCCCTCAACCACATCGCCGAGCTTGCGGCCGGTAAAGACCAGTTTGAAACACTGTGCATCCGAATCCGCCGGGGAAAGCGAGAAGCAGATTTCCCCTGCATTATTGCGGGTGACTGTACTTGATGCCGCAGTCCAGGCGTTCTGCGAACCGTACGGGGTTGATGATTTGTAGACTGAGACATCTGCAAGTTCAGTTTCGGCACCCAGGTAGAGCGGAGAAGCATTGCGGGAAACCGTCGGCCACGTTTTGTCCAGCGAGGCACTGTATGGTGATATGACATAGGTAACAGCTGCTTTCTGTGCAAATGACCATATGCCGATTCCAAACGCATCCGCCTGTTTCGTATTCGATGTCTCGGCAAGGATTAACGGAATAACTGATACCGGAACATCAAGCGTCTGCTGCGGATACACGGTATAATCCTCCGTATTTGACACGGAACTTTCCATGACAAAGCGGACAGTATACTTCCCGGGAGAAAGAGATTCAGTGTTTTTCACCGTCAGAACAAAGAGGTCAGTGATATCCTCCACGATATCGGTACCCGTTGAAAGCGTGAGTTTGCCGGCAGTGTTCTGTTCAGCTACTGCAAACGGCGCACCCTCTTTTACCGCATAGGAGTACACGGCATCAGAAACAGGCACTCCGGATTCGGTTTGAAGCAAGGCAGTGATTACCAGAGAACTCACCCTGGTATCTATTACTTCCAGCGATACCGGAATCAGGACGGCATCTCCGGGGATTATCGTGACGGACGAAACAGCCGGCACAATCCGTGCCGCGGGTTTTACGGTAAGGAAAAGCTCCGCATCTTTTACCGAAACCTGATACTTCCCGGATGCAGGAATAAACTGTCCCTGGGATACTGCCGCCTCTTCCGCAGAGGCAAAGCGGGCAAACGGTGTGTCGGAAACAACGGTTGTATAACTGATTCCGGATACCGTGCCGCTAAAACCAGATGCTATCTGCATCACCGGAGCGGAAAGACCGTTTGCAATATCATTTTGGAGATGGATACTGGAAACTTCAGCATCTCCGGATAACGAAATAGTGGTCGCCGACGGTTCTCCTCCCCGGACAACAATATCATATCCGCTGTTTTGCGAAATCCGGCCTCCGTTCATCCGGAAGGTACAGCCGTTTGAAAGGAAAAGTCCTCCTCCTTCCTCTGCAGAATTTCCGGTGATTTCCCCGCCGTTCATTACAAAACTGCCGGAAGCCTCAGTTACTGAAACAGCCCCGCCGGTTTTTCCCTGACAGTTGGCAATTCTTCCCCCGTTCATGATAAAACTGCCCTTGTTTTCTATCCCGGCATAATCTTCCGTTGAGATATGATTGGTCACAACTGCCCCCGATTCCAGAACAAGCGTACCTTTGCGGTTCTCTATGAGCGGGACGGCATTTCCGGAAACCGCAGAACCATGTATGGTCAGAACAGCACTGCCGTTTCCGGAAATCGTCAGTTTTCCGCCGGAGGAAATGGTAATAAATGGCGCACTGCTTTCATCTCCGGAACACTGCGCAAAGGAAAGTTCAACCGATGTTCCGGCTGGCTTCAGTGTGATATCTGCATCCTCCAAAATTCGCAGATTAGACATCGTGATATCTTCTGTCACCAGAATTACCTGAGTTCCGCCGGAGGAAACTGCCGTTTGCAGTTCTGAAAAATCTGATACCGACACATCCGCCAGAACCGGTGCAGTACTCATCAAAAGCAGAAGAACTGCTGTACAGAGCAGAACCGCACAGCGTCGAAGGAACAAAGAAACCATAGTCCTACCGTTTCTTCACGCACCCATAAAGAGGAAACCCAAAAAGTATTTTATGAACAGATAGGCGCAGAGTTACGGCAAAATCTCAAAAGAAATCCATCAATCCACAGTATAAGAATAAAAAATCACCAACAATCAGTACTCAGGCATCATCCGGAGAAAAAATCAGAGAAAAGGAACTTAGAACGTTCCTTTTGTGCTTGGGATATCCACACACCCGTCTCTGACAGAGAGGGCGCGGCCTAAGGCAATTCCGAATGCCTTGAATATGGCTTCACATTTGTGGTGGTCGTTGACTCCGGTAAAGATAATGTGAGCAGTAATTCCTGCGTGGATGCAGAAGCTGTAGAAGAAGTGCTCGAATAAATCATTCGGGATTCCGCCCGTCATGATTCCGGTAAAGGCTCCATCCATTACCAGATATCCGCGGCCGCCGACATCAAGCGCGGCAGTTGCCCGGGATTCATCCATCGGAATGGTGACATCAGAAAACCGGGTAATACCCGCGCCGTTTCCGACAGCCTCTTTTACTGCATCGCCAAGCAGGATTCCGATATCCTCTACCGTGTGGTGGCAGTCGACTTCCAGATCCCCCTCTGCCGCAACACGAAGCGAGAATCCGCCGTGTCTGGCAAAGGCATTCAGCATGTGGTCAAGAAATCCGATGCCGGTGGAGATAGAAACCTCTCCCCGGACATCCGGATTGAAAGTGATTGAAATTTTTGTCTCGTTTGTCTCTCGGGTGAGTTCAGCAGTTCTCATGTTCTGCCTCCAAAGCTTCCTGCAGGGTAATCTTTCCGCTGTACAGCGCCGAGCCTAAAATGCATCCGCCGGCACCTAATGCCTTGACGGCACGGACATCTGCCGCTGAGGATACGCCGCCTGATACCAGAACCGGGATAGAAACGGCGTCAATTAATTTGGCAATCGGTTCGGTCTGCACACCTGCCTGTTTTCCCTCCACATCAATGTTGGTGTAGAGAAGAGAACCGGCACCAAGGTCTGCAAAGCGTTTTGCCCAGGAGATATAGTCTCCGGCATCTGCCGTCCAGCCTTCCACGGATACTGAACTGCCGCGGGCATCAACGCCGGCACAGATACGCTCCGAGCCGAACTCGGCAGAAAGGGCGGCGACTGCTTCCGGTTCGCGTACCGCAAAGGTGCTGATGATAATCCGGTCAACGCCAAGGTCCAGCCATCCGCGGGCATCGTCGAGAGAGCGAATGCCGCCCCCCACTTCAATGAATACCTCGGTCTCGCGGATAACCTCGCGGATGCAGGAGACATTCTCAGCACTTGCAGAGAAGGCTCCATCCAGGTTTACGACATGCAGAGCATCCGCTCCCTGTTCTATCCAGCGCCGGGCATTTTCCAGGGGCGTTCCGTACACGGTTGCGGTCGATTTCTCTCCGCCGACTAACTGAACGCACTTTCCGCCTAAGATGTCAACGGCAGGAAGAATCTGCATCAGCGAACCATCCGGGTAATGTCAAGAACCAGAATGTCGCGTGCTCCGGCGTTCTTGAGCTGGTTGATAAGCTGATAAACCCGGTCGGAGGAGACCACAGCATGCAGAGAGACCGAGGTCGAGCCTGCAATATCCATAACGGTCGGACCGCCGAGACCCGGGATTAACTGCTTGATGTCGTCAAGCTTTTCGCGCTCGACGTTGAGCATCAGATAGCACATGCCGGCTGCCGCCATCACGCTTTCGAAGGCGAGCAGAATCTCGTCAATCTTCTCCCGCTTCTCAACAAGGGAGTCGCGGTTTGCGATGACATGCGTGGTGCTGGCTAAGACTTCCGAGACGATTCTGAGTTTGTTAATCTCAAGAGTCGTTCCCGAAGACGTTAAGTCTGCAATAGCGTCAGCGACGCCGAGCTGCGGAGCTGCCTCGCAGGCGCCGGCAACTTCGACGATTGAGACGTCAACGCCTGCGGCTTTGAAGAAGTCCTCGCAGATGTTTGGAAACTCGGTTGCAATCCGCATACCTTTCATGTCGGCGACTTCGCGGACCGCGGATGCCTCAGGAACAGCTAAGACTAAGCGTGCTCCGCCGAACTTGAGATCTAAAATCGGCTCGACATCTGCCCGGCGTTCTGCAATCATATCAAGACCGGTGATTCCGATGTCAGCCACTCCTTTTGCCACATATTCCGGAATATCAATCGGGCGGACAAAGAGAATCTCGATGTTCGGATCAACGGTCTTTGCGATAAGCTGGCGGGAAGCCGTCATCTTTACGTGGATGCCGGCTTTTGCCATTAAGTCATTGATTGGTTCGGCAATGCGTCCTTTGTTCGGGATTGCCAGACGTACTTTGGTCATATTAGAAGGTCTTTAAGGTGCCGTCGATGACGAGTTTGGTAATGTCGGTGATAGACTCGAGGCGTTTGTCAACAATCTCCTCGATTTCCGGTGCGAAGTCCTTGTAGGAGTATCCGCGTTTGGTGATGCACTGAACGCTTGCAACGTGCGGGTGGTCGATTGGATGTCCAATCTGAGAGAGGAGTCTGACATACATTTCAGAGACTCCGTCAACCTTCTGACAGCATTCCTTTGCAATCTCGGTTGCGAGCAGGTTGTAGATCTTTCCGATGTGGTTAATCGGGTTCTTTCCGGAAGTTGCCTCCATGGACATCGGACGGTTCGGGGTGATAAGTCCGTTGCAGCGGTTTCCGCGTCCGACAGAACCGTCGTCGCCCATCTCTGCAGAGGTTCCGTTGACGGTTAAGAAGACGGACTGGCGGTTCTTCTTGACAACATCTGCAGTGTTTACGGCAATCTTGACCTTTCTGTGGGTGAACTGCTTTGCAACACGGGTGAACTCTTCGACCATCTTTTCCTTGGTCTCAAGGTAGTCATCGATTCCGGAGCAGTATCTGTCAACCATTGCTGCGGCAACCGTGATGTTGACGGTGTTGATTTCGCGCATACCCATAAGCTTGATATCGTAACCGAGTGCAGGGTTTTTCGGGCGGAACTCTTCTGCGATGAACTTGTCAAGACCTAAGATAATCTGTTCGGTCTCGGAGAACGGTGCGTGTCCTACACCGAAGGAGGTGTCGTTTGCACGCGGGATGGTGGTGTGTCCCTTTCTGGTGTTGAAGACATCGCAGAGGTCAGTGGAGCCGGTTCCCATGCGGCAGTCGATGATGACATCGTTTTCCATGTTGAAGGTCGGCATGGTTTCCTTTAAGTAGTCACGGGCTGCTTTGACCGCGATTGCATCGGTTGCAAAGGTCTTGTTTCCGAATTTGCGGGTTGCACGTCCGGTTAAGAGGAAGTAAATCGGCTTGATGATTTTTCCTCCGCCAAACTCCGGTGCGGACTCTCCGGCAACGACTTCTCCCTGGTCGGTGTTGTGGTGGAGAACACCTCCGTCGCACTCTTCCATATATTCTCTGCAGAGTGCACGGGAGATGGCTTCTGCAACTCCGTCAGCTAAACTGTCCGGGTGTCCGATACATTTGCGTTCGACCAGTTCGACACGCTGTTTTTCAATCGGAGTCTGAACAAGGTGAGAGACGTTAATATTTCTCTTCATTTTCAATCACTTTACAATATTCTGATTTTGTAATATATAATGCTTTGTCTTGGTTTTTGCAGAAAATCGAAATGATTACAAAATATTACACAAGAGTAAGACAAAACCGGGTAAAAAAGTAAATAGAAGATATGGATTAATTATGAATTATACCATTTCTCTTTGAGAATATTTTTTCTAAGTTCGGAGAGCGCAAAAAGAATAATGCCTGCAAGGATAAAAATCACCCCTGAAATACACATCGCCAATGTTAATACAGCAAAAGCAACTGTGATTTCTGCCATATTCAAAATGCTTGCCAACATTGCCAAACCAATAACAAGAATAATCAAACCTAAAATACCAAATATCGGTAAAGGATACTCAAATGCACAAAGACGAATGATTTTGTTTGTCATAATTTTACACCTTCCTTACCAGAATACCAACTGAATACAATATCAAAGAAACACTGATTAACAGCATCCCCATCAATATAAGCATAAGAGATGCCAGAGTGAGTGTCGGAGACCAGGCATTAGATAAAGCATTAAATCCGAAAACAGCCCCAACAACTGTCAGAATAGTTCCAGGAATTCCAAAACAAAAAATAGGTCGCCGAACAGTAATCAGTTGAATAAGACCAGACAAAACCGATAAACCATGTTTTATCGGATTCATCTTATGCTTATGCGGAACTTCATACGTTACAGAGATAGGAACCTCAGTAATTCGCAGTCCACATTCTGCAAAATGAGATAACATATCTGATTCTATTCCATATCCGGACGAGACAAAATTCATATTATCCAATGCCTTCTGTGACAAAGCACGATACCCGGATTGAGAATCTGAACATTTGAATCCAGACGATACATTAGTTGCCTGGTTAAGAACTTTCTGACCAATTTTTCGATACGATGGAATATCCGCAACCCCGACATTTTCCAGAAAACGAGAGCCAACAACGAGGTCAGCAACACCATCCAGAACAGGCTTTGCAATCTTTGGAATATCAGATGGATTGTGTTGTCCATCACCATCAATCATAACAGTAGCCAGATAATGCAATTCTTTTGCACGCTCAAAGCCAACCATCATAGCACGAGCTTTACCACTGTTTTCTTTGAGGGTAAGAACTTCAACACCTGCAAGCTTTGCAATTTCTTCTGTGTTGTCAGATGAACCATCATTAATTACAATGACTTTATCTGCATACTGTTGAACGTTAAGAATTAAACTTCCAATAACCAGCCCCTCATTGTAAGCAGGGATGAGAACAAGGATGTCTTGCTTCTCGCTCATTCACCTTTCCTCTATTGTTATTTGTTCAACAAAACACATACAAAAATTAATTTAACGTTTTACAAAATATAACTATCGCTTTACCAAAGATAATCTTTGAATTACTCAGATATGTATTAATGACTAAAGCAGAAATGATAGGTCTGCGAATCCCAGCCGACCTACTCGAAAAAATAGACAAGCTCAAAAATGATGAGGGGATAGACAGGACAGCTTTAGTCCTTCGAGCATTACGATATTGGGTAAGCGTAGAGGGAAAAGTAACTTCAGATGCTGAGTACCTGACCAGCATGCAAAAAGTTCAGACAGGAATTGAGAGCCTGCAGGCAGATATGACGGAAATCAAATCATTACGTGAACAAGTCGCAGAACAGCAGAAAATAATTGCTGCTTTAGTAAAACTGTTACCTAACGACAAAATACAATAAACCAATAGAATACAGAGCAATCAAAGCCATTATTTTCAAAACTATTTTCCCCATCTTTATGAGATAAGAGGATATTTCCACCGCGAGCCGCTCCGCGCCGAAGTCGCGGCTCCGCACCCCTGATTTATGAAAAGGAGAGTCTAATCATTATATTCAAAATGGGGTGCGGGGCGGCGACTTACGAGCCGGAGCCGCCCGTGGTGGAAATATCCTGCAAAATAGAGCGGAGATAGATAAAAATCCTCACCAGACAAACGGGAGTAACCGGTACTTTACCCGTGATTTGTACTCGGCATATCCGGCAAGTCCGGATTCCAGAATCGCCTCTTCATGTCGGATGCGCAGAATAATTACTGCCGGATAGAGCAGGAACACGAAAAATGCGTACCATGAACCAAGGATTAACGGAATCATCAGAAACAGCAGAATCGTTGCCGCATACATCGGATGGCGGACAATGCCGTACAGCCCGGAGTCAATTACCTTTTGTCCTTCCTGCACAGTTACCGTCCGGGAAAGATATGCATTTTCCCGCATCACCTCAGCATAGAGACCGTATGCTGCAAGAAACAGAACAGACGCTGAAAACACCACAAAGGAAGGAACATCAGACCACCCGAAGCGAAAATCCAGTCCGGCAAGGATAAAGCCTGCGATAAACAGCAGTGCGGAGATGCCGACAACTCCTTTCTGTGAAGCGGCAGTTTCTTTTGCATCCAGCCGTTTTGCAAGCAGATTTGGAGATTTTCGCAGGAGAAAAACGCCGAGAATCAGCATTGGGAAAAACAGCAGGGCGCAGAACAGCCAGCCGTTTGGATACTGCAGTGTTCCGGCAGGGAGAAACAGCAGAAGCGCTGTCAGCAGAACGCCTGCGGCAAATTTCCCCAGCGCACGGAAAAAAAGTTTGGTATCCATGAAGAAACTTATTCCTTCTTCAGCCAGGTAAGCAGAATGCCGTCGTCGATGCGTTCCGCATCCTTTAATGTCAGCCGCGGGAACTCATCCACCTCAGTGAATCCCTCGCCGTCTGCAAAGGTCGGAGAAGTCTTTCCACCAATGATCAATGCCCCTACATAGATTCTGATTTCGTCAAACAGCCGCTGACTCATAAATGACCAGAGAATCGTCGAACCGCCTTCGACCATGAGCTGTTTTACTCCCATCTCCCCTAACTTCTCAAGCATCTCTGCAAGGTCAACGCGGGTTTCTCCTACGGTAATTACCGTGGTCTTTTCCGAAAGCGCGGAAACTTTCTCTGCCGGTGCCGCGCGGGAAACGACCACCACAACCTGCCCTAAACCTTTCTTGAACATGTCGGAATCAAGCGGCATATCTGCACGGGAATCGACAACAACCCGCATCGGATGTGCCGGTTTTCCTGCTTTGATACGCTCTTCTTCCAAGGCTTCGCTTTTCAGGCGAAGAGATGGGTCGTCGGAGTGGACGGTCCCGATTCCAACAAGCACTGCATCAGACTCGGCTCTGAGTGCGTCAACACGGGTAAAATCGTCAGCCCCGGAGATTTTCGTCTGTTTGCGAAGCGGGGTGGAAATTTTACCGTCGGCACTCATGGCCGCATTAATAATTACGTAAGGTTTCATAAAAAAGAGAAATTAGTCTTTCTTTTCTTCAATTTTCTTATAAACGTTTACACCCACACGGACATCAGGGTGCTTACGGGAAATCTGCTTGTTTCCTAAGGTGGAACCAATCATAATAGTTTTTCCGGATGCGGACGGACCAAATTCCTGGGAGAGGTCAACCTTGATGGTCAGGATGTCTCCCTCGACCGACATTTTTACATTTTTCATGTAACAGATAATACGTCAGATAACAAAATAAATCTTTGCGGGGTTTTGTCCGCATCGGAGAGCAATCCTAATCATCTAACAGGACAAATATATAGGAACATGCCGAATTTAACCGTCGCCGTACTTGCTCCGAACGGATATTCCCGCGAACTGGGAAAAAAAGGAACCAGTACTGATATCACATTCTATAATCTGAAAAAGGGCCACGATACCGTAACACTTCTGGAACCAACCAGATACCCGGACCGGCTTGCTCCGCTGTTCTATGTTGTCTCTATGGCTCACGAGGCAATTGTGGTTGTTGAGGAGATTACCCCGATGCTTGCCGAGTGGATTTTAATGCTCGACTGCGCAGATGTCAAGGCCGGAACCATCATCCTGAAAAACTACATCCAGCCGGAACAGATTGCCCCGCTGATTAAGGGCACTGTCCTTGAGTCCTACACAGTAATGGAAGAGGACTTCATCACGCTTTCTGCCGCACTCTTAGAGCGTGCCGCGGCACAGCCGGACCTTGAGCCGAAGGAAGGCGCTGTCGGAACTGTTCCAATCGACCACCACTTCAATGTGAGAGGTATTGGAACGGTCATTCTCGGATGCGTTGCAGAGGGCTGGATTAAGAAGCACGACAAGATGCGTGTCGAGCCGATTGGAAAGACCTGTCAGGTCCGTTCTGTGCAGAAGCATGATGATGATTTCCCGTCCGCATACGAGGGAGACCGCGTCGGCTGTGCATTAAAGGATATTGAGGCAGACGACCTTGACCGCGGATATGTGCTGACCACAAACCCAGCAATTATCCACAAGACCGAGCTTGTTGGAAAGGCACACCTCGTGAAGTACTGGCCGGCAGCCTTTAAGGAACAGATGGTTGTGTCCCTCGGTCACTGGATGCAGTTCTTATCTGCCCGTGTTGTCGGTGTGGAAAACGGAGATGACTGGCACAACCCGACGCTGACCATCGAACTGGAGACGCCAATTGTGTTCAAACCGGGAGACAAGGCAGTTATTCACTATCTCGACGGCGGAAAGCTGAGAATTGCCGGAACATTAGAGCTTGAGTAAGGCTCTTTTCTTTTTTTTTGCATATTTCCGAATACGGGCTGTATCGTATTTCTCCTGCTGAATTCAGCATTCATCTTTGAAAAAACATCCTGCACCGGAACTGGCAACACACACGCTGGAGATAATCTGGAACCAGACTGTTCTCTCAGTGACTCAGGCAGTCCCGTTCGGCGTCTGCCGAAAAACCCTTCTTATTCTTATATGATAAAAATCAAATACTATAGCATATATGCAGGATTTTGCCTGCACTGCTCACACCCGCGGAGATTTATTCAACCATGAAAACCATAACCGGCTCGGCAAAATGTAAATCCTACGAGAAAGAAGAGGTTCTAAAAGCAGTGGAGAAAGCTGTGAAAGCAGCAGGAGGCCTTCCAAACGTCAACGGAAAGCGTGTCCTGCTCAAGCCGAACCTCTTAGCCGACGCCGCAATCGACCGGGCTGTTACCACACATCCGGCGGTAATCTACGCGGTTGGAAAGATGATTATCGACGCGGGCGGAATTTTAACCATTGCCGACAGTCCGGGCGCTGGAATCATGTACAACCAGCGTTCCTTAAAGCGGGTGTATCATAAATGCGGCATTGAGGAAGTGGCAAAAGAGCTGGGAATTGAGCTGAACTACGATACCGGATATCAGGAACGCACGATTCCCGAAGGTGTGGCCATGAAGCGGTTTACCGTCATCAACCAGGCCTGTGATGCCGATGTTATCATCTCCGTCTGCAAATTAAAGACGCATATGTTCGCCCACTACTCCGGAGCAGTCAAAAACACCTTCGGCGTTGTTCCGGGACTGGATAAACCGGTTTTCCACTCCCGATTCCCGGACTTCACCGACTTTGCCGAGATGCTGGTTGACTTAAATGAACTCGTCCGTCCGGACTTTGTTGTTATGGACGCGGTTGTCGGAATGGAAGGCAACGGCCCGATGGGCGGAAGCCCGAAGGAAGTGGGCTACGTCTTAGCATCCAAATCCGTGTACGGATTGGATGTCTCTGCCCAGACCTTAATCGGTATGGCGCCGGAAAGCATCGCTACCACAATTTCCGCACTGCGCCGCGGATTAATCGATGAAGTTGCGGTTGCCGGAGACGACATCGTTCCAATGACGGACTTCACCCCGCCGTCCACCTACCGCGTGGAGGTAAAGGAGTCATGGCACAAGAAAACCATCTACCGCAGACTCCAGCGGGTGGGAAAAATCTACGCCCCGTCGCCTGTCATCAACAGCAAAAAATGCGTCGGCTGCGGACAGTGTGTACGTATTTGCCCGGTAAAAGCGGCTAAAATCGTACAGAAGAAAGCAAGCTTTGACTTAACCAACTGTATCCGCTGTTACTGCTGTCACGAGATGTGTCAGTACGATGCGATTGATATGAAACGCTCAGCAATTGGTGCGCTCGTCCACTCAATTATCAGGTAAAAATCATGTCTGTAAAATGGGCAATCCTTGGCGGAGGGCTGACTGGTGTCACCCTCGCACGTCTCCTTGCAGAGAAGGGAGACGAAGTGCTCGTATTCGAAAAAGAAGCAAAGACCGGAGGCCTGTGTATCTCGGAAGAGAGAAACGGATTCACCTTTGATGTCGGCGGCTCGCATATTATTTTCTCCCGCGACACGGAAGTTCTCGAGTTCATGCAGAATGTTCTCGAAGAGAACCGGGAATTCAGAAACCGCAACACGAAGATTTTCTACAAAGACCTCTACCTCAAATACCCGTTCGAAAACGGCTTATCCGACCTTCCAAAAGAAGACCTCTTCTTCTGCATCAACGAGTATGTGAAAAACCTCGTGGCAGTTGAAAAAGGCGAGGTCGCCGAGCCGCAGAACTTTAAGGAATGGATTTACTACACCTTCGGAAAAGGAATTGCCGAGTGTTATCTTGTTCCATACAATGAGAAGATCTGGAACTACCCGACCGAGAAGATGTCCAAGCACTGGATGGACGGCAGAGTGCCGCGTCCGCCGGTAGAAGACATCATCAAGTCCGCGGTCGGAATCGAGACCGAAGGCTACACGCATCAGTCGGTCTTCTCCTACCCGGTATATGGCGGTATCGAAGCACTGGTTCGTGCAATCGAGTCCCCGGTAAAAGACCGCATTATGACAGGCACCGAGGTCACCAAAGTCGAGCGCTCCGGTGACGGCTGGAAGGTTACCGCAGGAGACAAAGTCTATGAAGCAGACCGCGTAATCTCCACCGTTCCGCTGCATGTGCTGCTTCCGATGTTATCCGGCATCCCGCAGGAGATTAAAGATACGGTATCTGCCCTTCGCTATAACTCGATTGCCTGCATTTCCGTGGGAATCAAGGGTGAAATCCCGGACATCTCCTGGATGTATGTTCCGGAGATGCAGTGGGGAGCATTCAACCGTTTATCCTTCCCGTCCAACTTCTCAACCAAAGTCGTACCGGAAGGCTGTTCCTCTATCCTTGCAGAGATTACCTACAACGAAGGCGACGACATCTCGAAGATGTCCGATGCGGAAATCATCGAGCACACCGTCTCCGGTCTTCGGGCAATGGGACTTGCCGCAGATAATGTGGTCCACACAGCAGTTGACCGCTTCAAGTATGCGTATGTGGTCTATGATGTCGATTACCTCGAAAACATCAAGGTTGCCCGCGAGTATCTGGAAGGATTAGGACTTGACCTTGTCGGACGGTTCTCGCAGTTTGAGTATCTGAATATGGACGGCTGTATCAGAAGCGTCCTGAACTTTGTGGAGAATAATTCATGATTTCTGTTGTTATCCCGGCATTTAACGAGGGAGAAGGAATTGAAGCCTGTCTGAAAAGTGTCTGCGACCAGACGCTTCCCCGCGACCAGTACGAAGTAATTGTTGTTGACGGAAACTCGAAGGACAACACCCGAGAGATTGCCGCAAAGTATGCGGATAAGGTGTTCATCCAGACAAGTAAAAAAGTCGGCGGAGCAAGAAACGATGGTGTCATGGAGGCGAAATATGACTGGATTGTCACAGCCGACGCAGACTGTTTCTTCCCGAGAACCTGGCTTGAGACGATTGTCAATGATTTCAAAAACCATCCGGAGGCGGCAACCTTCTATGGCCCAATCTACCCGCTTGAGCCGGGATTAAAGCACAAAATCGAGGTCTTCCTCTACAACAGGGTTGTCTGGCTCGGCGGAAAGACGGGCATTTTCTATGCAACACTTGGCGCAAACACGGCATTCCGCAAGAAGGAGTTCATTGAAGCGGGAATGTACCGCGTCTGCGATGCAGGAGACGACTGGGAGCTTCCAAAACGCATGAAGCACTTCGGAAAAGTCCACCTGGATATGAAGATGATTGTCGGTTTCTCGATGAGACGCTACATCAACTTCGGTCTCTTCCGCTCTGCATTCCAGTGGTTCTATGTGGTTGCCAAAGGCGGAGACTCCGACAAACACCAGTATATGGGAAAGACCTATACGAAAAAATAATCATCTTTTTTCTCATCTGTTCAGCTTGTTCTGCAATTGAATACTGTCTCTGTTTTCTAAAACTTCTTTACTCAAAAGAACCCATAATATCTCAATGATTACCATCCGCCGTGATGTCTGCGGCTACTGCGGAGCATGTGTCTCTGTCTGTCCACGCGGAGCACTGGAACTGATTGATGCCTACTTATCAGTTGACGAGACAGCCTGCAAACCAAAATGTAAAATCTGCCACACCGTCTGCCCGCTTGGAGCGATTCTCTGGAGCGAGGAATGAACGGGAGCTATGACGTCTTAGTCGTCGGCGGAGGGCCGGGAGGAGCGGTTGCGGCACGGACTGCGGCAGAGGCAGGCCTTTCCGTTCTTCTCGTGGAAAAACGTCCGGCCATCGGCGTTCCGGTTCGCTGTGCGGAAGGAATCGGCAAAGACCATCTGCTCGAATTCATCGAACCGGACCCGAAATTCATCTCTGCAGAAATTGACACCGCGGTCTTTGTCGGACCGGACGGAGAAAATTTCACCCTCAAAAGCCGTTCTGCAGGGGAACTGATTGGATACACCCTCAACCGCAAAGTCTTCGACCGCGAACTCATCTGGAAAGCGGCAGAGGCAGGAGCGGAAATTCAGACCCATGCCCGCGCGGCAGAACCGATTCTGGAAGGTGACAGAATCTGCGGAGCGGTTATCGAACAGCACGGAAAACGCTTCACCATCCGGGCAAAAGTAGTAATCGCCGCAGACGGCGTGGAGTCCAAGTTTGCCAAATGGGCAGGAATTGATACCACTATCCCACTCTCCGAAATCGAAACCTGTGCCCAGTATGTCGTAAACGATATTGACATCGACGAAAAAGCAAACCGGTTCTCCTTCTCCTTTGAAGATGCACCGGGAGGATACATCTGGGTATTCCCCAAAGGAAACCGCTGTGCAAACATCGGAGTCGGAATCCTGGGAACCAAATCCGGCGAAGGATGCCGGGCACGCGACTATCTCGACCGATTCATCGAAAAGAACTATCCAAATGGAAAAATCACCGAGCTGATTGTCGGCGGCATTTCCGTCTGCCGTCCGCTTGCAGAAACCGCAGCAGACGGTCTCCTGATTACTGGCGATGCGGCACGCCTCTCAGATCCTCTTACCGGATGCGGAATCTACAATGCCATGTTCTCCGGAAAACTTGCCGCAGAGACCGCAGTCTCCGCAGTCAAAAACGGCGACACCTCCAAAAAAGCACTCATGGCATACGACAAAGCCTGGCGGGAAAGCGGCATGGGAAAAGCATTAGTCCGCAACTATGCCGTAAAAGAAGCATTCCTGCACTTAAATGACGATAAATTAAACTCCATCATTCACTCCATGCAGAACCGGAAAATAGAGGAAATCAGCGTCAGAAATCTGGTAATCGCCATCCTCAACGAAAACCCGCAGTTGGCAAAAGAGATGCCGGCGCTTCTTGAACTGATGCGCTAAAACAGTGCGGAAAATTCCGCAGATACTTTTTTCAAAAAACCGGAAGAAGGATTACTCCTTCTTCTCATCCTTCGGGAACATGTAGAATCCCGTGTATGTTTTCTCTAATGCCTCCTCAGAGTTCTTCTTGGTAAGCAGACTCACGACAATCATCGCGATGATAGCAATTCCAAACGAGTAAATCGAGAAGTGCATCGGAAGGGCTGGACCAAGCTTGAAGTAGCTGTAACATCCGAAGATGAGAGCTGCAAGAATACCGCAGGTCATGGAGGCAATTGCTCCCTTTGCGGTTGCACGCTTCCAGTAGAGACCGGCAAGCAGCGGAACAGCGAAGGCGGAAAGCATCATACCGATACCGAGCCAGATTAAGAATGCCAGCATCTCCGGCGGGTTGATTGCGAGAATTAAGGAGATAGCAGCAGCTAAGAACACACAAATCTGACTGATACGGACAACCTGACGCTCGGTTGCTTTTGGTCTCAGCATGGTCTTGAAGATGTTCCAGGAGAAGTCGGTTCCAATAGTCAGCATTAAGCGGTCGGTGGTTGACATAACGGCTGCTAAGACAATCACCGCAAACAGTGCGGTAATCAGGATTGTTGGACTTGCCGCCTGGATACCATACAGCAGGGCTGAACTTGGATTTGCCATAACCGCAGCAGATGCCTCAGCACCAAGCGCCCCGGTTTCTGCCAGCGCACGAACTGCAAAGCCGCTGATTTTCACCAGGAACATGATGACCACATAGATACCAAACGCAACAAGCGGAGACCACTTGAAGTAAGAAGCCTTCTTTGCGGCAAAGACGTTCGAGAGAACATGCGGTGCACAGGCAAGACCGACCATCAGCATAATACCGAAGGACACCAGGTACTCCGGAGTACAGTATGCGTAGGCTGCGTAGTTTGTCTCGAACCACGGCATGACCAGGTTTGGATCAATCGATGCGAGAACATCATTGATAGCAGTCATTCCGCCTGCGTAGCTGATAATAAACGGTGCAACCAATAACACACCGAAAATTAAAATCAGTCCCTGCACAAGACCGGTCCAGGAAACCGCGTATAATCCACCAATAACAGTGTATGCAGTGATAATCACACCGGCGATGAGTAATGCCTGCCAGTGTTCAAGGCCGAATGCCCACATCAGAACAACACTGATTGCCGTGTACTGACCGACTAAGTAAATCAGGGAAACAACAATACTGGCGAATGCAGATAAAGCGCGAAGTTCGCGATTGTTTTCATATCTCAGTGCGAAGTAATCCGCAACGGTCATACATCCTTCCTTCTTTCCAATCTTGTTCAGCTTGGAACCAAAGAAGATGATACAGAATGATGCCGCAAGCGGAACGAAAATCTGCTCCCAGATTCCCGGCCATCCGGACTTGAAACCAAACTCACTGGTTCCAATCAGCGTCATACCGCTGCAGATAGAACAGACAATCAGAAGCGTGAACAGCCAGAAGCCGAGGTTTCTTCCCGCTAAGATGTAATCTTCCGAATTTTTGATTTTCTTTGAAGCCCATACTCCGATACCAAGCAGTACAACAAAGTACAGAATCATTAAAACCAGAGTAAGCAGGGTACTTCCTTCTCCCAGTGCCATAATTAATCCTCCACCTTCGGGTAAATGATACCCCACAGTATCAGGAGAACAAGCACTACAGCAATAGTGCCGCCGACAGCAAAGACAGTCAGCTCAGGTAATCCTAATATCATACTTACATATGACACGTGTTGTCATATAACATGAACGGTTCGAAGAGACCAAAATGCACAGAAAAAAAGAAAAAAACAGAGGGTTAAATACGAATGTATTTGCCGACGCGCAGAATGCCTTTCGCATTCCGGTGGGCAAGATCACCCGTAAATTCCGTTAAGGTGTGTCCCTCAAAGACGGCAGTTCCCTTCTCGCGGAAGGTTGCAAGGAAGTCGGTTACCGTTCCGAAGATGTTTGCTTCTCCGGCAAACATGTCTCCGCACGGCATGAGAGCATCCCCTTCAATGATCAGGCAGCCGCCTTTCATGTTTGCGCCGGCATGAATTCCGGCATTACCTTTGACGCGAACCGTACCGCCGAAGAGACACTCGGCACAGTAATCCCCGACATTTCCTTCAACGAGGATTTCTCCTCCGCGCATGCCTTTTCTGCCGCCGCGGTATCCGGAACCGCAGTAGTTTGCGGCATTTCCGTGACAGAGGATTTTTCCGCCCAGCATCTCACGGCCGAGCCAGTCTCCGGCATGCCCCATGATTTCAATCTCTCCGCCGGTCATGAAATCTCCGCAGTGCATACCGATATCACCTTCGATGATGATTTTTCCGGCAGTCATGTACTCGCCGACACGCTTGACACGACTGCAGTCTCCGACTAAGATAATCTCGGTGGTTGCAGGACCAGCAGCCTCTCCGTCGACTCTGATGTCAAAGACCTCGGTAATCTTCTTCTTCTCGTTTCCCACAAAAAGCGAGAGGTCGATGGTCTTGGACATCGTCTCCGGACAGATTGCTTCGGCTTCGATGGGGAGACGGCAGTCTGCCATCTCTTCGCGCATGATAAGCGTAATTCTTCTCATAACTTCGTCTCCGTTTCAATCTTCATACTGCGCTTGATGTAGTACTTCTCATCAACCGGGTAGTTCTCCATTCTGACGGTGTAGTATTTTTCAAAGACGCTGACAAGCTCCGGGTCACGGCTCATGTCATATGCCGCTGGAACCTTCGGGGAACACCAGAAGGTTCTGTTTAAGTCATCAGCGAGGATTACATCATCGCGGGAAACAAGGATTCCGCCTTTCATGGTAAACTTCGTCTGGGCAAAGCCGCGGATGATTTCCGCGTACTGCTTCGACGGGTCGATTCTGTCCGGTCTGATTGGATAGACCGCGATATCAGCATCTGCACCGACACCTAAGTGTCCTTTGCCGAACTGGTCAAGACCTAAGGCTCTTGCCTGTCCGGCACGGGTCATGACCGCAATCTCCTCGAAACCGAGTTCACGGTCAAGGGCAGAGAGGCAGGTACGCTTCTCGGTACTCTTGTGAACGGTTGCAAACTCCTTTTCGCGGTACTCTTTGCTCATGAGAAGACCGATGATTTCCGGATACTTCACAAACGGTGCGCCGTTCGGGTTGTCGGTTGTCAGCAGACACTGCCACGGGTTTTCGACCAGAAGCGCAAGCTCTAAACCGATCGCCCACATGATGCTGTTGACGAGGTTCTTTCTGCGGTACATGACCGGAATAACACCGGAGGCAGTCTCCATCTCGACATCATGGTTACTCCACTTGTCCTGATGCAGACGGTAGAGGTTAAACTCCATTGGGCCGTCTGCGGTCATGGTAGTGGTTCTGCCGAACATGACCTGACCCATATCAATAGTGACCTGCGGTCTCAGGTTGACCATATTAGCGACCGGTTCACTCTTCGAGCAGAAGTCATTCCAGCCGGAACCGCCGTAGGAGTGGAACTGTACGTGGGTTAAGTATGCGGTCTGGCGCTTCTCGTTTAAGTCCGGGACAAGGCCCATCGTTCCAATGGTACAGGTGTAGTTTCCGGGCTTTCCTAAGTTGTTGCAGTGCAGGTGAATCGAGTGCGGAAGTCCCAGCATCTCGTTTGCCTCAATCATACCAGTGATGAACTCGGCAGGAGACAAATCGAAGGTCGGAATAGGCTTTCTGATACACTCAACATTCTTGCCCCAGCTCCACATCTCAGCGCCTAACGGATTGGTGAGCTTGACACCGTAGCCTTTGACTGCGTTGAGTCTCCAGGCAATAAGACCTGCGGCACGCTTCACATCACCGTTGGCAATTGCCCGCATGACCTCCCAGTCACCGTCGAAGAGGGTTAAGACCAGACCGTCCTGCAGCGGGGTGTGGCGGAACTCCTCGTGCGTGTGACGTGCCTCTAAGGGAGCCATCGCCCCTTCGGTTAACGTGGTGTATCCCATGAGAGCATAGCGGTAACTGTTTCCGTAGGTGGTCGGGATACTGTAGCCGGAGACAGCACGCATACCGTTCTTTCGCGGGGCACGGCCGGCACGCATATCCTCCGGACTCATGTAGCGGCCGAAGTTGACCTTCGTTCCGCAGATGTGAGTGTGGGAATCAACTCCTCCCGGAAGCGTTAAGCATCCGGCTGCGTCGATTACTTCCGCGTTTGCGGACGGCTCTTCGGCGATTTTTCCGTCAACCACATAGATATCGCGAATCTCGCCGGCGACCTTGTTTGCCGGGTCATAAACGCAGGCATTCTTAATGATATAATCGGTCATTTGTATGCCTCCTGTACTGCCTGAACAGTCCTCACCACATGGATGGATTTGTTCGGGCAGGTGTCCATACAGACCTTGCATCCTTTGCAGAGGTCATTGTGGAGAACACGGTTCTTTCCGCGTTCGACACGCATTAAGACATCGTCGGACATGGCAGTACCGCCGGCTCCAATATGCGGATCGATTTCGCGGTTGGCAGGACATGCCGTACTGCAGTTGCCGCATCCCATACAGGCCTCTTCGTCAACGATGACCTTGTACTCGTGGATGAACTCGAGTCCTTCCAGGCGTTTCTTGTCGAGAATGTCTCCGGAGGTTAAGACCTCCTCCGGACATGCCTCAACACAGTATCCGCAGCGGACACAGTGGCCGTAGGTGATGTACGGCATCCATTTGCCGTTCTCCTGGATGACATCAATAGCTCCCTGACAGGGGCAGATCATCTTGCAGGAGAGACAGTTCGTACACTCGTTTCCGGTAATCTGCGGGAAGTCGCGGAAGTACGGCGGGTTCTCGAGCGGGGCGGTCTTTGCGAAGAAGAAGGACTTCAGCCAGGACGGACGCAGGAACTCTTTGAGGTAGGATAATACCGACATGGCTCAGCGCTCCGCACAGGCGATACAGGGATCTGCACTGATAAAGACCGAGGTCACATCAGCAGCAGATGCCAGATCCTTCATCATAACGTGGGCAGCCGTTTCGACGTTCATAACCGACGGAGTCTGGATAGCAACCGAGATTACTTCGCCGTTTTCATCGACTGCGATATCATAGGTTAAGTCTCCGCGGGGTGCTTCGATGGTGTGTTTCACATGACCTGCGGTAACCTTTCCGCCGAGACGAATAGGTCCTGCTTCCAGTTTGGCAACCGCATTTCTGACAAGCGATGCGGACTGGTACAGTTCATCGAATCTCAGCATGATGCGGGCAAAGTTGTCACCCTCAGTGCGGGTAATCATATGCCAGCCAAGCTCGACATAAAGGGGATCGTTTGCGCGGGCATCGCATTCCATTCCGGAAGCACGGGCAGTTGGACCTACAACACCGGATGCCTTTGCATCCTCGACCGAGAGAATACCAATTCCTTTGGAACGAAGGGCAATTAAGCGTCCGGTCTCAAACATCTTCACGTAGCGGTTCAGTTCACGCTCAATCTTATCCATTGCAGAGATGATGTCAGAGAGAACGGCATCCGATACATCCTCGCGGACACCTCCCGGAACAACATATGCAGACATGATACGGGTACCGGTCATCTTCTCGATGGCATCCATTGCTGTCTCTCTGAGGTTTAACAGATACATGGCAAGCGTCTCGTGCTCGATGGTGTAACAGTACGAGTAGTTTGCAAGCAGATGGCTCTGCATTCTGTCAAGTTCATTTAAGATGATACGCAGAAGCTGTGCTCTTCTCGGAACCTCGATTCCGCTGATTTCCTCTAAGGCGCCGACAATTGCCGTGTTGTGAACAACCGAACAGATACCGCAGACTCTCTCTGCCAGGAACATGGTTTCCTGCCAGGGACGACCGACCATAATCTTCTCGATTCCCTTCTTGACGTAACCAAGCTCCACTTCGGTTCTGAGAACACGCTCTCCTGCAGTCTCACACTTGATACGGAGCGGTTCCTTGAAACACGGATGAACCGGTCCGACCGGAAGCGAGACGTCAACAACTTTCTTCATTTCTTCGCCTCCTTCTTTTCCTCATGGTTTTTGAAGAGTTCATCAGCCGCCGAAAGAATGGCGTTGATAATCTCTGTTGGTCTCGGCGGACATCCGGGAACTGCGGCAGTTACCGGGATGTACTTGCTTACCGGCGGGTCGATAACACAGCCCGGACGGTTAAAGACACAGCCGGAAATCGGACAGTTTCCAATAGTAACAACTGCCTTCGGCTCCGGGACGCGGTCGAAGAGGTCCGGGAGTTTGTCAATCCATTGCGGAGACATACCGCCGGTGACTAAAATCACATCAGCCTCACGGGGGTTGTTGTGGACGTAAATTCCATACTGCTCGATATCATACCGCGGGGATAAGCAGGCAAGGATTTCAATATCACAGCCGTTGCACGAACCGGTATTTACATAGCAGACATGGATAGAGCGTTTGCGGACACCGTTTTTAATACTCTGCAGAAGACTCATGCAAGAACCTCCAGAATTGCTTTTTTCACCGACTCAACAGACTCGCCGGATTCGACTCTGGCAAGGAATGCCGCACCTTCCGCATCGGTTAAAAGACCGAGAGCGGTTGTCAGGTGCGGGATGGATAAGGCGTCAGCCGTGCCGGCGGCAGCGGCATCAGCAGCTTCCAGACGCGGGCCGATATTTTCCAGCGTCATCATGTCGCATCCGGCAATGAGGATTTTTCGCATCTGCTGACGGGAAAGGCCGAGGCGGTTTGCCAGGGAAAGCACTGCCTCATCCTGACGGGTTCCCTTCAGGATTAAGAGTTTCATCGACCGAAGGTCGCGTTCATAGACTAAATCCATTAGAATACACCTCCAATGAAGAAGAATACAACTCCGTAGGCTGCAAAGAGCAGAACCATAGTCCAGAGGATGATAATCTCACCAAGGTGTACTGTGTGTTCGTTTTCCCAGAGGAAAACGGTTGTAAGGAGTCCAAGGATAATCGCTCCGACAGCTGCCGCCGGCAGAATTTCCGGATGCATGGCCCCCTCAACAATCATCAGGGCTATGTAGAACACAGCTCCAATGAGGACAGCTTTAAAGATTGGGTTTTTCATACTCCCATCACCACCCATACAATTACTGCATAAATACAGACAACGACAGTCCAGATGGTCTGGATAGTAACCGTCTGGTATGGGGTAAGCATCGGCGTTGTTGCACAGACAAATGAGATTACAACCATCAGAAGAATCATCACAATAATGAACAGCCACCACGGCAGGGCTCCGAAGAAGAGCGTGATGAATACTGACAGCAGAACAACTGTCTTTAATGCGTTTGCGATGTTTAAGACAGCTCTCCATCCTCCAAAGTGTTCTGTCCAGTAACCGGATACCAGTTCTTTTGCTTCAATTACTGAGAACGGTCCGTAGTGTGCCTTCGAGAGGATAATCAGGAAGAGTGACACAGCAGCCGGCAGAGCAATCCAGAAGAGCGGACCGTTTGCAGCTTCCCATGCGGTAATTCCTGATAAGGAAAGAGTTCCTGTGAAGAGGTAGACTACAACAACAGTTACCAGAAGCGGAAGCTCAGCTGCTGCGGACATAACTGAACGGATTGCTCCAAACTTTGTGTACGGAGAACCGGACGAAAGACCTGTTCCGTGCTCTACAATTTTGTGGAGCATGTAGCATGCGAAGATGATAAGAAGGCTTCCGCCTGTCCATACAGTAAAGAGTGCTCCAATCCAGATTGCAAGAGAGAGACAGATTACGGCAACGTAAACTGTCTGACTTGCTGTTTTGGGAATCCAGGTCTGCTTGAAGGAGAATTTGAGGGTGTGTAAAATCTCCTGCCATACAGGCGGTCCTGGTCTTTTCTGGATTCTTGCAATGACTTTTCTATGCAGTCCGTGAAGCAGGAGACCGAAGATTATCGCGGCTATGAGAAGCGGGATAAATGCCAGATTAAGCATAAAGGTCATCATGGTCAGTACCCCACGAAGGGAATATCTCCCTCTTTTCTTCCGGCAGACACGCCAAGCATAAGTAAGACAAGAGCTGCCGGGAATCCAATTAAGGTAAGCACTAATGCATAGCCTGAGAGGACCAGTCCGAGAACCCCTGCCGCAAAGGCAAGCAGGGCCAGTAAGTAATATCCTGTTTTACTCATGATTACACCGTCAGAAGGATTTCAACAACACGCAGGAAGAGCAGTAAGGAACTTACGTGAATCATTAAGATGTACGGAGCTCCCGGAGCCCGCGTGATTTCTGCTTTTCCGATATAGAACGGAGCCATACCTTCTCCGAGAACTCCAAGAAGTAAGAGGAGTTTGGAGATAAGCGGCACTGCTCCCATTCCGGCTAACTCCCAGATAGAGAGTGTTCCGGTTGCGGCAACAGCGATGGCAGCCCCTGCAAAGAGCGGGACAGTTCCCATCATAACAACCAGACCATAAGAGAATGCGGAGTCTAATACATGGCGGTTCTTGACTCCGGCAACGATACCGATATTTAAGATACCGATTAAGGCGGCAAACAGGGTAAAGTTGAAGAGATCTCCTGAGATGATAGCACCAACGGTGGCAACTCCGCAGGCAATCGCCATGAAACGCTGGAATTTCATGGTGTCTTTCGGAATCTCTTTTAACGTGTATCCGTCTGTACCAAAGACGATATCAACCGGCTTTTCCGGCAGGGAAACAATGGCTAATACCACAAACAGTGCGGCTACTGCGAAAAGCAGAACCGTGTATCCTGAGAGGTAGTGAACCATATCTCCAAACGGAATCTGAACAAGAATTGCTTCCATCATTCTTCATCACCTCTCATTGTACCGACGAGTGCCATCTTTGCCATGACTTTAATCATAATACCAACTGCGGCCATCATGACAGCCAGGAACCACTGTGACGGGAATACCATGAAGACAAGGAATGCAATAACCCATAATCCCCATGCGTAAACACTTGCGTTTTCGATGACACCAAAGCGTTCGCGAACATTTTTGCCGAGGAAGAAGAGCATCATTCCAAGACCTGCGATAAGACCTCCGGTAAATCCTGTACAGAAGATACCGTATGCGGCAAGGATTGCTCCAAGAATTGGCGGGGCTGTTTTCATTACTTCGATGTCGAGAGTTCTTGCAGGTCTCTGGTTCTGAAGGCCTTCTTTTGCAAGCCAGAGCTCGGAGACAGCAAGAATCTCTGCGATTCCAACAACAAGTCCCGGAAGAATTAATGCTTCTGCTAAGTCTGTTGCAAGAAGTGCGATTACGACAAGTCCTGTAATCTCGATTAAATCAACGAGAATCAGTTTGTGGACGTCCTCCTTTTCGCGGAACATTGCAAAGAATGCGATGATTATCGCGGCAAATGCAACAGCTAATCCTATCGGATAGAGCGATGGTACATCAATCATGTTCTCGACCTCCGGTAGAGGAAGGATGCGATTGCGAAGGCACAAAGAAGGATGCTTGCCTCAACGATTGTATCAAATCCTCTGGTGTAGTAGAGAATCTCATCGAGAATACCTCCGGGGTGGGCAGCAATTGTTGTTCCAAGGTATAAGGTATTATCTGCCATCCATTGGGATGCCGGGGTTAAGTATGCAGTAACCCATCCAAGAGCCGGAGCGTTTTCCGGATACTGTGCGACAATTTCTGCCGGTTCTTCGAACGGGACACCGCCTCTGTCATACGGGGACAGCGGGCTTTCCATGTCCACGCTCTTTGGGTAGAGCTGGTCTGCATCATAGGAGATTGCAGGAATCATACAAATTCCGATTACTGCAACGAGACATACTGCAAGAGCGTAGACCTTTGGCAGGTTGTCGGTTTCAGACAGATATCCTGCAAGTTTCTGGATTATGTTCACTGCATCTCCCTCCCTTCTTTCTTTTCGATTAAGCGGACGAAGATGAATGTGGAAACCACGTTTACCGCAACGAAAGTGACGAGTGCTAAGACTTCGCTGAATGACAGCATGATAAGTACCAGTCCAAACTCGGCAACTTCGATGTTGATGAGTCTTGTGATGTATCGTCTGTCACGCGGGAATGCGGTAAATAATCCGCCTGCGATTAAGAGGATGCATCCTAAGATGAACTCAATCATGTTTTACCTCCTTCTTTTTTCCAAGCAGGAAGAGGATGAAGAGTGTTCCAACAGGCATCAGAAGAGATACCGCGATTGCTGCGTCTAAGAAGCCGTCTTTTACAAAGAGCATTACAGCTCCGGCTGTTAAAACGCCAAGCAGGATTAGTTTGTTGAATGCTGATTTGGAGATGAGAGCTGCGATTCCTCCGACAAGGATTAAGAATGCAGCCATGAGGGTTAAGATATCCATTATTCCTCACCTCCGACAGCAAGAGTACTTGCGATGGCGTTTGATTCGAGCGTTGCCCCGACAAAGTATGCAACGGCAGCCCCGATTGTGATCGGATGCGGGAGAAGAAGTACGATTGCTCCGGCTACTGCAAAACCCAGGACGTTTAAGTATGCAAGTTTCTTGAACGTACTCTTTTCGAAGATGATGCGGATTACCGCGTAAACGGCTGCAAGAGCACAAATTGTTTCAACAATCATGTTCTCTTCCCCCAGAGTTTTCCGATGATTTTCGAGGAGAGCTTTAAGGAAAGTCCTTCTACAATCAGGATTGCGAGTACGATTCCGGCGATGAAGGTTTCAGGGGCGAATCCAAGAAATGTTGTACATGCCCAGATTACGGCAGTCGCTGCAAGGGCTCCGGTGAGTCCTGCAAATCCTTTGTCTGCACAGATTCTGGCTCCGATGAAGACAAGGACTGCTGCGGCAACCGCGCCGATTACGCCGTAAATGAAGAATCCGCATGCGGCAAGAAGCGTTCCGGCTGAGGCATCCGGAGAGGTTATGATGTTGCCTATCATGTACCCTCCGTGTTTGCTGCCGCCGGATGCTTCGATATCATTTGCTATTGCTTCCGCTCCGCTGACGCCTCCTTTTTTCGGAAGCTTCCAGATTATGTCGATTACAACAAATAGAACCAGACATATGATGGTTGCGGCTGCAATGTATGGCAGTTGTTCCAGCATAATTATACTCTCATGAGAATAGCTGAAGAATCAGCTAGTACTGTAAAGGTTTGTCAGGATAGGTAATTAATGTGTTCTCTTGTATGCTTCCATTGGGTGGAAAATGGTGGTTTTTGGAAGAAGAAGCAAAAGAGTTTATGAAAACAGGGGGGAGAAGAGAAAATGAAGGGGGCTAAGGCTCTTTGAGCC
>JAFQBW010000036.1 GCA_017399555.1 Methanocorpusculum sp.
AAGCAACGAGCATGGATATGCTCTTATCTATGCAGCAACCGCCTCTGAGCTTGAAGAGGCTTCCTCGCTCTTCGCAGGAAATGAAGCATCTGAAACCATGGCAGGAATTGGCGGCTCTGCCTCCAAAGACAGCAGGGATGAGACCTGGTCGGTAAAGTTCTCCTGTACGAATCTCGTTACTGTTGGCTCTAAAGAAATTGAAGATATCTTCACCGTCACCATCAGTAAAGAGTACATGAGCGTCACCGGCTTCTCCTACGATGAAACCCTCAGTAAGATTGAAACCTGGGCAGACGGTCAGACTGTACTTGCATAAATCCGGGATACTTCATCCTGGATTTTTCTATTTTGAAAACATTATTCTGACAGCTTTCAACCAATGATATTTCTCAAAATCCTTGTCTGAAACTCTGTTATTTTGCAGGAAATCATTTTGCCCCAAAGAATTTATGCGGTTTTCACCCCAATAGAGTAGTAGAGAGAGGAGGTAAGAAAACCGGTGACTACCTCCTCTCAAAATACCTGTTTTCTTACTTCTTCTCGGGAGCAATTACTATGGCAGATTTTTCTGAGACTTCTATTTCCAGAAATGCAAAGAGGGTTTACACCGCAGAAATCGCGGACGTGAATACCTTCAACACCCTTGTACAGGCATTCGCAGATGATACCACCATGGAGATTACCAAAAACAGATCTTCTGCAACCTACAAGACCAGAATCGACTATACGGACGCAGACGGAGACGAAAACGGATACATTCTCGTCTATGGAACTTCCAACGACCAGCTCTCCGACGCTGTTTCCCTCCTCACCGGAAACGAGACCACGGAAACCCTTGCCGGAGTTGGCGGATCTGCTGCAGAAGCAGATGGTGAGGAGTACTGGGCAGTCAAGTTCTCCTGCACCAAAAATGTTACCATCGGCAGTAAAGTCCACGAAGATTCCTTCACCGTCACCATCGGCAAAAACTACATGCTTATCACCGGATTCGCCTATGACGCAACCCTCGAAGCCCTCGAAACCTGGGCTGATACTCAGGATGCTATGGCATAACCCTGGGACTAAGGCGGAGCCGCATGTCCCTTAGGCGTCGCGGAGTTATGGGCGCTGAGCATACACTCAGGATGCTATGGCATAACATCAGTACTGCAGTTATCACCTTTGTCGAGCGAATACTAAAAAAAGTCCTGCCCATAATCAAAAAGGAGACAATAAAACGTCTCCTTATCTGGGTGGGCTGGGTTCTTATGATAGTGGCTGAAGCCTTCATAGAATCAGCTGAATAAAAGACAGCAAGAGAATAAGAACCCACAAAATCAGACTCTCATGTCTCCGGTTGGATTCCCCTTCCAACCGGACTCCTCTGTTTTGCGTATATTCATATTGCCGGCTCAGCCTCCGGTACAACCGTCGCCCTCCAAAGGAGTCCTCCGCCGGCTTGCACCTGCGGCTTCACCTTTCCAAAACTCCGGCGGCACGCCTCGGACAAGCCTCCGCGTCGCGCCTCCGTACTTCTGAAACATCAGGAATGCAAAAACCAGCGGCATTCGGTCGCCCATTTCACCGCTCGGAAACCTCCTCGCAGTGAAATCGGCTGCCTGTTTACTCGCCTCCGGGCAAAAGTCTTAACCCTTTGGGTTTCGCCTTTTCACCTCCGGCTCACCGGGGAGCTAAGCCGTTAGGCGCATGCTCCTTAGGCGTCGCGGAGATATGGGCGAGCCTCAACCCTTCGGGTTTCGCTTTTTCACCTCCGGCTCGCGCGAACCTCCTCCCTCATATATAAACCATAAGGGCAAAACTATTGAGAACTCAGCAAATCAATAGCGCACACTCTCA
>JAFQBW010000037.1 GCA_017399555.1 Methanocorpusculum sp.
CTCCGGACAGGTGCTGCAGGAGGCATATGACAGTCAGAAGGCAAGAATCGTCGTCCATGAGATGGCAGAGTCCATGGCACAAGACCTTCTTAAAAAAGGACTTGTCACAGACCAAATCGTACTGACCGTCGGATATGACATAGAAAATTTGACCGACCCATCCATCAGCCGAAGTTATAAGGGAAAAATCAAGGAAGATGCTTATGGACGCAAAGTGCCGGAGCACGCCCATGGTACGGAAAACCTTGGTCGGCAGACCTCCTCTGTTAAACTGATTACCTCTGCTGCCCTGCGGCTTTATGACCGTATTATCAACGAAAGGCTGCTGGTACGCCGTCTGACCCTTGTCGCCGGCCGCGTGGTGGATGAGTCCTCCGTGCCCACAGAGCAGCCACCAGAGCAGCTGGACCTGTTCACGGACTATACAGCTTTGGAACAACAGCGCAAGGAGGAAGAAGCGGCTCTTGCGAAGGAGCGGCAGCTGCAGCAGACGGTACTGAACATCAAGGAGAAGTTCGGTAAGAACGCCATCCTCAAGGGAATGAACCTGCAGGAGGGCGCCACGGCAAAGCAGCGCAACGAACAGATAGGCGGCCATAAGGCGTAAGGAGGTGGAGCAGATGAATCAGAACGACGAGCACCGCTACGATGATATCCTCCATTGTCCCCACCACGTATCCCCTACCCGCCCGCGCATGGCCATCATTGACCGGGCCGCCCAGTTTGCCCCGTTCGCAGCATTGACCGGCCATGACGCTGCGGTAAAGGAGAGGGCAAGGCTCACTGACGACAAACTGGAACTGGATGCCGACGCCCTTGCCGCTTTGGATGAAAAGCTGCAGCTGCTTCGTGACATGCTACCGGACTGTCCGGAAGTCACATTCACCTACTTCGTAGCTGATAAGAAGAAGGCCGGCGGAGCCTATGTGCAGAAGCCCGGCCACATCAAGAAGTTTGACGATTATCAGCGGGCCATAGTCCTGACCGATAAAACGATAATCCCCATTGAGGATGTTGCGGGTATCGACTGCGAAGCGCTTGACGCCCTGCTCCATGAAGATGGAGCCTTCCATGTTTGAGGTGATGCGGATGGAACGATGCTTTTGGTGCAACATGAAAAATGACGTCTATGTGCGCTACCATGACGAGGAATGGGGCGTCCCCCGGTTTGATGACCCCTATCTCTTTGAAATGCTCGTGCTGGAGAGTTTCCAAGCCGGACTGTCATGGGAATGTGTGCTGAATAAGCGGGAGAATTTCCGGGCCGCTTTCGACGGCTTTGACGTGGATAAAGTGGCGGCCTATGATGAGGAAAAGAAGGCAGCGCTGGCGGCAAACGCCGGCATTATCCGAAACCGCTTGAAAATCAAGGCAGCAGTCCGCAATGCCCAGATATTCAAGGAAATTGTTGCGGAATACGGCAGCTTTGAAGCCTACCTCCGGCGGTTCTGGAGCGGGCACACCATCTACGAGAATACAGAGACCCGCTCTCCCCTCTCCGACGCCATTTCCAAGGACTTAACCGCTCGCGGAATGAAGTTCGTTGGGAGCACCATCATCTACGCCTATCTGCAGGCCATAGGGGTCATTAACTCCCATGACAGCGGCTGTTTCCTTTATCGCACGAACAAATGACTTTACATACAAAAACAAGAATCGGAGGCATGCAATATGAGCAGAAAACTGGTGGCATACTTCTCTGCAAGCGGCGTCACGGCAAAGGCAGCGGAACTACTGGCTGAATCCGTCGGTGCTGACATCCATGAAATCCGTCCCAAAGACCCCTATACGAAAGCGGACCTCGACTGGACGGATAAAACGTCTCGCAGCACCATTGAGATGCAGGACAAATCCTTCCGCCCGCCCCTTTCTGACGATAGCATCAATATCTCTGACTATGACGTGGTTTTTGTTGGGTTTCCCATTTGGTGGTATGTGGCGCCCACGATTATCAACACGTTCCTGGAGTCCCATGATTTCTCCGGAAAGACCATTGTCCTGTTCGCCACATCCGGCGGCAGCGGTTTTGGCAACACAGTCAATGAGCTGAAGGTAAGTCTGCCGGACACCGCGGTCATCAAGGAGGGCAAACTGCTCAATGGAAAACTGGACAGGACCTCCATCATCAACTGGGTGGAGAGCCTGGGCATCTAATCCAAACAGCAGGAAGGCGGGGCATCTGCACGATGCCCCGCCTTCTTTTATTCTTCGCTTTTGTCTTTCTTTTTCCTCCTGACCTTGCGGCCGATGTTCCGCACAGCCGGGTACCAAATGACGATAAGGCCCGCAATCAATACAAAGATGCAGAGAATGAACAGCCACTCCAGGTTGTTGACTTTTAAGAAACCCCACAGTCCGTCAGTCGCTCTCACCCAATTCGCGCCAACAGGCGCCTCGATATGGACTGCCGGAAACACAGAGCTGAGGATACCGATGATAAGAAGCCCGAGCGCCGCCACACCCGCGATACAGACGCCGATGATGACCCGCGCCTTATTCCGGTACATACTGCTGATGCGCTCATTGCTGGCATGGACAGCGGGCAGGTCGTCATCGCTCTCATAGTCATCATTGAGCAGATAGTCCGTAGTCACGCCAAACAGCTTACTCAGCTGAAGTACGTTCTTTGTATCCGGGACAGCGGTATCCAACTCCCAGTTGGAAAGGGCCTGTCTGGAAACGCCGATTTGCGCCGCCAGCTGCTCCTGCGTCCATCCCTTCTCTTTTCGTTTCTTCTGCAGCTTCTCTCCAAATGTCATAGGGGCTTCCTCCAATGCCGTTGTTCTGTGCTGTTATCCTATCACTTCCGGCAAAATAAGTCCACCAAGTCTGCATGGCATTGGCGCAAGCAGACTTGGCAAAGGCGCAAATGCCTGTAAAATCGGCTCATTCCAGCCTCTCTGCTTCCTTCTGACATACTCCATAAAATATGACAGGAGGCTGTCGGTTTGAAAAAAATCATTATCATACTCTCCCTTTTGGTCGTGGTGTTCATTGGTGTCTGGACTGCGAAATTGAAGACACCTATGGACGCCAATGACCCGTACGCGAATGGTCTGTCGGAAGAAAGCCCATGGTGGGAGGTCCTGCCGGAAGGAACATTGCCTACACCGGATGACGAGTGGGTGCTTGACCCAGAGATTCCGGATAACTACATCCCCGTCCTCAACGGTGACGAACTCTATATGGTGGTAGATGACGACGGTAATATCGTAAGGTATCGCCAGCGTATCCGGCAGGAAGACGGCTCCTGGCTTTGGCAGGATGTTGACCCCAATATCCCGCAGGATTTTGTTTCCGTCGAGGGTCTGGAGAACGTCTACATGACCACCGACGACGATGGTACCGTGCGTTACTACCGCTATACCCGAAACGCAGACGACACCTTCTTCTTTACTGAGGTGGATGCCGAGGGCAATCCCCTTCCCGAGGAGCAGCCCGCCGCTGACGAAATCCCGCCTAACTTCATCCGGGTCAGCGGGAATATCTACGCCATTTACAATGAGCACGGCGTTCTGATTGGCTACAAGGAACGTGTACTGCGTGAGGATGGCACCTATGCGTGGGTGGAGTGCGATGCTCCGTCTGACACAGGACAAAACAGCGGCAGGATACCTGGTGTATCTGTTGAGCCTTCCGGAGGTGGAACAGGTGATATTTACATTGTGGCCGGCGACGGCGGCGAGGAAAAGACCGGGTATCAGGAGACCAACACCTACACAGAGACGAAGCAGGAAGATGGCTGGACCATCGTTTATGAGACCATCGTCACAAGGGTCTATGACCTGGAGGGAAATCTTATCTCCACAAAAAAGGATGGTCCCACAGAAATCAACCGCTTCCCTACTACGGCAATCAACTCGGAAATTCTCCCTCCCGCCGACTAAAAACCGGCTCGGCAAGTCGATTGACAGCAGAAATGAGCATGGCGAAGGCGGGAACATCTGCAACCATGCTCCCGCCTATGCCCTATTAAGCAGTAAACAATTCTAATACGCACCGGGCAACTTCCGACATAGGGACTTCGGCAGAAAGAGAAACCTCTTTTTCCACCATCATATGTCGGCCTTTTGCCTTGCACTTACAAAGGGTAAAACTATCTCTTTTTCGTCGTATAAGTATCTCTGTCGATTGTTTCGTGATTTGCGACTTGGACGCAGTAATTCCAAACAACTTGAAGTTTTGGAAAAGACGTTTTTCCATCTGCATAATACTGTTTTCGGAATTGTCCTTAAAAATAACATCTTGATGGTCCTGGAGCACATTGATACACTGACAGATTGCAGCCTCTATATCTTCTACCGAACATTTCAAGGACGAGACTAAAATCGGTTCGCTGTAATATCCAGGTCCAACACCTTTGTATTTATCAAAATACATATCCATGGCTGCTGTATATACTAACTGCCCCTCAAAGGCATATATAGATATTGAATATGTCAAGAAAGCACCTTCCTTCTAAATTGATTATATACGGCACTCCTCAAAATGACAAGGATACAAACTCCGCCCCCCATTCTGATTATTAAAACTCATTGGTTGGTTCTACTTTTGCAAACAAGTTATATGCCAGTTTGACTTATTTTCAGTCTCGGGCTACAATGGAGCCATAAAGGAGGGTTGCCCCTATGAATGCCAATCTCAAGAAGACCGGCTCCAGCGCCTCGGTCGTCCTCGACCTCCCTAACCAGTCCCCTGTCCTCCGCTTCCCGCTGCTCGATGACACTGGTGCTGAATTGCTGGCAAGAGCCGATGTGCTTGCTGAATATATCAAGAATCACCCTGACGCCGCCCGCGCTATCGAAGGGATGGAGCAGACTGTTGTTATCTATCTGGAGCCTGAACAAGAGGAGTTTCATATCCAGCGTGCCCACGGCGGGCTGCTGATAACCGACCACTTCACCTCCCGCTCCCGTCCCGTTGGCAATGGCTTGATTCTCTGCTTTACAGCAGATGGCTGCGAAATCTCAAACCTGCTGCAGGACGCAAAGACTTCCCTGGAGCAGAGTCTGGGACATTCTGTTGACCTTGACTCCATCTACGCATCTGCCGCCGGCAATGCGCCGCACATCCATAAGGATACAAACTGCGGCTGCTTCGCCTGTAAACGGCGGTTTCAGGGACATGAGGTGGTGCGGTTCATTCCGGAGTCACATGGTTCAAAAACCGCTCTGTGCCCCTACTGTGAACTTGATGCTGTTCTTTCCGAGAAAACGTTGCCTGCCGGTCTGTCCTGCTCCGATGAACTGCTGGCTCTGATGAATGTGTCCTATTTCAATGGGTGGGAGTCCATGGACCAATAAAAAGAACAATACAACAAGAGGCTGCCCCGTCGGGCAGCCTCTCTATCTTATCGGGCACAAAAAACGCTATTAAATGCTGTGCATGATAAACTGCTATTTATCCTGAAAGAATGCTTCCACATCATCGTAGGTAGAAAAAACAACAGGCTCCCCCAAATAATAAGACACGAGTTCCGTCCATTGCTCTAATTTGAAATCCTCTTTTTTCAGCCCAGATGCCGCTTTGCAGACTTCTTCCCTGTGCAATTTAAACTTCATATCGGACATATATTCACATCCGGCTTTCTCACAAAGCACCTCAAACAAATCTTTTGTATTCTTCATCTTCTTACCTCTCTGTCTCGTCTATGTCCTTCATCGCACTTCTCTATTATGCGCGAACAGGCGCATTATACCCATGGTATCTCCATGAGCATAATGCGCCTGTCTTTTATTCCGTTGTCAGGGCTTACACAAAAATGGGCGTAGTTATCCCGACCGACCGACCGACCGACCGACCGAC
>JAFQBW010000038.1 GCA_017399555.1 Methanocorpusculum sp.
TCACCCGCTCATGTGCCGCATGCTGGTCGATAATGACCAGCTCGCCGTTTGCATTTCGGGCGGCAATGTATGTTCCGCCAATCTGCCCGAGAACCTCCGGGACTTCTACTGCGGGTTTGTTTTCAGCCGGAGTTTCCGTTCTTCGCAGCTGAATCTCCGTCTGTCGGGCGGCAGAGTGCGGAGGTTCTGTCTGCGAGAGATAAGAGACAACCGTCTCATGCAGACTCCGCTTCGGCGTTGGAACGGCAGATTCTTCCTTCGGCACAGCCGGCTTTTCATATACGGGCTTGACAGGAGCAGGTTCATCAGCAGAGAACAGTTTCTGCTGTGCCGGCTCAGCGGCAGGGACTGCAGAGAAGAGAACATCATCATGCAGTGCAGTATAGACTGCATCGCGAACCGCAGAACCTACCTCCCGTTCACGGGAGAGACGCACCTCACGTTTGGTCGGATGCACATTCACATCAACCTCACGCGGGTCAAGCGTGATATCCAGAAATGCCGCAGGATACATTCCCTTAGGAAGCAGTGTTCCGTATCCTTCGCGGACTGCCCACTGCAGAGACTTGGACGTTATCTGGCGGCCGTTAATTGCCAGATAGAAACGGGTAGGCGTCGGGCGCATGTTGCATCCGGGTTTGGAAACCCAGCCGGAAACCGAGGCAAGTCTGCCGTCTGCTTCTACCGGCAGAAGGTCTTTGGCAAATGCCGTGCCGAAGACTGCGGCAACCGCATCCTGATAGGAGCCGGTTCCATACGTTCTGAACCGCTCCTTTCCCTGATAAAGCAGAACAAACGAAACATTCCGGTGGGCAAGTGCGATGCGCTCGACCATATCATACATATGCGAGAGTTCCGTTGTCACTTTGCGCTGGAACTTCCGCCGGGCAGGAGTGTTGTAGAACAAATCCTCAACGGTGATGGTCGTTCCTTCCGGCGCTCCGACAAAGCTTTGCCGGATGAGGGCGCCACCGTGAATTACCACCTGTACGGCTTCCGGCGCAGAAGATCCCCGCTCTTTTGAGGTAAATGTGACCTTGGAAACTGCCGCAATACTTGCCAGGGCTTCCCCGCGGAAGCCGAGGGTGACAATTCCTGCAAGATCATCCGGGCGGGAGATTTTACTTGTTGCATGCTGACGGAAGGCAAGAACCGCATCCTCAGCACTCACGCCAATTCCATCATCAGTCACAGAAATTCGCGTAACAGCAGATGCATCGGCAGTGATGTCAATGATAATTTTTTTCGCATCCGCATCAACCGCATTTTCCACCAGCTCTTTTACGACAGATGCTGCCCGCTCAATTACTTCGCCGGCTGCGATGTGGTTGATGGTTTCCTCATCAAGAATCTGAATTCGTCCCATCAGTTCTTCTCCAGCAGAGCTTTCAGCTCGGTGATAAACATGAGCGCCTGCATCGGCGTCATCTCATTCGGGTTTACTTCGCGGACACGCTCCTCCACTGCTGACGGCACAGCCTCTGCCGGGGCTGAGTCAAAGAGCAGCATCTGCGTGTAGTATTTCTGGCCTCCGGATGCCGCATCCTCGCGCAGAGCGGATTTCAAAACCTCTTCTGCCCGCGTCAGCACTTTCTTCGGCACACCGGCAATCCGGGCAACGTGGATACCGTAACTTCTGTCTGTTGCTCCCGGGATGAGTTTTCGAAGGAATGTGATGTCGTGTGCATCCTCTTTTACTGCGAAGTGGTAGTTTCTCACTCTGCGAAGCTCGGACTCTATGGAAATCAGCTGATGGAAGTGGGTTGCAAAAAGCGTCCTCGGGCCTTCCGCTCCTTTGCCGTGCAGGAATTCCAGAACTGCCCGGGCAATCGAGTAACCGTCCACCGTACTTGTTCCGCGGCCGATTTCGTCCAGAAGAATCAGACTGCGCTCGGTTGCATTGTTTAAGATGTTGGCAAGCTCTAACATCTCGACCATGAAAGTACTCTGACCGCCGGCAAGGTCGTCGGATGCACCAACCCGCGTAAACACGCGGTCAACAATTCCGACTCTTGCAAACCGTGCCGGAACAAATGAGCCGGTCTGCGCCATGATACAGAGAAGAGCCACACTTCGCATGTAGGTGGATTTACCTGCCATGTTTGCTCCGGTGAGGATGAGAATCTGTTTCTCAACCGAACTCATCTCGGTATCGTTTGGAACGTATCCTCCGGGGACGGCATTTTCCACAATCGGATGGCGGCCGTCACGGATTAAGAGTTCCGGATGTTCGACAAGTTCCGGCCTTACATAATCGTTTGTCAGCGCAAGGTCGGCAAACGCCGCCAGATTGTCGATGACTCCGATAGCAGACGATGCTTCCTGCAGTTCGCGGACATGACCGCGAAGACGGGCAATCAGTTCCTCGTAGAGCTGGATTTCCAATGCCAGCATACGGTCATCAGCCTGCGCCATTAAGGCTTCTCGTTCACGGAGTGCCGGAATGGTGAACCGCTCGCCGTTTGCGGTTGTCTGCTTTCTCTCATACTCCGGCGGCACTTTGTCGAGGTTTGCTTTGGTTACCTCAATGTAGTATCCGAAAACATTGTTGTACGCAATTTTCAGCGAGCGAATACCGGTTCGCTCACGCTCGGTGTTCTGGAGTTCGGCAATCCAGCTTCTGCCGTTTGCAACCACGTCGCGCAGGGCATCCAGGTCTTCGCTGTATCCGCTGCGAATAACATTGCCGTTTTTGTAGACAATCGGCGGTTCATCAACAATTGCCGCGTTGATGAGTTCCGCAATTCCGGCAAACTCCGGAATGCTGAGAAGTTTATCCCGGAGAAGTCCCTCTGCTGTTTCAAGCTCTGCTTTCAGCTCGGGAACGGCAGAAAGACTTGCAGAAAGCGAGAGGAGGTCACGCGGGGAGGCATTGCCGTATGAAATGCGTCCTGCAATCCGCTCAATATCCGAGAGGCGGGAGAGGACGGATTTGACGGCGGAGAGGAGAACCGGACGCTCTGTGAAATACTGCACGGCATCCAGCCGATAGTTAATCTCCGCAGGAGAGGTGGACGGGCGGGTTAAGACACTGCGAAGCGCACGCGCACCCATTGGTGTCCGGGTTCTGTTGAGGAAACCGAAAAGGGTTGTATCGTTTCGGTCTCCCCGAAGCGGAGTTAAGATTTCCAGATTGCGTAAGGACACCGCATCCAGAATCATGGCGTCGGTATCATATTTTTTCGAGAAGCCGCGGATATGCTGCAGGGAAACCTTCTGGGTTTCCTTTGCGTAGCAGAGAGCAGCCGCGGCAGCCCCCAGGGAGAGCGGAGAACTCGTGTCAAATCCTTCCAGAGAAACAACACCGAACTGTTCGCACAGGGTTTCTTCGGCATGTTCATAGAAGAGGGAACGAACCGGCGTTAATACGCGCCCGGTGGATACCAGGAAGGGGATGATATCTGCCGGCGTGTCCTGCGGTACGAGAATCTCGAGCGGAGAGTACCGTTCAATTTCAGTTGCAAGGGATGAGAAATCCTCACCTCCCGGAATTTCCTTGATGAAGAACTCGCCGGTTGTGATATCGAGGAAGGCAAGTCCGATTATGTGTTTTTTCCGGTCAGGGTTTACTGCCATCAGATAGCGTGCCGCCTGTCCCGGGATGATGTCGGCATCTATTGCTGTTCCGGGGGTTACTACCCGCACCACATCACGCTTCACAACCCCTTTTGCCTGTTTCGGGTCTTCGACCTGTTCACAGATGGCAACCTTGTATCCTTTGCGAATCATGCGGGGAAGATACAAATCCACTGCATGATAGGGAATGCCGGAAAGCGGAATCGGGTTTCCCGCAGGGTCTTTGGAGCGGGAAGTCAGCACCAGGTCAAGTTCACGGGAACAAATCTCGGCATCTTCAAAAAAGGTCTCATAGAAATCCCCCATCCGCATAAAGAGCACACAGTCAGGATACTGTTCTTTGAACATCTTGACCTGCTGCATTGCAGGGGTGAGCTTTTTTTCCGGTGCCATAGTGTTATACTATTAGCTTTTGAAAGGTAAGAGGATTGTTGAATAATGCGGGAGAAAAGAGTGTGCGAAAAGAGAGTTGTCTGAGAAAAAAGAATACGGTGTTACTGCTGAACGGATGCGTAGATTTCCTGCATCCTCTGTTCAACAGCGCGCATCTGCTCAGAAAGCTTACCAAGAGATTCGGTTAAGCGTTTTCCGGATGCATCCATCTCCGTGATTCTGTCCTTTAAGAAAGCGATTGCCTCCTCGGTGGACTTCTCAACAGAAACGCCTGCACCAATGCCGACAAGCGTATTCTTCGTGTCGTGCAGAGTTGCTTTGACCGTCACTCCTCCGCCAAGCGGCAGAAGAACTGCGGCCTCGCCGTCGGTTGCCGCAAGGGCTTCCAGGGCTTCAATCGAAGAGCGTGCCTCAGCCTTTGCAGCCTCCATGAATTTCAGCTGTTCAGAGAGAAGACCGTACTGCTCCGAATACTCTGCGGCATACGCCTGGAGGGATTTAATCTCCTGCTCCAGTGCTGCCTGGTTAGTATTAGTTGTCATCGATACCCTGTACGGACTCGATGCTGATATACTTGCGCTCAAGTCTGTGCTTGCTGCCGAAGGTTGCAAGAGTAAACTCTCCTGCAAGCTTCTCGGACGGAGCACTGACTACTTTTGTGAAAGGTCTCATCTCACCATCGTTGAGGAAGCGACCCTTAACCTCGAATTTCGGCATTTTTAATTCACCTCACAGAAATCCAAATACATCTTCAATTCTGCCAAGCTCGAAACCGGTGGTGGTGTTTCCGGCAAGGTAACCCTTGTTGTTGATGAGAAGGCCGGTTCCAATCAGATTGGAACCCATGTTGACCGAGCCGGTACCGACCGGGAAATCCTCTAACGGGATTGCCTCTTCGACTGCGGAAATCTCCTCCGGAGCACTGCGTGCCGGAAGGAGGATTCCTGCATTGGTACAGGCACAGGTCATACCAACCGTTCCGACACCGGCAAAGGACATCGGAATGGTCGGGACCTTCAGGAACTCGCCCACCATCTTGCGCATCTCGGAAGACATATCCGGGTGCACAACGGCAAATGAGTCGTTGGTCAGAATCACATTCCCTGCCGCATTCATCTCTTCTCCGAGGAGAAGGACATCTCCGTATTCCTGGAGAAGGTCAAGCTCTGAATCCTGAATGAGACCGGAAACGACGAATCCGTTGGAGTTGCCGGTTAAGAGCAGTCCGATAACAGACGAACCCTGAATAAAGGTCTCAATAACCTCAACTTCCAGGTACTCTGCAATCTTGGATTTGAACTCCTCCGGAGCGTCGATTGGGACGAATGCAATGTCGTCAAAGACACGTGCATAGACACCGATGTTCGGATCACCATTCAGTGACAGGGTGGGATCATCCATTTAATTACTCCTCAGCAAGTTCCGCCTGGACCTGTCCGTCGTCGAACTTCATAGCACGAACGCGGATGCGTCTTGGCGGTTTCTGAGATCCGCGTGCCCAGACAGCCTCGTTGATGGACTTGTCGAGCTTAACGTCATCACTCTTCATGTGATGCTCAAGGAATCCGCGGATATCTTTGATTGCAGCGTTTGCGCGTTTGTAGCACGGGACACGCTTAACATCACGAAGCGGGATAATGTAGATCTGTTCTTTTTGTACTTCTACCATTTTCTTACACCTTCAGCGTGCTGCGTCTCCAGCTGCGTCTCTTCGGGTGAGACACAACGTTACGCTTTGTCTTAATCATGACCCATGCAGGAACTCTTCTGTTCTGCTGGGTTGCCTTTGCAAAACGAATTTTGCGGCCTTTGGTAAGTTTGCTCATGGTTTGTTCACCACTTTTTTTCTAATGACCAGAGACTGTTCGTGATTTTTGGGAAACAGCGGCACATAGTCGATGCCCCGTCTAATCAGTTCAGTTCTGATTTCACTTTCATAATCGCCGTTTGGAATCGTTCCTGTTTCGCCGTAGGCGATTTCATAGAACTTTTCTGAAAGGCGTATGATTTCGGTTTTTCCGATGCCGAGAAGCGGGCGTACATAGCTTACGCCGTACTTCATCTCAAGGCTCTGTACTTCAGCGTGTGTCCTCATGGGAACTCTGTCATCACGCCGCGTTCCATCAGCGACCACCTCATATTCTTGGGCTGCAGCACCGAGAGACCGTCGGTGGATTTCATTGATTGCGTTTGCGGGATGTCCATCCTGGACAATCATATTTACGACTTCATCAAGGAAACCTGGCGCAAAGGTCAGTTTCTTCCAGGGGAAACCTAACTCCTTTGCCGCCGCTTCGATAGAAGGGACAGCATGGTTTTCGTTGAAAACGAAGGTCAGTAATTCTACATCATAATCCCTTGCGAGAAGGGTTGCTGCAAGACTGCTGTCTTTGCCGCCGCTGTAGAGTACACCTGCTTTCATTAAACCCTGCGGATGTTAAATTCCTTTTTCTGGGGTACAATCTGTGCTAACAGATTCTTGAGCTGTTCATCGGTAATTTTCTGACGAAGGCGTCCGGACTGGGCAAGAGAAACAATCTGCTGCTCGATGGATGCGGCGAACTCCGGCTTGGTGATGCGGATGGTGTTTAACCGTTCGCGTGCTGCCGGCTCCATAACCTGCATGAGTACAGACTGAATCTGTGCCTGCATCTGCTGCTGACGCTGAAGCTGTTCCTGTTCTGCCATCTGCTGCTGCTGCATCTGCATCATGCGCTGACGGCGAAGTTCTGCGAGTTCTGCATCGTCTCCCATTCTTTTCACCTAATTTGTGTCAGTGTTTAGTACTTTGCAAGGCCCGGTGCTGCCTTGACTGCGTCCTCCTTTAAGGAGTGTGCGATGTTGTCAAGGAATTTGCGGCCTTTTGCGGAAACTGCTCTGCCGCCGGTAACTTTCTCGATGAAACCTGCTGCTTCGAGCTGCTGCATGACTTTACGTGCGATGCTTCCGCTTCCTTTTCTGAAGTGGGACGGCTTGCTGCCGCGGTCCTGCATACCACCGTAGACGGTACGCATACGCTCGACACCAATCGGGCCGTCAACATAGATTCTGCGCAGCACTGCTGCGGAACGGATGTACCACCAGTCTGGATTCTCTGGCGGCATCTGCTTGTGTACTCCCGTTTTCACGAACTCTGCCCACTCCGGTGCCTGAATCTCAGAAACGTTTCTGAGTTCTTCTGCAACCTTGTTGATCAGGTCGTTTGCCGGGATGTCAAATACTGTAGTCATTGACAAACCTCACTGTAAGCCGCGTGCCTTTCGGCACGATTTGTTATGGGCACGGATGTCCATAACGATGACATTAACAGTCTTTACATGTTAGACTTCAGAGATTATATAGATGATGGTGGCGGGGAGGATATGACTAACAGGGATGAGGAACAATATGTTTGTATGAAGCTGACCGTGCTTGCGGATAATAATACGTATATTGACAAATACTATCTGGGAGAGCCGGCACTCTCTTTCTATATTGAGGACGAAGGAGAGAGGATTCTCTTTGACTGCGGGTACTCGGATGTGTTTTTGAGAAATGCGAAGCGCATGGAACTTGACCTCGCAAAAGTGGACACGGTTGTTCTATCTCACGGGCATGACGACCACACCGGCGGTCTTTCGCATCTGAAAACGGTTCTTTCCCACGCGCGGCTGACTGCACATCCGGAAACGCTTCTGGAAAAGCAGTATCTTGACGGCAGAAACGCAGGTTCTCTGCTTCGGGCAGAGGATTTGCCCTACAAGCTTTCGCTTTCCCGAAAACCGCAGAAGGTGTCAGAACATCTGACATTCCTCGGAGAGATTCCGCAGCTGAATGATTTTGAGATACGCTCGCAGTTTGGTGTTCGCCGTGTTGGCGAGACGTTCGAGCCGGATTTTGTGATGGAGGATTCGGCTCTCGTCTATGATGCAGGAGAGTCCATCTCCATTATTACCGGATGTTCGCATGCAGGAATCTGTAATATAGTACAGTATGCAGTATCTCTTTTTGAAAAACCGGTTGACGGAATTATCGGCGGTTTCCATCTGAAAGAGGTAAACGACCGTGTGGAAAAAACAATCGAATATCTCGCAGGCCTGGGACTAAAGGAACTCTATCCCTGCCACTGCACATCATTTGCCGTGCGGTCCGCAATTCATCAGAGAATCCCGGTCGGCGAGGTCGGTGTCGGGATGAAAATTGAGTGGTGAGGTATCACCGCTTAAACAGATTATTCCCTTTAGAATCAATCCCCACAACAAGCGGCATGTCCGTCAGCTCAATCTCCCAGACGGCTTCCGCCATGCCGAGTTCTGCGTAATGTACGCCTTTCAGCCGCATGCAGGATGCCGCAAGCGCCGCACAGCCTCCGGTAAAGGCGAAGTACACGCCTCTTCCGCGAAGCGCTTCGACCACTTCATCCGACATGCCGCCCTTCCCTATCAGTCCGCGGACGCCTGCATCCAGCATCGGTTTGGTAAGTGCGTTCATGCGGGCAGAGGTTGTCGGACCTGCCGCGACCACGGCATTATCCTGAATTACCGGTCCGCAGTGATAGAGCACGGCGCCTTTTGGATTGAAGGGGAATCCTGCCTCCTGGATTTTCAGATGCGCCTCGTCGCGGGCTGTATAGACAGTTCCAGACAGCAGTACGCGGTCGCCTGCGGTAAGGTCGAGGACTTCCTCTCCTAAGGGAGTTGTTAGTTTCATAACTCCACCGTCCGTCTCCTGCAGCACCAGCACTGAATATTTACTGCAACGGGCAGGCTTGCCGTGTGGCATGCGCCGCGTTTGACTTTGACCGCAAGCGCCGTCGTCTTTCCGCCAAGACCCATCGGACCAATGCCGAGTTCGTTGATTCTGTCGCAGATTTCCTGCTCGAAGTCATCCATCTGGTCGATGGGTTCCAGAAGTGCCTCCTTGGCAAGGGCGGAAGCCGTGTCAAAAGTTCCGCCGATTCCAACACCGACGATAATCGGGGGACAGGGGCGCGAACCGGCAGTTCTTGCAACGTCTGCTACAAACTCCGGGATTTTGTCCACTTCGGAGGGGAGCATCATTTTTATCTGCGACATATTCTCCGAGCCTGCACCCTTTGGAAGAACCGTTACAGTGAACTTCTCCCCCGGTCGGATGTGGATTGCGGGTATTCCTTCCCCGCAGTTGTCTCCGGAGTTTTTGCGGCTTAGCGGATTTACCGCGTTTGGCCGAAGCGGAACCGAAACCGTTGCGCGGCGAACGCCTTCCTCTGCCGCTTCAAAGAGTTCTGCCGAGTAGGGAATCTCCGGCGGCAGAGTAATATAGAGCACGATAAGCCCCGTGTCCTGACAAATCGGCACATCACGCTCTTTGGCAATCTTCAGGTTCGCAAAAATATTCTCATACTCGCCGCGGGCAACAGAACTGGTCTCATTGGCATATGCGGTCTGCAGAACGGATACCACATCTGCCGGAAGCTCGGTTTCCGCGTCATGAATAGCTCTTTCAACTGCTGCGGCAACGGTTTCAAAAAAAGGAGAAGGCATGAAACCTCCTTAGAGAAGTTTTGAGGAGATGGTCATGAAGACCGGGCCGCGTAAGTCAATCTTTCTCTTGTTGTCGGTGATGTAACGCATTGCCCACTCTTCGATTTTGATGTTGATGTCGCTTGGGTGCTTGGACATCTTAATCTGTACGGATGCAGTCTCGCCTAAGCGTGCGGCCTCTTCGATTCTGGCGACAGCCAGGTTTGCCGCGGCAAACAGGAAGGAAAGGCCGACCGGTGTTCCCTCTTCGCGGACTTCCTTGAACTTCTCGGTGTCCGGAACGCCTAAGACAGCACCGTTTCTGACGAAAATCTCGTTGAGTGCGGCAGGACCAAGGAGTGTGGAGTTCTCTTCCGGCTCTTCAACGGAGATGGAAACCTTCTGTCCGAAGAGTTCCCCCTCCCAGGCGGCAAAGGAACACGGGGACGGCGCCTTTGCGTTCTCTGCTGCGGTCTGCATAATTGCCTGCACGGCACGGCGGCCTTCGACGGTCTGCGGCTCTTCACGGAGTCCGACTCCGCGGGCAATTTCTGCATCAGAGTAGTTCGGTGCGTAGAGCTGTTCGTAGGAGAGCTTTCTTACATCCTCTGCCTGGGTTAAGACCATAGCCAAACGCTCGACACCCATTCCAAGGTTCATGACCGGAACGCCGACGCCGTACTCGGCAAGGGCGGCAGGAGAGTAGATACCAAACGTTGCGACCTCGACCCATCCGTGAACCGGGTGCTTTCCGTAAACCTCGGTCTGAGTCTCCGGCATATAGTATTTGGAGCGCTTCTCATCCGGCTGGAAGCGGAACTCGGTAAAGCCGAATGCGGAAAGCAGACCAGCGGCGACTGCCTTTCCTTCCTCGACGGTTACATCCTCGCCTGCGACGATACAGGATGCGGAGTGGTAGGTTCTAAGGTGCGTTGCATCCTCTTCCTGCTCACGGCGGAAGCAGCGGTCAACCGAGAACATGCGAATCGGCAAGGGGCGCTTGTCCCACATCTGGGAAAGCGAGATGAACCAGCCGCTTGTCATGTGGGAACGAAGCGTGGTTCTGGAGGATTCCGGTGCTAAGTTCTTGAACTCCGGGAAGACGGTATCTAAGATGTGGACAACGACTCCGTCGTCGACTTTTAAGGCGACAGACATCTCGTGCGTTAAGTCGTCTCCGTCAAACTTTCCCTTCTTGTATCCGTGCAGACACTTCATCAGCTTCTCTTCTGCACCTTCCTCTAACGGGCGGCCGACGATTTCTGCAATCTTTGCAAGACGCTCTGCACCGATTCCGACGTTTGGTCTCGGCAGACCGCCGACATAGTAGACACGGTCTAAGACTGCGGCTGCTTCCGGACCGAACTGGCGGTAGACATCAGACTCATCGATGAAGACCGGGACCATAGCCTCGTCGAAGCCCATGCTCATGTATGCCGCGCGCAGACGGGCGATGGTGTCATAAATCGGGTGGACCTTCGCACGCTTGTAGGTGTAGCGCGGGTATACTGCAGACGATACAGGCGGGGTGATTACAGACGGTCCCGCATGCCAGGCACCTTCAAAATCGGTTTTCCGGCGTTCTTTGAACTCCTCAACATCAAATTTCATATTTTTCTTCTCCTCAGACAGACGACACGGCTCGGCTCGTTTTCGTCCATGATTTCATATCGGCAGGCATCGGCAACAGCAGATGCAAACCGGCGGATGGCATTCATGTCAGGTACAGCCGTTTCTGATAATCTCATTCGACTGTATCCCAGATACATGTATCCTTTTATCTCAACATACATTGGCTGTGTATCATCGATAATCTTTGCAAACTTTTCCGGCACGGAATCATTACATCCCGCAACAAGCGTGATGCGGACCGCAGTCCTCACCCCTTCTGCTTCCTTTTGTTTCAGCAGGGCAAGCGATGTGAGTACATTCTGCCACATGTACTCCGCATCCCCTATCGGATTGCAGATTTCCGCGTAGCTTTCTGCATCAACCGCGTCCAGCGAGAGGTAAAGCTGAGTGGGGGCAATTTTTCGCACCATCTCCGGCACTGTTCCGTTGGAGACGACAAAGACGCTGTGGTCTCCTTCCTTTAACCGCTCGATGAGCTCGGGAAGATGCGGGTAGAGCGTCGGCTCTCCGGAAAGGGAGACGGCAAACTGGGTGGGGTGTGTTGTTGCCTCTTCCCAGAATGCTTTGTCTGCAAACGGCTTGTCGCCGGAAAGACCTTTTCTCTGCAGGGCAGGGATGCTTTCAATAATCTCTGCCGGAGAGAGGATGCGCGAATCTTCAATCTCCGTCTCGATGGAACGCCAGCAGAAGATGCAGCGCTGATTACACCGCAGAGTCGGCGTCATCTGGACGCATTTTGCGGTCTCGATTCCGTAGAACTGATGCTTATAGCAGGACTCGCCGCCGCGGACAGCCCGTTTGCACCAGAGGCACGGCTTGACTGCAGCACTGCAGTCTTCCGCGATAAAATTGTATCCCTGACGGTGCAGCTGTTCGCGTGGGGTGAGTTTAGATGCCGGTTTTCTATACATGGAACCGCGGGGTGTACTCCTCGAAGGAATCGCGCGCGGCATAAATTTCCGCCGGGGTCGCGTCGCGTAAGATGACCTTCTTTGCAGTTGTTAAGTCGCCTAAGACAACGCAGGAGAACTGTTCATCCTTGAATCCTTCAATTACACAGTAGTCATATCCAAGAAGGGCATAGATGTCTAAAATGGTGTAAACATCCGTCCCTCTGAGTGTGAGGACACATTTTTCCGCGTCAATTCCTGTGCCGCAGTCAGCTCCCGCTTCGAAATGAAGCGTGGTATCCTTTCCTTCCGGCAGCTCGAAGATGTGATGTCCCATGTGTTTTATCGTGCCGACAGTGAAGTTTTCCGCAAGCATCGGGACCAGTTCTTTTACGATAGTGGTCTTCCCGCTGTTGGAATGGCCGATAATATTGATAATTTTCATTAACAGTAAGAGTGTTCGCGTAAGTTGGATTTATTACTTTTTACCCGAAACATATTGTATACATACGAGAGGGAGAGACAATATGAAAATGATGATGAGCAGCGGGCGAACTCCGGAGCAGGGAGCCCAGCTGTACTATAAGGACACGCCGGAATATTCCCGCGAGACCTCCTACTGTTTCCTTCATCCGATGGACTGTATGGAAATCGGCGTGGAAGAGGGGGACCATGTATTAATCACGAGCACAGCAGGCGGCACTGTCTTCTATGTCCGCGAATCTCCGGAGACGCCGGAAGGCGTGGTGTTCATCCCCTGCGGTCCGCATGCAAACTTTATCCTGCATGAGAAAACCCATGCAACGGGAGCGCCGGACTTTAAGGGAATGGCAGTCGAGGTTGAACCAACCGACCGTCCGCTTGAATCCGCCTGGGATTTAATGGAGCACTTAGGAGGCCTTCGCTATGAGATTCCGGAAGGTGTTGTGCTTCCGGGAGCAGAGAAGGGCGAAAAGATTGTTCAGCATGCGGCATGTCCGTTATGCGGCTGTCTCTGTGATGATATCGAGCTTCACGTAAAAGACGGGGTAATTACCGAGGTCGTTAACGGCTGTCTGTTATCCGCCGGCAAGTTCTGTTCGAAGGGCAGAATGGTGACGCCGATTGAACGTCAGGGAGACAAATGGGTTGAGACTGACTTTGACGATGCGGTAAAGAAGGCCGCAGAGATGTTTGTCAATGCTAAGCGTGCACTCTTCTACGGATGGTCCGGAACATCAACCGAAGCCATGCACATCGGTCTGGAAATCGCCGAGGAGATAGGAGCAGTCATGGACAACTGTTCCTCCGAGTGTCACGGCCCGACGATTATGGCGGTCCAGGAAGTGGGACACCCCGGCTGTACGCTTGGTCAGATTAAGAACCGTGCGGATGTTATCGTCTACTGGGGATGCAATCCGATTGCTGCGCACCCGAGACACTTATCCCGCTACTCGACCTTCTCTACCGGCGCATTCCGCGAGGAAGGCAGAGGAAACCGGACAGTAATTGTCGTGGATATCCGCGAGTCCGAGACCGCAAAGCTTGCCGATATCTTCGTGCAGGTAAAGCCGGGAGGGGACTTTGCCCTCTTCAATGCTCTTCGCGCCTGTGTCCGCGGCGAGCGTGATGTGATTCCGGAAACCGTTGCCGGCGTTGAGAGAAACGTTATCTTCAAGCTGGCAGACATTCTGCTCTCGGCAAAGTTCGGTTCGTTCTTTACAGGAATCGGTCTTACCCAGTCCCGCGGAAAGTACAAGAACGTCAGAGCCGGTATTGAGCTGGTCGATGAGCTCAACCGCCACACAAAGTACACGTTAACTCCGCTTCGCGGCCACTGGAATGTGGACGGAACCAACCAGATGTTCTCGCTTGCAGCAGGATATCCGTATGCGGTTGACTACTCCCGCGGTATTGTCCACTACAATCCGGGAGAGACAAGCGGGGTTGATATCCTGGCAAATCATGAGGCTGACGCCGTGCTTATCATCGGAACGGATTTAGGCGCTCACTTCCCGAGAGAAACCGTTGCTCACCTGGCAAATATCAATACTATTGTGCTTGACCCGTTCATTTCCCTCTCGACCGCGGTCGCCAAGCTCCATATCCCGGTGGCATCGGTTGGAATTGATGCGGAAGGTACTGCCTACCGCTTAGACGGTGTGCCAATCCATGTCAAAAAGGCATTTGAGTCTGATATGCCGTCTGATGAGGTAATTCTTACCAGAATCTTAGAGGAAGTCAGACGGCTGAAAGCAGAGAGAAAATAATTTTTCTTTTTTATAATTTTTAGAACCCATCCAAAGCCTTACTATTCTGAAACAATAAATTAAGGATTACAAAAATGGGCAGTCTGAAGAAAAGAGCAGTTCTCCTGACAATCCTAGCTGTTCTCATCCTTGCAGGAATTACCAGTACACTTATGCTGAGTAGTTCATACGAAACTGATGAGGAGGCAGTCAACGCATTCCTTCCGCCGGACAGTACGTACCTCGAAGAGGACGGCATGATTGTCTTCGAGACCGAAGAGGCAAAGACCGGATTCATATTTTATCCCGGCGGAGGTGTTGAGTACTCCGCATATATCCCGCTGCTGTATTGTCTCGCAGAGGAGGGGATATTCTGTGCCATAGTTCAGATGCCGTTTAATCTTGCGGTCTTTGACATAAATGCCGCAGACCGTGTCCTGGAAAAATACCCGTACATCGAAGAGTGGTACATTGGCGGCCACTCTCTTGGCGGAGCGATGTCAGCGGATTACCTGGAAGGGAAAGGAGACTTCAGCGGGCTGATTCTGCTCGGGGCATACTCCGCGTCAGATTTATCAGACAAAGATGTGGAAGTCCTAACCCTTTACGGAAGCGAGGACAAGGTCTTGAACATTGAAAAGTACGAAGCAAACAGACAAAACCTTCCGGCAGATTATCGCGAAGTCATAATTGAAGGCGGATGCCACGCATACTTTGGAATGTACGGAGCACAGAAAGGAGACGGAACGCCTGTCATATCCAACGAAGAGCAGATTGTATTCACTGCAGAACAGATTACCCGATTCATCAAAGAAACATGCTGACCTATACATATATCTCAAAAGGAACGTTTGCCCTGACAGAAAAACCAAAACCGGTGATACAGCACGAACGCGATGCTGTAGTAAAAGTCACGCTTGCAAGCATCTGCTCAAGCGACCTGCACATAAAACACGGAAGTGTTCCCCGGGCTGTTGAAGGAATCACCGTGGGACACGAAATGGTGGGTGTTGTAGAAGAGATCGGCTCTGCAGTTACACACGTAAAACCGGGAGACCGCGTTACGGTAAATGTGGAGACCTTCTGCGGAGAATGCTTCTTCTGCAAAAGAGGGTATGTGAACAACTGTACCGACAAAAACGGCGGATGGGCTCTCGGGTGCCGCATAGACGGCGGACAGGCAGAGTATGTGAGAGTGCCTCTCGCAGACACGGGACTGAACAAAATCCCTGATTCAGTTACAGACCGTCAGGCACTTTTCGTTGGGGACGTGCTCGCAACCGGATTCTGGGCGGCACGGATTTCTGAGATTTCTGAAGAGGACACTGTGCTTATTATCGGTGCGGGACCTGCCGGAATCTGTACGCTGCTTTGCGTGATGCTCAAAAATCCGAAACAGATTATCGTCTGCGAAACGGATGAAAACCGCATCCGCTTCATCCGCGAACACTACCCGGAAGTGCTGACGGTAACGCCTGAAAAATGCCTCGGGTTTGTGAAAGAGAGATGTAAAAACGGCGGAGCGGATGTCGTGATTGAAGCGGCAGGAGCTGATACCACATTCCGCCTGGCATGGGAATGCGCAAGACCAAACGGGATTGTAACCGTTGTCGCACTCTACGAATCCGCCCAGACCTTACCGCTTCCGGAGATGTACGGTAAAAACCTGACATTCAAAACCGGCGGTGTTGACGGATGCGACTGCGACGAAACGCTCAGACTCATTGCAGAGGGAAAAATTGACACAGAACCGCTCATCACGCACACCTACCCGCTTGAGAGAATCGGGGAAGCGTACCGGGTTTTTGAAAACAGAGAGGACGGCGTCATTAAAATTGCGGTGGACTGCTCTATGCAGGACAACAGATAAATCCTGATACAACATATGAAAAAAACACAAATACGGAGTTTACCCATGACTGATAAACGGGTTCTTACCATACAGGATATCTCCTGTTTCGGGCAGTGTTCTTTAACCGTGGCACTCCCCATCATCTCAGCATGCGGAATTGAGACAGCAGTAATTCCCTCAGCAGTTCTTTCCACCCATACCAGCGGGTTTACCGGATACACCTGCCGCGACCTGGCAGAGGACATCCCGAAGATTCATGCGCACTGGAAAGAAACCGGGATTTTATTTGACGCAGTCTATACCGGATACCTGGGAAGTTCCGAGATGATTGAAGATGTCATGGAAATCATGCGCGAGCTTGGAACGGAAAACAGCATCAATATTGTTGACCCGGCAATGGCAGACGAGGGAGTGCTCTATCCGGCATTCGATATGGCCTATGTGGAAGAGATGAAAAAACTCTGTGCCGCAGCAGATATTATCCTCCCGAATATCACCGAGGCGTGCATGCTTGCCGGCATGGAGTTTAAGACAGAGTATGACGAGGCATACATCCAGGAGCTCCTGGCAAAACTCAAAGAGCTTGGCGCACGGACAATTGTCTTAACCGGTGTTGGATATCAGCCGGGAAAAACCGGGGTTCTGGTTGCGGAAGGAGAGAAGCAGTCATACTATGAACACCACAGAATCGAAAAAGGCTGTCACGGAACAGGAGATGTTTATGCATCCACCTTTGTCGGCGCACTGGTTCGCGGAAAGGACGCCTTTACTGCGGCGAAGATTGCGGCAGACTATACGGTCCGCTGTATCGAACTGACCAAAGAGGATACCGAACACTGGTATGGCGTGAAGTTCGAAAAGGCAATGCCGGAACTGATTTCCGCAATCTACCAGGAATAATCATCCTCATCTTTTTTGAACCTCTGCACAACTAATCTGAGGCATTTCCAAAATTATCCAAAAAGAATTATATCATCCCGTCAGAGTAATTGGTATGTCTGCGGGAGAGTACTGTGCACAGTTTTTATCAACCGATAAAGCGGTCCGTGATGCGGCGGCAAAAAAGCTTGGAAGCATGGGAAAGGAAGGGGCATATGCTGTTCTCCCGCTCCTTTCTGCAGACGACTGGGTGTTTCGCTATCGGGCGTGCGAGGTAATCGGTCTCTCCTGCTGTTTTGAACTCGCAAACCGTATTGTCCCGCTTCTTTCCGATACGAACGCGGAAGTCCGCTGTATGGCAGTGCAGAGTCTTGCGAAAATCGGCAACGCAGAATATGCGGACTATATTCTGCCGCTGACAGAAGATGAGAGTCCTGCAGTGGTCCGCGAAGCATACAGGACACTGCAGAAATGGAAAAAAGACTGACTGAAAAATCAGTCAGTGGACATGGCTTCAACCGGGTTCAGGTTTGCTGCCTTCCATGCCGGATAGAGACCGGAAATCAGACAGACAACCAGACCGACGGCAACGCCGAGCGGGACGTATGAGAGGACGGATACGGAAAACATTGCCGTAAACTCCAGCCCCATAATCATCATGAAGATTGGAGAGACAATCAGTGCCATGACAACACCGAGAACGGATCCAATCAGACCAATCAGTCCTGCTTCATAGAGGAACATCTGCAGAATCTGACTGCGGTATGTTCCGATACTCCGGAGAATTCCCACCTCGCGGGTACGCTCCTTTACGCTCATCAGCATAACGTTCGTGATAGCGACGGCGGCAACCAGCAGGGAGATTGCAGAGATGATGGTCGTAAACAGCGAGCTCATGTTCATCAGCTCATCGAAGATGTCCATGAGTTCATAGGAGTTGATAATCATCACCGTGTTGTCGGAATCCTTGTCCTCCTTGCCGTTCATCTTCTTCTCAATGGCGGCATCAATCGCGGAAAGCTCAAGCGGGTCCTGCGCTTTGATGATGATGCTGTCGTAGAGACCATGGTTGTTTCCGACAATGGAAGTGTACCATTCGGTGGTTCCGAGCACCGCGCTGTCAGTTGAGATGCCGAACGTAAGCATACCGGTGTTCTCCATGATGCCGACCACGCGGCAGGTAATCTCCTGACCGTTTATGCCGAGGAAGGAGATGCGGCTTCCGATACGCAGGTCGTTGTCTTCGGCAAACTGTTCGCCGACGATAACATTGGTTCCTCCTTTCGGCCAGGTGCCGGAGACAAGGGTTACCAGCCTTGACATGTCATTGGAATCCAGACCGTACACCGAGGCAAAGGTCATCTCTTTGCCGATAGTTACCGGTTTTTGCGATGAATAATAGGGAACAAGGTCATAGCCTTTGGTAACCGATTTGGTTGCAGACTCGATGTTTCTGATATCCTTTTCTGAAAAACCGACAGCCGTTGCTCCGCCGACAACCTTCTCTCCAAGCGGGGAGAGAGTGAGCGTGTCTGCGGTGTCGGAAATCATGTTGTTCATCTCGTCAGTAAATCCGGCACTCACCATTCCCATAGCGCAAATCGCAAACACGCCGATAACGATTCCAATCATCGACAGAATGGTTCTGAACTTGTTCAGCTTCAGGTTGCGAAGTGCCAGAGATACAATCATCGGCGAATAAATCTTCTGCCAGAGGGTTTTCTCATCATTCTTCAGCAACAATCTCACCGTCCCGAATGACAATTACGCGGTCTGCATACTCGGCGGTTTCCGGATTGTGGGTAACCATAACCAGTGTTCTTCCCTGTTTGTGCAGGTCGCTTAGGATTTCCATAATCTGTGTACTCATCTTGGAGTCGAGATTTCCTGTCGGTTCATCGCAGAGAAGGAAGGTCGGATCGTTTGCCAGAGCGCGGGCAATGGAGACGCGCTGCTGCTGACCGCCGGAGAGTTCGTACGGTGTATGCTGCATCCGGTCTTCGGTAAAGCCAACCATGGTCAGGAGTTTTTTCACGCGCTCGGAGTGGTCACGCTGTCCGTATTTTAAAATCAGCGGATACTCGACATTCTCGTATGCGGTAAGCAGGCTGATTAAGTTGAACTTCTGGAAGATGAAGCCGATGGTATTTAAGCGGTGTTCGGTCAGCTCGTCATCCGTCATGTCGGTAGTGGAGACTCCGTTGATTTTAATCGTTCCGGAGGTCGGGACGTCAAGACAGCCGATCATGTTCATGAGCGTGGACTTTCCGGAACCCGAAGGTCCCATAATAGCCACGAACTCGCCGCGCTTAACCGAGAAGTTTACATGGTTGAGAGCAACGACATCTCCTGCCTTCATCTGATAGACTTTGGAGACGTCGATTAACTCAACAACAGGAGCATCATCCATGATATACTCCGTTACTTCTGCTCTTTCTTCGGAATCAGGTTTCCTTTCTTCCAGACAAGGAAGACTGCTCCGCCGACGATGAGGATTAAGAGGACGACAGCAATTCCTGCGGCAACCGGATTGCCTCCGGAGACGGCAGAACCTGCAGACTGTACTGCAGAGATGCTGACGGTCTCTTCCTGAACATAGGTGTTTCCGTTGTCATCCTTGTAGGTGAAGAGGAGGTCAAGAGAATCCGACTCCGGGTTGGTGAAGGTTAATTCAAACTCGGATAAGCCGTCTGCATCAAGGGAACCTACGACAAAGACCGGATACGGCTGCAGAGGTTCTGCCCCGTTCAGGGAAACAACCAGTCCCTTTGCTGTCTGCAGGCCTGCGTTGTTGACATCGCCCGTAATTGTGGTGTAGGAAGCGCCGGAAGTGATTTCAACATTGTTTACAAACAGCTCTGCGCCGGTTTTCAACTCTCCTCCTTCAACCGGGATGGTAAGAGTGTCAGTGTGCCAGTTTGCCCCGTTCTTATAGCTGACATCAAGATTGATTTCCTCAGTATCTTTTTCCGTGATAACAGTTAAGAAAACCTCGGCAGATGCTCCTGGTGCAAGAGATCCGGCGAAAATCTGTCCTTCCTCACAGGAAACACCCTTTCCGGATGCGGTAACAACAACAGAGTCAATCTGGTTGGAACGGAGGTTTCCAATCGAGAGACCAACTACCTGAGTGGTGTCCGGTTCAAAATATTCCGGACGCTCGGTAACGGATAAGGATACAGAGTGACTGTCAACAGTAACTGCGAACGGGTGTTTTACAAAAGTGTATGGACCATCATTTGAAAACTCGATGGATAAGGATGGGTAGAAAGTTCCCTCAATATCTTTTGCTGTAATTGGGAAGGTAACAGTCAGAGTATTTCCCGCACCAATGGTTCCCAGATTCATAAGGGCAGGATATTCAGCAGAGGTAAGTCCTGCGGTATCGGTGATATGCATTTTATAGATACTCAGCGGAGATGTTCCGGGGTTTACCAGAGTTATCGAGAGCTGACCGGTTTCTCCGGGCATCAGAGTATTCGGTGTGAGAACAATACTCTGAACATAACTCGAAGGCTGGCTGTCATAGCCTGCCGCACTGCCTGCGCCGATGAAAACAAGCGCAATTACTACAGTTGCGAAGAGAAGTTTGAAACTGGAAGTTGATTTCATTTTTCTGTTTTATCTATGGTGTCATAACAGAATATATACTTTCCAGGAATGGAAAAATAGGAGGAGGAATAAGGAATAATTATGCTTCTTTAAGGCCGCCCATTTCAACCGCGAAGGCTGCTTCTCCTTCCGGAAGGTTCGGGCTGTCTACGAGGCGCGCAATGCGTTTTCCGCCCTTGCTTTTGCGTAAGTAGATACGGAACGTTGCCGTGTGTCCGACAATATTTCCGCCGATTGGTCTGGTCGGGTCTCCGAAGAGAACTCCCGGATTTGCCATAACCTGGTTGGTTACAATAGCTACGGCATTTAAGTCATCAATGAGTTTGAAGAGGTCATGCATGTGGCGGTTGAGCTTCTGCTGACGTCCGGCAAGGGTTCCGCGTCCGGCATACTCTGCACGGAAGAGACCTGTTAATGAGTCGATGATAACCAGCTTTACCGGGCGGCCTTCTGCGGCCATCTGGTTTGCGAGGTCACGGGCTGCATCGATTAAGAGCATCTGGTGGTCGGAAGAGTGTGCACGGGCAACGTGGATGTTTGCAAGGAATGTTTCTACCGGCGGGATTTCATAGTCTTCCGGAAGTTTGTCAAACTCAAGACCGTTTACCATCTGCTCGATACGCTCCGGGCGGAAGGTGTTTTCAGTATCAATATAGAGACATGAGCCGCCAAGGCCTCCAAGCTCCGGCGGAAGCTGACAGTTGACTGCCATCTGGTGAACAATCTGGGATTTTCCGGAACCGAACTCTCCATAGACTTCTGTGATTGCCTGCGTTTCCAGACCGCCTTCCAGCATTTCATCAAACTCCGGAACGAGGGTTTTGAGTTTTAAGACATCCTTTCTGCGGAGCAGGATATCAGTTCCGGTCTTGAAACTGCCGATATCAGCAAGTTCTCCTGCGGCACGGATAATCTTCTTTGCCGTGGTTTCTCCAATCTCGGTTGCTTCTGCCAAGTCTGCCGGGGTTGCCGTGGCGATTGATTCGACCGTTAAATATCCTGCCTCGCGAAGGCGGTCTGCGGTTGCCGGTCCGACTCCTGGTAAATCTTCAATTTCAATGGATGACATATCTTCTTTTCTCCTGTATCGTATGAGATATACTAATACATCTACCTTCGAGTATATAAACCCCTGACCGCGCGGTGCGAAAGTGCCCAGCCCCCCTCAATTTTTCCAAAAATTCAGGCTAGCACAACGGCTTGATTTGATTTTAAACGATTTTGCATCGACTTTGAGCACTTTCGCGAAGGTCTGAAAATACGGCAGATTTGCAGCCGGAATCAGAGAATTGTTATATCTTTCAGACACAAAAATAAGAGTATGTACAAGGCATTTATCACCGATGTTGACGGGACGCTGACTGACGGGCGCCGCCGTCTTTCAACAAAGGCAGTTGAGGAAATCCGCCGCCTGATAGATGCTGATATCCCGATAGTTCTCGCTTCCGGAAACACGCTTTGTTTCTTAGACTGCCTCTCGCATATGATTGGTACTGACGGGAATGTGATTGCGGAAAACGGCGGGGTTTTCCGGAAAGGGTTTTTGGGAAAACGCACCGTTGCCGGAAACCGGGTGCTTTGTATGCAGGCGTACGAAAAAATCCGGGAAGCGGTTCAGCCGAAAGGAGATGAACTCCGGCTTTTCAGTTCTGAGCTTCGAAATTCCGACGTGGCATTCTCCCGCGATGTCTCGATAGAGCAGGTAAACGCGATTATCAAAGGAATGGATGTGGTAGCTGTCGATACCGGATTTGCAATTCACCTCCACACGCCGGGACTCTCCAAGGGTGCAGCATTTGCCGCACTTGCAAAAGAGATGGGGCTTTCCCCTTCCGAGTTCGTCGCGGCAGGAGATTCCGTAAATGATGTGTCTATGCTGAAGCTTGCCGGATTTTCTATCGTTCCGGCAAACGGAACTGCGGATGCAAAAGATGCCGCATCCGTGGTTCTTGATGAACCGTACGGAGATGCGGTCGCAAAAGCGCTTGCTGAGTACTTCTAAGCGTTGGAGACGAGACGGCACAACTCTGAGATTATCTCAACTGTTTTTTTGTACAAGGAAAAAGGCAAACCGCAAGTCAGTGAGGAACTCCGCTTCCTCTCTCTTTATGCAGGTGAAAACAGAAAGTTGCATGCGCGCTTTACCCAGACACCACTTTTCCTAACTCAAGAGAATTTACCAAGATTTGCCGCGAAGACCAATGTGCGAATCTCTGCAAATTTCTCAAATTTTTCCATACGCAATGCAGGTTCGCGGTTTTTGAATTAATCCCCAATAGAAAAGAAAGCCGGATTTTGCGGACATGTGGACGCAACACAAAACCGATTGTTTTATGTTTTTTTTTTCTTTAGATACTGTTACCAGCAACAGCAGACCGTACTCCATCTGCCGTTGTTTTTACGGCAGGTGTGCTGGGCATTCCTGTTTTGTACCATATTTGGTCGAGGTAATTTGCATGAATATTATGAATCTTACAGAAAGAAAAGAAGATGCAGTCTCGCCGGTTATTGGTGTTATGCTGATGCTGGTTGTAACTATTGTAATCGCGGCAGTCGTCGCGGCATTTGCCGGAGGCTTAGCAACGGAAACTGAGGCTACACCAATTGTTGTTTTAGATGCAGACGTCTATGAAACAAATTCGAAACTTGTTCTCCGTTCTCTCTCAGGAGATAATCTGAATGCGGCAGACACAAGTATCAAAGTAAATAGTTTAGAGGGAGCACCACTCGCGACAGGAAAACTTACTGTATCCGGTTATCTCACTCCGGGAATGACTGATACAATTACTCTTAGCGGCTCTGGAATTAAAGCCGGAGAGTATGTTGAAGTTGTTGTCCTCTACGAAGGAAAGCACATTGTCTTAAGCAAAGAAGTTCTCGTCAAAGCATAAGGCTTGGAGATTCTAAGACATGAACTTGAAAAAATCCGATGACGCAATATCACCTGTGATTGGCGTCATGCTGATGCTTGTAATTACTGTAGTTATCGCCGCAGTAATTACTGTGTTTGCGACAGGCACAGTTGCAGACACCGAGCCTGCACCAACAGTAGTTCTGGATGTGGAAATCTTTGATTACTATCAGGCTCTCGATTCCTCAGGAGGTCCTGATTTCCATATCACACACATAGCAGGAGATGCAGTTGATACCAAAGACCTTGAGATTCGTCTCTCGTGGGAAAACAACGGGAAGTCCTATTTCAGTACCTACTCTGCTGACTCATTTAAATTACAGCATTCAACTGGTGTGAATGGAGGAGGAGGTATTGCCCGTATGCAGCCGATGTATGTTAAAACAGTAGTGAATGGAAACATGCGTGATGATTACGGTTCATCCAATCTGGATTACTACTTCGGAGATGTCATCTTAAAATCAGGAATGCATCTTACTGCAACAGCAGACTTCCTGACAAACAACCAGAAAAACACGAGAAGTTTATACATGGATATCATCTTCAACAACGGTGAAACAAATGGTCTTGATTCAGAGTACGGTATCATGAAAGAAATGCCGGAAGGAACTGCTGTCAATGTTATGATTCTGCATGTCCCAAGCAACAAGGCAATCTTTGACAAGGTGGTGTATGTAGAATGATTTCAAAAAAGAAAAATGAAGATGCAGTGTCTCCCGTAATCGGTGTTATGCTGATGCTTGTTGTAACTGTTGTTATCGCCGCAGTTGTCGTAACTTTCTCAACAGGTCTTGCAGGAAGTACAGGAACTACCCCTACAGCATTGTTTGAGGTTTCAGGTATGGATACACGTACTCTCAAGTACGGAGAACAACTCGATGTTCTGAATATCAGACACAAAGGTGGAGATGTTATCCCGCTTTCAGATTTAGAAATCACTCTCGAAAATATTGGAGGATTAAACAGTGGTTTAATCCGTGTATTTACAGCATCTGATTCTGCAACAAGTATGGATTATTCTACTGCTAAATGGGAGGAGGCAGGTTCTTCTCATCAGTCTATTTACGCACAAGCAACAAATGGTTTGAAAAATACTCAAGAACAATATGATTCATTATTAGAACAATTAGGACTTCCAGCAGATACTAAGCCAAGTATGGATATATGCTTCGACTATGGTGCGTTCGAGTATATGGATTTAATTATGAATCGTGAGCAATGGGAATTTTACATAGAAGATATTGAGAACTATTTCTCGGCTGGTTTAGAAGTTGATAGTAGCGGAAATCTTGTAGGCGGAATGGTTGGATTCTCAAATGGATATCCAATAAGTGTCCTTGGTCAGTCACAGCCAACAAAGTCACAGGTGTCAACAGGAGACATTATTCATATTAATGTGATTAGTGGAGATGGTGTTAACTCAGTAATTCCTGCCGGAACAGCAGTCAAGTGGACTATCTCTTACATCCCAACCAACAGCGTTATCGCAAAGGGCGAGTTTGAGGTAATCGCTGACTAAAGGAGATGAACCATTGGAGGTTCACTCCTCACCAATTTCAGCCCGCGGGAGAATCCCTGCGTCTGAGACTTTGTACTAACAAAAATCTCCAAAGCCCCGGAGACTCACCTGAACCATGAGATGCCTGCTTTTGAAAAGCCCCAAAGCCCTGCGGGA
>JAFQBW010000039.1 GCA_017399555.1 Methanocorpusculum sp.
CCAACTCCACGCTATTAAGGAGGGCGTGGGCAAAAAGACAGACGCGCCGAGTATGCAGGCGAAATCCCGACGATTAGTCGGGATGAGCCGAAGACGAAGGAGCGGCTGGTATTTTTGTAGCCCGACGGAAAACCACTAAAATCCCAGAAACCCACCAAAACCAAAACTGACAGAAGCCCCGAACACAACAATCCTGATTGCCCTGCCGGAATAGGGCGACGCGATTAGCAGTCGCCCCGGCGGGCTGTCGAATCTCCCCCTCCTAAATTACAAAAAAAAATTATTTTCTGGTCTTTCTGACCTTCACCGCAACGCCGCGCTTTGAGGAAAGCATCTCCTGTGCCCCCATAGCCGCCTTGCCCGTTGCAAGATACCCGTCACCCTCAACCAAGACCTCATCGCCTTCCCGGATACGCGGGTCACAGTCGGCAACTCCCGGTGCTAACACATCGCCCTGTGGAATAAAGCCCTCGCTGATTTTCACGCGGTATCCGCTAATGCGTGCCCATCCCTCATGTGTCGGACGGATAAGACCGGTTGCAGGATCAGTCGTAAACAGCTGCGTCTTTTTCAGCAGTGCCTTCACCTGCGGATAGCGGCCCTTTACAACCAGGCCCTTGGTATCCACATCCTCGCCGAACTGGAAGAGCATCGTTCCGTGGATGAAATCATTCTTCACCTTGCGGCATCCCTCAAGGGCCGCATTCAGTGCCCGAAGCGACTCCTGCGAAAGCGGACGGTCATCATTACAGGTAATCTCCAGGGTAACGCCGGCACGCTTTGCCGCCTCCAAGGCAACAGCTTTTGCTCCTCCTTCCAGGTGGCAGAGCACACGCTCGTAGCGGTGTTTTTCCAGATAGGCAGTCAGGAATCCGGTTAAGAGCTCCTGCTCCTCTAAATCCCAGTAGCCGGTAACCGGAACATCATAGTGTCCTGCCGGATACACCAGCTCCAGCTCACGCGGAACAACACCTAACGGGGAAGTCACAATCACTTCATGGGCGCGGGAATCAATAACCCGCATAAACATCTGGTGCGAGCGGGAAAGCGAATAGGGCTTTCTTGCCGCACACGGAATCAGCACACAGACATCCGACCGCGGGGGAACATAGCGGGAGACAAGGCGCTCCTCAAAGAGCGCAATCTCTCGGCGGAACATAGACTCGCCCGCGTTTGCCCTGAAGCGGGAGCTTCTGACCGCCGGGTAGAGACCGTCGAAAGCATCCGTTCTGTCCAGACGGCGGAGAATCTCCACCTGTTCCGGCTGCATGCGGCATCTCATCTCCATGTACTCGCGAATCTGTCCGCGTTCAATCCAGAGACGGGCGTTTGCAATCTCCCGCTCCAAGGCAAGGCGGTTGTGGAGACCAAGGTCGCCTGCTCTGCATCCTTCGCATCCGCAGATACCCTTTTCCATATAGTCTGCTTCGAACTCGCCTTCGGTGGTGCAGAACTTGCCCTGAATCGTGCAGAGGTCAACGGCTGTGTAGTCGAACAGGTCGAATCCGCAGTAGATAAGCGATGCAACATTCGACGGCAGGGCTGACGCTGGAGCGTAGCGGGCAGCATCCGGACGGATTTTTGCATACAGCTTCTCGAGATACTCCACATATCTGCGGGAGTCGGTTAAGGTGTTGTTCCAGTTCGCGAAGAGATACACGCCGGCATCCGCTGCGGCCTCTGCCTGCGGGTGAACCGCAGACGGTTCGCTTCCTGCTTCAAAGAAGCGTTCCGCATCCGAAGCTCCGGCAGAAAGCGGGAGGTTGGTAAATCCGCGTTCCGTAAGGGAGGGGAACAGCTCCTGCATATTGCAGACCGCAGGAGTCGAGAGAATGGTCTCGCCGTTTTTCAGAACACCAATACGGGCTAAGCCGTCACGCTTTCGAACGTCAAACACACTCATACAATAACCTCGGCATCCGGGAAGGCTTCGCGGAATGCTGCCTCCCACTTCTGCGTTGTGGAGATGGTAACTTTAGTCTCCGGATTGGTTTCCAGAAGAGCCTTGAGACCGCGGATACCAAACTCCACCATGTACTCATCCCAGGTCGGCGGAATCTCTGCCTGACCTGCCGGGAAGGTTTCGGCAAGCTCATACGGGACAGGACCAAACGGCGGCTTGAAGTCTAAGACCTCCTCAAAGCGGGACGGCTTCGGACCGCCGGCAGATACCAGGACCTCAGGACCTAAGCTGATTCTTGGAATCATCTTGTGGTAGTTTGCGACCTCCGGTCTCAGGCAGGACTCGTTTCCGCGGTAGAAGAAGCGGCGCTTGCTTGCACGGTCGAACTTGGCAACCTCGTCGATTCTTTCCAGGAGTCTGCGGTATCCGTCGTAGAGTCTCGGGTGGGAACGGCAGCGTTCATCGACTAACTCAAAGAGGGTTCCCTCCTGTACGGCAGCACGCACGCGGGAAATCTCTGCCATAGTGACCGCTAAGTTGTGGTAGGCTAAGAGCTTCTGCTTGTCCGGAGACTTCTTGAGTTCTTCAACCGTGTGGCTTCTGCAGACCGGGCAGGCGCACGGAAGCTCGCTCATCTCATCGAGCTTGAGCGTTCCGGACGGAGTGATGTATCTTCCTTCCTTTGCATAGAGTGCGTATGCTGCGGAGTCGAAGATGTCGCATCCGCAGGCAACGGCAAGAGCAAACATCGACGGGTGTCCGGCACCGAATAAGTGTACGCATGCTCCCGGGGCGAGACCTTTCTTGGCGTCAATGATAACATCGACTAACTCGCGGTAGCGGTAGGCTTCCATTAACGGAACAACAGCGCCGACCGGGCAGTAGGTAAATCCCATCTCGGAAACTCTGCGTCCTGCCTCCTCGCGAAGGTCGCCGAAGACCGCACCCTGAACCGGGCCGGAGATTGGCGCATCATCGCCGAAGATTTCCTTTGCCTCCTTCATGCGGTCGAAGGTAATCTCCATCTGACGGATAACCTCCTCGCGTTCGGTGTCCGGGTGCGTCGGGATGTCGAGCGGGACCCAGATGTTGCTTCCAATCTGTTTCTGGAAGGCTAAGGTCTGCTCATTCGTGATGTCCACGCTTCCATAGACCGACATCTGGAAGGAACCGGAGTCCGTCATAATCAGGCCGTCGAAGCCTAAGACATCATGCAGTCCGCGGGTTTCCGCCTGCTCTCTGAACTCCTTGCTCTTGGAGAAGATGTAGGCATTCGTGATGATTCCTTCAACGCCCATCTTCTTCATCTCGGCAGGCGGGATGATTTGCAGATGCGGGTTGACAACCGGGAGAAGTCCTGGGGTTTTCATCATCTTGTCGCCGGCCTTGAGTTTTCCAACGCGTCCGGCGATGTCTTTGTGGATTACTTCAAATGTTACTGCCATATCTCTCTACTCGGTGAATATCTGTCCTTCGAAGGTTTTGATGATACAGTCGTCATCTTCCTCCCAGGATTTGTGGTACAGACCGGCTTTGACGCAGGTCTGGGAGAGGAACTCTTCCGCGTTCCAGTGGTATTCCTCTGCAACCTGGGGAAGAAGGAGGCCGGAACGGCTTCCAAGCGATGCGATGAGTCCGTGACGGCCAATTTCAATGTGTTTCGGGCGGTCTTCTGCGGGGCAGTCGAGAACCTCCGGTAACGTCAGGACGGTGACTTCAACGCGGACTGCGGATAACTCTTCTTCCCGCACCGGATAGAACCGCGGGTCCTGGGTGGCTGCGGCAACCGCTGCTTCCCGGATTGCTTCGCTTAAGGGGTAGGTCGGATACGGGAATCCAATACAGCCGCGAAGTTCTCCTGCCTGGGTTAAGGTAACGAACACTCCGCGGTTCTCGGCAAATATTTCCGGGAAGTCGAACTGCTTCGCTTCCGTATGCGTTACTGCCGCTTCCATGTATGCACGGGCTGCCGCAACAGCAAGCTTTCCTTCTTCTTCGGTTAAGAGGTGCATTATGCTATACATATTGGTTCTCTTAAGGGAAGAAGTGCGCGGAAGAAGTGAAGGCACAAATCCTATTACCTTCTGCGCGAAACAGATTCCTATGACCAGTGTGATTATCCTTGAACCGGAACATCCTGCCGCATCTCCTGACACAGCCCGGATATCTTCCGTTCTGGAAAAGCTCCGCACTGCCGGATATGCTATATCCCGCCTGCCTGCCGCGTCTGCAGAAAATCCTGTGGTATCCCGTATTCTTGCACAGAAGGGAAATGCGGCTCTTCCCATAACGCTGGTGAATAATTTCCCGATGATAACCGGACGCTATCCCTCAAACGATGAACTCAAACAGATTCTTGCAGTGCCGGACGGCATTATCGAGCCGAAACACTGCGGATGCTGCTGTATCGAGGGGTGCGGCTGTGAGTGATATCTGTCTTCTCTGCGGCTCTCCGCTCTTGTATCATGATACAGCCGAAGAGATGGTCTGCTCTGTCTGCGGGGAAAAATCCTTAGGCCATGCCCGCTGCGCGGCAGGGCACTATGTCTGCGACCGCTGTCATGCAGCCCCTGCCGAGTCTGCGGTGCGGGCGGTATTTTCCCGCACGAAATCCGCAAACCCGGTGGAAATCGCGCAGGAGATGATGGCATCTCCCGCTGTCCATATGCACGGACCGGAACATCACTTCCTTGTAGGAGCCGCTCTTCTTGCGGCATACAAAAATGCCGGCGGAGAGGTGAATTGGGAGACCGCACTTGATGCGGTAATTTCCCGCGGTAAACGGGTTCCCGGCGGCTTTTGCGGAATGGCCGGAAACTGCGGGGCTGCGGTTTCCGCCGGCATTTTCCTTTCCGTTGTTCTCAAAACAACGCCGCTGTCCACTGACACCTGGGCTCTTGGGATGCGCCTGACTGCTGCCTGTCTGAATGCGGTTGCAGAACACGGCGGTCCGCGCTGCTGTAAACGGGATTCCTTTGCGGTTCTTACTGCGGCGTCTTCCTTCCTCAAACAGGAGCTTGGGATATCGCTTGCCGTGCCGGAGCGTATTGCCTGTACCTTCTCGGAAAAGAATGCTGAGTGTCTGAAAGAGTCCTGTCCGTACTTCTCTGACTCCTCTCATTTTATCTCCGAGGCACGCTAATATAGAATCCACATATGCACGGCGGTGAAGAGATTTTCAAATACAAACAGTGTATCGTGCTTCGAACCGACTTAAAGATGAGCTGCGGCAAGATGTGTGCACAGGCGGCTCATGCTTCTATTGGTGCCTTTGAGAAGACCTCGCTTGCGGACAAAAAGGAGTGGATGCGCGAGGGACAGAAGAAGGTCGCCCTCAAAGCACCGGACGAACGCACCCTCTATGTCTTAAAGGCACAGGCGGAACTGTTAGGCGTTCCCTGCTCGCTTATCATTGATGCGGGTATGACGGAGATTCCGGCAGGTTCGGTGACTGCCCTTGGCATTGGCCCTGCAAAACGCGACATCATGGACAAAATTACCGCTGACTTAAAACTCCTCTGATATGAGACCGTCACCATACGATAAAGAAACTGCTCTTGGAATCGGGTACTATGCCGCAGACTGTGCCGGAATCGGTGGAAAACTCCGGACTGTTCCAGAAGATTTCATCGTCGAGGAACTCCCGATATCCTTCACCAACACCGGGCCGTACACAATCTGCCGGTTAACGAAAAAGTCCTGGGAGCACCAGCACGCGGTTCGGGAGATTACAAACCGTCTGCATATCAGTCCGAAACGGTTCGGTTGGGCAGGTACCAAGGACCGGAATGCCGTAACAACGCAGTATGTCTCGCTCTACGATGTGCCGAAGGAACAGGTTGAGGCGCTTTCGATAAAGGATATGGAAATTACGCCTGTTGCAACGCATCAGTTCTCGCTCGGTCTCGGAAATCTGGAAGGAAACCGGTTCCGCCTGACTCTTCGCGGATGCGAGGCGGAAAATCTCGCAGAAAAGACGGCAGAGATTACCGAGGCTGTCCGGGCGGGAATTCCGAACTACTTCGGTCTCCAGCGCTTCGGGGCACTGAAACCAATCACGCATAGGATGGGGTATCACATTCTGCGCGGGGAGTATAAGGAGGCGGTGAATCTCTATGTCGGCGATGCGTTCCCGTATGAGTCGGAGGAGATTCAGAAAGCCCGCGCCCGCTTCCGGGAAACCGGCGATGCAAAAGAGGCTCTGCATGATTTGCCGGTTCATCTTTCGTACGAGAGAATCATGCTCGACTCGCTTATGAAACAGCGTGAGGATTACGGGGCTGCTCTGCAGGCACTGCCGCCGAAGCTTCTTTCGATGTTTGTGTCCGCGTATCAGTCGTGGCTCTTTAATATGGCAGTTTCCGCCCGCTGTGCTGAGGGTACGCCGTTTACCGAGCCGCGGATTGGCGAGCATCTGATTTTTGCAAACGGCAGAGTTGACCGGGTGACGGAAAAGAATCTGCCGACTGCCCGTCAGCACATGAAACGCGGCCGGTGTTTTGTTGTCGGATGGATGCCGGGAAAAACGCTTCCGGTCGCACCAGGTCCGCTGGAAGAGGTTATGTTCTCTTTGATGGAGCAGGACGGAATTGCGCTTTCGGACTTTGATTCTGCTGCAGCATTTGTAAAAACGAATTATGACGGTTTCCACCGGAGAATTTCTCTGGAGGCTGATGTCACGGCAGAGGTTTTGGGAACGGATGTTGTTCTTTCCTTTACGCTTCCGCCGGGACACTATGCAACAACGGTTGCCCGGGAATACATGCAGGCCGAGCCGGAATGTATGGTATAACTTTTTTTTATTTTCTCAGGGACGCAAACATCTTTTCTGCGGCCGCGAGTTCTTCTCTGGTGTTTACATTAAACGCAAGTCCCGGCTCATGCAGAAGGACTGCTTCTTCCTCCTGCACATCATCGACCAGTGCGCCGGTTAAAATATTTAAGGCGCACGGGGTTGCCGCAACGCCGTTGATGGTTTCCCGGTAGCGGGGGAGCATTCCGTACTCTTCGCAGAGGGAGATGGGAATCCAGGTGGAGCAGGCAGGTTTTCCGGAGGCGAAGTATGCTTCGCGGACGGTGTTTACGATGTCTGCTGTCAGGTAGGGGATATCAGCGGCCGCGGTAAACAGCGGTCCGTCCTCGCCGGAAAGGGCGACTGCTTCGCACATGTCCTCCACATAGCCAGCGCCTTCGGTGTCGATGAACTCAATGTCGTTTGCCCGGCAGAAGTTGCGGGTAAACGGTGTCTTATGCGAGGTCACGACGACCGGTTCGACGTCTGCTTCTGCAAATGCTTCTATTACCCGGGAGAGCATGGGGCGTCCGGCAACGGTTACCAGTGCCTTTTCGCCGAGCCGGAGCCGCGAGCCTTCGCCGCCTGCCAGAATCAGCGCAAGCATTCAGCCAGTGCCTCCAGAACACGGTGGTTCTTTTCCCGCGTCTCAACGGACACGCGGATACAGGTTGGAAGCGTAAACGAGGTGCAGTCACGCACTAAGATGCCGTGCGAAAGCATGGCATCCCTGACTGCAGACGCTTCGCGTCCGGTGTCTATAGTAATGTAGTTTACCTGCGACGGATAGCAGGAGACGCCAAGCTTTTCAAGCTCTTGCATGTACCAGTTCCGCTCTTCCGTAATTTTTGCCGCGGACTCTTTCAGCTCTGCATAATGGTCAAACGCGGCCATTGCATAGCATTCTGCAAACGCGTTCACGGTCCAGGGGGTTCTTGCCGTCTCGATTTTCTCAATCAGCTCAGGCTCTCCGAAGGCAAAACCGAAGCGGATTCCTGGCACCGTAAAGCATTTCGTAATCGAGCGCATCACAAACAGATTTTCCAAGCGAATATCGGATATGGACTCATCCCGCTCTGCAAGCTCCATGAATGCTTCGTCCACAAATAACAGGGAGCCGGCATCCTCTGCCTCTTCTGCATACTGCAGCATCTCAGCGCGCGGGGTTAAAATGCCGGTCGGATTGTTCGGGTTGCAGAGGAAGCGGATGTCGGCATCCGTGTTCTGGACAACCGTCTTTCCGGCAAGCCGGGCGGAAAGTCCGTACTCGCCGAATGTCGGCATATCAATTCTGCAGGTCTTGCCGTCGGTTACCTTGCAGAACACCCGGATAATCTCCGCCGAGCCGTTTCCCACACAGATTTCTTCCGTGTCTCTTCCAAACACAGAGGAGATTTTCTCCTTTAAGGCAGTGTAGGAGTCGTCCGGATATACTGCTAAATCTTCGTGGTTGTACGCGCAGGAAAATTCCGGGACGAACGGATTCATGCTCGCGCTCACATCTAAGAGAGATTCTCCGAAGATGCGGCGCATCTCCTGAATCTTTCCTCCGTGAACTACCTTCTTTGGAAATTCTGACGGCATTGCTTGCTTATATATTGGTTCTCTTCTCTCATATATCCTCTCTGTCTTACTTGTGTTATCTCAGATTTTCCCGTGATGCGGTCCATTCCTTCTGCGATAGCTTTATAATATCATAAGTACAATTATGTTTTGTCCAAAACAGGATGTCAGCTAAATGTCTGATGTGCGTCAGCCAAGTGTCAGACAAATGACTGACGCATGTCAGATTGGAGATATCATGGACCGAATTACAATCCGTTTACCCCCGCAGCAGGTTGAAATGCTGGAGAGACTGGTAGAAATTGGTGAGTTCCCCTCAGTTTCCGAAGCAGTACGTTATGCCGTGCGCGACTTCTTATCCCAAAAGAGTGACCGGATTTTACGGGACAGCGACTCAATCTCTACCTTTGACATGGGAATCAACTGTTAATTCAGGGGTGTACAAAAAATGCAGAGTATTATTAACGAAGCACTGAAAAACGCAGAACTCGAAAAGGGTATGCAGACTACCTCCATCGTTGACGATGAGGACATGCTCGGACAGCCGAGAATTGTCATCGTCGGATGCGGTGGTGCTGGAAACAACACTATCAACCGTCTCCACAACATGAAGGTTGGCGGAGCAGAGACTATTGCTATCAACACTGACAAGCAGCACCTGGATATGATTCAGGCAGACAAGCGTGTCTTAATTGGAAAATCCTTAACCCGCGGTCTTGGTGCCGGAGGATTCCCGGATGTCGGACGCCGTGCAGCCGAGATGGCCCGCCCTACCTTAGAGGAGCTTTTAAAGGATGCTGACCTCGTCTTCGTCACTGCAGGTATGGGAGGAGGAACCGGAACCGGCTCTGCACCTGTTGTTGCACAGATTGCAAAGGAGCACGGAGCAATTGTTATCGCAATGGTTTCCTATCCGTTCCAGGTTGAGCGTGCAAGAATGCTCAAGGCAGAAGACGGTCTTGAGGCAATGCGCCAGGCAGCAGATTCTGTTATCGTCCTCGACAACAACAGACTCAAGAACTTTGTTCCAAACCTCCCGCTCGGACAGGCATTCTCCGTCATGGATCAGATTATCTCCGAGACTGTTAAGGGTATCTCTGAGACCATCACTGAGCCGTCCTTAATCAACATCGACTACGCAGATGTCCGTGCAATTATGAGCAAGGGCGGTCTTGCAGTTATGCTCATTGGAGAGTCCAAGCAGCAGAACAAGGCTGAGTCTGTCATCCGCGACTGTCTCGCACACCCGCTTCTCGACATCGATTTCAGAGGTGCAACCGGCGGTCTGATTCACATCACCGGCGGCAACGACTTAACTCTGCACGATGCAGAAGAGATTGCCCAGCAGCTCACCTATGAACTTGACCCGCACGCAGATGTTATCTGGGGCGCACGCGTCAGAAAGGACTTTGAAGGCAAGGTCTCTGTTATGGCTATCATGACCGGTATCCACAGCCCTCAGATTATCGGCGGAAGCTCTGAGCCGCGCGTTCTTGGAAGATCCCAGCCGCAGGTCCAGTCCTATTCTTCTCCATCACCGGCCTCTCACGCAAATCCGGAACCGATCCGTACCAGCGGAAACAACGGATTTGACTGGATTGTCTAATCCCATAGTTCCACACAGTCACACTACATCAGTCATACACCAATATACACAGGATTCACACAATACAATAGTTTGGGAGACTACACCACTCCCTGACACCACCTTTATGCGAAGAAAGGAAGAGCTTCGCATACACCCACCCCCGTTTTGGGGGGTGTCGGGTGCTGTTTTTACAATATATTTAAATTCTAATACCGCCTTTAATTATAGGAAAGTCGTACATCTGATGGTTTGGAAAAAACCAGCGTGATGGTAAACCGGTATGGGAGTCTGAATACACGTATTGAAAAGTTGAACTTGTTTTTCCTTCATTATTCAGTATTTTGTATTTCAAGATGACCGCGCCGTAATTCCGTTTCACTGGAAACCCTCAGACGACTACTCAGGAAAGGTAAGAACGTTGACCGAAGATCTTGTCGAAAAGAGAAAAACACTTCTTGAACAGTCTGAAGAACACAAAGCAAAACGCAACGAGTTAAACGCACAGGCAAGCCAGTTCGCTCGCGAGAGAAACGAGTTAAACAATGCAACCCGCCAGTATGTCGAGGATGCACAGAAGAACAAGGAGCTGCGTGACCAGTCTAACCACGATGTTCAGGCACTGAAAGAGAAGAGAAACGAGTTAAACGACAAGGCAAATGCCCTCTTTGAAGAAATCGACGCACTCCGCGGCGAGCAGGGCGGAACTGCAGCAGCTGCAGCAGCACCGCACGAGAAGAAGCCGTCCGCAAAAGATATCCAGCGCCAGATTGACCAGCTCGAGGAGAAGCAGCAGACTGAACAGATGTCCAAGGAGAAGGAGAATGAGATTGTTGACAAGATCAAGCAGCTCAAGGCCGAACTCAAGGACCAGGAAGTCGAGCACGAGCAGAACAAAGAGGTTCGCACCCGCTTAGTTGAGGCACGCGAGTACAGAAAGCAGGCATCTGCAATGCACGCAGAAGTTACCGAGAAGGCTGAGCTTGCACAGAAGCACCACGACTTAATGGTCGAGTGCTACAGAAAGGCAGACAAGTCACGCGAGGGAGCAGACGCAAAGCACAAGCAGTTTGTCGAGGCACAGGAAGCAGCAGATGCTGAGCACAAGAAGTTCATCGAGTGCCAGAAGCAGCTCCGCGACTACGATAAGGTTATCACTGGTGTCCGCAACAAGCAGAAGAAGGTCAAGACTGTTAAAGAGAACAAGTCCGCACGCAAGGAAGCAGAGACTATCTTCAACGCTTTCAAGAGCGGAGGAAAGCTCACCACTGAAGACCTTTTAAAGCTTCAGCGCTCCAAGCTTATCTAAGTTCGAGAGAATTATTCTCTCAATCAATATTTTTTCCTTGGCTGTTTTTGTGTTTGTTTCTCAGGTGTTTCTTTTTCATGGTTTTGTATTCTGATATGGGGATTCGAACTCATGGTATGAATCATGCCGCGCCGGATTTTCCCGCGTTTGTATGGGTTGCGTATGTCTGTTGTAAAATACGCTGAATGCAGGCGATTTGTACAATTTTGAAACGCAAGGTATTTATGCTCAGAAGTAGACTGTTATTGGCAGTTGTGTAAGACAACTAAGCATGTAGGCTGATATAGTGTAGAGGCCAATCATGCTGGCCTTTCACGCCAGCGACTCGGGTTCGAATCCCGATATCAGCACTCTTTTTCTGATTTCTTTAAACTAAAGCGAATGCGTTGTTCTTTTCTTCGATTTCTAAAAAAAAAAAAAAATTATTCTTCCGGCAGTCCGGCAGGCAGGCGGTAGCCTCCGGGAATCCGTTCCAGAACCACACACTCGCGAAATGCCTCAATAGGGATACTTGCCGCGGAGTCGAAGTATTCCAGAACCAGCTCCCACGGCATCAGATATGCTTCATTTTTCTGCCCGCCGCGAAACTCCGCCGCCAGAAAACCCCGGCGTCCCGTATAGCTGATAAAACCCGAAATATTGTCAATCTGGTGGACACCGTCCTTGTCTTTGTGGAAGTTGCTCGAAAAAGACAGCCGCTTTCCCTTCAGCGACTTACACTCAATTGCCAGATAATATCCCGGCTCCTTTGAATCCACAATGATATCCACATACTGCGTATTAAACGTGGACTGCTTTAAGCGGTAGGCAAACCCGCGTTTCCGGTTCTCCGTAAAGAACCGGTTCATGCACTGCACCATCTCCCGCTCAAAGCTGTTATTCATTGAATATATATTGGGCGCGGTACGAGAAGAAGCAAACGGTTTTCCCGGCTCTTTCAAGTGACAATTAATAATACCTATCTCAACCCACCTAATTAGCAGAAAAAACTGCCCGTCCCCGGCAGAATCCGACTCATGAACACCAAATTCAAAATAGAACGACGCTCCACAAAAGGCGGAGACAAATATTACCTGGTCTATCCGGTTTCCACCACGAAACGCAGAACAAAAATCTCCCGCCTGATTAAAACCGGAGATGCCCCCACTCCTGCGGAATTCGACACCGCAGTTATTCAGCACACCGAAGAGTTTATCGCCCGTGCGGCAGACAAATATGCCGAACTCAGAACCGAAGAACTCACCTTCCAGTACATCCCGCCGTTTTTAGGAAAAGAGATTGAAAAAGCCCGCTATCTCCACGCATACTCCGTCTCCACCATCCCGGAAGACAAAAGAGAAGACTACGAAGACCTCTATGATGCAAAATACATCGCCGGAACTGCCGGACTCGAAGACATCTCTGCAGGCTCGGGAAAATTAACCCGGAACTACCGCCTGGTTCGCACCTGCCGGGAAACCGCGGGCAAAAAAGTCACGCCTGAGTTCATCCGGGAAATCCACAGCCTCATCCTCATGGAACTGCCGGAAGAGACCGGCGTCTTCCGCGAAGACGGCAATGCAGAACTCCGCCTCCAGATGATTCTGGACGAATATTACCAGAAGACTGATGCCGGATACTCCGTCTTTGAACAGGCAGTTCTCTTCCTCTACCGCTTCTTCATCGTCCACCCGTTCCCGACCGCAAACGGACTGGTGGGCCGCGAAATCTTCAACTTCCTGCTGGAATGCGGCGGCTATCAGAGAATTATCTTCCCGTCTGAGTTTGCAAAACTGTATACTATGGCACTGGATTTCGGAGACAAAAAGGACTATCAGCGTATGGTAACCCTTTTTGCCTCCATCTTCATGCGCCAGAATGTCAGAGTATTCTGACTACACTCTGTTTTTCGGCGTTCCGTTAAGAAACGCCTGGATATTTTCAAACACCAGAACTGCCCGCTTCTGCAGTGCCTCCTTTGTAGCAAATCCTACGTGCGGGGCTGCAATGAGATTTCTCTCCTGCAGAAGCGGCAGGTCGGTTGAGAGCGGCGGCTCGGTATCGAACACATCAATACACGCTCCGGCAATCTGCTGATTCTGCAGGGCGGCTGTCAGTGCCGCGGAATCGACTACCGGCCCGCGGGCAGTGTTTATCAGAACCGCATTCTTCTTCATCAGACTGATATTTCCGGCATGAATCAGCCCGCGGGTTTCTTCGGTCAGCGGGACATGAAGCGAGACGATATCACACGCTGAAAGCAGCGTATCCAAATCCGTATAGGTAACACCGGCGAGATCTTTTTTCGTCCGCGAGTATGCATAGGTCTCACAGCCGAATGCCTGCGCGATTGAAAGAACCCGCGTTCCAATAGCGCCGGTTCCAATCACGCCGAACTTTTTGCCCGCAAGCTCAAAACCAATTAAGCCGTCTTTGGTCTTTCCGGCACGCACTGCGCTATCGCATGCAGAAAGTCTCCGGTAGAAGGAAATCAGCATACCAAAGACCAGGTCGGAAACCGCGGCTGTCGAATATCCCGCACAGTTGCAGACGCAGATATCTCTTTTCCGGCACTCTGCAAGCGGGATATGGTCAACGCCGGTAAAGGCAACCGCAAGCATCCGCACGTTTTCCCATCCGGCAACCGCTTCTGCGGGAAGCGGCTGATTTGCGAGCACGATGATATCCGCATCCTTCCCGCGTCTGATAAGCTCCTCAGTATCACCGGTTCGCGATTCGAAGCACACAAGCGTTACTTCCGGCGAGAGGTTGGCGGCTAATGTCTCCAGCAGTTTTGTGTCAACCCCGATAGGTTCAATTACAGCGATTTTCATTCTATCTCCTGTGTTGCGGCAAGCATACGCTCTGCAAGGAGCACCATCTCTTTAACCTCCCCTTCGCAGCGTGCGGCAATACCTGCATAGTCTTTCTCCTCCGCCATCTCCCAGACAACCTTTCCGGTTGGTTTCTTTACCCGTTCCGGGATGAAGGTATCTGCGAGTGCGTTATGCGTTCGGGGATAGAGGACCGGTTTGTTTGCGGGAAGAAACCCTATTCCGGCAACGGCTAAATCAACCACCCGGAATTTACAGACCGTCTCATAGATTTCATCTGCCGGTGCTACCTCATGCGCCAGACATTTGGCGAGGATACACGGCATATCAAACATCGAGATACCGACTCCGGCGACCACGGACTCTGCCTGATGGGATTTTTTTACACTTGAGCGCCTGCGCATGCCGGAAAACAGCGCATAGATGGATGCGACAACCTCTGCCTCGTCTCCTTCATCCCAGACCCAGTGGTGTTCAAATGCCGGACTTGTGAGCACCTCTCCGGTTCGCGGACGGGAGAGGTGAAACACGCCGCCAAGCAGCGTGTGCCCCTGTCGAAACGGATTGACTGCAAGCGAGGCTCCGGTCTTTCGCTTCCGGTCCGCCTCCGGAACATAGGCTTCGAGGTCAAAGACCAGCAGTTCGGTTGAGAGGGGAAACTTCACCATTAAATCACCGACAGGGCAATCAAACCGAGAACACCGGTCCAGATGGTATGAACAGCGATAGCTGTCAAGAGCAGACCCATAATCTTGGAGAGAATGACAAGTACCGTCTCTCCCAGAATCTTCTTAATGACAGTGGAAAACACCAGAATCAGCCAGATGCACACCAGTGCGAGAAGGACCGCAATCAGCGTAATCACCAGGCCTTCCTGTGCACCGAGAATCATCACCGTCGTAATCGCTCCAGGGCCGCACATAATAGGTGTTCCAATAATGACGCCGGCCATTGCCTTCTTGCCCACCCGGTCGGGGCTTGAGAGGCTCTTGTGCCCGGCAGAAGACCCTCCGATGTCAAGACCGAGCACAATCTGCAGACCGAGAATGAATAAAATCACACCGCCTGCGACCTTGAAGCTTTCCAGTTCAATTCCCAGTAAATCAAAGACAATGTCATTGAAGAACAGGAACGACAGCATGAGCAGACCGGCGACAGCGGTCGCGATAAATGCCTGTTTGATGACCTCTGCCTTGTTCAGGTTCTGCGTCAGGTTGATGAACATCGAAACGGACAGAAGCGGGTCTAAGATGATGAGCATCGTAAACCACGCGGAAAGTATGGGAAGGAGATATTCCATCATGCCGCACGCTCAAGGTTTATAACAAATTCCTGATTTGCAAGCTCTGCGTCCACCAGCCCGAGTTTATAGGGGTTCAGCGGGAAGGTAAGGGTTTTTCCGTTGCAGGAGACCGGGGTATGGGTACTTTCGATGAGTACGTCAAAGGAGTTTTCGCCTAAGTACTCCCATTTCGCCGGGGTATCGAAGACATGGTTTCCAAACATGGCAGAAGTTACCGTTCCGCTGAACTGTGCCGTTCCGTCTGCGTGTGCATCCGCATAGAAAACAACTGAGACCATGAAGGGAATACTGGATTTTCCAATCCATTTCCCGGTTATCAGTTCAGCGCCCGGTTTCATTTCCGGAATGGCTGCAGACTGTCCTGTCTGCGGTTTGGTATCGGTGACTCCGGAGAGTATTTCTATCTGCGGCAGTTCTTCGCCGACGTCTGCTCCGCCGAATGCTCCAAAAGAGATTACGGAGAGAAACGCCATTACGGCGGCAAACAAATCAAAACCCATACAATATACTCATCGCGGAAAGGTAAAAAAGATTGGTATTCCGCAGACACCGGATATTATCTCCGCTTCATTTCAAGCGGGATGTTCATATCATACCGCGGATTTTTTACTGCCCCCATCCGGTACGGGTTAACGGTTGTTTTGATGACTCCGTTTGTCAGGATAAATTCCAGCTGATAGTCTCCGTACGTGCCGACAAAGCGGTTTTCCTCCGCGTGCCGCCAGCAGATGTCATCCGTACAGATTTTCAGGGAGTCTCCCAGAATCTTTACCATTCCGTCCGCCTCTGCTTTGCCGTCTTCATGAAAAATGATTGTGCACTCTCCGGAGGCAAGGAAAGGGATTGATTTTGTACCATACCATTCGCCGAGGATTTTCTTTTTCATGCAGTAGATAGGTTAACCTGCAGGTATAAAGGATTGCGGATGTTTAAAAAAAAGAGGAAAGATCAGTTTCCGTAGACGCGCTTCTTTAACTCAAGCACAAGGGGCAGGATGCTTTCGTCAATCCACTCTGCCGTACAGTACTTTTCATACACACAGAGACGCTCGGATACTTCGTATCCCGCAGCAATGGTTTTCAGTTCGTCCAGTGCCGGCCAGGGATGCTCCGGATTGATGTAGTCAATAGTTACCGGAGAGACGCCGCCTAAATCATCCACGCCATAGCGTAACAGGCGTCCTGCGTCTGCCAGGTTTGGCGGAATCTGCACCGAGATGCTGTCCGGGAGAATTTCGGCTGCAAGCTGCAGAGTATCTGCAACGGTATCAAGTGTGGCACCCGGAACATCCGCCATTTCTGTTCCCGGCTTCGGGCAGAAGTTCTGGATGATAATCTCCTGAATGTGACCGTAGCGTTTCTGGATATCGGATACGACCTGCAGGGACTCGATTCTGTCCTCGCGGGTCTCACCGATACCTAACAGCAGACCGGTGGTGAACGGAATCTTCAGTTTTCCGGCGGTCTCAATCATTTCGATGCGGACAGCAGGATCTTTTCCCGGGCTGTGGCGGTGTGCCGGGATGTCGGCTGTTGTCTCAAGCATCAGTCCCATGCTTGCGGTAACCGTCCGCATCCGTGCCATCTCCTCCTCGTTGATAATTCCCACATTCGAGTGCGGAAGAATTCCTTTGGAGAGGGCATAGCGGCTCATATCATAGCAATAATCCAGAATTGTATCATAGCCGAACTTCTGCAGATGCGGGGTAAATCCGCGTTCCAGCTCCGGGCGCTCGCCGAAGGTAAAAAGCGCCTCCGTGCAGGAAAATGCCGCGCCCCGGTCTAAGGTTGCTTTCACCTCTTCCGGATTCATCACACATCCGTCTGCTACCGGCTCTTTGAACGAACAGTATCCGCAGGCGTTTCCGCAGACATGCGTCAGCGGCAGAAACACATTGCGGGAGAAGGTAATCTTCTTCATTTACCCTCCGGATATTTCCGGGACACATAAAAGACCGCGAAAGAAATCAGCAGGGAAATCACAGCAACTGCATAGAAGATTCCAACCTGGGAAAGAAGGCCAAGGATAGCGGCAAGAAATGCCGCGACCAGGAATCCGCGTGCCCAGCGTTCAAAGAAAATACGGAATGACTGCACCATTTCTTATCTATATGGTGTAAGAGAACATCAAGTTTTATAATTCTGCGGGACATACAGAGAGGTATGCTTGATGCAGTATTCTGGTCAATATTCGGCAATGCCTATATCCCAATAGCACTGCTGTTTCTTCTGCTGGATATTGCACTTTGTATTACAGTGGTTTTCCTGGAACGCAAGAATCCGTCGGTGGCACTTGCCTGGGTTCTGGCGTTTATCGTCTTCCCAATTATTGGTATTATTATCTACATGTTCTTCGGGCGGCACCTGTACGGTGCGCGTATCTTTTCAAAAAAGACCGAGGCGGATATTATGTACAAAAATATCGCCCGGGAACAGCTGGAACGCTGGCATGAGTATCACGGAGAGACTCTGGATGCGGAAGGGTTTGAAAAGACCGCGGCCCTGCTGCTGAATGCCGACGACGCAATTTTTACCGATAACAACAAGATTACGGTTTTTACCGACGGCGAAGAGAAATTTGCCGCTCTTTTTGATGCCATCCGCAGTGCAAAGCACCACATCCATATTGAATACTTCATCATCAGAGACGATGACCTCGGACGAAAGATTGTAGCACTTCTGGCAGAAAAAGCGGCAGAGGGTGTGGAGGTCCGGGCAATCTTTGATGCCGCCGGAACATTTCGGATTCACAAGAAGAAGTTCTTCGGCGCAATCTGCCGTGCAGGAGGAGACGTGCGGATTTTCTTCCCGTTAAAGATTCCGTTCTTAAACACCCGTCTGCACTTCAGAAACCATAGAAAGATTCTGGTGGTTGACGGCAGAGTTGGATTCATTGGCGGGTTTAACATCGGCGATGAGTATCTGGGCAAAGGCGGGATGGGATACTGGCGCGATACGCACCTGCGAATCGAAGGTTCTGCGGTCGCGAGTCTCCAGCGGCGGTTTGTTATGGACTGGAACTATGCGGCAAAGGATGCGCGGCTGTTTGTCTCTGCCGAAAGCGGAGAGTACTTCCCGGCAGAACTGATGGAAGAGCACGGAACGTCCCGCGTACAGATTGCCTCCTCCGGCCCTGACTCGCCGGACCGCGCAATCTACTCCGGATACATCAGTTTAATCGGGCAGGCGAAGGAGAGCATCTACATCCACACGCCGTACTTTATTCCGGATGAGGCGATGTACACCGCACTGCTGCTTGCCGCCCGCTCCGGAGTTGATGTGCGGGTGGTTATTCCCTGCAAGCCGGACCATCCGTTTGTCTATTGGGCAAATCACTCGTATATTGGAGACCTTCTTGCGGCAGGGGTTCGGGGATACACCTACAACGACGGATTCATCCACAGCAAGGCTTCGGTCTTTGACGGCAAAGCGGCGACCGTTGGTACCGCCAACTGGGATATCCGCAGTTTCAAGCTGAACTTCGAGACAAACGCCTTTGTCTATGACCAGGAGATTTGCGAGAAGATGCGCGCTGATTTCTTAGCGGAACTGGAGACGAACTGTACGGAGATTACGCAGGAGATGTATGCAAACCGTTCTGTCCGGGTTCGGATAAGAGAAGGTGTCTCGCGGCTGATGTCTCCGCTTCTCTAAAGCGGATACTCTCCTGATTTTCTAAAGCCGGAAAAAAGAGTTATTGATTGTTCAAATATTTTTTTGAGAGAGGTTACTCTCTCAGTTTTGCATCAATTGCACGGGCTGCATCCTTTGCAGTTCCCATGGCTAAGATAACAGTGGCGGCACCGGTTGCGACATCTCCGCCTGCATAGACTTTGGCAATGGAGGTCTGACCGACTTCGTTTACGGTGACACTGCCGTTTCTGTTGCGGGCTAAGTCCGGCATCATGCGAAGCAGAAGCGGGTTTGGTCCCTGGCCAATTGCTTCGACAACAACGTCTGCTTCGACCACGAAGTTACTGCCTTCGATTTCCTTAATGGAGCTTCTGCCGTCCTCTCCTGGCTCTCCAATCTCCATCTTGACTGCCTCAACACCGCAGACTGCGTTGTTTTCACCAACGAATCTGACCGGGTTGGTTGCGGTCATGAAGGTGATGCCCTCCTCTTTTGCATGGCGGACTTCATCCAGACGTGCCGGCATGTCTGCCTCGGTTCTGCGGTACATGAGAGTAACGTCTGAACCCATGCGCTTTGCAACGCGGGCTGCATCCATAGCAACGTTTCCGCCGCCAATGACAACGACCTTCTTTCCGCGCTTGACCGGGGTGTCAAAGATTGGGAAGTTCTGTGCGCCCATTAAGTTGACACGGGTTAAGAACTCGTTTGCGGAGTAGATGCCCGGGAGGTTCTCGCCCTCGATTCCCATAAAGTACGGAAGGCCTGCACCGGTTCCAAGGAACACTGCATCATAGGAGAGAAGTTCTTCGACCGGAACAGAGCGGCCGACAACGTGGTTTGTCTTAATCTCGACACCAAGGCGCTTGACTGCGTCAATTTCTGCCTGCACGATGTCTTTTGGAAGACGGAATGCCGGGATACCGTACATGAGAACGCCTCCTGCTTCGTGGAGGGATTCAAAGACGGTGACTGCGTGTCCGAGGCGGGCAAGCTCTGCGGCGGCGGAAAGACCGGCAGGTCCTGAGCCGACAACGGCGACCTTCTTTCCTGACGGTTCTGCCGGAATCGGGCACTCGCGTTTCTCCTCAACATCTGCAACGAAGCGTTCCAGGTGACCGATGGAAATCGGGTTTCCTTTCTTGCCTAAGATACAGACACCCTGACACTGGGTTTCCTGCGGACAGACACGGCCGCAGATTGCAGGCAGCATATTGTCCTGCTTGATGATGGTAACAGCCTTCTTGAAGTCCTCTTCTGCGATTGCCTTAACGAATGCCGGAATATCGATTCCAACCGGACATCCTTCAACACACTTCGGCTTCTTGCACTGGATACAGCGCTGTGCTTCTGCGACTGCTTCTTCTGCGGTAAATCCGAGGTCAACTTCACTGAAGTCGCGGATTCTCTCTTCTGCTGCTCTGTCCATTTAGTTCACCTTCCGGCATCTGCATTCGTGGTGTTCTTCGTGATATTCGAGGGACTGTTTTTCCTCGGCCATATACATCCGCTGTCTTGCCATTAAATCGTCCCAGTCAACGATGTGGGCATCGAACTCCGGTCCGTCAACGCAGGCGAACTTCATCTCGCCGCCGACAGTAACACGGCAGGAACCGCACATGCCGGTTCCGTCGACCATGACCGGGTTTAAGGAGACGAAGGTCTTGATATTGTATGGGCGGGTAACCTCGCTTGTTACCTTCATCATCATGCCCGGGCCAATAATCCAGACTTTGTCAATCTTTCTGCCGCTTTCGCAGAGGTCTTTTAATGGTCCGCTGGCAAAGCCCTTGATTCCGTAGGAACCGTCATCAGTTGTGACATAGAGTTCGTCACAGAGTTCCTTCATATCGTCTTCGAAGATTAAGAGGTCCTTGGTTCTGGCGCCAATGATACCAATAACATAGTTTCCGGCCTTCTTTGCCGCCTCGGCAAGAATCGGTGTACAGGCAACACCGACTCCTCCGCCGACGATGACCACAGTCTCGTTTCCTTCGGCGATTTCGCTTGGACATCCGAGAGGGCCTACGACATCGCGCAGAACATCGCCTGCTTTTAAGGTGGAAAGGAGTTTGGTGGTGGTTCCAATAGCCATAAAGGCGATTCTGATGTTGTCGCCTTCAGTTCCCGAGATGGTCAAAGGAACACGTTCTCCTGCCCCGTCCGGGTGAATAATACAGAACTGTCCGGCTTTTGCGTTTCTTGCAACCTGCGGTGCATGAATCCACATCTCAAAGACTGCGTCAGAGAGAGCCTGTGCCTGAATTATAGTATATTCTTCCATAATCTGTTCCTTTGATATTTGCAGGGTATGTATTGGTTGTACAGTACCTTAATGGTAGCGGAGATTTTTCTTTTTGTACCGCTTTTGGGGAATGTGTAAAAAAAAAAAAAAAGATATGCGCCCCATCCTGCTTACAGCGCAGGATAGGTAATATTTTCGGTCTCGAATTTCGTTCCAAAGCGTTCGTTAAACTCGGCAAGCACTCCTTCCGGTGTTCTGTCGAACTTTATTCCCGGATACTGCATCTCAAACAAAGCAACTGCCGCAGCACATGCCCGCGGACCGTATGTCAGGTCATTTCTGATAAGCCAGACTTTGCCGTCCTCAACCGCAGACACCCGGTCAAATCCTCTGCGGGATTCAATCTCCTGCATGACCTCTTCGGCATTGTCCATAGTGTTTACCAGCTTGACGATAATCTCCGGATTTGCGGTAACCACCCACTCATCCGAGAGCTTCTTTGCGCCGGCATCCTGCATAATGTTCTGCCCGAACGTCCAGGAAATCATCTGGCCCATACCGGTATCCGTTCCCTGACCGTACCATGCCGTGTAGCTTTCCGCATAGATAGTGTGGTGTGTTGAGGCAAGCATGGAGGCCGCGTGGACCTCGTCCATCACTTCGGTGTAGAAGTCTGCAATCTCTGCGGCAAGCGCTTCTTTTCCGACCAGTTTACCCATCTCTTTGATGTCGGACACCATCGTCTCCGGTTTCGTACAGTCCACGTACACCACCGGAATACGGGATGCCGCAAGGACCTCCGCGTTCTTCGGCTTGGCATTGGCGTATGCGAGAACCACATCCGCCCCCATGGAGATAAGATACTCCACATCCGGCTCGTTCCAGGCGCCGACAATCTGCGCATTCGGATACATCTTTGCCTGCTCGGCATTATTGGCAATCGACTGCGAGATGCCGACAACCCGGTCCGCTTCTCCTAACAGATAGAGAATCTCTCCCGCATTCGAGTTCAGCAGAACAATCCGCTCCGCTCCCTCCGGGATAACCGTCTTTGTCCCGTCGGTATTGGTAATCTCCATCCCTTCAATATCCGGGGAGACGCAGCCTGCCGTTGTCAGCATCAGTACAACGGCAAGCACTGCCCAGAATAATTTCTTCATACTAATATGATGGTTCGTAAGACAGAATAAATCTTCCTGTCTCCTTTTCCACAACCTCGGACTCGACGCCGTACACATCGCGGACTGCGTCAGCGGTCAGCACATCCTCCGGCTTTCCGTCTGCATAGATGGTGCCTTCCTTTACCAGAACAACCTGGTCTGCGTATCGAAGCGCCAGATTCAGATCATGCAGGGCGGCAATCATTCCCGAGTTGTTTTTGTGCACCACATCCTGCATCACGGAAAGCGTCTCCAGCTGATGCCGCAGGTCAAGTGAACTCGTCGGCTCATCGAAAAGGAAAAACTCCGGGTTCTGTGCGAGAGCACGGGCAATAAACACCCGCTGGCGCTGACCGCCGGAGAGTTCATTGACATACCGGTCTGCCAAGTCTTCGATGTGCATCGTTGAAAGTGCCGCATCAACCGCTTCCAAATCCTCGTCTGATACCGACCAGCTCATGTAGGGGCGTCTGCCGATTAAAACCGTATCAAGAACGGAGGTAAAGGAGGTGTAGTGGAAATACTGCGGTACATAGCCAATCATCTTTGCCCGCTCGGACTTGGAAACCTCGGCGATGTCGCGGTCATTTACCAGAATCCTGCCTCCTGCCGGCGGCAGAATGTCGGCGATGGTCTTAATCAGCGTGGACTTTCCCGAACCGTTCGGGCCGAGAAGGGCCGTTACCTTCCCGGACTCGGTGGTAAAACTTACCTCATCTAAAACCGTGTGCGAGCCGTACTTCTGCGTCAGGTTCTCAACCGTGATTTTCATGAGAGATACCTCCCGTGTCCTTTCGTGATTAAAAAGAGGAAGAAGATACCGCCGAGCACATACATAATCACCCCGACCGGAATCTCCACCGGCGCTAAAATCACACGGGCGACGGTGTCTGAAATCAGGAGAATCAGCGCTCCCATCAGAGCGGATGCCGGAAGCAGATAGCGGTAGTCATTGCCAATCAGCATCCGGCAGATGTGCGGCGCCATGAGTCCCACAAAGCCAATAATGCCGGTAAAGGCAAGGCAGGCGGAAGCGGCAAAGCTTACAATCAGCAGTCCGGTAATTCTGAACCGGTCCACATTGATTCCCAGATTCCGCGCTACATCATCCCCGCTCGACAAGGTGTTCAGATCCCATGCCCGGCGTTCAATCAGGAAGAAACAGAGCAGAACCACCGGCGTTAAAATGCAGACCGTCTGCCAGGTAGCGCCCCACATGCCTCCCATCATCCAGGTGACAATCTCGCGAAGCGCATCATCGTTTGAGACATACTTCAGTGCCAGAAGACCTGCCTGGAACAGGTATCCGATAACAACCCCGGCTAAGACCATTACCGCCTGCGAGGTCTGGCGGACACGGGAAATCATATAGACGATAATTACACTCAGCCAGCCGAACAGGAACGCGGAGAGAATCAGGAGCAGGGATTTTGTCGTAAACTCAAAGCCGAGAAATACTACCGAGCCGGCAAAAAATGCCCCGAACACCGCAGGTCCCAAGACAATCATAAGGGCAGCGCCGAATGATGCGGCAGAGGATAATCCAAGCGTAAAGGGGGAAACCAGGGGGTTTCTGAGCAGTCCCTGCATGACAGCGCCTGCGGCCGCTAAAGCAACGCCGGTCAGTACCGCAAGCAGGATTCTGGGCATGCGGAAGTTGAGAACAATATCAGCCGCCCCTTCTGGTGCGGAAATCAGCGCGGGGAAGAGTGCGTTTCCAATCGCCAGTAAAACATCTCCCGGCGGGATGAAAACCGAACCGATTCCAAGCGCCAGAATCATGGAAAGAACCAGAAGCGCTGCGAGAATGAGAATCACCGTCATCTTCCGCTTCCGGACCGCGTGATACTTTCCGGCAGTTTTATTCATATTTTTTGCGGGGCTGCTCATATGTTAGTAGTAATTGGTTGTTGGAGCATTTAAACCCCTTAGTATGATTTTTTTGAACATACGTAAAACTCTAAGAACTCAGTCAGCGACCTTAATCATCTTCCAAGACAAATGATACAGTATAATGTCTGTCGCAGTACTCAAAGATGCGCAGGAAAAAGCGGCTTCCCGTGAATATGAGGCCGCAGAAAACCTCTTCCGCGAATATCTCAAAGAGAATGAAACCGATGCATCCGCATGGGCTGAACTTGGATATGTTCTCTTCAAACAGCAGAAACTCTACGAATCCGGCGATGCATATGCCGCGGCATATGATCTCGAGCCGGAGAACCCCAAATACATCAGTCTTCTGGCAAACGCGTTAGCAGAACTGCACCAGTTCGAAGAAGCAAAACTGCTCTTCGAGAAAGCCTCTGCGCTTTCGGATAACCCGCGCTGTCACATCCGTGTCGGTGATATGCTCGGTATGATGCAGAAGTTTGACGAGGCGCTGGTTCTCTACTCGCTTCTTGCATCCGACCACCCGGAAAATCCGTCTATCCAGAACCGTATGGTTCGCGTCTATGAGGCACTGGGAAGACCGGCAGATGCCGCAGCCGCCCTTGCCCGCGAGATGGAACTGCGCGAAAAGATTGTGCAGGAAGCACCAACAGCCAAAGACTGGCTGCTCTATGCAGATACCAAAGCACGCATGGCACTCTGGGCTGATGCAGAGGCCGCGTTCAGAAGTGCGCTTGCCTTAGAGGAGACCGCAGAGATTCACATGCGCATTGGCGCCGTGCTTGTTATGCAGAACAAGACCGAGGAAGGTCTTGCTGAGTTTGCAAAGGCCGCCGCCTTCGACCCGGAGGACTTTGCCTTCCTGCTGATGCAGGCTGATGTCTTAACCCGCCTCGAACTCTACGAGGAGTCGATTCACTATTACAGCAAGGCGCTGGAACTCAGAAGCGTGCATGCGGATGCCTGGGCAGGTATTGCCTATGATCTGCTGAAGATGGGAAAGACCACAGATGCGAAGGCGTTCTTCGAGATGGCAAAAGCCTCCTCCTCTATCCGGGAACTTCCGTGGGCGGACAAGCTCCACAAGAGCGAGAAGACCAAAGCGCTTGACGAAGCTTTAAAGGAATAAGTATGGATAAAATCCGCATTCTCCAGGCCGTGCAGGACGGCACGATGAGTGTTTCCGAAGCCGAAGCTCTGCTTGCAAAGCCGGCGGTCTCGAAGGTAGGAGACGTGGCAAATCTGGATTTGGAGCGGGCTTCCCGGTGCGGTATGCCGGAGATTGTGCTTGCCGAAGGAAAGGACACTGAGTCTCTGGTGCAGATTATGCACAATTTTGTCGGCGCTGCCGGACGCTGTGTTGCATCCAGAATTTCCCGCGAGCAGACCGAAGCGGTCTGTGCCGCTCTTCCCGCAGGCGTTACCGCAGAGTTTCGCGAGGCAGGAAATATTCTGATTCTCACCGACGGCACCATGCCTGCCCCGTCCGGCGGGAAGGTTGCCATTCTGACCGCCGGAACGTCTGATATCCGCGTGGCAGAGGAAGCACGGGCTATCGCTGAGGAGATGGGAGCAGAGGTTGTAACCGCCTATGATGTCGGCGTTGCCGGCATTCACCGGCTGTTTCCGGCACTCGAAAAAGTATCCGGTGCGGATGTGTATGTGGTCTGTGCCGGACGCGAAGGAACCCTGCCTTCGGTTGTTGCAGGACTTGTTGACCGGCCGGTTGTCGGCGTTCCGGTTTCCACCGGCTACGGCTACATGGGCCAGGGGCAGGCGGCGCTTGCTTCCATGCTGCAGTCCTGTGCGGTGATTACCGTTGTCAATATTGATGCAGGATTTACCGCCGGCGCATTTGCGGCACGGACGGCGGCGTTAATTGCGGAGGGCAGAAAATGAAACGCGGACTCTATGTCGGACGGTTTCAGCCGTTCCACAACGGACACAAGGCAGTAATTGACCTCCTCTGCGATGAGGTCGATGAGTTAATTATTGGTATTGGCAGTGCCCAGATGAGCCATGACATCCGCCATCCGTTTACGGCAGGCGAGCGGGTGCTGATGATTCAGCGGGTTTTAGCGGACGCAAAGATTCCGGTCTATATCATCCCGCTCGAGGATATCAAGCGAAACGCCTTGTGGGTAGCCCATGTTGTCTCTATGGTCCCGCCGTTTGATGTGGTCTATACCTCAAACCCGCTGGTCATCCGGCTGTTTACGGAAGCAGGATTCCGCGTTGAGTCGCCGCCCATGTATCAGCGCCAGGAGCTTTCCGGAACAGCGATCCGGCAGAAGATGCTGGAAGGCGGCGACTGGAAGCAGTATGTGCCGGAAAAAGTTGCCGCAGTGATTGAGTCCGTAGGCGGGGTAGAACGCATCCGTGATATCTCGCGGACGGATGAGTAATAGATATTCTCACCGCCTCTTTTTTTGAATAAGTGCCTTTTGTCACCATAACCTTGGAGAAGATATTTCATCTTGTATAGGACAGATTGAAAACATATTCATCTCTCTTTTACTCCATCATCAATACCGAAAACACTTCACTTACCCTGATACGAATCTATTTATCCCGCCTCTTCCATAAAGTAAGGTATGGCAAAAGCACACAAAGCATACAAGTGCGACGCATGCGGAAACATCGTCTTTGTTTTAAACGCAGCCGCACCGGAAATCGAGTGCTGCGGAGCACCAATGACTGAGCTTGTCCCGAACACCGTTGACGCAGCAGTCGAAAAGCACGTCCCGGCAGTCGAGAAGACCGCAGACGGATTCAAGATTACCGTCGGCTCTGTCACTCACCCAATGGACGCAGATCACTACATCCAGTGGATTACCTTCGTTGCTGATGACGGCATCACCTACCGCAAGTTCTTACAGCCGGGAGAGGCTCCGGAAATGATTATCAAGACCGAAGCAAAAGGCGGAAAGGCATACGAATACTGCAATAAACACGGACTCTGGTCCAACCAGTAATCCCTTTTTTCCCGTACGCGGTTTACAATACCCGGGACAGAATATCTTCCGGGATTTCTGCCGCGCAGAGCTTGTCTTTATCTTCCCACGAACCATACCACGCATGCATCGCGGAAATGCCGCAGGCACGGGCGGCCGCAACATCCTTTTTCCTGCTGTCTCCAACCATCAAAACCTCGGCGGCATCCATTTTCAGAAAATCCAGAACATGCGAAAACACCGCAGGCGACGGCTTAATCTCCGCAAACGACTCCCGGACAAACACCGCATCGAAAAATCCGTCAAGCCCCATCAGAGAAAGCCTTGGATAGACCGAATGCCCGTCCGAGTTGGAAAGAACCACGAGGCGGATTCCCGCATCTTTGAGACTCTGCAGCACCTCCCGCATCCCGTCAAACTCGCGAAGACACTGCAGTTCCAGCATATAGTAGAGGGAAAATGCCTGCGATGCGGTTTTCTCATCGCCAAAAAAGTCTTTGAACTCACCCGGAAGAGAGGGGCGGTCACGGTTCAGCGGGGTAAAATGGAGCGTAAACTCCGTCCCGCAGAACAGGGAAACCGCATCTGCCGCGGCCTGTGCTGCCGCATGCAGATTATGCAGGGTGTTATCCATATCAAAGATAACTGCCCTGATGCCGGATGAGGTTGTCATTATCTTCTATTCGCCGTTTTGCAATATGATTCTTATCTCCGGCGAAGCAGGAAGGCAGCACCAAGACCGGCAAGGACTCCAAGGACTGGTGCCGGACTGGATGCGGTCTGTTCCGCGTTTCCGGTGGAGTACTTCAGCATCTCTGCATACTCTTCGTTAGATAACTCATAGTTGTAGAACATGGCATAGAACTCCTTTACCTTCTCTTCCAGGTCATAGTCAAAGACATCCGGGTAGAAGATGTTTCCAAGCCAGAGGATGGAGATTAACCGGTGGGATGCCGGCGGGTTGCCCATCCATGCCCAGGGGGCATCTGCCGGAGATTCGATAACTCTTCCTTCCTGTACGGCTGGAAGGGCTGCCCACATCTCGCTTCCCATGATTTCGTTGTAGTAGTCATGGTCAAAGAGACCGGAACCGGAAACAATAATGTAGTCCGGGTTCATCTGGAAGATATCTTCCATTGTGTACTGGTCGCCGAGACCGCTTCCGGCAACAGCCTCCGGTGCGATATTGTCTGCGATGCCGTCTAAGATTTCTGCATGGTAGGAGTTGTGGCCTAAGAGGTTTACGGCATTTCCGTCAATCTTGGTGACATAGATGGCAGACACTTTGTCATCGCCGATTTTTTCCATGTTCTCTTCATACATCGAGACAATGCCGCCGAGATACTCAGCGAGTTCTTCTCCGCGCTCTTCCTGTCCAAGCATCTCGCCTAAGGTGCGGTAGGAGTCAGCGATACTGTCTAACGTGCTCTGGGTGATGAAGACAAACGGAACTGACGTTTTTTCCTGGATATCGTCCATCTGTTCTGCCATGTTCTTCTTCGGTTCTCCTACATCAATGATGACGTCGATTCCGACCTTTTTGTCCATGGCGATGATTTCCTCCGGGTTCATCGTGGCTTTGGAGCCGAACATGCTTCCGGTGACCGGCAGATTATCTAAGCGGTCTGCAAGGAAGTGGCGTTCGCCTTCCTTTAAGGCACTGGAGATGGTAACGAAGTTTTCTTCACCGAAGGAGTAGAGCACAATCTGGGCAAGAGAGCCGGATGGTGCGACGTTGGTTACTTCTGCCGGGAGAAGGACCTCACGGCCTAAACTGTCAGTAAAGACTCGGTCTTCTGCTGCGGCTGTTCCGCAGAGGATGACTGCGGCAAGGAACAGGCAGAGGATAACTGCTGTTTTTCTCATACTATGTTGTTTGTCGGATTTAGATAAATATGTATGGAAAACTAGTAAAATAAATTAAATGAATTATATTTACTCATTTCCAGCGGACCGTTTCAGAACCTGCTCCACTGCGAGCGTCAGCCGTTCCTTTACATCCAGCAGGTCTATCCACTGCTTTGGTACGGCCTCTATTCCGTAGAGCGCTCCGCACATCCCGCCGGAAATAGCGCCTATCGTATCAGTATCTCCGCCAAGCCGGCAGGCGCGGGACACTGCGTCAGTATAGCTTTCCGCATCGCGGAAAATACAGAAGGCACAGCGGGTTGCTTCCAGTGCATCCACCGACGGATAGAGTTCCCCGTTCAGATACTTTTCCGGGACGGCAGAAAGCACCTCTTCCTTCGATGCTCCATGCAGGAGTGAATACACCGCAGAAGAGACTGCCGCACAGGCATCCTGCGCCTCACAGTCGATATGGGTAAACGCAGAAACCCTTCTTCCTTCTGCTGCCGCGGCCTCTGCTGAGACTGCTGTCAGACCTATTGGAAGCGTCCGCATTGCACTGCCGTTTGTTCTGCTTCCAAAAAGCCGGTCGGTAATTTTTGCGGCTTCGGTCAGGGAGCATCCCTGCTCCGCCAGCGATGCAAGGGTGCGGGTAGTGTTGCCGAAGGTCTTTGGACGGGCCCGGATTGTCTGAATCATCTTTGAAAAAAACAGCTCGCGGGAATAATACCCGGCATCCGCATAGGTCTCCAGGAGGACCAGCATCATCAGCGTATCGTCCGTCACTTCCCCTGCGGCAAGGGAAAACTGTCCGCCTCCGGTCATCTCCGGGATGCGGGAATCATCCGGCATCAGTCCTTCAAACGATGCACCGACTGCATCTGCCGCGGCCGCGCCGAAAACAGCCCCGAAAACCCGTCCTCTGTCCATACAGAAAAATAGCACTCATTGTATTTAAATATACAATATAGGATTGAGACGCGCAATCGAAAAATCGCCAGAATATTGCCGCAAATCAGAATCCGTCTGCAAATGGGAACATTCGGGTTTTCCCGGGAAAAAATCACAGGGAAAATCACAACTCAGATATAAACATACCGAGTTAGGTATATCACAAACCCGCGCTGACATGTATAAGAACTATCACCATCACAATACTCAGGTGTAATCATGCAGAAAGAAGAACTCCTCCACCTACACATGCTCATGGTACAGATTAAAAAATACTATGAATCTGTCTCCGGCAATACCGTCCCAACTGATGAATACGATGCATTATCCATCTCTCCAATACACATCCACAAAAACAAGAACGTCCACAGAGTTGCCCTCTTAACTCTGGGAAGTGAAATTGTTGCGCAGATGAAGGCAACCATGCCGGTCAAGAACGCACCGATTTCCGCAGAAACCCACGCTGACGCAATTCCGGCAGAACACTAATCATAAAAACCGGCTTCCGGTTTTCTTTTTTTTGAATCCTATTCGGTAAACATTTTTGACATAGTAAGGCCAACATATAGGGATATGAAAATCCTTGTTGCCGGAGGCGGCGGACGAGAACATGCAATCTGTGCAGCACTGTGTAGAAACAGCGATGTTGAACTCTACAGTGTAATGGGAAAGAAGAACCCGGGAATCGCAAAACTTGCCCGTGAGGTTTTCCTCCACGCAGAAACCGATGTGGAAGCAGTTGTTGACTTCGCAAAACAGCACAATATCAAATACGCAGTAATTGGACCTGAAGCACCGCTGCAGGCAGGTCTTGCAGATGCTCTTGCAAAAGCAGGCATTGGATGTGTGGGACCAAAGAAGGATGCAGCAAGAATCGAGACCGACAAGGGATTCTGCCGTGAACTGATGCAGAAGCACGGCATTGCCGGATGCCCGGGCTATAAGATTTGTAAAACCCCGGAAGAGGCGGCAGAATATATCCGCTCCTATGAAGGAGAGCTTGCCGTAAAACCAACCGGACTTACCGGCGGCAAAGGCGTCAAAGTCATGGGTGAACAGGTGGACCGGGATGGCGCTGTTGAATATGCCTTAACCCTCAAGGACCAGGAAATCATCTTAGAAGAGCGCCTGCTCGGCGAAGAGTTCACCTTAATGGCCTTCACCGACGGAAAGACTCTTGTTCCAATGCCTCTTGTGCAGGACCACAAGCGTGCATTCGAAGGCGATGTCGGACCAAACACCGGCGGAATGGGTTCGTACTCTCTTGAGACCCACAAGTTCCCGTTCGTCTCCGACGCAGACTATGACGCGGCATTCACCATCATGAAAGAGACCGTTGCAGCCCTTGCCGCTGAGGGATGCCCGTACCAGGGAATTCTCTACGGTCAGTTCATGAACACCAGAGACGGCCCGAAGGTTATCGAGTTCAACGCACGCTTCGGCGACCCGGAGGCAATGAATGTCTTAACCCTTCTCGACGCTGACTTTGCCGTTATCGCCGAGCACATTGCAGAAGGCTGTCTTGCGGCAGAGGACGTCTCCTTCGCAAAGAAGGCAACCGTCTGCAAGTATCTTGTCCCGACCGGATACCCGGATGCACCGCACGCCGGAGACCCGATAACCACCGGAGCCGCAGACAATACTGTTCTCTACTATGCAAACGTTGTGGAGAACAACGGTGTTTTAGAGACCATCACCTCCCGCACAATGGCATATGTCGGTGTCGGCGATTCTCTCGAGGAGGCGGAGAGGTATGCAGAGGCCGCATGTAAGAATGTCAGCGGAAACGTCCGCTACAGAAGCGATATTGGAACTGCCGCACTCTTTGCAAAACGCATTGCCCACATGGATGAGCTGAGGAAATAAGCATGAAGGATTTTCTCTCTATCTCTGACCTCACCCCTGAGGCATACGATGATATCTTAACCCTCGCCGCCCGGATGAAACGCCAGCGCTCCGCAGGTGTTCCGCATCCATATCTTGCCGGAAAGAACCTCGGTATGATTTTCGAGAAGGCATCCACCAGAACCCGTATCTCCTTCGATGTGGGAATGCACGAGCTTGGAGGTTACGCTCTCTACTTAAACTCCAAAGACACCCAGCTCGGCCGCGGAGAGACGGTGCCGGATACAGCACGAGTAATGTCTCGTTTCCTGCAGGGTGTTATCATGCGTACCTATAAGCATGAGACGATTACCGAGTTTGCAAAATACGCCAGCATTCCGGTTATCAACGCATTATCCGACAAGGAACACCCGTGCCAGATTATGGCTGACTCGTTAACGCTGAAGGAGAAGTTCGGCGAGTTAGACGGTCTTCGCATTGCCTGGATTGGCGACGGAAACAATGTGGCAAACTCTCTTATCATGGCCTCGGTGCAGACCGGCATGGAAATCGCGGTCAGCACGCCGAAAGGATACGAGCCGGACCCGGAGGCGGTTTCCTTTGCAAAAGAGAACGGCGGAAAGGTCGTGTTCTACGATGACCCGGTTGATGCGGTCAGCGATTCCCACGCAATCTACACTGACACCTGGATTTCCATGGGTGAAGAGGACATCAAGGATGAGAAGCTGAAGGACTTTGTCGGCTACCAGTTAAACATGGACCTGCTGAAGAAAGCTGCCGACGATGCGCTGGTTCTCCACTGTCTGCCGGCACACAGAGGCGAGGAGATTACGGATGATGTTATCGACTCACTGCAGAGCGGTGTCTGGGATCAGGCAGAGAACAGACTGCACGCCCAGAAGGCAATCCTCGTCCGCCTGTTAAACCATGAACTCTGAGACGCAGGCAGAGTTTACCCGTATTGGACGCCGGCTGTTTTCCGAGCACCTGGTCGGCGGCAACTTCGGCAATATGAGCAGACTCACGCCGGAAGGGTATTTCATTACCCGCACCGGTTCGTATCTCGATGCAGAGCCGGCAGAGCTGGTCTTAATGCCGAGAAACGGGAGAATGACGCCCGGGGCTTCCAGTGAATGGCGGGTACATACTGCGGTTTACAATGCAACGGAGCACGAGGCGGTCGTGCATGCCCATCCCCAGCATGCCGTAGCGCTTTCGCTTCTCTATGATACCATCCGGACCGTTGACAGCGAGGGACAGCTGTTCGCCTCGGAGATTCCGGTGGTGGAAGGTGCCTGCGGCTCGCAGGCATTAGCCGACGCGGTAGCTGATGCGCTCTGCACCTCGAAGGTTGTCATCGCCAAAGGCCACGGCACGTTTGCCGCGGGAAAGTCGCTGGATGAGGCATATCTGTTTACCTCGCTTGCGGAACACTGCTGTAAAGTTCTGTATCTGTTAAAGACAATGCAGTAACCCTGAGGCTAAGCCGCAGGGCTTAGCCACTGGTTTCTGTTTTTTTATTCTTCTAAGAGTATTCTGATGAGGTATTCCTCTACAATGAGGCATACCCATAGCAGATAGTATAGTGCCCGACGGATTAGGGGGTGGGAGAGGAGATTAAGCAGACTCTCCGCCAAGCGCCGGAATAGTGTCCGCCCAGATCTCGACTGCGGCAAGCGTTGCGTCCTCTTCGAAGCCGTTGATGAGCATGTACTCTCTGGTGATGGTGACGGTGAAGGTGTCTTCTCCAAGAGAGCAGGAGAACTTGGCGCTCCAGGTGTCTTCGCTTTCGTCGCGGGAGGAACTGCCCCCGACTCCTGCGGCGGTTTCGG
>JAFQBW010000040.1 GCA_017399555.1 Methanocorpusculum sp.
CCTGCTACATCGAAGTAGTCGATTCTGGTCTTGTAGGTCTCAGCACCTGCTTCCTTTCTGGTCAGTCCCATGGTGCTGTCTGCTTTGAATGCAGCAACAACGGATTCGAAGGTGTCTGCGTCTGCGATTTTGTCGTAGGTTCTCTTGGCGTTTCTGGATTTAGAGGTTTCAATAAAGTCTGCCATTTTGGTTTTTCTCCTTTTTTGGTTTAAGAAGGAGGCAGACAAAAAAGCGGAATTAGAGAGAGCAGTTGCCTTTTTGTCTGCTCTCTCTTCTCTACTATACTGTTGTTCGTACTGCGAGATAAGGATGTATGGCGGGGTTCAGTTTAGAGGAAGAGCCTACGTTTCATGTCCTCTTCGATGTGGAACTTCTTTGTTTTCAGCCCATGATATTTCATCGCATGTTTGACAGATTCTCTGGAACATCCAAGATGCCGGGCGATTCTGATCGGCGTCATCATCTCTTCGATGAGTGCTTCGAGCGCCGCTTTTTCGGCAAGCTCTTCGATGTCCTTCCAGGTCTTCATCTCTGCACCACCTCGAAGCGGTCGAAGGTTCGATTGGTTACCATGTAGGGAGCAGCATACTCTTCGCCGATTTCGTCTTCTAAGGCTTTGACCGTAATCACTGCCCTATCGAGCAGCGCTTCTTCGCCTTCCACATCAGCACACTGCCAAAAGAGCGTCCCTGCCCCCAGGATACTCTGTACTGTCCGGGCATCCAGATGAACGAGCGCTGCGTAGAGGTCGGGGTGGTCTTCGCGGACAAGGGCGACATTGACTTTGCGGCTCTCGCGGAAGTGTTCCACCAGCCCATACACCGCAGAAGTGATTCCCTCCTTTCTGATGCGGTATGCCGCGTCAGCGAATGCCTCTTTGTACACCTTCGCAAGCGCCGCAAGTGCGTCAGCCATCTGCGAGTAGTAGAGAGCAGGCACATAGGCGTCTGCATCATCCGGCTCGGGAAAGGAGGCGAGAATCGCCTGCCAGATTTCTTCTTTGGACGGCATTAGAAGTGCCTCCACACCGGCATCTTCTCCGGCGGACTGCGGAAGGTTTCACGGCGGAGAACCTTTCGGACAGAACTGCGGGAGACGCCGAACTCCTTTGCAAGCCCGGTCTGGCTTTCCCCTTCCGCATGGCGTCTTCTGATTTCCTCGGCTGCTTCGAAGGTGAGTTTATGCGGTACGTTTTCCGCGTTGGAAATCAGGCGCAGGTTGCCGATGACATTATTTGCCCGGTTTCCGTCGATGTGGTCAACTTCGGCTTTCAGCGAGAGCGGGATTCCGCGGCAGAGCACCCACAGCGCCCGATGGAGTGAGACGCGGCTTCTGTAGCATCTTCCGCCGTGGGTTAACGTGAAGGCGATGCTCTGATATCCGTTGGTGTCAGCGGTCTGGACAAAGTCCTGCGTGACGGTTGAGTAGATTTTGCCGGATTCCGGGTAGGGAATCCATTCTCCCCGTGCTCCTTTGAGGAAGATTGCAAAATCTGTTGCCCGGATGAGGTTGTCTGTTTTGCTCATTCTTCTTCCTCCAGGAAGTCTTCGAGGTCGTCTGCGGCAGGCATTTTGAACCGCATTTTGAGGTCAAGTGCGGTGTTGAAGAGGATGTCTGCGGGGATTCCGGTATGATCTGCGGCGAGCACGAGCGCACGGCAGACAGCTTTTGCCGCGGATTCGCAAATCATGCCGATGTGGTCTTCGAAGTGTGATTCGAAGATGACGTCTAAGACTGCATCGTCGGCGATGATGTTCGGGTCGACAGAAAGTCTCATGGTGACCTCCACAGGGAAAGGATTTTGGTGTTCGCGGTTGATACAGGTAATGAGGTTGGAAGAGCCGCGTTTGATTTGGTCGTCAGGTGTGCTCCCGCCTCTTTTTTGTTTGTGTTGTGTTTCATAGTTCATCAGTGATTTTTGCGTACCGGGGGTATCTGGCATGGAAGAGTTCTTTGATGGTTGGAAACTCTTGCGGGCAGGCTCGTTTGAGTTCTGCGAGCCGGTTTTTGAGTGCCTGTTCTGCTCCGATACGGTCTTCGAATACGTTTCTGACGTCGGCTTCGGTCTCAAAGTCGGCGAATTTTTTCTGGAAGATGACGCCTGCATCCGGTCTTTGTACTTCTGTTGGTGTTTCCGGTACGTTTTTTGCGATTTGCAGGTGTTCTCTCAGGATGTTTTTGAAGAACTCGCTTAGGTTGTCGATTCGGCGTTTTGCTTCTTCGAGGAGCGGTTCTTCCTCTTCGTTGAAGTAGATGTTAAATCGTGTCGGCATACTTCTCCGGGTGTTCTCTCAGGTCTTTTCGAATCAGGCGCATGAGTGCGGCTGATGTTTTCCGGTTTGCCGGATGGGCAGACCAGATGTTCCATGCTCCTTCGTCCTTTTTGGGGATGGAGAGTGTTGTGATTCGTGTCATGATATCACGATAGATAGATTTGCGGGTTGCGGGATAAACGTCCGTATACCAATCGTATACGATTTTGAAAAGAGGGCGTTTTTGGGCGTTTTTTTGTATACGGTTCTTTTTTGTTTGCCGGGAGTTTGCGGCTTGGTTTGCTGTTCTGCGGTTTATTTTCCGGTGGATTTTTGTATACGGCGGTATACGCGTCGGTTTGCTGATTGGGACGTTCTGCGTTGTGCGCAGAGGATTTCGGCTGATGTTTGGGTGTTGTTTTGTTTTTTGCTGTACGGGACAGCTCGCGGATTTTGATTTCCGGTGTTTTGGTGTTGAAAATTATTTAATAAGAAATAAAAAAGTGTCCCGAAAGCGGTTTGTATGTATGTATGCAGCACACAACCTCGTGTTCTCTGTTTTTATAGTTTTGAAGAGAAAAGATAACAACAAGAGAAA
>JAFQBW010000041.1 GCA_017399555.1 Methanocorpusculum sp.
AAACTCTATACAGCCAGCCGGCAGGACACCACCCACATCCGCTTTGTGCTGCCGGGTGATGGGAATGTGGTCGTGACCCACTACAACAAGGATACAGATATCGTCTACGAGGTGATGATTGACGGGAAAACCGGAGAGTTACTGGAGACCGTAATGGAACCCACGCCGAACGATGTGTCGAAGCATACCTATTGGAGCCGCCTCAACTTCTTCGTCGGAGACCGGCATATTGAACTGGTGCCGGTAAATGAGCACAAAACACGTTGCCTGCTCACCGAGAATGGCCAGAACCTGCTGTCAGAGGGCATGTTCGTGGGGCCGATTCATACCCCCAGTTATCATGATGGCGCACATTGGTTGCGTATAGGAACCTTGGATGGCTATGAGTCGGCGGAATATCAGCAGAGCGCAGTGGTCTACCCAGACGGCAGAACGGAAGTAGTGACCCTTCCCGTTGAAAACTATTATGGAGGCACAGCAGAATATAAGTTCGCGGTAAAGGACGGTGAAGTCCTGTGTGCAGAAGTGTCCACCGGAGACTCCTGGATATTGGAGAGGGACGCGGAGACCGAAAATCTGCACGACCTTGCCACCAACGGCATCCATCTCTATACCATGGCGCCTTGGGCGGAGGAGCAGATGTGCTGGGAGCTGGTGTATGATGACAACGGCCGCCCCGTTGGATTAACGCAGATTGCCGAAAGCATTCATGTGCATGAGAATTAAGCAAGCGACAAAGAGCAGCTGGTTTTTTCCAGCTGCTCTTTCCATGTTCAATCAAATACCCGGAACAGAGCCAATGTCGTCATAAAGGCCCCGGCATCCGCGTCGTAGTTTTCCATAGCGCAGTCAAAGGTCACTTCGTAGAGATAGCCATTGTCCGCCAGCAGCTGATTGCTGGTGTACCAAGCGGCTCCGCCCATGGAATAAGAAGCCTCCGCTGCAAGGGATGTGCCTGTATTGGAGTAGGACGATAATAAGTAATCCTGTTTTCCCTGCGACGCGGCGGCAATGTAGTCCAGTTGCGACAGTGCCGACAAATCCGCTTCCGACGGTGTGACCGTGACTGTCAGGCGGGAGTCGGAGGGAGCGCTTGCAATATAGGCGCCGTCTTCAATAACCGCGGTCCAGCCGTCCGGTACACCAAACTCGAAGTTCCCGTAGGCACTGTAGAACAATGAGAAGCCATCTGGGATTGGCTGTGCCTTTTCCCATGTAAAGCTGTCAAAGAGAAGTATGGCGATATCGTAATAGTGGTCATAACGCTCCTGAGGCATCTGGAATGTGACCCGAACGAAGGTGGTCAGGTTCCATGTGCTGTACTCAAGATACACAGCGCTACCCAGTTCATAGACTACCATGTAGCTGCTGTTGCTCTCGGCTGTGAATCCCACCAAGGAGCCGCCTGCCCTCGTAATATCCTCATTGGCCACAGCCTCCGTCACCATATTGGCGCCGGGAACATAGGCTCCGATGTCAAAGCTGATGGAGGCACCATCCACAGGGTTGATGAAGGTCGTGTTTCCGCCTTTGGTTATCTGCCTCCAATCTGCCGGAACCTGCATATTCAGCGGTATTTCTGTGGCTGTGTACTCTACGGTGTCGATGGAGACAGGTTTCGGGTCTTCTTCTGCTGGCAGCTGTTCCGGAGCGACATAGGAAGGCAGGTTGGCATTGGATGCGGAGATAAAGGAATAGAGAAGGGCAAAGAGAAAGGTGAGGGCGATGCAAAGACCGACCCAGTTGCCCGGTTTTCGGATAAAATCCCGCATATAGGAGACACCTCGCTTTCCTCTCCAGTATGGCAGAAGGGAAAGGCGAAGATGGAAAACGCAGGGATGTCTAATTTGACACCTCTGCGTCTTCATCATGGTACTCATCTGTCTTCCAAAGGGCACCGTAATATGGCTTAATATGCGACTCCTTTTCAATTCTCTGTATAGCGGTGTTTAGAAATGCCTTCATTCCATCTTCTGTATTTGCGACGTACTCGGCAACAGGCACTCTCCATTCAAAGTCACGGATGATACGAATAATGTATTGACCCGTTCCTTCAACCCAACTGACATCCAAAATGTAGTTGTTCGGGTATTTGACTTGAAGCATATCTTCCTGTTGGCAGTTGTCCTGCCAAGTTACTTCGCCGGATAGAAAATCAAAACCTTGGAACATGTAGATACCTCATTCTATTTTTCCTCAATGTGCGGAATCTTGTTTTAGCTTATGTATTTCTGTCAATACGTCGATTTGGTCGAACTCATGGCTGTGCATGGATGAAATCCTGTCCCAATCCCGCTTCAAGCAGATGCCGTCAACCGTCTCCGCTTCATACAAAGCATCCAGTGAGGAAAAGGCAATTTCCACGGGATGGGCATCACCGAGCCGCTGGATGGAAACATGGTCCTCATAACCGATGACCATATAGTTTTGGCCGTTCAATGTTATAGTAAGCTCCGGCTCACAGTCGACAGCTATCAAGGCCGCAAACTGTTCTTTGATATATTCAAACTTGTACGTCTCAGACATGAGGTGTACCCTTTCTCAAAATGCGACGGTAGATAGGGTCACCGTCTGCGGCAGGCGTAACGACGGATAGTTTGCCGGCACGAATCATCTCCTCAATGCGTAGAGCTATCTGGCAGTCGCCGATGCAGAGCTGGTGCCGCCCCAGAATATTGCCGATGAGGATGGCTTCGTTAAAGGTATCGTCCATCCGCGCAATCTCTGTCTCAATGAAGCTGTCATAGATGTTTGCCGGCATACTCCGAAGACGACCGTTGACCACAGCGCGTAGTGGAGCGTTTTCCGTCATAAGCTCCCGCCAGCGGAATGCAAAAGCTCCCTCCAGTGGAGGAAGGACCGGCTGTGCAAGACGTGTGTATTTGCCAAACTCCTGCGGTGCGACCTCGCCCCAAGTCATGTGCTGGACAACATCGTTCTGTTCGTTATATTCCCAATCCGGCAGCTTGACCAGGAAGACCGCTCCGTTACACTGCTCCTGCTGGCGCAGCTGGTACATGAACCAGTGCAGGCCGCAGAGTTCATCGGGACTGTCGCTGTACCAAATGCGGATAGATTCCCGCTTTCCGATTGCGCGCTCCAGTACGGTCTCAAAATCCGCCTTATCTCTGGCAAGCTGTTCGGCAGCCTGTGCCTTTCCCTTATTGGGAGACCATACGTTTAACAATTCGGCCAGCGTATCCACCCGGCTTTCAATGCCAGCATTGGAGATATCACCCACGCTAAGGCATAGGGAGAAGCTGAACACATCGTCCGGGCCGCCATCCATAGTGACGGCTTCTTCCCATGCCCGGTTATGGCGTTCCAGAAACTCCAGCTTCGCAGCTTCGATTTCCTCTGCCGTCATTGCTTTGGAAGGGTCATCTGTATCGCCCAGAATGACGCCGACGGCTGCTGTCGCAGGTTTCCTGCCGTTGAAAGACTTTGCCACTTTAAGGCTGCCCTTTGCGCTCTCACTGAAAACAATCTCTATCATGGAGGCCTCCTGTATGTTCGTGATAGACGGATTGATTTTATCATACCGGCTTAAATCTTTCAACGCATGAGTGGTGTAACGGACACGGATTCTATACGGTTTCAATGGACAAAAAAGAAAAAATGGTATAATATTATTGAAAAGTTACTTTATGCAGGGGGGCGTTGGAGATGACAAATACCAACTCCTTGGGAAAAAACATGATAGATATTTCCCTGGCTACACGCCATCAGATTGTTCACACGCCAGAAGCAGCCAATATGGTTTTTTCTGCGATGGAGCGTGCAGGAATAAGACTTGAATTTTACAATAAAATCGAGCCGGTAAATGTTCCGTTTTCTAAAGAGCAAGCAGCAGAACTATGGGTCAGTGGAAGCAGAGTCAGTCCAAAGAGAAATATCTTTTTTGCGCGTTGCACCAAGCCGCGAGTAAACCTTCATGTAAGTTGGGAGACCTGTGATGATGCAGATTGCATAAGCAACATTACTATAGATATGCATAAGGGAACATTCCTAAAAAACCAAGAGACAATGACCACGCTGTTCAAGGAATTGATTACATTCTTTTCACCTGTCCACGCATATGTGGGAAGTCAGGCTGGTTTCTTTAGGCAGGGGGGCGCAGTTTGGGCGGCCATTCCGGGAGTATATTGGTTGAATTACTATGGGTTTGAGTATGTGGATTATATCGGCATGAGTAATATTATCAACTGCGGGTGGGTTAAGACGGAGCCGTTTTACAATGGACTTTTAACATGGACAGGGCACAACATTGACGTAACGGATGCTTCGCTCCGACATATGGAAAACCTATACAGAGAGCGGTTGGGGACGCAGTATTTTAGAAGCGCAGAAAGTAAGTTTGCGAAAAGTATTCCACCGGAACTGTTAAAGATTAGGGATAGAATGGTGGGAGAAAACCCGACAGAACTTGAAAAGGATTTCTTAAAAATGCTGGCCAAGAAAAAGCTGAACAAGAATAATGCAGAATACGTGTTAGGAGAATGAGATGTCGGCAACCAGCACGAAGATTTTTGGAAATGACATGGCTATGGATGTGAAAGGTGATTTCACCGACCTCTATGGGCTTGGAAAATCCATGGATGAAATCCATGACTACATATTGTCTTATCAGCCTCTTGATGACGACGAGGAGGCCTGTGCCTTTTGGAGCGCGCTGGCCTGTGTTGAATGGGAATATGGGGTACTGAACAACAAGATTAAAGAGAAGGCGACAGAGATTATTCACAATCACTCCGACGCAACGCTCTTTTTCAGCGAAAGAAACTGTGAAAAGCGGCAGAAGGAGTTGATGTTACTGCTGGAGAGACTGGAATCTGCAAACCACAAGCCAAGAAAAAGAAAGAGCGTTTTTGTGTATCGATGCCCATGGGAACAAGGAGATGTACTGGCATTCCCTGTATACGGAAAGTATGCTTACTTCCACGTCGTTGGCATTCGCCGTCATCCTCATAAGATTGAGGAGCTACAGGTAGACCAGCTATATGTAAAAGTTTTTAACAGGATGAGTGACAAACTGCTGGATATTAACAGCTTTCGCAATGGCTTGATAAGGAAACAAAAGTATCTCATGCTCTCCACATGGGAGGGAGATAACAAAGAACTGCAGCAAATATGGTGTACCGGGAAGCGGGAAAAAGAAGCCTTTGAGGAGAAAATAACCCTTGTTGGCAATGTGCCCGTTAAAGAGGAATACAGCAGAAGTATCGGTACATATTTCCAGTTTAGAAGGCTCGAAGATACGTTGGACCGGCGTTTTAAAGGGTTGTATTTAAGCCCGAAGTATCGGGAAGAAAAATAAAGCTACGACAAAAAGGATGTATCAGAAAGGAGAGGCCAAATGCATTACTTTACAAAATACTTCGACCTGCCGGAAGACAAGGAAATGGATTTGATGGTGAAACACGCCATTGAGCAGACGATGGCTGGAACCGTAAAGTGGGAATGTACGGAATACAACCATCTATCTATCCTTCATGATGAATATGAGATACCCGAAACTGCAGCTGTATCACACTTCTTTGAAGCAAAGGCTGCGATAGATAACCATGTAGTGTTTTTGACTCTGATGGAGAGTATTACATTCCCCTCCGGCAAAGGCGATATCAGTGGCAGCATTTCCGTAGATGACCTGTCCTCAAAGCATGATTTCGCGCTGTCCTTTGATGCCGATGACTACGAAGAATGTGATGCGGCGCAGGTCTGCGAACGCTATGCTGACACGGAGATTGCGAGACTGGCCAACGCTGTTGTGCCGCAGCTGGTGGATTCAGAGGAAGTGCAGTTCGCATACACCTACGCACGGTTTTATCCCGGCGATGTGCCGGATAAATTCAAGCG
>JAFQBW010000042.1 GCA_017399555.1 Methanocorpusculum sp.
CTGCCGCAACTACTTATTAAATCTGCACAGCCAATACATATACTACCAAAGGACAGAAGTATCATGAGCAAAACCGTTGAAATCCTCTTCTCCGGCAGAGTACAGAAAGTCGGATTCCGTGCCTGCATCAAAAAAACCGCTGACAGCGTTGGTCTTTGCGGAGAGGTGGAAAATCTCGCAGACGGCAGAGTCCGTGCTCTGGTAACCGGCGAAGAACCACTCATCGAAAAGTTCCTCTCGCTTACCTACTCCTGTCCCCGTGCGATTATCAAGAATATTGAAACCGCAGACTATGTCTACACCGAATTTTACGGATTTTCGGTAAAGAGAGAGTAAATCTATGAAAACGGAAAAATCCATCACCTACTTTTCATCCCCTGGAAAAGAGAATACGAAAGACTGCGCAGAGCTTGCGGTAGCCCGTGCAAAGGAGCTTGGACTCACCGATGTTGTTGTAGCTTCCTGCAGCGGATATACTGCCCGCATCTTCTGGGAAGAGTGCAAAAAAGCCGATCTGCATCTGATTGTGGTAACGCATGCAGTAGGCTTCGAAGGCCCTGGTATCTGGGAGTTTGACTGCGAGCTTGCAAAGGAGCTGACAGAAGAAGGGGTCAGTATCGTCACCGGCACGCATGCCTTATCCAGCATGGAGCGTGCAATTTCGCGCAGACTCGGCGGCGCATCCAGAACCGAGGCTATCGCAGAGGCATTCCGGAGAACCATTTCTATCGGCATGAAGGTTGCTGTTGAATGTGTCCTAATTGCAGCGGACCAGGGTGCTGTCCCGGTTGACCGTGAGGTTGTCGCGGTTGGCGGAACTGCGGAAGGGGCAGATACCGTTCTGGTCATCCTGCCGTCGCATACTGCGACCTTCTTTGACTTACAGGTCCGCGAATTTGTGGCTATGCCAAGGAACCGGTGAGTGAATGGTTTTTGCATCTCTTGCTGAGGCGCTTCGTGCCTATGTGAAAATGCCGCTTGTCTGGGTAAACGGTGCTGTTGCAGCGCTTGCTATTCTGGCAGTGTACTATCTCACATACTTTGTCAATGAAACGGCAGGCCTTGCAGCTATGGTAATCTTTTTCTTCTTCTTCCCGTACTTCTTGGCAGGAACCTACGGAGTCTTAATCGACAACAACAAGAAGAAGGGGGCATTCAAAATCTATGCCCGGTATGGATTCAGGCGCTGTCTGTTCCCGAACATCCTGCTCGTTCTTCTGACCTGGTTCTTAATGAATCTGGTAACCATGCTCCTGCTGACCTTCGGTGTCTCTGCTGAACTTGCCTTATACATCAGCCTCTTCGTGGTCATCCCGCTGGTCTTCTTCTGCTACTTCGCAGACATTACGGCAATCCGCCACAACTTAACGATGGGCCAGGCAGTAAAAGACAGTGCCAGGCGGGTTGCCCTCGGCTCCTTTTCGATTACGATGTTTTACCTGATGAATATTGCTGTCATCTTCTTCGCTTCGTTTGTCCTCTCCATGGTTATGAGCTTTGTCGGATTCGATGCTCTCCTCCCGCTGGCGGAAATGACCGAAGAGGCGCTCCTTGCCTTAACGCCGGAAGAGCTGGTGACTCTTGTTATGACGCCGGAGATTATCCAGGCATCCTTTGTCTCGCTGGCAATTACTGCCTTTATCTTCGTTCCGTTCTTTGTCTCCTACAAGACCTACTTCTTCAAGAGAATGCTCTCTGTCTATAACGGCAGTGCAGTTCAGCACACGGCAGAAGAAGACGGCGAGTACGACGAAAAGGGACGCTGGTTCAAATACAAATAAAAAAGACGGGAGTTATCCCGTTTACTCTTTTACAATCGTGACTACTCTCTGCGGGAACGGGATGTCGATGTTTCTCTCGCGGAATATTCTGTCCACTTCGCAGTTGACTGCGTTGATGGCTCCTTTCTTTACCGACGGGGATGCTGCGCAGAAGGTAATCTCGAAGTTTAAGGAGGAATCTGCAAACTCCATGAAGAAGACATTTGGTGCGACATCGTTTGAGAAGAGGGTTGCATCCTTCATTGCAGAGCGCATTGCCTCGAAGAGACTTTCCCTGACAAGGGCAAGGTCCGAGCCGTAGGCAACACCGATGGTCTCGTGGACAACCATGTACTCGGTCGGCTTTGAGTAGTTGATGATAATGTCTGCAGAAACACTGGAGTTTGGAATCGTCATGAGCTGATTGTCTGCAGTCATGATGCGGGTGCTTCTGATACCCACATGTACTACCTGACCGTAGTTTCCGCTGATGGATACCCAGTCACCTTCATTAAATGGCATGTCTGCATTCAGCATGAATCCGCTGAAGATGTTTCCGATGATGTCCTGCGCGGCTAATGCAACGGCGATACCGGCAACGCCCGCGCCTGCGAGAAGCGGAGTGATGTCGATTGCAAGGGCGCCTAAAATCATAAAGAGACCAATCATCCAGATGAGAATCTTTGCAATAAAGAGAACCAGCGGACAGAACTTCTTCATGTTTTCGTTTGCCGAGCACATGAATACATTGACCAGTCTGGTTGCCAGACGGTGTGCGGCCCAAGTTCCGATGAGAATACAAATGGCTGCAAAGTACATCGCCTCAAACGGAATCAGCTCAAAGAAGTGGCCGGAGATGGTGATGTAGACTGTTGCAACAAGAACATAGAGAACTGCCGGCAGTCCAAGCGCGGTAATTACTGCCTGGAAGATTCCGGGTTTTGCCTTGGCAATCAGAAGCCGGGTTACCAGAAATACTAGTAAGGCAACGGCAAATCCGATTACCAGATCGATACATCCAACAAAAATATCGTTTGCCTCAATCATCATCCTTATATTAGATTGAGACGGTTTATCTGTTTCTGATTATTTCTGTATTGTCAATACTCTCTGCGGGAACGGAATCTCAATTCCGCGTTCACGGAAAATCCGGATGACTTCGGTATTCACGGCGTCTGCCGCATCACGCCGGACACGGGTTGATGCCGCCCCGAAGGTCAGCTCGAAAATCAGCGCCGAGTCGCCAAACTCCATGAAGTCAACCTCGGTCTCGATTTCCGCGGAAAGGGCGGATGACTTCTCTGCTGCGGATGTTACAGCGTCACGCAGACTCTGTTTTACCAGCATGACATCCGAGTTATAGGCAACACCGACATTCTCCCGGATTAAGAGGGCTTCTGCCGGCTTTGAGTAGTTCATGATGATGTTGTTTGAAATCATCGAGTTTGGGATAATCATCATCTGACTGTCTTCGGTCATGATGCGGGTACTGCGAAGACCTACGTGGAGAACGCGTCCGTAGGTGCTGCTCAGATATACCCAGTCTCCTTCGGTGAATGGTCCGTCAGTATAGAGCACAATTCCGCCGAAGATGTTTCCAAGAAAATCCTGTGCGGCCAATGCCGCGGCGATTCCGACAACCCCGGCGCTTGCAAGGAGTGGGGTGATATCCACTTTCAGCGTTGCAAGAATCATAAAAATACCAACAGCCCAGATGAGAATCTGTGCCGCAAACCGGGTAACCGGCGCGATTTTCCGGGTTGATTCTTTCCCAGAGGGCATTGCCCGGTTGATGAGAAAAATGACTATCCGGTATGCGGCCCAGGTTCCAAGAAGAATAGCGACCGCGGCAAAGTACATGTCCTCGATGGAGATATACTCCGAAAACGCGGTTGATGCGACATCATATGCAGTTGCAAGCCCGATACACACCAGAAGCGGGGCATACAGTGCTTTGACCACTGCCGGAATCATCCCTTTTGTCTTTGCGGAAAGAATTCTCTTTGCCGCATAGAGCACGAGAATTATCAAAAGACCGACTGCAAGGATTATGAAACTGTGAAATACCGTTTCGGGATTAAGCATGTCTGACTATTTGTCAGAGAATACAAAAGCACTTTAGAATGCGGCAGAAAAGAGCGGGAAAATATTGTGTAAATGGGTTTCCCCAATTTACATAATCTTTCCGAGCAGGCGGATAGAGTTGGTCATGTCCGGACCGAGTGGGGATCCGAAGATGATCTGGGTAACGCCGGCTGCGGTTAAGTCTTCACACTTCTGGCGGATGTCGTCTGGGGTACCGCAGATGGTGAATGCGTTGAGTTCTGCGTCAGTGACGAGCTCGTTAACAGACTTGAAGTCGAAGCGTGCGAGTGCGTCCTTGATCTTTGCAACGTTGTTGAGGTCGAGGCCGTGGCGCTGGAGAAGTGCTTCCGGAGATCCTGCTGCAATGAATGCAGAGACAATCTTTGCTGCCTTCTTTGCTTTCTTCTCGTCCTTGTCGATGGAGAGTGCAGTGTATGCACCAACGTCGAATCCCTTCTTGCCGACAGATTCACATGCTGCCTTGATGATTGGGATTGCAACTTCGAAGTCCTTCGGGTTGGATGCGTTGATAAGTGCTCCGTCTCCCTTAAGACCTGCGAGCTCGAGTACTTTCGGACCCTGTGCACCGACGTAGATTGGGATGCCCTTCTTTCCTGGGAGGGTAACACCGGTCAGCTTTGCACCGTCGTAGTCGAAGAATGCCTTGCCGGACTTCTTGAGTTCTGCACCAGAGGTGAGTTCGCGGATGGTGTCGATTGCGTCACCGAGTCTTCCGACTGGCTTCTCTGGGTTGATGCAGAGCTTTGGAAGAGTGGAGAGGTCACCTGGGCCGATACCGAGGGTTGCACGGCCGTCGGAAATCTCGTTGAGGGTGCAGGCGAAGGATGCCATTGCTGCTGGGGTGTCGGTGAATGCGTTCATGATTCCCGGACCCATCTTCATGGTGGTGGTTGCCTGTGCGACTGCGGTTAAGACTGCGTAGCAGTGTCTGTTGTTGTAGTGGTTGGTGATCCAGGCGTAGTCGATGTCTTTGCTCTCTGCGAGTTTACAGTAGTCAACGACTTTCTTAACGTTAATGTTTCCTGGAACAAATTCAATTCCGTAAGTCATAGTTCTTTACACCTCATTCTAAAAGTTTCATTCCTCAACATAAATATATTCTGATTTAACAGAGGGAATGCCGCCCGTAAATCGGCTGATTTTCCCGCTGTCCAAAAAAGTCTCTAAAAACAGCGTATTTGTATGCGCTCTGAATGGACCTGCCGGGGATCGAACCCGGTTCTTCGGGTTCGAAGCCCGAAAGGATATCCACTACCCCACAAGTCCTTGACAGTACATGTATGTGCTTCTTCCTTTTACCCCTGTTGATTTAATACGCTGTCATGCATACATCTAAGTATGGTATTATCATCATCTGCTATCCGTGCCCGGCTGGAAAATAACACGCTTGGAATCGAACCGTTTGCAGAAGAATCTCTGCAGCCCTCCTCCTATGACCTCAGAAGTGCCGAAGATATCGTCATTAAAAAAGGAGAACTCACGCTTGTTCCAACCATGGAGTTCGTCTCGCTTCCGGATGACCTCTGCGCAACTCTTTGGGGACGCTCCTCCTTCGGCAGAAAAGGTGTTACCTTAGGCGCAGGCTACATCGATCCGGGATTTCGCGGAAACTTAACTCTCTGCATGGTAAACAACGGCCCGGAGGATATCGAAGTCACCAAAGGCATGCGGGTTGTGCAGATGCTCATCCACGCTGTCGAAGGAAAAGTCGAGTCTGCCTACAACGGACAGTATCAGGACAGCCACGGCGTTGTGCAGTCAAAGCTGTAAAAGCCCGAAGGAAAACAGCATCACCGGAAGCATAACTGCCCCCATACAAAAAATCCGGGAAACCCCAAGCTTTGCCGGAATCACGCCGACGGCTGATGCCAGAATCAGCAGAAGCAGTCCAAATGGTCCGCAGAATACTGCCGTGAGAAGAATCAGGAAAATCAGAACGACGAGGCAGAGCGTCTTCTGATTTACCTGTGCCGCTTTTCGTCCCGCGCGGGAAAACAGTACAGTCAGCAGATATCCAAGAACGGCTGATATCGCGGCTGCCGCAAGCAGGAGAAAGATATTGGGAAGCGGAAACTCTGCAACCGCCGCGAGTGTTCCTGAGCGCATGCGGCCTACGGCATAGAGTGCCGCAACTCCTAAAACTGCGTTTGCGGTGTTTGCGGCAGATGTTGCAAGCAGATACTCCCGCGGGCGGCGTGATTCATATTCCCCGCTTTTGTGTACAGCAAGAAGGGCGTTTGCCGTTCCGCTGGAAAATCCGGGAAGCCATCCGACAACAGCTCCGGCAAGTGTTCCCCGCATGGTGCTTTTCAGCACTTCTTTTTTTGAAACCGCCAGTCCCAAAAACTTCTGTTCCGTCCCGGCTTCGGTTTTGCTCTGCAGGGAATGCAGGAGCACAGGGATTCCAAAGAGCCCTGTCAGAAGCGGGAGGAGAACCTCGCCTGTGCCGAACACGCCGGCAGAAAAATACGAAAACCGCATCGAAAAGATGCCGAGCATACCGGAGACGAAAAACAGCAGGAGTGCCCAGAAAGGTGTTTTGGAAAATACAATCAGAAGCCCTGCCGCAGTTAAAATAATCAGCGCGATTGCCCAGTCAATTTCACTCTGGAAGTGCGGGAGGATGAAAAAGAATGCCGCAAACACCGGAAGTGCATAGACAAAGCCCCAAAGACTTCCAAGGGCAGACAGGCGCACTGCCTCTTCGCCGTTTCCGGCAAGATAGAGCTGGTGTGCGGGAAGTACAGAAAGTACCGTGTCTGCATCCGGAACGCCGATAAATGTTGACGGAACAGCATCCAGGAATGTATGCACAATCATGCAGGAGACAAGCAGACAGCAGATGCTGTCAGCCCCGAGCACAAACGCGAGCGGTACAGCCGCGGCTGATACAATCCCGGCAAACGTATTCGCGTGCAGTCCCGGAATCAGCCCGGAAAGCGCTCCGAGGAGTACGCCGGCAAGCGTTCCTGCAAGCAGAGACAGCATTACTCAATAATTCGCATGCGTCGGTTATTTAATTTGGCACGTCAATACTTCTCCTATATGTTAGTCGCCATTACCCAGCATGCCGGAGCTGTGGAAGACGAGGCAATCTGTGCAAAGTACAACCATCAGGCAAAGTTCGTCTCCCCTGCCCGATATCACGAACATGCAGAAGAGATTGAGAAGTTCGTCACCGCCGCAAACAATCACGAGTTTGACGCAGTCTTCTTCCCGAGCGCCCTTGCCGCGGAAAAACTCGGGCACCTAATTAATCCGCGCCTGGCAACCAAGGTCCGCATGATTGCAAACGGTCCGCAGACTGCAAAAGATCTCCACAACGTGGGTCTTGCCGCAGAGATGCTCCCGTTCTACTACTCGCGCGATTTAGTCCCATATCTCGGCAAATGGATTCGCGGAAAGAAAATCGGTATCCCGCGGGCTGACTATACCTACCCGCAGCTTGCAGCAGATATCGAAAAAGCCGGCGGAACGCCTTTTGAGTTCACCTGTTTTGAACTTGCACCGACCAATGAACCGCTCGATCTTGCGGGATGCGGGGCAGTTCTCTTCACAAGCCCCGAAGTCTTTGAGATGTCCAGACTCCCGAAGGTAAAAGATATGATAATGATAGCTATAGGAGATGTGACGGCAAGCGCAATGATGTATGGTGGCTGTCCCCCGTCTGTTGTCGGCGACGGCTCAATCGAAGGTTCCCTTATTGCTTTAAACTCCTATCTCTGGACGGAGCGCTTCTGAGATGGGGTATACGGGGATTCTCCTGGTTGACAAACCGAGAGGCCCTTCCAGCCATCAGGTTGCGGCCTGGGTCGGCGATATGCTCGGATGCAGCGTCGGGCATTCGGGAACGCTGGATCCCATGGTCTCCGGAGTCCTGGTGGTTATGCTTGGGAAAGCGGTAAAGCTTGCTCCGCTTCTTCTCCAGCACGAAAAGGAGTACATCGCCTGCATGCGTCTGCACGCAGATGTTGACCGCGAGACGGTGGAACGCGTGGTCAAAGGATTTACGGGCCGCGTATATCAGAGACCGCCGCGTCGCTCTGCGGTAAAACGCGCGCTTCGCATCCGCGTTATCTACCGGATTGAGGTTCTTGATATGCAGGGACGTCTTGTTCTGCTTCGCATCCGCTGTGAAGCAGGCACGTACATCAGAAGTGTCTGCGTACATATCGGAAACGTCCTTGGATGCGGAGGTCAGATGATTGAGCTTCGCAGAACCATGTCCGGCGGATTTACTGCGGATGAATCCTATACACTCCATGAAATCCGTGATGCGGTAGAATCGGGAGATACTGCCCGCCTCGAAGAGATGATTCTCCCGCCGGAAAAGGCAATCTCCGATATTCCGAAGATTGTCATCCGCGAGCGTGCGGCAGATGCTGTAGCTCACGGCGCTTCCCTTGCATCTCCCGGTGTTTTGTCGGTGGAAAAGTTCAAGGCAAACCAGAGTGTTGTCCTCGTAACCGGGGACGGAAAGCTGATTGCTCTTGCAAAATCGCTTTTTGATGCCGACAAAATGCCGATTGGCTCACATGGAATTGTGGCGGTTCCGGTGCGGGTTTTCGCAGAGCCAAGACGCTAAGTTAATATGCTGGTACGTTCAATATGATATGCCGATTTAGGCTGAGGTAGTCTAGTGGTAGGGCGCGGGCCTGGAAAGCCCGTGAGGCGAAAGTCTCTCGTGAGTTCAAGTCTCACCCTCAGCGCTCACTTTTTCTGATTGATTTTTCCTTGTCTTGTTGCAAACGGTTCTCTATTCTATTCCACATCTTAATTATCCTTCCCGTCCAAATAGTAAAGCACTATGGCAGAGCTTACAATAAAAAAACGCCATGCAATAAAAAAAGGACAGCTCAACTCCTTAATGCAGAAGCTGTCTGAAAGCATCGGCGATGACGCAAAACTCTACACTGCGCCCATGATTGAAATCGCAGAAACCGCTGCGAAGTTCAATATCTATATCATCGACAAAAAACCGCTCTTAATGGAAAAGGACGAATGGGCATTCCCAACCCTTCGCGGCGCTGTCATGCGTCCCTTCTCCGGACGCAGAATCATCGTTGACATGGGGGCAGTTCCCTACATGGTAAACGGGGCAGACATCATGCGTCCCGGAATTGTGGATGTCACCGAAGATGTCAAGGCAGGCCTTCCGGCATTAGCTGTTGACGAAAGCCACGGAAAGCCCTTGGCGGTTGTTATCCCTCTCTATGATGCAGAAGGTATTCTCGCGCTGGAGAAAGGAAAAGCCGCGAAAAACATTCACTACATCGGCGACGAGCTCTGGAACCTCGAGCTTTGAGTGGTATCGGACAGATAAACATATAAATTCTCTCACTAAACTATCTATCATATGGGATTTCTCGACGGAGTATTCGGTTCGAAGGACAAAAAGCAGTCCGACGAAGAAACATACATGAAACTTGACCTTCAGGCATACGAAGGGGCCGCAGGCGAGCCGGCACCGGCAACTATGTACGTGAAAGTTGCCTCGGTCACTGATATCAAAGACTGCCCGGCAATCAAGGAAGAAATTTACAACGGCAATATCGTAATTGTTGACATCACCAAACTCAAGCTCGATAAAATCATGTTCGACAGAGTCATGGGCGACTTACGCGCAGTATCCCGCGATGTCAACGGAGATATCATCGGTCTCGGCGACCAGAGATATGTTATCGTTGTGCCGACCGGTGTGCGCATCTCCCGCGAAAAGATTGGCGGATACTAATCTTCCATGCGGCAGATTGTAACAGCCCCGTGTCCTGACTGCGGAAAAGAAATCAAATTCATCTACGATACGGAAAATATCCCCTATTTTTCCGATATCCTCTTAATCAGCGGTGTATGCGAATGCGGTTTCCGCATCGTGGACACGATGATATTAAATGAGCGTGAGCCATGCATCTGGGAGATGGAAGTCACCGAAGTTGAGGACTTGAATGCACGGGTTGTCAGAAGCACGGCGGGCGAAATCGATATTGAAGAGCTTGGCTTAAACATCAAACCGGGACCGGCATGCAGCGGCTTTGTCTCAAACGTGGAAGGCGTCTTAACCAGAGCCGAAAGTGCGGTTAAAAGTGCACTTCTTTCCGCGGAAGGAGACGAAATCCGTGCCGCTATGAGGGTTCTGGAAAATATCAATAAAGCACGCGAAGGCGAGTTCTCCTTTACGCTTAAGATTACCGACCCGTCCGGAAACTCCGGCATTGTATCGCCGAAAGCAAAACGGACAAAGCTCGATGTCGAACGGGAAGACGGCATGAGCTTTGTTCCCTACAACTGATTTTTTATGGATAATCCGCGTTATACGCCAAATGATGAAGAGCGAAAAGCTCTCTCCACGCTTCTTTCAGAGCGCAGTATTCCAAAACTGAACAAATTAACTCTCTCGTATATCGAGAAAGTTACCGACAAAAAATGGGATGATGAGACGGTTCTGGAACGGATTCGTTCTGCGGTTTCCGGGCAGAAGGAGTCGTACTGGAAGGAAGGAGAGAAGAAGTCTGTTGCGTACCGCGGAGCATACAGTGTTCTCTCCTATATGGCATACCAGATGCCGGGTTATGTGCATGAGGTATCAGAATTCTTTGCCGCGTTGGTGAACGCCGGTCTGATGCGAAAACACATCCGGGTGCTGGATGTGGGGGCAGGTCCTGGAACGGCAACGATTGGAATCGCCCGCGTTTTGTCGGTGATTCCGGGGATGACAGCAGAGATTACTGCTGTCGAGCGGGCAGACACGCACCGGGAAGCATACTCCTATCTGGTTCCCCGCATGCTGCAGTCATTCGGCGGAAATTCTAGGGCAAACAAGCCGTTGTCGCTTGACATCACTAAAGAGCTTCCCGATGGGGAGTTTGATTTGATTATCTGCGCTAATGTGGTAAATGAGCTGACCTCGCTTGACCGCGAGGGCAAAGCAGACCTTTTGGTGGCACTTTCCACACGTCTTTCCCGTGACGGAAATCTGGCTGTCCTGGAACCTGCGGATTTGGAAAACGCAACGGCTCTGCGTGATATTTCCCGCATGGCAAAGGAGAAGGGGCTGACGATTTACGCTCCGTGCAACGACCTCCGCGGTGTTCCCTGCAAGGTCTCTCCCTGCTGGACCTTCCAGTCCTATGCGGACATCAAGCCGACGCGGCTGATGTATGCACTCGGCGGAGAGAAGGAGAAGTACCGCTTCGTCAACACGGATGTGAAGTTCTCCTATGCGGTTTTCAGAACCGACGGGCATCGCAAATGCGGATATAAGATTCCAGCCGATGCAAAACGCGCCCGGCTTTCGCAGATTAAACGCCATGAGGGAAAACGCATCCACGTGACTGTCTCTGTGATGTCAAACGATATCGGGGATGCGAAGAACTATCTGTTCCTCGCCTGTGACGGCTCAGGTTCCGTCCCCTGTTATCTGGCGCTTCCGGCATTCCACAGAACGCCGGAACACGAGGCACTGCTGACCGCGTCATATGGTTCGGTTGTTGCGGTGGATTCTGTTCTGGTGCGGTATAACCAGAAGCAGAAGGCATACAATCTCTTAATGGGGCAGGAGAGTTTCTGCCGGATGATTGCGGGAACGTCCACGGGAGTTCCGGCGCCGGATAAGGCAAAGGCGTTAAAGGAAAAGTACGGAACCGGAAAACGCGGAGTACATTACGCCGGCGAGCGGAAAAAAGGCGAGGCCGCGGTGAAGAAGAGAGGACGGAAGTAACTCTTCTGCTTTTTTTTGTGATTTGTTTTTGTGTGTGTTTGACTGCCCCGCACGCCATTTTGTCGTTCTTTAACTTCGAGTCTCATTGAGCCTCTCGTACTCTTCCTGGCCGCTTCTGAGCGTTGGCGAGCTGTGCGGCGGGGATGGGTGTGGGTGTTGTGCTCCCGGCGGTTGATGATTTTTTTGGCATGATTCGACTGCCCCGCCTGAGCACTCGCTGTCGCGGTGCTCCGAGACGGCGGGGGAGGTCTGGAAGGGTTTGGGATTTGGTGTGCAAACGCTTCGGCTACAAAAAACCGCAGTCCCTCTCCGCTTACTGTCGTAAGCTTCGCGGTTCTGCTTCCGTCTGCTCCTTCGCTTTCGGTCTCTAACGAGACCTGCAAGCTCGGCGCATCCGTCTTTTTTGCTGTCGCAAGTCTCTTCGAGCCTTGCTCCCGGCTTGAGTCTCTTCGAGCCTCGCGCCACCCGCCTCCGCTTAACATGTATTGGGTAGGATGGGGCGGGGCACAGGCGTTTCCCCGCGAGAGGATAACCCGCGTCGGTCTGTTCGCTCGGTAACCCTCGCTCTCATCCCGCCGGGGATATCGTCTCGCGGTTCACACCTTGGCGGCAGAGCCGCCCGGACTGCCCGGGCAGGCTTCGGAGTTATACTATGAAAAGATTAGATGACAACTCGGATTTACTGAAAATCCTTCGGTGTGCTTTTGAGACCTACAACACGTTAAAGTCCGGCTACTTGGAGTCGGTGTATGAGGCGGCTTTGGAATACGAGCTTTTGCAGGCAGGCTTTTCGGTTTCCCGTCAGGTTCGTATTCCGGTGTTCTACAAGGGTGTTGAGCTGAAGAAGGATTTCTATGCGGACATGGTTGTGGACGGCAGGATTATTCTGGAACTGAAAGCGGTCTCTTCGCTGAATCAGGCACACGAGAGACAGCTTGTAAGCTATATGAAGAGTACGGGGATAAAAGAGGGTATGCTGCTGAACTTCGGGAATGTGAGGAGGCTTGAGTGGAGAGTGAACTCTCCATGAATGCTCTTTTTTGTTTTGTGTGCCCGCCGGAGCGGCTACTAATCGTGCCGCTCTATTTCGGCGGGGCAATCATGGGGCAAGGGAGGAAGTTCCCGAAGGCATGTTCCGACTGATGCCCACAGACAGCCGATGCCGGAGAGATGCGGAGGCATGGGCGACCTCTTAGTCTGGTCTTTGCGGGCGGAAAGAAACAGAGCGGGGCGGACGGAGTTTATGTCGAAGCGTTAGCGGAGACATGCACGGAGTCCGGGAGCGGACTGTGGGAATAGTAGAGATACATTAATCCCACGGTGTTTCATATTCTCCGCGATAGTTTTTCACACTAATTGGCATATCCTCCACGCCTTCAGTCAACTCCAAAATATCTGACTCTACAAAGTCATCACTATAGAGAACAATTTCTCCTTCGTGATATCGTCTTTTTAACTCCTGATATGCATCATCTTCATTATCTGCTTCGAGTACAATTACCTTGCTCAGTGTTTCTGTAATTTCATAAGCATACTTTGGCATAACTATCTCCTTTTTCGATAATACCCTCTTCCACAAAATTCAACATAACCCATATCTCGCAAAAACTGTAACTGTTGCCTTATTTTTGCTTGTACATGATGGTTATTTGGATGAAGAGACTGTAATTCTTCCTCAAACTCATATAACTCAGAAAGTCTAAATTCATCATTATCAAGAGTGTCGATACATCGCATGATATCGACAATCCATCCTCGTTTATTAGAATCAATCCGTGTTAAGAACTCAGTCTCTCTCAGTTTGGATAAGACATCATCTTTTTGGCATACCACACTGTCTTTGACAATAAAAATTCTTCCGTCAGTTGGAATACGCTCAACAAGAATATTACATCCTGTCCATCCTGCTCTTCGTGCTGATGCAGAAAGAGGCTGACGTTTTTCAATAATACTCTCAGTAATAAACTGCTTTGGAATTAAAAGGAAATCAGTAACTCTGTTAGTATCAAGTTGATAGTTCAGAAAGAAAAAATCAGGATTTGTACTGCTTGTAATTCGGGAAATCATGGTTGAGTACTCACCATCAACAATTTTTCTCCCATATTTTCCAGACTTACTTTTTAATTCAAATCCTTGCTTGCAGATAGGACAGTGGAAATCTAAAACAGGGGAATTATTCACATCTTTTACCAGCGTTCCGCAACCACAGTGTGGACAGTAGGCATTTTGAGAAACCCATGTCTCAGTAATTACTCGTGCAATCTGTGACCTGCTTTTGTATCCGTCTGCATAACTGAGATTGAGTGATAGTTCCATTTCGCAGTATCTTTAGATGGGATGTGAAGATAATTAATTGTTAGCAATAATCCAGAACTAAATCGTATCTATATTTCGTCCCACCCTCTATCTTCATAATAGTAACGGGACAATATTTTATGCCGGAGTAACGAACCGAGCAAAATAAAGGAGGTGGATATGATAACCCAACACCTTTTAATCGTGGTCACACTCGTGATACTTCTGTCGCGAGAAATCCGATTGTGGTATCAGCTGCTGACCAAAAAATAGTGGGAGGTCAAACTCCCATTATTTTATCAGGGTGATATCAGACAAAGTATTATAATGTCAGACACCCTATTTATTCAATGTAAAGGTGTTGGGTTATCCGGCTGAGCGGATTCGTTACCTGTTCATAAAAGCCGGTCCACCTCTTTAAATCTGTTTTATACTGTGAATTTCTGAAAATAGATGGTTTGGATTCCATCTTCAAAAGATTCTCCACTCCAACCTCCTTAAATTCCCAAAGTTCACCAGAAGCCCGCACTCCATCCCCGTACTTTTCAGATAACTCTCAACCTGCCGCTCGTGAATCTTTGCAAGATTCGACACTGCCTTCAACTCTACAAGAACCGCATCATTCACAATCATATCCGCGACAAACGGCGCATCCAGAAGCTCGCCCTTGTAATACACCGGAAGCTTCACCTGACGGCGAACCGCAAAGCCTGCATTCAGCAGTTCCTTTTCTAACGCCTTCTCATACACCGATTCCAGATAACCGGGCTTCAAGTGATTGTACACCGCAAAGGCGCATCCGACAATTCTGTACATATCCGAGTTAACATCTAACTTATTCATGGTTACACTCCAAAGCCTGCCCGGGCAACCCGGCGGGCTTACACCGGGGGCGTGTAAACCGCGAGGTGATATTGGTTTTGGGATGAGAGCCGAAGGCGAACAGACCAAGACCATTATCTCCTCGCGGGTAAACGCCTGTGCCCCGCCAACTCCACGCTATTAAGGA
>JAFQBW010000043.1 GCA_017399555.1 Methanocorpusculum sp.
TATCCAACATTAAGTCATCCCTCATGTAGGGATGTGGATTGAAATATCTGGTGTATCGAAAATCATACCGCCTAGACAGTCATCCCTCATGTAGGGATGTGGATTGAAATAGCTCCTGAGTGATGTCAGGATGGCGAGCCGCGTCATCCCTCATGTAGGGATGTGGATTGAAATAGATTCAAACGACATATCAACGACAACGGGAAGTCATCCCTCATGTAGGGATGTGGATTGAAATTACTCAAACAAAGTAGTAGACACGGGCACGAAGTCATCCCTCATGTAGGGATGTGGATTGAAATATCCCGATGACCTGAGAGAGGGTGTTGTACTGTCATCCCTCATGTAGGGATGTGGATTGAAATCACAGAACTGCAATCCCAGAACCGAAAGTGGTAAGTCATCCCTCATGTAGGGATGTGGATTGAAATTACCGTGTGTACTGCCTCGGCGAGCCGGGCAAGGTCATCCCTCATGTAGGGATGTGGATTGAAATAACTTCGGAACACAGTGGCAGGACAACGGCGTTGATTATCCCTTACATAGGTATACCCTTTCTCTTTCGCGTATGGTGATGATAGATAATACCTGCACTAAGAAAAAAAGGAAATTAGTTTCTGAAAGCATTCTCCGGATCTTCAATAATCTCCGCTGAAAGTCCTTCCAGATCATCAATAACAACCTCATAGTCTGCAAATGACTGCGGAGATGGTGATTTTGGCGTCACATGTACACTTCCATGGACTTTTGCCGAAGAATACTGACCTGATTTGTTGTTATGCCTCCACCAGACAACACGGCACACTTCCATGCTGCCTTCTGGACGTGCGGAGGAAGCATCATTCTCAAAAAGTGTACACAGCGCTTTCTTTAAAACCTCAGCATCTGCATCCGAGAATCCGGTTTTTTCTGCAAGCTGGCAGTTGACACTACCATAGAACACATACAGACCAAAATCAACACGATGCTTCATACCCATAGTGTCAGACCCTCTTTTTTCGCTAGGAGTGCTGTTTACACTTTTGGTAATCTGAATACTTGAGATATCTACTGTATCAACACTGAAGGCAGGATGAAGGGAGACTGGACCACGAATTCCTATTGATGCATCACTCCCTTTGAAGGCAAAAAGCTGACCAAAACTGCGGACATCAATCCATTCCTCACAAGCAGTCTTCACTGCAAGTTCTGTGTTCTTTTTCTTGATAGCTTCAGCAAGAGGTTTACACGAATCTGCTCTATCTTTCAGGCTTTTACAGGAATCATTGCTTCTATCATCAGACTGAACAAAAACTGCTTCTCCTAAATCCTGCATTCTGTTGCGAATCTTTCTCTTCAGACAGACATCAGAAATTTCACCATGACCGTCATAATTCTCACGCGGACGGTTTCCGTTTAATGGGTCGCCGTTTGGATTTGCATTCTTTACTGACAGGATAACTGTGAAATCAATTTTATTTTCAATTGCTGACATATTTAATCTCCATTTTCATTCTTGTTTGTGGCTTTTTTCTTCTGCATTTCCTGAATCTGTTTGTCAAAAACAGATAACTGACTCTGATATCCAAGCAGGTAAACCGGACTAAGCGGGACATCGGAGAATCCGTCAGGAACATCTTTGAGAATATCTATAACGGAATTCATCTCAGATTCATATCTGTTTCCAAGGGATGTGGGCTGCATGTTTCTGAATTTACTCAGATAAGGAAGGAGTTTTCCATACAGGACATCCCATGTCTTCATTGGGTGTTTTCGGAACTGAAGCATCAGTCTCTCAGCATTTGTTTGTCTTGGTTCAGTTTTTCCAACGTACAGAGCGTATTCTTCAATTCTGCGGGCATAGGCTAACAGCCTTCCAAATAAGTAATTCCTGTCTCTTTCCATCTCATTTAATTCCACAGTCCACACCTCATAGTAGGAGTTATTTTCCGTGTGTTCATTTGCTTTGTCATTGTAATACTTCCTGATAACTGCACAGGCTGTGCTCAATGTCTTGGAATAGTCATAACTGCTCATTGAAAATGGTCTTGAGGCACGCTGGGATATGGCGGCAACCATATCACGGGGAAGTGATTTCCCGTCAATGATACAGGGAAGAAGACGTTCCGTTGCTGATTTCTTTAGACCGTCAGTCAGAGTTGATCCATACGTAGCCTCTACAATTAATGAAATTGAAGGGGCTGCGTAGTATTTCTTCAGAGGGGCTTTGTTTGTTTCTGGGTTATATACTGGAATCTCAAGAGGATACCAACTCGCTGTGGAATGCCAGTGCTGAATTCTTCTCAGAAAATCTGAGCCTGTGAGTTCTCGGTAGTAGGTAATCGACAAACGACCTTGAAGACCATTGGTTGAATCAAGCCCCATCACGACAACATTTGACGAGTCATCAAGCTTTGCAGCATAACCGGAAATTGCTTTATTAAGCCGTGATGCAAATTCAGCACGGGTATCAACCACTGATTCCTCTTCCTCATCTCCAAACAGCAAAATGCTGTCATTGAGAGATGGAAGATTTTCATTCTTTGTACCCCATGCAACAATTGTCTGATCTCCGTTTCTCCATCCCTGTCTGGCAATCAACCATTTTAGAGCGTTTACATACTTCTGTGAGGCAGAATAACCAAGGGTCACAGCCTCATCAGCCGTTGTGAATTTTCCACGGAAGGTAAATCCACTCGTATCATTAGAGGATATCAGTTTTGTACGGTCTCCAACATTTCGAATCTTAGCCCCGCTTTTTCTGGAAACTGCCTCATCTTCTCCGGACATATAACAGAGCGCGGTCTCCTTCTGTTGTGACAAGTAAAAGGAGATAAAGTTCCGGCGGACGTCTTCATTCATCCAAACACGTGAATCTTTCCCGGGAATTTCAACCCTGAACCGGACAAATGAATCTCCTGGAACCCCCTGAGCAAAAATAGGAGGCTTTTCAGAGTCTTCATTCCATTTTTCGAGAAGAACACCTGCATCATCAAGGAACAGAATTTTTGCATCTACTAAATCTTTGATGACAGTGCCCTTTGAAATGTACTGGTAAATTGCAGAAACCATTTCATGAGAGTAGATGGAGTTAACCCATTCCTCCAGACTGGCTGAATACAGAGCGAAACCACTGGTCTTTGATGGAACATATCGTTCAAAATCTCCGGCAATGTATTGCAGTTTATCGAACAGCGGGTGTGGTTCTAGTCCACTTGTTCTGCTTGCAGAATCCTCTGTACAAGGAATTACAGTTTGTCCCTCTTCTTTCTCAAGAACACGGGCTGTCTGGAACTCCCCGTCTTTGTTAAGCGTAATCTCAATCTGAGCCTTTTGAGTAGTATGACCTATGGGGAGTAAATCCTTCTCTGATTCTGCCTTCAGTACATCTGCTGAACAGTTGTCGTATGTTTCGCAGAGTTTGGAAATCCAGCTCATATCTCCTCCTCATCAACAGAACGTACAGAGTCGTGGAGAATGAATAATTTGGGCGACTGACTCTTTACCTCTTTGGTGATGGTACACTCTTCCGGTCGAATAAATTCAATCACGCCATTTTTCATGATGGGATGCCATAAGCGGACATGAAGTTTGCCATCTCCTCCTTCATCCGGATAGGTAAATCCGTGAAACATCAGACCAAATGAGAGTTCTGGACAAGAGTCATATGCTCCGTCTCCACTTCCAAATTTACAGGGCTCTACATATGCCTGGCATTCCCGCGTCCCCAGGAAAACATCGCGTCTTCCTCCGCGCTCAATCATTCTTTTGGCAATCTGAAAATGCTTATGCTCATTTCTGTCCATTTCCAGTTCAGGACGGTTTAGATTCCATTCAAAATGCGCTCTTACTTGATACTCAACATCTGTAAGGTATGTGTAGATTGAGAGGTCATTTCCACCCTGATATTTTATTGGTCTGACACCTTTTGACTGTGTCTGAATCATCTTCATGATTCGAACAGAGTCAATTACCCAGGTAAACGTCGGTTTCCAGTATACACTTTCCAGAACACCTTTCAGTGCCTGATATGTAGGTATCTGATAAGTGAACTTCTCTCCTCCAACACGAGTTAATGGGTCGGAGAAGAGGGCAAATTTTCCAGAGACAGAGAATTCTACACTGTTTTTAAAATCCACGTTTGAAATCAGCCCTCCTTTTTTGTTAGAGAATGATGGGGTTCATATCAGAGTATGGAGTAAATCCATATTCTTCCGAGTAACACAATGGAGATGTTGCGTACACACCGGAATCACCAATCTGATAAATCCCATTAAGTTCTAATTTCTCTTCAGCAATGAAAAGACTTACGGAATACTGCTGAGCACGTTTCAGAAGTTGTGCGGCTTCCTGAAGATTGTGTGTTGACTTCAATTTCTCAATTATCTCTGCTCCTTCTCTGTATGGCACGAGAACTGTCACAGTATTTTCCTCAATTACCTGAAACAGCTTTCCTGCTGTGGCAAATGCCTGATTCAGGTTTCTGCGTTTTCCCGAATATGCAAGAAGACTGTTTTTGTTTCCTGATAAGAGTTCATAGAGGGTGTCATCGACAGGAAGCGAACTCTTCCTCTTTTCAATGATATAGTCCAGCTCTCCTTTCTCTGCTTCTCCAAAGTAATAGAGATAGTAATCTCTAACTGCTTTTGGAGACAAAATATCCTCATTATAGTGTGCAGGATTTCCAGCAAAGTCTCTGAGAATACGTTCTGCATGAATCTGCCCATTTTTGATATCAGGAAGTTTATTCAGATTTTCCTCTCTGCTGTTGATAATATAAACAGAACCAATTTCCTTTCTTCCATGCCTGTTGCATCTTCCTGCTGCTTGTGCGATACTGTCAAGTCCTGCAAGAGAACGGACAACACAGTCAAATGAAATATCAACACCAGCTTCAATGAGCTGTGTAGTTACGCAGATGAGATTTTCGTCCTCATCTTCAAGCTGTTTTATGACTGTGTCCAGAATATCCATACGGTGTCTTGGGCAAAGATTTGTACTGAGATGGTATATTGATGCATCAGAGATAAGTTCTGTCAGTTTTTCATAGAGATTTCTGGCTGCTCTTTTTGTGTTGAGAATGATTAGAATCTTCTTGTTATCCTTGTAGAGCTGGAGAACAAATTCAGCCAGTTCTTCAGCGTTGTATCCGCCATTTACACACCTGTTTATAATCTCTGTTCGCTTGCAGTTTGCAAAGAGAGTTTCATAATCCTTAATGATGTCTGGCGGAGAGCTGAGACGTATTGGTTTTTCCAATGAGGAGAGTTCAGGCTGAGTTGCAGTACAGAGAATAACCGTCGCCCCGCATATTTCTGAGAGGAAATTTACTGCTGAATTAAAGAGACTGAGACATTTTTTTGGAATCGTCTGAACTTCATCAAAGATGAGAATGCTGTTGCTCAAGTTATGCATTCTTCTGACTGACTGTGTTTTTCCCAGGAAGAGCGTGTTTAAGAGTTGGACGGTTGTTGTCAGAATAATTGGCGAATCCCAGCGTTCTGTCAGGAGACGATAGGATATTTGGTTCTCATCTGTACCTTCAACATCTGAAATAATATTTGAGTGATGTTCCAAAATGAGAGTGTCATTTCCAAGAGCTTTTTTGATTACCTGTGCATTCTGGTCAATAATTGCCGTATATGGAATCGCATAGATGATTCGTGATTTGTGATGGAGTTTTGCATGATTTATGGCAAACCTCAGACTGGAAAGAGTTTTTCCTCCTCCTGTTGGAACATACAACCGATATACTCCGTTTTTTTCTTTGGCAAATTCTTTGCATGAGGCTGATATTTCACTGCGGTATTTGTCTATGTCATTTGATATGTTAAATCCGGATATATGTTTTTCAAGAGTTGAGGAGAGTATGTCCCATGTTTTTTCTAACTCATAATCCGTATCAAGTGTCTCCTGTCCTGTATAGAAGCAGTATGTGTCATATCTGTCTGCATCAATTACACAACTGAGAAGATATCGGGTAAGAAGACCAAAGAAAAATGCGGAATCTTTTTTCTGTTCTCTGAGGATTTTATCTGCTAGTTGTTTGACTTCTTCAGATGCTCTTTGGAAGAGGGTATCGAGTTCCGTATCTGTGCTGCATTCCCTGGTGAATCCTGCGGAGCTCTCAGAATAAGATATTGCATTGTCTTGTGGATTTACTCTTGTAAGGTAGATATCAGTTCCCTGTGGGCTGATACAGTCTATCAATCCACTGTGGTGAGATAAGATTACCAAGGAGATGAGTTGAGAGGTGAGCAGATCATATGGATTTTTTGAACAGTTATATTTTTCAAAGAGATATTTCGCTCCGGCAGATGAGTGATTAATCTTTCCCCGAAGTGATGAATTATTTTCAAGCATGTACTGCTGGAATTCCTGTTTTGCTTTTCCCATGTCATGAAGGATACCGCAGAGTTCTGCCGTGCATGGGAGGTTGATTGATTCTCCATACTTTTTGCAGAGTTTCCCCACACCTTTTACGTGGTCCGTTAATGTCTGTGTATCTCCGGTTTCGTGGTTTATATGTGCAAGGTACATGGTTTAACGGGTGTAGTTTTATGGTATATCAGATTCATGAGAATTTATAGTTAATTAGAGTTATGGAGTTAGATATAGAGAAAAGGGTTTTATTTGTTTACTGTTTATGTATTGATTAGCGGCTTATGGATTCTGATGATTATCTTATGTTATCAGGCATTCAGCATTTTGCTTTTTGTAGACGGCAGTGGGCTCTCATTCATATGGAACAGTTATGGATGGAGAATCAGTTTACATTTCATGGAAGACAGATGCATAAGAATGTAGACAATCCCTGTTTTACGGAAAACAGGGGAGATGTTTTAATTTCCCGTGCTGTTCCTTTGGTGTCACATGATTTGAAAATTACCGGTATTGCTGATGTTGTTGAGTTTCACCGTTCTGAGGTTGGTATCTCTATTCCTGGAAAACGAGGTTTCTGGTCAGTTTTCCCGGTTGAATATAAAGCTGGGAAGAAGAAGGCAGGAGATTGGGATGAGGTTCAACTTTGTGCTCAGGCTTTGTGTTTGGAGGAGATGTGTCGATGTTCGATAGATCATGGGAGTATTTACTATGGTAAAACACGCCACAGGGTTGATGTGGTATTTGATGATGAATTGCGTGATTTAGTCAGAAACCTGGTATCTCAGATGTATGAATTGTATGATTCTGGCTCTACTCCCCGTGCAATATACGAAAAGCATTGTGAGAGTTGTTCATTAATTGATCTTTGTCTCCCTCGTACTTCAGAGAGAAATGTTTCTGTTGGTTCTTATGTAAACTCTGTTTTTGGAGGACGTCATGCGTAAACTCAGAAATGTCTTATATATCACAAATCCTGACACATATCTTTCCCGTGATGGTGAGAGTGTAACTGTACTTGTTGAAAGAAAGGAGATTGCCCGTGTTCCGATTCATAACCTTGAGGGGATTGTTTGTTTTGGATTTATGGGGGCAAGTCCGGCCCTTATGGAGTTGTGTCACAGTCATGATGTTGGTCTTTCTTTTGTGTCTCCCTATGGAAAATTTCTGGCGAGGGTTGGGGGGAAGGTTTCAGGAAATGTTCTTCTTCGAAAGAAGCAGTACGCATTGTCAGATGATGAGAGTGAATCCGCAAAGATTGCGAAGTATTTTGTTCTCGGAAAACTTCTGAACTGCCGCAGTGTTCTTCAGAGATTTTCCCGTGATTATCCAAATGGAGTTGATTCTGAATTTACTGGGAATTTTACCAGGCTGAGTGAAGGTGTTTCCCGATTGAAGGATGAGGAGTTGCCGCTGAATGAGTTGAGGGGTATGGAGGGGATGCTGTCAAAGTTTTATTTCTCCTGTTTTGATGATTTGATTCTGTCGCGTAATCCTGCGTTTTCTTTTGACGGGAGATCACGCCGTCCACCGTTAGACAGAGTGAATGCGCTGCTTTCTTTCTCCTACTCTCTGATTGCAGCTGACTGTGCATCTGCTTTGGAGTCAGTCGGACTTGACCCGCAGGTTGGTTTCCTGCATCGCTTGAGACCTGGAAGACCAAGTCTTGCCCTGGATTTGATGGAGGAGTTCAGACCGTATTTAGGAGACCGGTTTGTGTTGAGTCTGATTAACAATCATGTGGTGAAGGCAGCGGATTTTGTGGTGAAGGAAAATGGAGCTGTTCTTTTAACTGATGAGGCAAGAAAGACTGTACTTACTGCATGGCAGAAACGAAAAATGGAGGAGATTATGCATCCGTATCTTGAAGAAAAGATTGAGATTGGATTGCTTCCCTATGCTCAGGCTTTGCTTTTAGCCAGACATTTACGGGGAGACATTGATGGTTATCCTCCATTTTTGATGAGGTGAAATATGTTTGTTGTTATTACCTATGATGTGAATACTGAGACACCTGAAGGAAAGCGGAGACTGCGGAAAGTTGCAAAGATTTGTAAGGATTATGGAGTCCGTGTACAGAATTCAGTGTTTGAATGTGTGGTTGATACTGTCCAGCTTATGGAGCTGAAATCCAAGATAGGAGAAGTTATCTGTTTGGAGTGTGATAGTATTCGGTATTATAATATGGGCAACGAGGGAAGACGCAGAGTTGAGCATGTTGGTGCAAAACCGGCGTTAAATGTGGAAGATGCCCTAATTTTCTGAGTTCCGCGAAGGTGGAGCTCCCAGAGTTTCTCCGGGAGGTTCGCGGAATCGTATTTTTTAGGATAGAATAGAGTTTCAAGGTGTTTGCTTTACTTTTTTTGTCACTTGTTTCTTTATCCTATGTTCTTTGTTTGTTCAGATGGATGAATGATTTATTATAGCATTAGTAATAGAATATTAACTTTAGAGTCGTCCCCCACGTGGGGACGTGGATTGAAATCCGGTTGGCTTAGCGGGCATTTATGAATCCTCGTCGTCCCCCACGTGGGGACGTGGATTGAAATCATAATCACACCTCAAGAAGAAAAGAAGTTTAGTCGTCCCCCACGTGGGGACGTGGATTGAAATATCCGTAAAGTTATAAAAAACTATGAGCCTGTCGTCGTCCCCCACGTGGGGACGTGGATTGAAATACCTGTAAACTTATCACACAATTATTATTAAGTCGTCCCCCACGTGGGGACGTGGATTGAAATCATACTCCTAATTTAATGAATCCTCATCAATCAGTCGTCCCCCACGTGGGGACGTGGATTGAAATTCGGAATTTGTTCAACATACTTTCCGAACGCCTCGTCGTCCCCCACGTGGGGACGTGGATTGAAATGATAAGCATTGCAGGTGCTTTGGTACGCTTGAGTCGTCCCCCACGTGGGGACGTGGATTGAAATTTTGTTTTGCGGAGTCTGGTGCATCCATAATGTCGTCCCCCACGTGGGGACGTGGATTGAA
>JAFQBW010000044.1 GCA_017399555.1 Methanocorpusculum sp.
AGCGAAGGAGCGATTAGCGACGAAGCGACCGCACGTTCGAGAAAGCTATAGAGTAAATTCGCGTTGATTCGCGCGTTAGTTCCAAAAACACGCGAATTTACGCGAATATTATACATACGTTTTGGAGAAGTACCGTCGCTTCGTCGCTAATCGCTCCTTCGCTGACTACGCAATGCTGTCGCATTGCTTAACGATATTTAATTCAATTTAGGAGCAAAGCCCACAAAATGACAATAATTTATTATTTCAGTATTGCCTATAATCCTATTACAATAGGATTCACTTTGGTCTCATTCGGTTCACTTTAAGGTAAATTATGACCGCAAATGTTTGTCGCGCTCTACTGACAGTGTTTCTGGCTCTTTGTCTGTTATCAGGAGCGACAGCTTCAGACGAGTTTTCTGATGCGCTCATACAGGATGTCTGTGTGGAGTGCGGTTCTGCAGATGGGCATCTTGAAAGCTGTTCGCTTTATGTTATCCCGGATATCATTGATGATTCGTTTGATACTGACATCCCTGATATTGTTGAAGAACCCCTTAATCCTGAGTTCTCAGGAGATGATTTGTCTTCTTCGGATGCAGTTTCGTCAGGTGATGATTCTTCTTCATCAGATTTGCTGACCGAGAGTACAGAGCCGCCTGTTCAGCTTTCTTTTGCCGAACAGCTTCTGGCATCTGATGACCTTTGGGGTATGTATTCCAAGATGCTTTCAGCAATGAATGAGGATGTTGGAATTCTCTATGCATTAACAGCCGATGAGCTTGTGGTTTTAAAAGAGCATGCAAATCTTCTCTATCTCAGTATCCCTGAAACAACGTCTGAAGATATGAAGAACCGGGATGATATTATCGCCACACTGACGGTTCTGGAAGAAAGTATTTCCGGAACGCCTGCGGCCGCTGCAGTGTACGAGATGGGCAGTGCATCTTCGAAGACGACAATAAAAGGGGATGAGTACATCTGCTTTGACCTGGCTGCGGGTAAGGTGGAGATTACGGCGAGTACGTACACGGGTTCTGTTTTCGAAGGCGACAGTGCTGTCCCGGTTACCGGAGATCATTTGGCTGAGAATAACTACTACGTCTATCAGTCGAATCCATCAAATAAGGCAACGACCGGATTGGTTGACGGCAGACTCGTGTTGCCGACATATGAAAGAGTGGGAGCACCTGCAGACTCTGGCAAGGCAGGCTGGGGCGACTACATCACGAATAATACGGATGTGGAGGGCATCATCTCCAACTGGACAACAGAAGCCAAGAAGGTTGGGCGAGAGAGTACTCCCAACTGGATTTCTGTTACTGGTTCTGAAACATATAATATTACGATTGATAATCTCTGGTCGAGTAAATATGGCTCAGGTACTGGCAGAACAGACGGCGGTCTTTCCTTCAATCCAAGTTCTGGTGGGAAATTAACGGTTAACCTTGTTGGTGATAATCGGTTTACTACTATCAACTATATTGCTAACACAGGACTTAATGCTGAGATTATTTTCAATGCCTCTTCAGATAATGCTGACTCCACACTGACGGTTGCCTCTAATGGAGAGAATTTCTACAATTCTGCTATAGGTGGTTCTGATTCGTCTCAAAACTCAGATGGAATTGTATTTAACGGCGGTATTATTTTTGCCGGAACAACCGTGTGGGATGATTGTACTGCTATTGGGGGCGGAGGAAACGGTGTTGGTGATGTTACAATTAATGGCGGGGTTGTAACTGCTGTTTCCACATCAAGCGGTGCTGCTATTGGAGGGGGTATTGGTGAATCTTCTCCAGGTGGAACGGGTTATGTTAAGATTACCGGCGGGGAGGTGTATGCATATAATTTTGGTTATGTATCAGCGAAAAGTTCTGGAGGTCCGGAATTTATTCCATCTGCAGCCATAGGCGGTGGCAGTTCAAGAGACAGTAGTGGCAGTATTGGAGAGGTAACAATCAGCGGAGGAACAGTGTACGCTCAGAGTCTTGGGGGAACTGCTATTGGGGGCGGAAGTTCCACAAAGAACAAAGGTGGTGATGCTAAAGTTACTATCTCCAACAATGCTCGGGTTACAGCGGTAAGCGTTACTGGAACTGCGCATGGAAGGGTGGAAAATACAGAGAGAGAAATTTCCGACCCTGGTGCGGGAATCGGCGGCGGCACTGCCGGGACTCTTGGTTCGGGAATGAGCGGCGGTTCGGCAACACTTACTGTATCCGATACCGCAGTTTTGAAAACCGGGTCGATTGGAGGGGGTAAATCTAATAATCCAACAGGAGGTACCATTGGCAGTGCAAAAGTTACCATCAACGGCGGAACTATCATTGGTCAGGTGATTATGGAAGGTACAGGTTCTACCTTCACCATGACCGGCGGAACAATTGATAATGCAAATTCCGCTGAATATAACTTCCTGCAGGAAAATGGTGGAGCAGTCTGGATTCAGACCGGAGATGCCAAAATGTCCGGAGGTACAATCAAGAATACCAACGCAGTCAAAGGCGGTGCCATTTATGTGAACGGAGGCAGTTTTGCTATGTCCGGCGGAAACATCAGTTCCACTTCTGCAACTGCAAACGGCGGAGCTATTTACGTGTCCGGCGGTTCTGTTTCCATCTCTGGTGGAAACATCACTGATGTTTCTGCAGAAGAAGGAGGGGCTGTTTATGTGGCTGTGATTGATGTTGTATCAGATGGTGATAGTTTCACCATGTCCGGAGGTACGATTCAGAATGCAACGGCAACTGAAGGCAGTGGTGGTGCGGTAGCTGTTGCAAATGGTAAGGCATCAATGAAAGGCGGTTCTATCAAGGAGAGTTCTGCCTCCCTTAACGGTGGTGCTGTTTCTGTTTCCGGTGGAAGTTTCGCCATGAGCGGTGGAAGCATTGATGAAGTTTCCGCACTGAACGGCGGGGCAGTTGCTGTTTCGGATGGTACATTTACCATGAGTGCCGGCACGATTCAAAACTCAGAGGCAATCAGGAGTGACAGTGATGATACTTCTGGTAACGGCGGTGCTGTTTCAGTATCTGGTGCTGGTTCTGTCTTAATGTCTGGCGGTTCTCTTGATTCCTGTTCTGCTTATAATGGTGGTGGTGTCTATGTTAACGTAACTGATGCTTCCAGCAACAGTTTCACCATGAATAATTCCGCCGAAATCCGGAACTGTACTGCCTCTTCCAACGGCGGAGCAGTATGTGTTGAGGGTGGAAACGCTCTTATGAAATCCGGCAGTATTGACGGCGGTAGTTCTCTCCGGAATGCGGTTTTTGGAGGTGCTGTTTATGTGAAAGGCGGCAGTTTCACTATGGAAAATGGTGTCATCTCAAACAGCCGTGCAGGCGAGGATGGCGGAGCAGTATGTGTTGAAGACGGTTCTGCCTCTATGCTTTCCGGAACCATCAACAGCAGTACGGCAAATGATAATGGCGGTGCTGTTTCCGTTAATGGAGGAAATTTCCTCATGTCCGGCGGTCTTATTGGCGGAACTTCGGATGCTGACAAATGTTCTGCCGCATATGGCGGCGGTGTATCTGTTACGGGCGGAACTTTCACAATGAACCAGACCTCTCTGATTGCCTTCTGTAATGCAACCGCAAACGGCGGAGGTGTCTATGTTAACGTAACCGGTGCTTCCGATAACAGTTTCACTATGGATGATACTGCTTCAATCAAGAGCTGTACTGCCTCTTCCAACGGCGGGGCTGTCTGTGTCGAGGGTGGACACGCTCTTATGATATCCGGCAGTATTGACGGCGGTAGTTCTCTCCGGAATGCGGTTTTTGGAGGTGCTGTTTATGTGAAAGGCGGCAGTTTCACTATGGCAGATGGTGTCATCTCAAACAACCGTGCAGGCAAGAATGGCGGAGCGGTGTGTGTTGAAGACGGTTCTGCTTCTATGCTTTCCGGAACCATCAACAGCAGTACCGCAACAGAGAACGGTGGTGCTGTTTCCGTTAACGGAGGCAGTTTCCTCCTGTCCGGCGGTCTTATCGGCGGAACATCTGATTCTGACAAATGTTCTGCCGCATATGGTGGAGGTGTATCTGTTACGGGCGGAACTTTTACGATGAACCTGACCTCCCGGATTGCCTTCTGTAATGCAACCGCAAACGGCGGAGGTGTCTATGTAAAAGTAGGTGCTGCCTCTGATGATGATGGGTTTACCATGAGTGATACTGCGGCTATTCTGAACTGTACTGCATCCGGTAACGGCGGTGCTGTCTGTGTTGAAGGAGGTTCTGCTTCCATGCTTTCCGGAACTATCAACAGCAGTACTGCCTCCGATAATGGTGGTGCCGTTTCTGTTTCCGGTGGAAGTTTTATCATGTCTGGCGGAACTATAGGGGCTCAGGATGCTGGTTGTTCTGCCGAAAATGGAGGTGCTGTTTCTGTTACCGGTGGAACATTTACTATGAGCAATAGTAGAATCCAGAATTGTACTGCCACTGCCTTTGGCGGCGGTGTGTATGTAAGGGCAAATAAGGGCTCCATTGGTGACAGTTTCATCATAACTGACAGCACTATTGAAAGCTGTGAAGGAAAGGACGGGGGGGCAATCTCTGTATCTGAGGGTTCGGTAAACATGACTTACGGCTCGCTTCTCTACTGTAACGCCACTCAGCATGGAGGCGGTCTGTATGTATCCGGTGGAAACTTCAACATGAGAACCGGATCACTGCTCTATTGTAACGCAACCGCAAACGGCGGAGCTGCGTACCTGACCGGTGGAAACTTTGACATGGATGCTGGAATCATTTCCCATTCCGGTGCAAAAAATGGCGGGGCTGTCTATGTCTCAAATGGAAACTTCGACATGTTCAGCGGAACCGTAACCTACAATACTGCTCAAGAGAATGGCGGGGCAGTGTATGTCTATGGCGGAAATATTGTAATCGGAAAAGAAGAGTGTGAGGGTAAAGATACAACTCACAGCCACCCTGATACAAAGAATAATTATGCCGGTACTTATGGCGGAGCTCTTGCTGTCTCATCAGGAACTGTTATACTCCACTGCGGAAATGTAACGGACAATTCTGCAGGTTCATCTGGAGATACTATTCATCAGACTGGAGGAACCATTACTGTCAATGGCGGAAGTATTGGAACGGGTGTTGCGGTAATCGGTTCTGATTCAAAATATATTGATAACCGTGGTCTTTCTCGAACCATTTACTTCAACACAACGACTCCTTCTCAGAAAGACATTCCGGACACAGTTGTCCAGCATACAGGAGTTACTGCAAGTAACCTCATTCTGAATAAAAACAAGATAGAGGATGCCAGGACAGAAGTGACTATACCTGAGGGCAAATATGTGATTGGCTGGACGAACAATAAGAGTTGGGAGTCTGGAGAATCATACTGGCCGGAGGGAAGTGAAGTTCCGATTACCCAGGAAGAAGGAGCAGAGATTCGTTATTACGCAATCTGGGGAGACTCTGTACCCAGTCCAAACTATGTTGTTGTCATCCCGGAAACTCTGACATTGAGTTCAGATGGTACCGGTAGTGCAGGAATTGGCGTCAGTACTTTTGAGCATGTCCCGAATATTGGTTCTGTTGCAGTCACTCTCTCTGCGTTTACCGGAAATCTGACACTGAATGAGAACTCAGAGAAGCTTGCTTACACCTTATCTGTGGGCGAAAATAAGTTGGAACTGAATGAACAAGTCACAGCATTTACCTATGAAAGTGATGATGATGTCATCCTTACAGCAAAAGTTACTGAAGATGCCCGCTTCTCCGGCGAGTACTCCGAGACGCTGACATTTGCGCTTGGTTATTCAGTAAGAGCATATTCTGAAGATAGCTATTGATTGTTGAAATATTGGAGAATATCATGATAGTAAAATGGAATGACAAAATAAAATCCGCAGAAGTATATTCTGTGTCTCATCTTTACCCGGAAGTGAGACCGGGTTAGCCGGACTCACTTCCCGTATCGAATTCTGATTAACATGGGTGCAGAACAGCTCTGTTCCCGAAAATTATGTGCTGATTTCTTCAGCACTGCAAAAGAACAGCACAGAGAACAAATCACGCTGTATTCATACAGCGTAAAAATTTGGGAATTAAAAATGGCAATTGAAAAAGGACAAGTTCTGACAATCATTCTGGCAGTAGCTTTGGTTCTGTCTTTGGCATTTGGCGGCACTATCATTCTTGGTCTGGTCTCAGATAAGTTCGAGTTTGCTGATGCCTTTGTTGACTGGCTTGGCATCGGAGGAAGTACTCAAGGATGGGGAGGGCTGAATGTGGATGTGGAATCCGGAGAGTATATTGCCCCTGTGATTAATCAGACGTCTCAACCGGGCGTGGCAATTCCAGGATGGGGCACGATTACAATTTCTGCCGATACCTATAATGTGTCTGTTCCATTCTATAACCCGGATGCTAACAAAGGCAAGTATGCACTTAGGTTTGAATTATTCATTCCAAAGAATGGTGCGTATGAATCAATCTACGTATCGAACTTAACTTTGCCTGGAAATTATGTGCCGCAGCCGCTCACACTCAATAGTACTCTCTCCAAAAATACTGAGGGGTATGATGCTTTAATTCATGTACAGCCGTACCGCATCGTGTTTAGTAAAGATATCGAAGATATCGAAAAAGTAGATTATGGAAATGAAAGTCAGGTTACATATTCCCCTACTTCCAACAGTGCAGATGTGAGAACAACACTCATTGTAAGATGAGTGTAGAAAAATGTGTGAAAAGAGAAAGGAGAAACACAAAATGAAAATGAAAAATGTATTGATGATTCTCATCACTCTTGCTGTGGTGTTTGCTATGGCGGGAGCTGTGAGTGCAGATAAGGGATTCAAGGATAACGATAAATCTATGACTGTCAATTATTCAGTTGAGGATAACTACGTTGTTGAGATTCCTGCTGATGTGATTTTCAAAAAAGATGATAATAATAATAAATTTATCTCAGAAGGACAGGTAAATGCAACCAATGTTCTTATTAATCCGGGTAAGAAGCTTGTAGTTAACCTCACATCAAATCAGTATATATCTTGTGATAATATCTACTATCTGGATAACAGCGGTAGTTGGATTCGTTACTACATTAACAAGACCGAATCTGAATCTCCTACTACCACTCAGGTTACTAACGATACGTATGTTTTAACAGTTAATGCAGGAGATGAACATCCTGTTTTAAAAAAGATTTATAATGGATTTAAAAAAATCGGTGGCTATGTAACTCTTAGTTTTGAAACCACTCAGAACTTCATCGACAATGCCACTAAATCAGGAGTTCATGAGGATAGTCTGACATTCACGTTAGATGTGGTTGAGAATAATAACCAGAATACTAACCAATGACACAAAAAACTCTGATTCGGATTGGCATACTTCTCTGCCTTATCTTCCTTCTTGCCGTGCCGCAGTTAGCTGCGGCATCCGGTCAGAGCACTGTTGTGTCTCTTTCGGTCTCGGAGGTCGTCATCGATGTTGATGACGAAATCCGCGACTTGGGATATACTGTTGATGGAAAGGAAGAGGTTCGTTCCGTCTTTACTATCACAGGAAGCAGAGTTGTGATATCCGTAAATGAAGTTCTGGACGGTAAAAAGCTTCATGCATCCGTTGCCGGCGGGACACTCATTTTAGGAAAACAGTATATCATTGTTATCCCGCGTGAAAGTGATGTATTTGTCTCGCTGTCAGTTTCATGCGAAGATGAAGAACAGACAAAGAAATACAATGTCCCGTCATTTAGAATTATCACTGAATCAGGTGATTACCCTCTTGAAAGAGCAGTCAAAAACTGTTTTGAAGGGATGGGGGTAACAGAACCCTTTGGAAAAATTCTGTTCCGGCTGGACAATATCTGATGCAAATTCATTCATAAATACGTCAATCAATTCTGGGTATGGGAACCCTAATTGTGGTCTGCTGCCGCAAACAGCAGATACATCATAGGAGATTTATCTCCTATTGGATTTGAAAATATTGGCATCAGATATCAAGACACCGGTAATAATCTATTTTCCTTTTAGGTTTAAGATTCTTTGTCATATCCTAACCGGATATGGATAGTACTTTCATTATGGATAGAACAAATCTGTGAAAGGCGAGAACTGAAGGCTCAAGCCATGAGCAAGTCCGAAGGACTGGCGACCGCGCGGTATGGGGTTTATATACTTGAAGATTGAATCATAAGATGGCCAGTCTCACCAACTGGACTAACAAAAAGGAGGTGATAATATCCTTCTGACACTGTCGGCAGTGGTTACAATTCTATATCTCTTATCTAAAGAGATTCGATTGTGGTATCAACTGCTCAAAAAGAAATAATAGGGGGTCATACCTCTATTATTTTATCACCTCTGCTATGAGGGGCTTTGCTCCTTTTTCAAAATCTTGCTCCTAAATCAACCTCGTGAAAACCACTTCTGCTCCTTTTTCAACACCGAGCATTACAAACCTGCTCCTAAATCGCCGCCAAACAAAACGCGACTCGTGGGCTATCGGTTAAATATTCACGGTGCAAATAGTTATACAATGAATGGCAATGCTCATTCCCTTCTCCAAATTGGGGGGGGGGGCAAAATCGGATTTATTTGGCTTAAAATCAGAAAATAACTATTTTAATCCGTTTTACGGGGTGGTGTAAATGGGTACATACACCGCGAATTATAACTTGTATATGCCGACCGTAGGTGAACAGGGATGGGGAGACCTCATGAATGGGAACTTAACGACCATTGACACCACAATGAAAGGTTTGAATACGCGGATGGGGACTGCTGAAAGCAACATAACATCTCTGACATCGCGTATGGGGACAGCAGAAACTACAGTTGCATCTAATAAGTCACGTATTGGAACGTTGGAAACAAAAATGACTACGGTGGAGGGAAAAGTAGCAAACGTTGAATTGGTTGTCCAAAATGGTAATGTTACTGCCGAACATATTAATGGTAATTTATACATTGTTGGACATTTAAGCACAACCAATACATATGATACACCAATGGCTATGGCGACGTTGGCAGCAAATACACTCAATGTTAATGGCATTACAAGCGGTACATTTACCGTTCCAAATTTTGTTTTTGTGCAAACACCGCATAAAATTTTTCCGGGAATATATGTAAATTCCTTTGATACATCACCAATACCCACGCAAGTTACATGTAGTGTTAGTGGTGCGAATACGAGTGGTGGCGGTGGTGGTGTGTATAGTTATACTATTAAAGATAGCAATGGTAATGTATTACAAAGCAATAGATTTAATTGTGGAAGTGGAACAACCATTGTCTTGAAATTGGGACAAACCGTTACCGTATCCAATACAAGTTCACAGTCTTCCGCAAGAAGGGTTACTATATCATCTCCTACTATGAATTATTATTTACAATAATTTTTTTTTCGAATTTGTTTCTTTATTGAAAAATCTACGGTAATATAGTGACGGGTTTATCTTGAATTAGAAACAAACCGCAATAGATATATGAATTCTGTAAAATTAGATATTGGATGTTACTCGTCTAATTCTTCTAAGAGAATCACTCTTACCTTTTTTCCTTCCCATGATGCAGGCAGATAGACGTGCGTTGCTTTTTCGGCGACTTTCTTTGCTACTTTGTCCTCAAGTGCGTACCCTATAGTAGTAATGCTAAATTCGGTCATTACTCTTCCTCGTCCTCTTCGGGTTCTTCTAATAAGACCACTCTAACTCTTTTTCCAATCCAACTTGCAGGAACGTAAACCCTTCCAGAACTCTTTGTGAGCGGCTTTACAATCTTATCAACAACCCCGTAGGATTCCATCTCTACTTTCATCTTTGGTACAGTCATTATATCGTTACAATATATCTATTTTATAACATAAATAATCTCTGTTGTGTTATATAATTGTTATGATACTGTTACTATATAACACAATTATTAAATACTCAGACGACCAATATATTAAGTAGAGGAAAGCAAAATGACAGAGACCGCTTCCACCAACTACACAGCAGATTTCTTTAAACCATACGAACTTAACCCAAACTTCCCGAACCTCGCAGGTGCTAACAGAATGGAGAGAGCACACGAAATTCTCAAGGGAAAGAAGGCAGTCAAAAAGGTGGCAAAGAACACCTTTGCCGTAAAGTCTCAAATGGGTGTCAGCACCTACACCGTAAGCAGAAACGGAGACGCATACACGTGCAACTGCCCGGACTGCATTGTACACGGAGCAGGATGGGAATGCAAGCACATTATGGCAGTCAAGGAGTTCTTAAACGAGAGTATCACCACAGCAACCCCGAAGAAGAACACTCAGAGAAATTGGACGGGTTACACTTTAGGACAGGTTAATGAGGAGGAGTTAGTCAAAATCTTCCTCAGACAGCTTTGTGACACCGTTGAATCCCCTGCAAGAGAAGCAGGAAAGGCAGGACGTAAGGCAATCCCGCTCTCGGAACTTGTATTCTGCTCCGTGATGAAGGTTTACTCTAAGAAATCTTCCCGCAGAGCACACACCGCTCTCAGAGACGCATCCGAGCAGAACCTGCTTGAATACGCCCCGAACTACAATGCGGTTAACAAATTCATGGTGCGTGAAGATGTCACCCCGATTCTTCACCACCTTGTTCGACTGTCTGCCCTCCCGCTTGCGGAACTTGAGACTTCCTTCTCCATTGATTCCTCAGGTTTTGCCACCACTCAGTTTGGCGAGTGGTGCGACAACAAGCACGGAAAAGCATACGTCCCGAAGAGCAAGAAAGGCAAGCAGGACGAAATCAAGGCAAACCGTAAGCACACCTTCTTAAAGTGCCACATCTCCGCAGGCAACCGTACCAACGTTGTTGCTGACGTGGTTATCACCGAAGCAGAAGGAGAAGGAACTTCTGATGTCAACAACTTCAAGAACCTCTTAGACGGTACAAACGGTTACTTCAATGTTCTTGAAGTCATGGCAGACGCGGCATACGGAAGCCGAGACAACTATGCAAAGGCAGATGAGTTAGGTGTCACCCCGTACATTCTCTTCAAGAAGAACATGACCTCTTCTGCAAAGGGATGTGGTCTTTGGAGACAGATGTACATGAAGTTCTTAGACAACCCACGCGAGTACATGGAACATTACGAACAGAGAAACAACGTAGAATCCACCTTTGGAGCAATCAAGGCAAAGATGGGTGAAAAGTTAATGGCAAAGACCTTAGTTGCTCAGAAGAACGAACTTCTCTGCAAAATCTTAGCCTACAATCTGACAGTCCTTGCAGAATCCTTCTTCATTGACGACATTGAGGTGAACTTCTAATGGGGAGGTTTAAACGCGGGAATTATGGGTTTGTAAAACTCCCGCGTTTAATCGAATTTACCGATTCACGGTTTATCCATTCGGATTTCACCTGTTCCCACTATGCTTTCCTAACTTTAATCCGACCTGATGGTGAAATCGTGGAGGAGTTTGCACACTACACACGCAGTCAATGGATAAGAAAGTCTGACAATAGTTTGGTTACAAACGGCTCTTTGTTGAAAACGATATATGCCGCGTGCGGTAAAGAATCGGTCTTTCTTGACCTCTATGTCAACGACATCAATATTGGTCGAAGCCGTGATATGAAGGTGAAGAAGATATTCACCTATGAGTTAATTTACACAGGTGTTTGTAGGGACAAAGCAAACCACAATAAGAACTGCTACACGTTACTCTGTCATGACGATGTAAAGATGTTCAACAACATCAAACAGGTTTTGGAGTTGGAATACTCCTAAACCTTCTTACCCTTTTTTATGCAAAGCCGCCATATTATCTATCATGGATAAGGAGCGGTTACGGTTAAGCAAAGTTAGTCAGCGAGAAATATCCCGCTCCACAACACAGCCATATATCCTCCGCAGAAAACGGCATGAGAACGCTCCTGCGGTCAAAGAAACAGAGATTAAATCCGAACCCATAGAAGAGGTCAAACAGATAGAGAAACCCGTTCAAAACCGTGTATTACCGGGTAGAAAACCAAAGCACATTAGGGCAAAACCGAGACGCGAACAGACACCAAAGAAACCAACATATCAGCGGGATTGGAAAGCCTACAATCAAGGACAGTATAACGAATACACTTACTTCAATGCCTATGTCTCAAGTCTGGCGGCGACAGTGGAAGAACCGCCGAGAGAGAAGAAAGCAGGGCGGAAACCGATACCACTCCGAGACCTGCTGACATGTGCAATCATTCTTAGTTATCGCGGATTGTCAGGGCGGCGTGCGCAAGGAGTGATTCAAGAACTTTATGATAATGGTTACATAGACACCGCGCCATCCCCTACGGTTATTTGGAGATTTATGGATAATGAGAATCTATCCGAGATTCTTAGGGTGCTTATTCAGATATCGGCTACTCCTGCAATAGCCGCCGAAACGCGGTTGGCTATTGACGCATCAGGATTTAGGACAACGTCATACAGCGATTGGTTTGGAGAAAAACACGGGTACGAGAAAGTTAACGAGTGGATAAAATTACACGCGATTGTAGGAGTTGAGACCAACGTCATAGCCAACGCCTATGTAACGGACGGACACACGCATGATAACAAGATGTTCAAACCGTTGGTAGAAGAAGTCGTCCAACAATTTACTGTCACTGAGGTTTTCGCAGACAAAGGCTATTTAGCACGCGATAACTTCAATCTGTGTAAAGACTACGGCATTCGGCTTTTTGTTCCTTTCAAAACGTCATCCACTCCGGCGGCGCGTGGAAGTGGTGAATGGACTAAGATGTACTACTATGCTTTGGAGAATCCCGAAGAGTTCAAGAAGCATTATCATAAGCGTTCCAACGTTGAGACTGTGTTTCATATGATGAAGGCTACAGGTCAAGAGACTATCCGCAGTCGTAAGTTCCGCACCCAATCTAACGAGTTATACTGTAAAGTCATCTGTCACAATATCCGCATGTTGATAATGCTGAATGCCACACAAGGTTTAGAACCTGAGTTTGTTGAGTTTGAATAACTTGCTCCTTTTTTGCGCGAGAATGTAAAAAATCCTGCTCCCAATTCAAACAGAACTTGCTACTAAATTATTGTGGGTTTTTCAATAAAGGAGCAAAGCCGCTATGAGGGAAATTCCTATATACTTACAGAACATAAGTATATCTTGTAACAGTGTTGGAAGGATATCCGGCTGAACAGGATGGTAACCTGTTCGTTATAGCCGGTATCACCTCCTTTTTGAAGCATTTACTCTATTCTTTTCCTTGTATATTCCGTATTTCTTTTATCGCGCGTTATCTATACGTCCTTTTCTTTCTGTTTCTATTCAGTACCTCATCCCTATCTATGGAATCATGGAGGTATTGGTGTTGGGTATTGTGGACTGTGTTGATTTGTGAAGTTTTTTGAAAAATAGAGGTTGTTAGAAATTATCGCATTACTGAAATATCCATTGGTGAATTCAGTTAATGAAAACCAAAGAAGAACCAATCACAGAATTTCTTGACAACTACCAAAACGAAAAAACAAAAAGCAACTACCTGACAGCAGTCAGTCATTTTCTCAAATTTGTATCATACACTAACCGGATTGGAGAGTACTCAGATGTCAATAAACTGGCGAAACGATACTTACAAAAAATCAGAATCGGAAAGCATGACTACAAAAAAGATCTTGGAGCATTTGCGTCATGGCTCTGCAAAAAATATGCACCGACAACAGCAAACCTCTATTTACGCTGTACAATTATGTGGCTGATAGATAACGGACACACCATAAATCGGAGAGAATTACAGCGTATCTATGCACGGCTCCCAAAACCAGATCCAATTGAAAATGGTATCGAACTAAAACGAAAAGTATTCAGAGAACTGTACTGCTACTTTCCAGATGATATTCAAACACTCTTACTTGTAATGCTTGCATCTGGAATGCGTCTTGGTGAAGCCCTTCAGCTTAACAGAGATGATGTGATTTGGAATAAAGAACGTGCTGAAGTACACATAAGAGCTGAAATCACCAAAACAAAAAAGGCAAGGACAACTTACCTGACAGCCGAAGCTTGTGATTCTCTTATAGAATACCTCAATGCCAGAATAGACAACTGTGAAAAGCTCTTTGCTATATCATACTCCCGCGCTCAGGCTGTCATGCAGAATGCATCAGAAGATCTCGGATACTCAAAGATAATTTATGGCAGAAATCGCGGAATGCATTGGCATATGACACGGAAATGGTTCATCAGCCGCTTCACACTTGCCGCAAATAAAGATGTTGCAGAATTCATTGCAGGACACGAAGGATATTTGTCTGCTTCATATCGACGCTACACAAGAAAACAAATTCTCAAACAATACAGAAAAGCAGAGAAAAAACTAAGTATTCTAAAAGATGGGAATTAAATACCCATCATCATCAGCTTTTGAGGATGTTGGAAACCCTCAAATTATTTAATCGAACCGGCGGCGCCGCACGGCTCTTCATCCGGATCGACCACACGGTATGCGTTTGCCAGAACCGAGGAGTTTGCAAGCATGCCGGCGATTAAAACCGCTTCGAGGATTTCCTCTTTGGATGCCCCCATCAGTTTTGCAGCCCGCATGTGATACTCTGTACAGTGGTCACAGCGAAGGGCAGAACCGACAGCAAGGCTGATAAGCTCAACCGTCTTTGGCGGAAGACATCCTCCTTCTCCAATAGCATTCTTGTAGAGCAGGTGGGAAATTAATGCCTCCGGCATATCCTCAAGCTTCTTGTAGATGAGAGGTGCTGAACCAAACTCCTCTTCTACATTCCGGATGAGTTCATCAGCGGTTGCCTGCGCACCCTTTTCCTGAACCGAGCGGATAACCTCGTCGAACTTTGCCGTCATCGCTTACACCACAATATTTGTTTCAGACAGCGGACGGATGCGGATTAATACATAGTCGCGCATGCGGGACGGCAGAACATCACAAACATCTCCGACAGTGATTCCGTCTTCGATAACGAGAGAACGGATGCGGTCTGCATATTCCGGATAGGACAGCTTCAGACGAAGACCATTTAACTGAACGGCAACCGGCGCCGGTGCTAAGATGTCTTCAATTTCCGGAATCTCCTGCTGAAGAATCATCTGCAGTCTGGCAGGTGTTACCGACAGCGGGTCTAATGCAAGCTCTTTGCGGCGCTCAGAAACTACCCGTTCAACCTCTTCGATTACTGCATCGAGACGGGCAATGTCAGCTTCCGTCTGGGTTCGGTGCATGAAACGTCCTAAGTTTCCAACGTATCCTGCGACTGGAGGTACGGTCTGCTTTTCCAGGACCTCGCGGGATGGGCCGCCGGTTAAGATAATCGGGATGTTGATTCCGCGCCGGAACTTTTCGAACTTCTGCTCAATGCAGGAAGCAAAGTTTCCGAGGATAAAAACCGCGACATCATGCTCATTGATTAAATCGCGCTCCTCATCGTTCATCTGCGAGATACGCTTGCCAAAACCTCTTGCCATTCCAAGCATGTTGGACTTGGAACCGTGTGCTCTCAGATATTCTGCAACATCACAGGCAGAGTGCGGCAGGTGGTGGATTTCCAGACTTGGGATAACCACAGCGATTTCTGTTCCAACAAGCGGAGACTCGGAAACCTCGCCTGCTAAGGGGCGGGAGAACACCTTGAGCCGTTCGATGTCTTCGGACGGCATGAGAATCTGCAGGATAACCTCGTTTGCGATGTTGTGCCGCTGAACAATGTAGCCGCCTAAATCCTCGATGTAGTCAATGACCTCATCGAGCTGATAGACTCCTCCCTTGTAGGTAATCGGAACTAAACTCATTTCAGCTCAGCCTCCATCTTTGCAAAGCAGTCCGCGATAATTTCGTCTGCAAGTTTCTGCGGGACGGTGTTTTCCGATGCCGCATAGGAGAAGCGGTTCTTTCCGTAGTTTTCACGGCGAACCTTGAAGCCTTCCGGAGCGATTACCTGGATTGCGTAAATCAGGTCTTTGAAGAGCGACTCGGACGGATCAATAACAATCCAGTCCTTCAGATCTTCGGGGATTTCCACATTGCTGATGATAACGGTAAAGCGGTCCGGCTGGTCAACATTGTCATGACCAAGACGCTTCCAGAGCATGGAAAGCATCGGGGCAAGATACGTCTCGCTTCCGACAGCAATTGTTGCCTTTCCGTCCTCGATTAAGACATTGCCCACATCAGAGACACGGATTGCCGAGCGCGGAGGGCGGATGATTCCGGCGGCCGCAAAAAGCGGATACTTCGGGTCGATGTAGATGTGAAGACCTGCCACAATCGAGAGAAGATTGTGATCCTGCAGAACCGAGCGCGCAATATGCGTGTAGTTCTCGCCGCCGTCTTCGGTTGAATCGACTTTGAAGTACTCCAGACCGGCCATTTATGCCTCCTTCTTCTCCGCCCGCTTCTTCTCGACAAAGCCGGAGGCGATAAGAGCGGCACCGACAGCTCCGATGTACTGCGAGTGGTGCGGAACAACAACTTCGGTCTTGAGCATTCTGCCCATTGCTCGAACAAGTCCCTGAATCAGAGACGAACCGCCGACCATGATAACCGGCTCTTTGATATCGACTTCCTGGAGCTGCTGTTCATAGACCTGCTGGGCAACGCTGTGACAGGATGCGGCTGCAACATCTTCCGGCTTGTAACCGGCTGCCAGTGCGTTAACTAAGGACTGCGTTCCGAAAACGATACAGTAACTGTTCATCGGAACATCCTCGCCGCCTGCACTCTTCATGGAGAGAGCACCAAGCTCGGTGATGTCAACACCAAGACGCTTGGAGGTCATCTCGAGGAAACGTCCGGATGCTCCGGCACAGATACCGCCCATGGTAAACGAGCCCGGAATACCGTCGTTGACACTGATTGCCTTGTTGTCCATACCGCCGATATCGATAACGGTTGCAAAACCTTTCTGGGCGTTTGCAAGGTAGACTGCTCCCTTGGAGTTGACAGTCAGTTCCTCCTGCACGAGGTCGGCATTCAGGTGTTTGCCGATTAAGAAACGTCCGTATCCGGTAGTTCCAATGGCCTCGATATCAGACATCTTAAGGCCGGACTCTGCAAGAGCTTCGGCGATTACATCATCTGCACTCTTTAAGACCTCGGTTGTCGGCTTCCATCCGGTTCCGACAATCTCGTTGTCCTTCATGATAACACACTTGGTAGTGGACGAACCGGAATCGACACCCATGGTGATTCCGACCTGCACTTCGCGAGCCATCAGTTCGCGGCGTTTTGCGATGGTGGAGAGCGCTTCGAGTCTGGTCAGCAGAGTAGATGAGCTGGTTCTTTCGTTGAAGGAGTAAGAGACTACCGGAATCTTGGAGTTTTCGACAATGTAGCGGCGAAGCTCGTTTCTGACGATAGCCGCCTCTGCACAGCGGAAACAGCTTGCGATAAAGATACCGTCTGCTTCGATTCTTCCCTCAACAATTGCCTTTGCGCGGGCAATTGCGAGTTTTAAGTCCGGGCTCTTTACCGGAAGACCGAACTCTTTGTAGGCGGTCTTTACATCCTTTAAGGCAACATCCGGATAGAACATCTGGGCGCCGACTGTCGCGGCAGCCGAGGTAATCTCATTCTGGATACCGCTGTACTCTGCACCGCAGGTAATCTGGGCAATACGAACAGGTCTGTCGCTCATGCTTCTTCCTCCTTTTTCAGGTCATCTAAGAACTTCTTAATCTGGGCAACGAAGGTTACTCCTTCCTCGCGGCTTGCCGGATAGCGGAGCTCGAGTCTCGGCATGTCCTTTTCGCGGAGCATGAAGCATAAGAGCTCATTGGTTCTGGCGCATCCCATACAGCCGAAGGAAAGCTCCGGCTCGTCGATGATGATAGCCGCCTCTGCTTCCTCTACTAACGGACCGTAAAGAGACATTCTGCCGCGAATGCCGGACGGAACTTCAACTGCCGCCCACTTGAGACCTTTCTGCGGGTCTTCGGCAGTCATCTGCAGCGGCGGGGAGTCAAAGCCCGGCGTCTGGATGTGTTCGCGAATCGAAACGGCTGAACCAAGCGGCGTATGTCCATATCGTGCCACAAGGTCGGAAAGCATCAGGCTGGTTGCCGGATAGATGAATACTTTTGCCATGATTAGTCCTCCAAAAAGAGTTGTTCTAAGATATCTGCGTCAAGCGGCTCTTCGGTTGGAAGAGGAGAGCCTGCGGCTTTTGCTAATTCTTCTGCGGTCATCTTCGAGACTGCTTCAAGACCATAGGAGATGTAGGGTGCCATCTTCATCTCAAACTCATGTCCGAGATATCCGGGACGAGCTCCCCCTAAATCTGCACGGCAGCGCCTAGAATCTCCCGGCGGGAATCCGCGGTCTTTAACGAAAATCCGGTAGGGGTCAAGGGTTCGTAAGTGGTCAACAATACGGGAAACGTCCTCAGGACTTCCGGTAATCTGACAGCCGAAGCAGGTCTCTTTAATCATTACACCCTGCGCCACCTCATATGCGGCGGTCGCGATATCCTGCGGGGTGGTGTCCGGGGAGTCAACGAACACGTATTTGGTAACGGTTCCCACATACTCCGGAACATAGGGCTTCATTCCTTCACCTCACGGATATGCACAATATTTCCTTCCTTCATCTTTTCGAGCTTGTCCATATCAAGAACCGTTCCGATGATGTTTGTTCCGCCGAACGGCTCTCCGGTTGGTCCGAACTCATCGTTCTTTACCACACGAACACCGACCATGCCTTTTGCCGGGCGGGAATCGTTGGATAATGCAAGGGCATCTGTTGCCGGAGCCTCTGTCGGACAGTTCTCCGGAATGATGTTAACACCTTTTGCAAACTCCGGTTTGAAGAGATACATCTCGTCATCCACATTGAAGAGGAAAGGCATGGTGCCTACCGGATAGCGCTTTAAGCCGGTTACTCTGCGGTATAAATCAACGGAGCGCGGAGCGTTTTCGTAGTCCAAGCGGATGTCAATGATGTCATCAAGAGAGACGGTGTACAAGGAGACCTTGCCTTCCTTTAAGACCTCAAGGGTATAGGACGGCTTCTGGTCGATAACAATTCTGCCTTCAACGTCCCGGTTGTCTGCCATGACGCGGAGTCCGCGGGCCTTTGCCTCAGCCACTGCATCTTTTAAGAGGAGGCCGCGAAGATCGAGTAACGGCGGGACAACGTTGACGGCAAGTTTCTGTTTCGGTTCGGCAAACTTTGCAAGTTCGATACCGTTGGTGACGTTTCCCACACGGGTATGTGCTTTGTTGCTCTGTACGTCAGAGGTGTAGATGTAAATAGCACCGGAACCTTTGCCGGCGGTTCTTGCGGTCACCACTCCTTCACGCCGGGGCTTCTGCAGTTCCTGCGGGACGTACAGTTTTCCTTCCGCATGGTCTCTGATGTAAGTGGATGCGGAGCGGTCGATGTCAAATGTTCTGTCGCGCAGGCGGAAGAGCATATGATCAACCGATTCTGCGGCATGAGTGGAGATTTCCTCATGGTTTTCCCGGTATCCCTCTGCGGTAATGGTGAGGGTGGAGAAAATCTGCATGCCGTCTTCGACTTCATGGGAGAGGTCGGTTACCGCTTCGGCATCGCTTGCATCAACGCTGGAGAAGACCTGCTCGATTTTGGTGATGCGGTCGCCGTTTTTCCAGCGGTTCATAATACCGAGACCAAAGATGACGCGCCCAATGACGCCGCCGTCTTTGGCTGCTCCATGGTCTGCTTTGTGCTCGGTTCTGCAGAACATCAGATATGCCGTCTTTGCGTCATATCCTCCGCATCCAAGGCAGACATCGCCTCTTGCGTAGCGGTGCTCCTCTACAGCAGGTACAAAATCCGCTGCAAACGGTCCAAACGCTGCGGCATTCTTGTCTTCGAAGTGAACGCGGAGGGACTCCACGCTGTCTTCGGCAATCGGGAAGGATACTCCTTTTGCAACTTCTATTACGATATCTCCGGCTGTTGTTTTCAGCCGCAGGTGCGAGGTTTTCTCCTTCGAGACACTGCCCGGCTTTAAGAGAACAACGGTCGCTCCTGCCGGATGGCCGGGCAGAAGCGCAGAAAGGGTTGTTCCCGCTGGAACAGTTCTGGTCTCACCGTTTACGATGATGCGGATATCTGTCATGAGTTACATCTCAAACATTTCTTCAGTAGACTTGTGGAGGGCGTTTTCATCCTCCTCAGCTTCGGGTGCGCCTCCGGCTAAGGTTGCTTTCTTTGCAACGCCGGCTTCTACTCTCTGGCGCTCGGCAGTAACAGCTTCTTTCATGATGATAAGCTCTGCCTCGGAGAGTTCTGCTAAGACTTTGTCGGTTTCTCCAATAGCGACGATTTCTCCGTTTCTCATGAACATACAGCGGTCGCAGACATCACGGACAAACTCCATATCGTGGGAAACGATAAGGAAGGTTTCATCCATTTCCTCTCTGGCGTGCATGATGGAGTGCTTGACGTCGATTTTGGTAATCGGGTCCATCGTTCCGGTCGGCTCGTCAAGGAGGATGATTCTCGGCTCACGGATTAAGACCTGTGCTAAGGCAACACGGTGCTTTTCTCCTTCGGAGAGGGTGGATGGGTAACGGTTTAAGACGTCCTTTGCCTTCTTGTCGGTGAATCCTGCCATCTTTAAGGTAATCATTGCCTTGCGGGTGGCAAGCTCCTTGGGGAACTCGAGGCCGATTGCGTCGGTTAAGTTGTCGATGACGGTTCTGTGCGGGTATAAGTCGTATTCCTGGTGGAGAAGGCTGATGTACTGCTTTGCACGGCCTCTGAACTGGAATCCCGGCTTTTTCATGTCAATCCACTCGTCACCGACGCGGACGGTAAGGCTTCCCTTTGTCGGTTCGTAGATTCCGGCAATCATCTTGGAAAGCGTGGTCTTTCCTCCGCCGGAAACACCGATGATTCCAAAGATTTCGCGCTCGTTAATCTCGAAGGAGACGTCGTTTACTGCGTTGATGACTCCGCGGTCAACGGCAACGAACTTCTTTAAGAGGTGGTCTGCCTTGATAATCGGCTGTCCGACATCGAGTGCTACATACTCGCCGTCGTCGTGGTAGTCCTTCATGAACTCGGCAACGATTTCCTCCGGCGTTCCGACTTTGGTAATCTTTCCGTCGTCTAAGAGGACAGCACGGTCACAGGCTTCCTCTAACACCTGCGAGAAGTGCGAGGTGATAATCATTCCCATGCCTTCTCTGTGTGCGGCCTGTTTTAAAAGGTCGTGGACGATGTTTGCCGTCTTCGGGTCAAGCGTTCCGGTCGGCTCATCTGCACAGAGGAAGAGCGGTTCTCTTGCGAGCTGACGGGCAAGAACTACACGCTGCTTTTCTCCGCCGGATAAATCGCGGGCAACGTGGGTCATACGGTGGGTTAAGCGGACTTCTTCGAGTAAGTCTGCGGCTCTGTCGATTGCCTTTTCCGACGGGTATTTGATGTCGTCTAATGCACGGAGGACATTTTCGATAACGCGGTCATCTCCATAGAGCGCAAAGGTTCTCTGGAACATGAGCGCAGTTCTTTTCATGATGTCGGTCTTGAGTTTTTCGTTTTCCGGATTCCAGAAGTCAACGTCAACGGCTTCTAAGACATCGCCGCAAACCGGGCAGGGCGTTCCTGCTTTGCTCTGGAACTCGATTTTTCCGCATTTTGCACAGCGGGAGACGTGATAGATAATCTGACCGGAGGTTGGTGCGTTGTCAATACCGCGGATTAAGTGAATAAGGACAGTTTTTCCGCATCCGCTTCTGCCGATAACTCCGACAATTTCTCCTTCGGAGATTTCGAGGTTGATGTTATCGAGCACACGAATCATTGACTGATTTCCATCAGTCGCGACCCCGGATTCCGGGAAATCCATACAGAGGTCTTTTATGGTAATAAATGGAGTGGCGGCCATTTTACATTCCTTTGATAATGCTATACTTATTGGACGTGAGTCAATATTATGGTTATCTTAAAAATCAGGACTCACACAGTGTGATTGAAGAAAACGCGAAAAGAACCGCAACAGAAACAAAAAAATCAAAAAAGTAAGCTGTCAGCTAACAAAACCCGAACCCAGACTCGTCAAAGATTGCGGGCGGGTAAAAAATTGTATTGAGATATGGGGAGTTTATCTGCGGCGCTGGCTGGTGTTAACCTTGCGGGTAATGTTGCCTGCGACGCGGTTTCTGATGGTCTTGCTCTGGATAGTGGTGACTTCTGCAACAACCTTCTTGTTGTCGTCGAAGTTTCCGTTGAAGGAGTCTCTGTGCTGTTCTAAAAGGGCCTCGCCCATAGTCTTGATATAGCTTGGTTTAATTCCCATGATATATGCCTCAAATGCTCTATAATGTTAGTCGCTCCGATATGATAAGGATTCTGTTTGCAACATCCTCCGGCGTCTCGCCGAAAATGTAGATGCAGCCGCCGTATGTCGGCTCATTTTGCGCAACAACGGCTGCCGGAACACCTTCTTTGCAGAGGAACGCAATTCCCCATTCCATCGTTGAAATGCCTTTCGGGAACTTTTCCGCGTCGTATTCCTCCACGTCCTGTAGAAGCTCGCGCACAGTTTCTGCGATATCCTCGTTCAGTCTGATGCATCCAACCGAGCGCATATCCGGATTAAAGCGGCGCGCGGTAAGAATTACGCGGACAACCGGCTCGTCAATACCGAACCCTACACTTCCCTCACGGGCAACAGCGACTTTTTTCTGGTCGAGCGCATCCTCTAACGCATAGGCTAAACTGATTCCGCCTTTTGGAATGATGTACCGGTTTGCCGCTTCCAGTCTGCCGGACGCTTTCTGGATACTGCGGAGAACCTCTGACTGCTGTTTTGCCGTCATCAGCAAAGCCCCAGCTCATCTTTGATTGCCGTAATTTCTGCAATCGCGATTTCATACATCCGCTCACGCGGGAGAAGAACGTCAGACATCGCGATTCTGCTGCGGTCGCATCCTGCCGCAAATGATGCCGCCTTGTACTTCTTGGTAACTGTTTTGGTGGAGACATCCGTTATTTTCCCGCCTTTCACATAGGCGCAGGCGATAACAAGTCCTGACACGCTGTCTGCCGTCTGCAGGCAGATTTCCACCGGCGTTGTGTACTCGCCCTCATGAAGCATATGGTTGTGATAGCGAATCGGAAGCGCGATTTCATCTGAGATGCCGGAAGCCCTGAGAATCTCGTAGCCGACCTCTCCGTGCTTTTCCATATCCTCTTCGATTTCCTGGAAATCAATATCGTGGAGGATGCCGATAAGCTCCCAGAGATTCTCATCCTCACCTAACTCTTTTGCAAGTCCCTTCATCACCGCAGCGGTCGCAAGGCAGTGTCCCAAAAGGGATTCCGTTGTCACATGCTCTTTCAGGAGAGCAAGTGCAGTATTTCTATCCATGATTATGTATGGAACTCCAAAAGTGATAAAAGCCCGCACGATAAATATAATCCCACATGAGAAAAGACTGGATACTGGATATCGCGATTGGAATCTCTTCAATCTTCATCTTCGCCGTAATGCTCCTCTACCTCCCGACCGTTCTGCCGGCTGCATTCGGCTACGTTGCCGCATTCTTAATCTTCGTTCTCTACTTAACCCTGATGGGACTCTTTGTCATCAAGAGATTTGTCGGCGAGTCACAGCCGAAAAAAGAGAAAAAAGTAAAGAACTAACCCAATACTCTTTTTTTAGAAAATTTTCAGAAGCTCAGAGAGTTCATCGAGCGAGTGAACAACCTCAGACTCCATCTCAAGCATAAGATTTACACACTCGTTTCCGCTGAACCGCCGAAAGTCTGTCCGAAGAGCAACAATCCTCTTGCCGGCAGCCGCCGCATATCCCATCTCCCACGCAGTTCCCGAATCCGCATCAGCCCCGTCAATTACGGCAACGACAATATCTGCGGATTTCAGTGCCGCAAGATTTCCAGCATAAATTGCCTCCTCGCGGTTTTCTCCGCGGGACTCTGCATCGTCATCCAAATCCTGCGGCAGGTGGACATGGTAATACAGTGATTCCAGAACGTCTGCTGCCTTCCGGTTGAAACTGCGTTCAGCCTCTGAAAAGAGCGGCGCGGCAAAGTAAATCCGGTATTTTGCAAACTCCTTGACATCAATCAGCGGAAAATCCGCAAAGCGTTTGAGGAAAACACCAGCACCGTCTGATTTCTCCTCGGTATAGTATGTTTTTGTTGCCCCGCAGGTAGGAGACGAGTTTACCCCAAGAATAAAGAGCGGAGCTTCTCCTCTTTCAGCAATCATCCTGCGGACATTTTCCTCAAGCCGGTCAAGCAGAGTGGAAAACTCCGGAAAATCCATCCGGCCCTTAAAACATCCAGGAGCACGGGCAGCTCCGAAGAACAGCGTTTCCGGACAGGGAAGCGGCACAATTTCAATTCCTGCCTCTCTGCAGCGTTCAATACAGCGGGAGAAAATGACGATATCTTCCGCAGAAGTGATTCCTTCCGCCCGCAGATGCGGATGAAGGATACAGGGAGAGGCGAGGATGTAAGACATAGCATTATGTTTGACGGCAGAAAATAAAAAAGCCCCGAAGCCCTGACATAGACTCATATCAAAGAACACCAAATATATTCACCAGATGACCATTCCCCTCCTCGCCTACCGCGACAACTCCTGCGATCCGAAAAAATGTACCATGAAAAAGCTCGAGCGGTTCGGCATGATGAAAATTGTAACCCGCATCCCGCAGATTCCAAAAACAACCCTCCTGCTCGATCCGACAGCCGATGTTCTCTCGCCGGCGGATAAGAAGTGGGTGCCGTCTATTACAGCGCTTGACTGTTCATGGGAAGTCTTAGACACAACAAATCTTACCCCTTGGAAAGGAAGACGTGCTCTGCCGTTTTTAGTCGCGGCAAACCCGGTAAACTTTGGAAAACCGTTTACCTTAACATCAGTCGAGGCAATTTCTGCAACCCTCTACATCTTAGGAGAAGAAGCACAGGCGGAGGCGGTCCTTTCCAAGTTCAACTGGGGGCTGAACTTCTTAAAACTCAATGCCGAGCCGCTCGCCGAATACGCCGCCGCAAAGGACAGTGCAGAGGTTCTCCGGATTCAGAGCGAGTACTTAGAATAACCCCAAACACGATATTTATCATATTTCAGCACTGACATGTAATTATATCATGGCAGAGGCTCTCATTTTTATCGGATGTCCGCAGATTCCCGTGCAGGCTCCCCTCGTGCTCTATATTGCGGATTTCCTCAAAGACGCCGGAGTAACACCGGTTGTTGCGGCAAACCCGTCCGCAAAACAGCTGGTCAGGACAAGTGATCCGAAAGGATACTATGTTTCCGAATACCGCGACCTTGACCGCACCGTAAATGATTTGGCAGACGGCAAAGTATCCTATCCGCTGATTATTTCCTTAATCCACAATGATGCAGGACTTGCCTATACAGCAACTGCCGCCGCAGTATCTCCGGCATCGACGATGATTTCCGTGTTCTTTGGAGAACACGCATACGATTTAAGCGAGGAGGCAGAATATCCGGGAGAAAAAATTGCCGCCCCGATGACGCATAATACCCGACCGATTCTCGCAAACTTAGATGAGGTGCTCGAATGGGCTGTCTTGAAAATTTAAACTACGAAATTCTGGCAAAGAACTGCAGCTTCAAGGAAACCCGCGATATTGTAAAGCGGATGTGCAAAGAGCGCTATGAAGTCCCTCCGGGATTCAAGATTGTGGGAAAGGGTGTTGTCGGCATTCCGCCGATTCACGTGGGAATCCGCGAGGAAAAGCTGGTCTGCACCTATACAAAACCCTGTCACGGCACCTTTGTGATTCTGGTGGACTCACCGGAAGATATTGAACTGGTTAGAAAGAACGGAAAGCCGGTGAAATGATTCCGGCTCTTTTTTCCACATTTGCGATAGCAGTCGGTCTTGCAATGGACGCCTTTTCCGTCTCGCTTGCGGGAGGCGCGGCTCTCAAAAAGGATATTGCAAAGACAGCCCTTCTGACAGCACTGATGTTTGGATTTTTCCAGTTTGCAATGCCTGTTCTCGGATGGGTGGTCGGAGCGCCGATTTCTTCGATTATCAACCCCTTCGGCTACTGGATAGTCGTTGCGCTGTTCTTCTTTATCGGCGGCAAGATGATCTATGACGCGGTAACTGGAGAAGAGGAGGGAGTATCCTTAATCGGGTTCAAGGTCTTAACGCTTCTTGCAGTGGCTACAAGTATCGACGCTCTTGCAGTCGGCATCAGCTACGGACTCTTAGGCGAAGCAATTCTTCTGCCGTCGCTAATTATCGGCATTGTCGCGTTCGCATTTTCCTTCGCAGGAGTTCTTGCCGGACATAAATTAAGCGGCGTGCTTGGCTCAAAGATGGAAATCTTCGGCGGTGTTATTCTGATTCTGATTGGATGCAAATTCCTTCTGGAGATATTCCTCTGACGGCGGGAAGATTTATCTTCCAACACAGCACAATTTTCTCCCATGAAATACCGTCTCCTTGGAATACTGCTCTGTGCAGCTCTTGTTCTTTCTGCCGGCTGTGTCAGCCTAGGACAGCAGACAACAGACATCATGATTGGAAACGAGAATGTGGGAACAGTAACCCTTCTTCCAAACGAGGACGGCACAGTCAGCGCGGAGATTTCGATTCTTGGAATGACGTTTACCAAAGATGGGATGACACAAAGCGAGGCGGAAGCATTTGCAGAGTCTGCCGCAGCCGGAAGCCTTCCCGGACTTATCGGCATGCCGGAAAATGCCGGAACACCATCTGATACTGAGGAGTTCATCAACAGCATTCTGCATATGCCAATCACGAACACCGGTGAGAACAGTCTTGCAGAAGGCCTCAACTTTACCCTTGCCGCAGAAAATGCAGAAGAGTCTGCGCAGGCACTGGAAAATCTCCTTACAGGGATTTTTGAAAAACTCTGATTAATTTAACTGCAGTTCTCTTCGCCCGTATGCCCGCGACGCCTTGGAGGGTATACGCCATACGGCGTAACCCTCAGAATATCATATCAGTTAACAGCAGTTCTCCTTCGCCCATTTCCTTGCCGCCTCATATGCTTTGTCACCAGAGAAGGCAGCACACATCTTTTCCCCGTCAAAGACGCCGATTAAAAACATCTGTTTTTCCTTGTCATACCCGAACACCAGCTCTGCAAGTTCCACTTTTTCGATTACAATCCCGCGAAGAAGAGACGTTGACGGCTGCAGAAGAAGAAGGTCGCTGATGTCAATCTTCGGCTCATAGCCGAATGCGTAGATAAATGCCTGCAGTGCGTTGGTCAGATTCGAGGTGCAGAGGGCATCTCCGGTCTCTTTTGGAAGTTCACGCATCAGTTCCGCTAAGCGGAAATCATCATCCTCCGATGCTTCGTAGAGTTCGTCTGCAAGAGCTGAGAGTTCAAATTCAGGCATGAGGGGCATTTGCTATACTATTGGCGTTTGCTGGGTAATACCCTTTAGGATGGGCGCACCCTCCATCCTCTTCGATTGATTCATTATCTTTCAGGAGTATAACTGTTTACGCATGAGAGACGAAGACATCGACTGGAAAATTTACCACCTCATCCCGGATGAAGGAAGAGCCATATCTGAACTTGCAGAACAGACTTGTCTGGATGAGGAAGCCGTCCGTGCTTCGCTTTCCCGCCTCGAAAAATCCCGCCTTGTTATGGTAAGAGGAGACCGCGCCTGTCCCTTATCCATTACAGACTTCATCTTCGCAAGCCAGATTGCCAATGCACCGGCCGATGATGACTGCGGAATCTATATTGAAAACGGCGTAATCAAAGTGAGAAAATGAATCTGACACCAAAATCCTATATCTTACGCATCGGACACCGCCCGGAACGCGACCAGCGTGTAACAACTCATGTCGGTTTAAGCACCAGAGCGCTTGGGGCCTCCGGTATGTATCTCGCAGCAGATGATGCAAAAGTTGCAGACAGCATCGCCGATGTTGCAAAGCGCTTCGGCGGAGACTACTTCTGCGAAAATGACGTGAAGTGGAAGTCCTGTATCAACCGCTTCAAGAAGGACGGCGGAAAAGTTGTCCACTTAACCATGTACGGCCTTCGCCTGCAGGATGTCATCGCAGACATCAGACAGGAAGAGAAGGTCTTAGTTGTTGTCGGTGCAGAAAAAGTCCCGGGAGACTTATACGAACTTGCAGACTACAATGTTGCCGTTGCAAACCAGCCGCACTCCGAGATTTCCGCAGTCGCGCTCTTCCTCGACCACTTATACGAAGGCCGCGAGCTGGAACTTTCCTTCGACAACCCGGAGCTTGAAGTAATCCCGACCAAAGTCGGCAAACACACCATCAAGCACGAGCAGGAACATGAGTAAATCCATCCTCGTCGCAGGATTTACCACACGTCACGTCGCAGTCTCTGCCGCAAAAGCAGGATACTCAGTCTATGCGGTTGACCACTTCTGCGATGCAGACTTAACCGCTGTCGTCAAAGACCACATGGCATTTGACGAACTCGAGGAACTGCCGTTTGCCATCGAAGAGATGATGGGCCGCTACAATCCGGATTATGTGGTAACCACCTCCGGTGCGGAACTGCTGGAAGTACCGAAACGTCTCGGCACATCGCCTTCGGCGGCAGAACGCTTCATGGACAAAGGCGAGACGCAGAAGTTCTTTGAGGAAATCGGCATTCCGGTTCCAAAACGCCTCGAGCGCGGAAACTACCCTGCAATGGCAAAGACGCTTTCCGGCGCGGGAGGCTGGCGCAATGCAGTGGTCCACAATGAGGAAGAGCTTCTCGAGTGGCTTGAGTTTGTGCAGAACGAACCGTTCATGCTGCAGGAGTTTGTGGAAGGAACGCCTGCTTCCGTCTGCTGTCTGGCATCAGGCGGAAAGGCGGTGGCTCTTTGCACTAACATGCAGATTCTTCGCGGCGGCGACTTCTGTCCGTACGCATTCTCCGGCTCGATGACCCCCTGCCCGCATCCGATGGCTTCCCGCATGGCAGACATCGCAGAAAAAATCGCGGCAGAGTCGGGATGTGTCGGCTGTATTGGAATCGACTTTGTCTTAACGGACACCGAAGCCTACGCAATCGAGATTAACCCGCGCTTCCAGGGAACCCTTGAAACGGTCGAAGGAGCACTGGGACTTTCCATCTTCCAGCTGCATCTGGATGCCTGCTCCGGCATTCTGCCGGAGAGACCGGCTGTGCCGGAAGGTTTTGCCGTCCGCAAAATCCTGACCGCACCGGAAGATATGACGGTCAAAACGGATTTGCTCCCGCTTTCAGATATCATAACCGACATCCCGTATCCGGGAACAACGTTTGAGAAAGGGCAGGTAATGTTCTCTGTTCTGGGCAAGGGAGACACTCCGGAGGAAGCCCTTGCTTCACTGGATAAACATATTAGTCTTGCCGTCCAACATATAAAGGAATGACCGCAATAAAAGAGGAAGACCTCAACAACCCGGCAATTTTTCAATATCTCTACAAACTTGTCGGTGATGAGGGAATGGAACTGATTCAGCGCTGTCCGGAAGAGGAGCACAGCGATGAGGAAATTGCGGAGATTACCGGCATTAACTTAAACTCTGTCCGCCACACGCTCTACAGTTTATACGAGCACCGTCTTGCCGAATACCGCAGAATCAAGAACAACGAGACCGGATGGCTCACCTACCTCTGGGTACTGAAGATGGAAAATATCCCGTCCGTTCTCGAAGGAGAACTGGCAACTGTTGTGGAGAAACTTTCTGCCCGTCTGCGCTACGATGAGAACAATGATTTCTATCAGTGCGGAAACTGCGGCCTGATGATGACGTTCAACGATGCAATGTCGCTGAACTTCTCCTGCCCGCAGTGCGGAGAGATGCTGGTTCACTTTGACGATGAACTGCTGGTCTCTGCACTCAGAAACCGTATCGAGAAGATGAAGGACGCGCTCGCTGAGGAATGAGCGACCGGTTATCCCAAATTCTTTTTTCCGCCGGCTGTGATGCCGGTGTTGTTTCCCATTGTAAAAAAACCGCAGAACTTGCCTCCCGCTATCGCGGGGCATCCGTGGATTCCGCACTCGTAGAAGAAGGGGCAATGCTCCATGACTTGGGCCGCAGTGTAACGCACTCCATCCGGCATGCCGGAGAAGGGGCAAAGCTTTCCAGAAAATTAGCACTCGGTGAGGAAGTAACAGAGATTATCCGCTGTCATACAGGGGCAGGACTTTCCGAGGATGACTGCATTCTCCTAAACCTCCCGCCGGCAAACTGTGTTCCAAAGACGCTGGAGGAAAAAATCGTTGCCCATGCAGACAATCTCGCAAAAGGTTCGCGGGAAATCTGTATCGAGGAACGCATGATGCTGATTGCAGGACAGTCAAAGCGTTCCAAAAAAAATGTGTGGCGGCTTTCTATGGAGATGGAACTTCTGCGGGATTAAACCCGCAGTGTTCTCCGTTTCAGAAGTTTCAGCGGATACGGCAGTGCAAGGCATGCCGCAAATGCGGCAATCATAAAGATGACCTGAATGGAGAGCGAAAACGGCAGGCCGAAGAAGTCTGCGATAACGCCGATTAATACCATAGAGAGTGCAGACATTCCCTGCGGGATGCCGATAACCACTCCCGAGGCAAAGCCGACGCTTCCGGGCATCATCTCCTGCACGGTCGCGATTTCCACCGAGGCCGTTGCCATCAGGAAGAAACCGGCAACAACCAGCGAGATAACCGAGGCAATGCCGGAGAAGAGAAAGATTCCCGCATAACCTAACGCGCCGCCGAGGTAAGAAATAATCATAACCTCTTTTCTGCCGATTTTATCCGACAGCGGGCCGATAAGAAGCGTTCCAAACATTCCGGCAAAAATCATACCGCTGATAACACCGGTCGCCAGAACATACTCCACATTCGCATAGCCGGAAAGGTACTCCACCCCGAACGCAAGGAAACCATAGAACACCCAGGAGCGAAGGGAGCTGATGCCGAGCATGAGAGCCGCTCCTTTGTAGTTCGGTTTTGTGGTTGCGGCCTCTGCGGCTTCTGCTGCGGTTTCTTTAAGCGGATGCTGCGGAAGCTTCAGCAGGATGAGGGCGATGAGGAGGCCTGGAATCAGCAGACAGAGAACTGCCGGAAAACCTCCCCATGCATACAGGAAACCGGTTGCAAGCGGGGCTGCTCCGTATCCAAACGTACCGCCGACGGACATCAGGGACATAAACAGCCCGCGGTTGTCGTTGGTCGTAAACTGGTGAATCTGGCGGTAAGCGTTTGGATGGTACGCCGAGTTGGCAAATCCAAGAATTGCCGCAAACAGCAGAAGAATCCAGTAATTCTGCGTCACGCCGAATGCACCGACTGCGACGGCACAAAGGATGATGGAAAGTGTGGTGGATGGAGTCCAGCGGTTTTTATCAATCAGAAGGCCGGTCAGCGGCTGGAAGATTACCATCATGATGGTAACCGTCGTAAACAGCAGGCCGGTCATTGCATAGGAAGTGATTCCCTGCCCGGCAAAGAGCGGGATTAAGGAGGGGAGGAGAGCCGGGATTACAGGGATGTAAAAGTCAACAGCCCCATGTCCTGCGGCAAGTCCTGCGATACGAATTGCGGGTTTAGCCATGTCTTTCAAGCCTCACGATTTCTACAGGAATTTCAACGATATCTTTGGTGTGGAATACGAACTGTTTTGGAATGGACAGCTTTGCGGCAACTTTGTCCGTGATTTCCGCAGTGTCTTTGGTGTACGCCCGGATGAAAGGGATGCTTCCCTTGTTGAAGATGCCCCAGACAACCGGCGCAGAGAGCAGTGCCGCTTCGATAAAGGGACGGTCGGCATGTTCATTCTGTGCCCCAAACGGCGGATTCATGATTACGGTATCATACGCATCCGCTTCCGCGGTTTCTGCGCGAATCACTTCATGCCGGAAGGTGATATCCAGATTCAGTGCTGCGGCATTTTCCTCTGCGGTTTTGAGCGCAGAGGAATCTCCGTCAATGCCGACAACCTCTGCGCCCAGAAGTGCGGCACCTACGGAAAGCATGCCGGTCCCGCATCCAAGGTCGAGAACACGCATATCCTCGAGGTCTCCGTGCAGGAAGGCGTCGAAGAGAAAGCGTGCGGCAAGCGGGGCCGGTGTCATGTACTGCTCTAAATCCGCTTTCGGGTTTTTGAAACCCTGTACTTTCTGCAGACGGATTTCCAGATTTTTGAGCTTCATACTATCTCGTCGATACAATAGTCTTCCCATTCGCGAAGACCTAAGGCAATCTCATACTCGGCAGGCGAGAGGAGAGGGACCGGGAATCTGCTCTGGTCGTCTAAAGCAAGACGCGGACAGGCAGTGTTTACATAGGCGTCGAATCCGAGATTGCGAAGCTGCATTTCTGAGATTTCCCGAATCAGGATTACAACCGCATTCTCATGAAGCGATGCAAGACGGTGCGCAAGTTCCGCGCGTTTCTGTCCGGACTTGGAGGACAGGAGGATACCGAAGTTTTTTGCCTGCTTTGCTTTTTCAATCTGGATGAAGCGTTTCCGAAGCAGACGGTCAGCGGATACTTCCTGCAGGATTCCATCCGCATACGGATCAAGGGCAAAGGTCGGCTTTCCGGTGGCAAGCGAGACCCCGATTGCATGGAAAACACCGGTTCCGACAAATAAATTCGCATCGGCTTTTGCATTCCGGGCGGCAGCGTAGGTACAGCCGAGCACCTGTCCCGGCATGGGTGTTCTCTCGTAGCCGCTTCCGACAACCGCGTTTACACCCATTCCGCGAAGCACTTCCGCCATCTGTTCCGTTTGGTGTGCATGCTGAATCGTGGTGGTGACCGAGACAGAAGAAAAGCGCTTCAGCTCTTCTGCGGCTTTGAGGATGGACACATCAATGTCCTGCCGGAAGGGGATGTAGATGACATTTTCTTCCGGCGTTACCGGAGTGTGCCCCACATGAACAAGCACATCAGCATCCTCTGCGGCATCAAGGGAGAGGTCGCATGCTCCCCAGCAGGGGTCGCCGGATATAATAACCTCAATGCCGTTTCGGGATAGCAGAGAGCAAAGCTCAGGGGCATGCCGTTTCAGTCCTTCCGGAAGCTGAAGTGCTGCTTTTTTCACCCCGCGGCTTTTGAGTTCTGATAAGATTTCGTCTGCAGGAATCAAAGTGGTATGTTGTTGGTTTTCCAACGGGATAATACCGCCGCGTGGGATTATGATAAACTCTTCCCGTACAGGAGAGTCCATATGCTATTTTCCTCACCGGTACAATAAGAACAGGTGACAAATCTGTTTCGCATCGGTGAGTTTTCCCGTCTTGGAAAAACCAGCATCAAAACCCTGCGCTATTATGACGAATGCGGACTGTTAAAGCCGGATAAAATTGACCGCTTCAACAGTTACCGGTACTACTCAACAGCTCAGCTCTTTACGCTCTACCGGATTCAGTCTCTGCGGGCGGCGGGACTTTCAATCTCGGAGATCGCAGATGTTCTTTCCGGAGCAGATGAAGAGTCCATCCTCAGGCAGAAACGAAATACACTGCTGGATGATTTGGCACAGATAAAACGCCGGATTGCCGCAACAGACTATCTGCTTGCAGAGTCCGGTTTGGAGAAGAAATCCATGTACTCAGCAGTTATCAAGGAAATCCCGGAATGTATCGTGTTCGCAAAAACCGGATGCGCAAAACACTATGCAGACTTCATGACGCTTATCCCGGAAATTGGAGCGGAGGTCGCAGCGGCAAATCCGAATCTGAAGTGTACGGTTCCGGATTACTGTTTTATGCAGTATCCAGATAAAGGATATCAGACGGAAAATGTCCGCTATGAGTTCTGTCAGTCGGTTGAATCCTTCGGTGTGGAGACAGAGACGATTGCCTTCAAAAAACTGCCGGCGGCAACGGTTGTTTCCATCCTCCACAAAGGACGCTATGATGATTTGGGCAGAGCATATGCGTTTGTTTTCGACTGGATTGAGAAGAACGGATACGCTGTCTGCGGAATGCCGCGGGAATGTTACATCGATGGTGTCTGGAACTGTGAGTCGGAAAGCGACTGGCTGACGGAACTGCAGATTCCGGTTGGCAGAGAGTAATCAGAGACCGGTGTCGCATGGAGACACCTAAGGGGCATGCGCCGAAGGCTTAGCCCCAAAAAAATATCGCCGACAGAAATACTATACTAGTCAACCGCCTGTATCCACGCGACACCTAAGGGGCATGCGCCGAAGGCTTAGCCCCAAAAAATACCGCCGACAGAAATACTATATAGTTAGCTTGCGAACATATTTTTATGGCTTCGGCAGAGAACAGAGCAGAGGTCGGCAAAACCATAAAGGTACTTTCCAACTATTTAAACCGCCGCCTCCTGCAGATTCCCGCATTCAAAAATCAGGAGGAGATAACACCAGTTCAGGGAATGCTTCTCGGATTCATCATTGAAGAAGAAGGAGACGTATTCCAGAAGGACATCGAAGAGATGTTCTCGCTTCGGCGTTCCACCGTTTCCGGCGTTCTCAGCGCCATGGAGGGAAGCGGGCTGATTGTCCGCGAACATGTTGAATATGATGCCCGTCTTCGAAAAATCTGTGCAACCGAAAAGGGCAGAAAAGTTCATTCTCTCATAAAATCCGAGCTTGGTGCTATCGAATACCAGATTACCGCAGCCATCTCTGACGAAGAAATCACCGCCTTCCTGCATACCGCTGAAAAAATCAAGAGGAATCTCCTGCAATGAACGTCCGCCATATCTTATCCACGCTGTCAGGAGAGGTCAGACAGTACAAACTGCCCGCCGTCTTAACACCGGTCTTTGTCGTTCTTGAAGTCTTAATGGAAGTGCTCATCCCCTTTGTCATCGCCGACTTACTCGACAAAGGAGTTGAACTCGGAAACTACGATGTCATCATTGAACTGGGAATTGTCCTCATCATATTAGCGCTTCTGGCACTGGTGTTTGGTATCTTAGCAGGCAGGACATCGGCTGTTGCCTCTGCCGGATTTGCCAAAAACCTCCGGCGGGCAGTATTTTCCAATGTGCAGAAGTTCTCCTTTGCAAACATCGACAAATACTCTGCTCCGTCACTTATCACCAGACTTACAACGGACGTCACCAACATCCAGAACTCCTTCATGATGATTATCCGCGTCGCAATTCGCTCTCCAGTGATGTTTTTGGCCTCCTTCATCATGGTTTTGATCATCAAACCGGAGATGGCATTAATCTTTGCGGCAGTTGTTCCTATATTGGGAATCGGCGTTACCTTCCTGACGGTCAAAACATTTCCCATCTTCGAGCGGGTGTTTAAGAAATACGACAGCTTAAACGCAGTTGTCCGCGAAAACATCCGCGGTATCCGCGTTGTCAAATCCTTTGTCCGCGAAGAATTTGAAAAGAAGAAGTTCAAAACCGCATCCGCTGACATCTACGGAGAGTTTGTGACTGCCGAAAAACTCATGGCTCTGATGAGTCCTTTAATGCAGTTCTGCGTCTACGTCTGTATCCTGGCTGTTGCCTGGATTGGCGGACAGATGATTGTGTTTGGCGACTTCACGAGCGGAGAGCTTATCAGTATTATCTCCTATACCATGCAGATTTTAATGAGTTTCATGATGGTCGCGATGGTTATCGTAATGATTACGATGGCAAGGGCTTCTGCTATCCGCATCACCGAAGTCTTGGACGAAACACCGACGGTCACCAATCCGGAAAATCCGGCAGCCGATGTTGCCGACGGCTCGGTGGTCTTTGAAAACGTCAGCTTCTCCTACAGCGAGAACGGCAGAAAAGCACTTGACTCAGTAAACCTCGAAATCAAATCAGGCGAGATGGTCGGCATCTTAGGCAGTACCGGAAGTGCAAAGTCCACCTTAGTCCAGCTCATCCCGCGTCTCTATGACGCAACAGAAGGGCGCGTCTTTGTCGGCGGTCGTGATGTGAAATCCTATGACTTAACAGCACTTCGAAATGCGGTATCCATGGTTCTCCAGAAAAATGTCCTCTTCTCCGGAACAATCGCTGAAAATCTCCGCTGGGGAAATCCTGAGGCTACCGATGCGGAACTCCGCCATGCCTGCAAACTTGCCCAGGCGGACAGCTTCATTGAATCCTTCCCCGAAAAATACGAGACGCACATCGAACAGGGAGGAACAAATGTCTCAGGCGGTCAGCGGCAGCGTCTCTGCATTGCACGGGCTCTGCTGAGACGTCCAAAGATTCTCATTCTCGACGACTCGACATCCGCAGTGGACACTAAAACCGATGCACTGATTCGTCAGGCATTCAAAGACGAGATTCCGGACACCACGAAAATCATCATCGCCCAGAGAATCTCCTCGATTGAGGGAGCAGACAAGATTGTTGTCCTCGACAAAGGACACATCCATGATGTTGGAACACACGCTGAGCTTCTCAACAGATGTGATATTTACCGCGACATTTACCTGTCGCAGACAAAAACGGAGGGCGCATAAATGCCGCCAAAGATTGGACACCACAGCGGAGCGAAGCCGAAAAATGCAGGACGTACCATCCTTCGGGTTCTCTCCTACTTAAAAGAGTACAAATTCCGCTTCATCATCGTTCTCATCTGTATTCTGATAGGGTCAGTCGCAGGCGTTATCGGCTCGCTCTTCATTGAGCATTTAATCGACAACTACATCGTACCTCTTGTCGGTCAGACAAATCCTGACTTTACCGG
>JAFQBW010000045.1 GCA_017399555.1 Methanocorpusculum sp.
TATCTGGAATCGGTGTATGAGGAGGCGTTGGAGATAGAACTGCTTGATGAAGGCTTTTCAGTACAGCGTCAGGTTCATCTTCCAGTTACCTACAAGGGCAGGCTCTTGAAGTCGCGTTTTGTTGCTGACATGATGATAAATTATTCATATATTGTAGAGTTGAAGGCAGTATCGAACCTGAGCAAGGCACATGAGGCACAGATTCAGAGTTATCAAAAGACGACAGGGATAAAAGAGGGGCTTTTGGTGAACTTCGGAAATATGCGGAGGTTGGAGTGGAGAGTAGTTCATTGAACCACAAACCACAAGATGCCAAAAAGGCTTGGAGCATGTATGCTCCTTAATTTTTCTCTTCTGAAATATCACCTGTTAATCCAGGCACGCCTATCGAGAGAAGTTCAGACTGCTGCTCAGCGAACTCCAACAAGGAATTCTGGAAATTCTCCATGGACATTACGAGTTGTGGTTTCCAAGTCTTTTCCCATGTATGCGAGATAGCTGTCATAATATCGACTGCTGCGTTTTGCATTGCTTTTTCCCAATCAATATTTGACAATACAGAAAGAGCTTCTTGTTGTCTTGCAAGCGATACTACCAGGTTGTCCATACAGACCCTGAATTTTTCTTCTGAATAATTATTTTGCATAATATTCTTCCTCAACTATATTCTTTTTTTGTGAGAGGTTTGTGACAGTTATCAGAAGTAATCCAAAAGACATACTTTTAGTATACTAAACCCCATGAAAACCCCGCACAAACACATATTAGTCAGCAAATAATAAATACTTTTCGCACACTTACAGAAAAATAAATACAATTATTTACAAATATATACAGATTTTGTTTCAAAAACATCCCAAACACACCACAATACAAAGTATTATACAGTAATACAATATATGACCTACGCAGACATCACTGCTGAGTTATATTCATACACAAGAGACTGTCTAAATCTCAAGAAATAAAGATTAATTCTCTGGATACAGTGTATCCAAAGTCTCTTCTAAAGTACCCGCTTTTGCAGAAGGTACAGCATCGAACTGTCTGAAATTGTTCTTATAAATTGGAATATCCTTTGAGAAGCCAAGAATGTAACTTATAGCAATCTTATAGATAATTTCAGTTGGAGCTAAACCAAATACCTGCTTCTCGAAGATATGGCGGAGTCTGTCTCCCTTATCTGGGAAGAGCTCTTTCATAGTCTCGCTCTGATACAGACGCTTGACAATCTCAGTAATATACATTCCAGACTTCATGTAGATATCAATAAATGTCTTATCTGGATTGTCAAAGCATCCAGGATTTTCCTCTTCAAGCATGTCAACCATCTTTTTTACAACCTTTTTCGGGGTGAAAATCTGGTTGGTTGCCTGCGGAGGGATATAATCAAAGATATCCTCGGTGCTTGTGTCCTCAAAGTAGTTTGCTAATTTGTATTTCTTGTTCAGGAATTCTTTTACTGAATCATTGAATACAATAGGGTCAAAGAGATTTCCGGCAAAGAACTTCTCTTCTCCCGTATCTTCATCAATATATGTTCCACCATCCCGCAGGAAACAGAACTGAGAAAGAGTAATTCCTGTTACCTCTAAGAAAACCTCAGGAGGAATAATCTTATCAAAGTTTTCTAAGGTGACCGTCTCATTTCCATATGCCATAAGGAAAGAGGGAATAGTGCGTGAGAATCCGCGTAAGTGATTGCGAATATTCTCCTCGTGGCTCTTCTTCTCTTTCTCCCGAATGTTTGTCTCAACAGATATGATTACTTCTTTCTGCGAGTTTTCGATGAACTCATCAACGGCAGCCCCTAAATCAAGCTTGAACTGTTTACTTGCAGCTTCTATTTTTGAATCATACTCGCGGTTGATATCATCAGTAGAACGGTGTGTCTCATCTCTTGTCTGTAGTTCTATCTCACGTTTTGCTTCGATAATTTTCTTGTCTGTCTCATAGTCGTTTATGAGTCTCTCGACAAGTTTATCAGCTTCATGATTCAGGTTCTTCTCAATTCTGTCAATGCCCGTTACTTTTGGTTTTTCTGAGTAGGCATCTTTGACAGTCTGAATCATTTCAGTGACAAAACCATCTTTTACAGCAGATTTCAGTTTATTCTTGAATGAACCTGAGGTATACTCTTCCTTTGGAGATTCGACAAACATCTCTGCGATGTTGTCCTGAACGTTATAGATTTTTTCACCAAAGATTCCGGCGGCTTGTCCAATGACAAATTCCTCTGGAACTGATACATCCCCCTTATCATCAAGGAATAATTCCTCCTGAGTGTCCTCAGATAGAGGGGTTTTCAGTTTTGGCTCTTCCACTGCTTCAAATGAGGTGATAAGATCCATCACTTCTTTGGGTGCGGAGAATACATTGCTGATGTTCTGGAAGAGGAAGTTGCTCATGAATCCGCGTTTGACGACTTCAACAGAACGAATCTTGCGAGGGATTTCAAGAACTTTTGTGGCGTCAAGTTCTATCATGACTCCATTTTCATCTTCACCAATTACCGGGAAGAAGTTTAAGAGTTCGCGGATGTTTTCTTTGCGTGTCTCTGCGTCTCCTTTTCCTGCTGCGGTATTTGCGGATAAGTCATTTGCAAATTCTTCAAAGATGACAAGAGTTCTTGCTGGGTCGAAGTCAAAGACGTAGGCATTTTCCTTTCTCTTGAATCCTGTTCCTTCTTTGAATAAGCAGGGGTTCTGTGCTCTGAATGCTGCCTGCATGTAAAGAGCAGGGCTTTTCACATTACTGAGCATTAAGACCGCTGTCCATTCAGGAATGGTGATGCCTGTGGTTAACTGTCCAACGGACAAGGTGATAGTTTTGTCGTGTTCACGGATTGCCTGAACCACTTTGTCATAGGATTTCTGATTCTCAGACTCTTCATCCAGTTTCCCGTCTCCTGCGGCTAATACAATCTTATAGTCTTTGAATACAGGGTGATTCTTTAAGGTCTTTGCAAGAAGCCAGGCACTTTCCACTCTGTCTAACAGCCAGAAGGTGTGTTTTAATTCGTTTCGTAACTCCTCAGTTGAGAAGGGGAATTTTTCCTGTTGAACTAAGGCATCCAGGAATCTGTCAACAGACGAGGCATATTTGAAATATTTTCCGTTCTCATCAACCTTAAAGAACTCGTTTAAGTCAAACGCATATTCTTCCGTGTTGCCTTCAAGGTCTATTCCCTGTTCTATCTCGTCTTTGACGATTTCAGACATCTGATAGGTGAAGAGGTTCAGTTTTGGAAGGACGGCATAGGGACTCTCTACAACACCATCATTTGACTCCCATTCCTGTTTTCTCCGCTGTTCATCTGCATATGTCCAGTTATAGATAGCATCATCTGCGAACTTTGCATTTGCAAGAGCTTTGAAGGGAGTGCCTGAGAGATGAAGAGTGAACTTTCTCTTGATTCTGTCAAATGCAAAATCAGTCTTTGAAGTATCAACTCCTTCATGGGCTTCATCGACTATCAGGAGATCCCATTCCATTTCTGCAAGTTCGGAGAGTTTGTCAAACTTGCCGCCAAAGTAGAGAGAGCCTTTCAAATCCTGAAGACTGACAAATTCAATACATTTGCATTCCGGGTCTGCTGCCTGTTTTATGGAGAACTGATGACGAGAGAGGACACCTGCTTTTTCTTTGAGAGCATCAACTTCGCTGACAAAGAAGTAGCCAGATTCAGAACCAAGGAAGCGGGCATAGTCAGAGAACCAGGAGTTTGCAATGGCTGGTCTGTTTGTGAGAATCAGGATATTTTTTGCCCCGCTCCGTTTGCAGAAGTCGTATGTTGCCAGAGTTTTTCCAAAACGCGGTTTTGCGTTCCATAAGAATTCCCCATATTCATGGGATTTCTGGAATGCCAGGGTTTTCTCGACAGCTTCCTGCTGTTCTTCACGTAATGTGTAAGGGATTACAATATCTAATGTGTCTAATATTCCATGATTTTCCCTGAATTCATAGAACATCTGTTTTGAATCACGACCGGAGATGTGAAACCATTCGTTATCTTTACTATTCTCCTGTTCAATCCCGGACTTACGCAGATATACATGAAAGTCATCATCAGTGAATCTCTCGCCAGTTCCATCTTCATAGATGGCATTCCCACTCCATTCAAGTTCATATTCTACATCAGCGGTGTGTGTCTGCTGCCGAATACGTTTGTGAACTTCCTGTTCGGTGTAGCCAATCTTTGTCCATCCTTTATGACGAGGGATTTCAGGAGTTGTGTAGGCATAAATCTGCGGGAACGCCGGACGAGAGGTTTTGATTTTTACCGCACTCATCTCACTTCATCTCCTTTACATTCGTTTCTATAAAGGTGATTTCTTCATCCGAGAGACCATACTTTTTGTAGAGTTGCTGATCTATTTCTGGAATTGATACAGACCAGTCAATATCGGACTCATCAGTAAAGTTTTGGTTTGGCACATATTCCCATACATGTTTTCCAGTATGGTGAGTTGCTTTCTTAACACCCAGCAGAGCACGCGCAAATTTAGTTTTAATATATTTATTCAGATTCTCTGCCTCACCTTTTGTTGTAAACGTCCCTATGCTGAGGAACGTATCAGCAGAACCATCATCTGGATTGGCAATAATTGGAGGAGCTAAGGCTTCAAATGCCCCAGTACCGTTTGACTCAGAAATCAGAACATTGTACGTACCAATATGTGGATTCTCCTGCAAATATTCTGTCTTGATGTATCGAGACAGGCGTCCTGCCTTAGTTTTTGCAAACAATCTAATACATGGGACGGAAGAATCAGGCGTATCCATGAATATTTCGGGAATCTGATCAACAATTCTGGAAATAATTTTGGCCCCCGTACCATCACCCAAAAGTGTTTTCACCTTAGGGTAATCAGCAAACAACTTGTCAGAAAATCTGTATATTCCCTGTGAAGAAATAATGTGGTTTAATCCTGCTTTCCCTTCATCAATAACGGATACCTTTTGCAATATTCCATTCAACTGTGGGTATGTGGTAAAGATACCAATTTTACCAAATTTTTTCTTTGCACATCGAATAGTAATTACAACTCCGCCTTTAATATCTGTATTCGGGAAAATTTTTGAACCATCTGCTTCATACATTAAAGGTTTTAAGTGCTCATCATTGAGCATTTTTTTATTCCATTTATTGTCAGTTTGCCCCGCATCAAATAAGAACCTGGCAGGAGTGATTAATTCAACGCAGTCTGCTAACTTATATGCAGACTCCATAAATTTATCGTAAAGTGGGCTTTGACGTCCGTTATTCTCAACTTCTTCCTGATACGGCGGATTTCCAATTACAAAATCAAACTTCATTTTAGTATCCTCTCTTTAAACTGTTGAATTCAACTGACTCTTTGCTTCTCCAATCAAAAATTCTGCACTGTACTTTTTTTGGTTTTTCTTTCTTTTCTTCTCCTTCAATGAAATCAAGAAATGTCATCTGACGGAACTCATCTTCGAGTTTTCCTAAAGGAACAGTACCTGAGAGACCATCCATCTGCCAGAAATTCCAACAGATAATGTTTACAATCATTTTCAACTCGTCTGTTGTTGGAACACGAGCCCATCTCTCCTGCATATAATCAACAAAAGTCACCAGTAGGTTAACTCTGGCTATCAGAAGACTGTCTCCCTGGAACTCATATCCATATGTGCTCTGATATGCTCGAATCGCCCACTTCAGCCAATCCTCCTCGTTATCAGTATTTTCATTAACCACACGCAGTTTTCTGTCGAGGAGTCCCATGCGTTTTTTTATCTCAATAATTTCCCCTGTTGAGGCATCGTATCGGGAAACAATGTACGGAGCTTCTCCGCAGGTGATTTCCAGGCGCTTGGAATCTACATACCGCTTCCAGTCTTCCGGCTTCTCAAACTGAATCGGAGTCTCTGTTGGAATCCAATCCTGCCCTGTCTCAATATTGAAGACGTCAGGTCGCCCAAACCACTCAGCATCACAGTAATTATTCATCTTGTTACAAATCCAGGAAGGAGTGAAAACCTCTGCTTTATTTCTCGTCCGCTCCTGCTGCTGTGCGAGACTTTTACTCACACGAGGCTCGATTACATCAGAGAGAAGACCACGCAGTAAAGTAACAGTGATGTGACTTTTTGCCGTGATGGATGAATCTATCTCAGTATATTCATCTGTTGCAAAAATGATGTTCGCCTTCATGGATTTATCCTGTAGGAGATATGGTAAGACATCGCACACAGGATAGGAATTGAAGTCTATCAGGTCCATTAATGTGTATCCTAAATGAGTCTATATTGTACGGGCTCATAGATAAACCCACTTGTTACTCAGTGAATTGATGCGTGTGTCCGCTCCCGGACTCCACACATGCCTCGGTGAACCTCGGCATCAGTTCCGTCCGCCCCGCTCTGTTTTCTTCCCGCCCGATAAAACCGAGGTTCTCAGTCGCCCATGCCTCCGCATCTCTCCGGCATCGGCTGTCTGTTTCCTTCGGTCGCGTCTCGCCTCCGTTTCACTCCGGCGGCACGCTCCCTCGTCTTTTCCGCAAAAAAAAGAAGTGAGAATCCTCACTTCGTCCTTCGAACAATAATCGAAATAAAATTCAGAAACTCACCCCCGCCTGCCGCAAACGCCTTCCGGTCAGACACCGCATACGCATTCTCACACAACAGCCAGTCCTCCCACACCTCCGAATTACTCTCCATCTCCGAAAGAGACAAAATCTCAATCCCCCGCGTCCCGGAAATAATACCGCGCCAGAACTGCGCATCATGAATATAATCCAGCTGCTCCGGCGTCCACGAAGCAAGAAGCGCCGCCGGCAAATCATCATGACAGTCCCGCCGCATACCCGGCACACAGATACAGATAACTCCCCCCGTCTTTACAAACGGCAAAAGCTTCTCCTCCAGATACGAACCGTCCCGCCCGAAATAATTATAGGAATCAACACACACAACCGCATCGAAAAACCCATGCGCAAACGGCAGACACAGGGCATCCGCATGAATCGGAAAAACCTCAGAAGAAGTCAGACCGAGCGCTTCAAAAAACCGCATATTCTCCGTCGGATCGCTCCACAAATCAGCCGCAACAACCCGCAGACCATACTCCCGTGCCAGAAACACCGAAGTAATCCCCGTCCCGGAACCTAAATCCAGAACCAGACTGCCGGCCGGAATCGAAACCGCCGAAAGCAGCTCTTCAGTAAGCTTTACCGGATTGGGACCCATAATCTTCTCCGCAATAAGTCCCTGATATTTTTGTGATTTTGGATAATGCATAGTATCAAATTTTCTTCAAAGCAAAAGCTGTACAAAAAACCAGAGAGGCTGATTAGACCTCCAATGCGCATCAGAACTGATGCGCCTTACGCCGTTTCCAAGTCACCAGAGAATTGAATCTGCAAAAAGTTACCTGCAGAAAATACATTACCCCGCAACCCATATAGAAATTCCGGTACACATAGATAGAAGCAGAGAACAATATATCAGATATGACCCGCGGAATACTTCTCATCGGACACGGAAGCAGAACCGGAAAAAGCCGCGAAATAATCGAAGAAACCGCCCGCCTCATGCAGGAAAAAAGCGGCATTCAAACAATCCCCTGCTTCCTTGAGTTCGACAGCCCGAGCATTGCAGAAGCCCTTGGAGAACTTGCAAAAACCGCGGACAAAATCGCAGCCGTCCCAATGCTTCTTGCTCCCGGAACACACACCGAAAAAACCATTCCGCACCTCCTGGGAATCCCGGAAGGACAAAAGAAAACAGTCATCCAAAGCGCGAACGGAACAGAAATCCTCCTGACATACGCTGACCCAATCGGCGTCGAGCCTGCCCTGGCAGACATCCTCCTGAAAAAAGCTAATTTCCCCGCATAAACTTCGCATAGACCGCCAGAAGCGATAACACCGAAATCCCGAACGAAGCCGCAAGAATAATCCAGAAGGCAGACGGATTTCCCGTCAGCGGCACTGCAACATTCATCCCGAAAAAACCGGCAATAAGGGTTGGAACCGCAAGAAGAACCGTTGCGAAGGTAAAAATCCGCATGATATCATTGACATTGTTGCTGATAATAGACGCAAACGTAGACATCGTCGAAGAGATGGTCGCCGAATAGTTTGCCGCCATCTCCGACGCCTGCCGGTTCTCGATAATCGTATCATCCAAAAGCTCCATATCCGAATCCCGCAGCTGCCCAAACAGCCCCGGAGTCCGGGACATCTTCTCCAGAACCGCAGTGTTTCCTTTCAGCGAATTGGTGATATAGACCAGGGATTTTGAAAGATTCAGCATCTGAAACAGCTCCTCGTTTCGCGTTGCCCGCTTCAGATGCTGTTCGATATTTCCGGTCCGCTTGTCAATCAGGCGGAGATTCTGCACAAACAGCCCGGCATTGGCATACAGAAACCGGAACAGAAACCGCTCCTTTTCCGCCGGAGAAAACCCGCGAAACTTCCCTTCCGCAAACCTGTCCAGAATCGGATTTTTCCGCAGGGAAATGGTGACAATGCAGTCGCGGAGAAGAACAAAGCCGGCAGGAATTGTCTGGTAGGAGGTGATGTCTCCCTCATCATTTTTGTAGGGGGTGTCCACCAGAACAAGCGTATAGTCTGCGGCCTTTTCCAGACGCGGAAGCTCCTCTTCATCCAGAAGCACCGTCAGATCGCTTGTTTCCAGGTTCAGTCTGCGGCAGACAAAATCCAGTTCTGCGTCGGTCGGAAGAATCAGCCGAACCCAGCATCCGGGAGTGATTTCCTCCTGCCGGCAGAGTTTTCCGTCTTCTGCAGAGAGAATTTCTATCATTATCTTTGCTTTGACGTAAGGGATAAAATAGGTGAAGTTTGCGGCACAGTTCCCGGATGCAGAAATGGTTTTTTATACTTGTACGTACTATATGAAAGATGGGTCGATGTTTCGCCCTAAACCCTCTCAGATGGGAAAACCAATGAGTGGTTTAAGATGAACATGGAAGAGTATCTGGCCGTACTCTTCCATACCTGATTTTCCAGAACTGTTTTGTATCATTACCATCCAAAGCCCTTATCCCCGTACACATCGAATAGTTACCACAAGGAGGAAGTGTGGAAGAACTCGAAGTAATCGACAGAGCCGAACAATGGGCAGGCTTTCTGAAAAAGAAATGCAAGGCCCAGCTCAACAAGGTTTCCCGTGAGTTTCCGAGCACCCGGTCAATTGAAATCGGGTACGATGTTCTGGAAAAATACGGTAAAATCGGAACTATCCTGGCAGATGACCTGCTCGAACATCCGGGAAAGACGTTAAACGATATCAAAGACGCAATCCGCGCCGCTCACTTAATCTCCGGAAAGGATGTGGAAGGAAATGATATCTCGGATGAGATTATCAGCAAGACAAACATCCGTTTTGTCCACCTTCCAAGAAAAACCTTAATCCGCGACATCCGCTCCGAACACATCAACAAGTTCATCAGCATTGACGGAATCATCCGGCGGGTAACGGAAGTCCGGCCGCGTCTGGTGATTGGAGCGTTCCGCTGTGCCAACGGGCATATCACGAAAAAAGCGCAGGAGTACGGAAGCTACAGCGAGCCGGATATGTGCGGAAACGCGGAGTGTACGCAGAAGAAGCTCGAACTCATCCAGGGACTTTCAACCTTTATTGACTCGCAGAAGATTCGCGTGCAGGAAACTCCCGAAGGTCTTCGCGGCGGAGAACAGCCGCAGACGATTGATATCGACTGCATTGATGATATCTGCGGAACGGTAACTCCGGGAGACCGTGTTATCATCAACGGAATCCTGCGAAGCGTTCAGCGCGTGCAGAACGGGCAGAAGAGTACGGTCTTTGACCTGTATGTGGAATGCAACTCGATTGAAATCTCCGTCAAGGAGTTTGAAGAGGTTAACATCACCGAAGAGGATGAGGCCGCTATCATTGAGATGGCAAAAGATCCCGGAATCTACGGGAAGATTGCCCGCTCGATTGCCCCGACGATTTACGGAAACGATGATGTCAAGGAGGCTATCGCCTTACAGCTCTTCGGCGGTATTGCCAAGGAGATGCCGGACGGAAGCAGTCTTCGAGGCGATATCCACATGCTTCTTGTGGGAGACCCGGGTATTGCAAAGTCCCAGATTCTCCGCTACGTCATCAAGCTTGCCCCGCGCGGGGTGTACACGTCTGGAAAATCCGCATCGTCTGCCGGTCTGACAGCAGCAGCCGTTAAGGATGATTTAGGAGACGGACGCTGGACGCTGGAAGCCGGAGCTTTGGTTCTTGCCGACAAAGGAATGGCAGCGGTCGATGAGATGGATAAGATGCAGAAAGACGACCGTTCCTCTCTGCACGAGGCGATGGAGCAGCAGTCCATCTCGATTGCGAAGGCGGGAATTAACGCAACGCTTCGCACCCGCTGTTCGCTTCTGGGAGCGGCCAACCCGAAGCTTGGACGCTTTGATGAGTATTCCAACATCTCCGAGCAGATTAATATGCCGCCGTCGCTTCTTTCCCGTTTCGACCTCATCTTCATCTTAAAGGATGAGCCCAACGAAACCCGCGATTTAAATATCGCAAACCACATCTTAAAGTCCCACTCGGCAGGAGAGAAGATTATGCGGCACAAGAAGTATCCGATTCCGGGAGCGGATGAGGAGTACTTCCGCCAGGAGCTTGCCCCGGTTACCGCGGAGATTGATGCGGTGATGCTGAGAAAGTATCTCGCTTACGCAAAACGCAACTGCTTCCCCTTACTGACGCCGGAAGCGAAGGATGCGCTGGTTGATTACTATAAGAAACTGCGCAGTGTCGCCTACGATAATCAGGACAAACCGGTCCCGGTTACCGCCCGTCAGCTCGAGGCGCTGGTGCGTCTTGCAGAAGCAAGCGCCCGCGTGCGTCTGGCTGATACTATCGAGATGGACGATGCAAAGCGGGTTATCAAAATCGTGGATACCTGTCTGCGGCAGGTCGCATATGATCCAAAGACGGGAAGTCTCGACATCGATAAAATCACGTCCGGCACGACAAAGGCCGGCAGAACGCTTCGCCGTGACTTAAAAGACACGATTAAGGAGTGTATGGACGGCGGGGCGGCAAAGATTGATGCAGTCTATGCGAAGATGGTGTCGATGAACTACACCAAAGAAGAAGTCGAAAAGATGATTGAAACAATGCGGAGAGAAGGGTCCCTTCTGACTCCGAAGAATGATACCGTAAAACTGATTTGAGGAAATAAAAATGGCAACCGACAGAGAAAACGCAGTATTTGAAGCAGCTATTAAGCTTGGCGCACTCTACCACCAGTTCGTGGGAACACCAATCTCCCGCGCCACCGCAGACAAGGTCGAAGCAGCAATCGAAAGCGCCGTGTCCCTTCAGCCGTATGTAACGAGCATCAAGGTTCATCTGGACCGTTCCCTGATGAATGAGAATCCGTTCGGATACTCGGAGCTGACCGGCGCTATGTATGACGCAGTAATCGAGACGAAGTTTGGCGATGCTACCTGCAAGGCATCCTTAAAGTTCGAGAACGGCTACCCGATGATGAAAATCATTGAATAACATGACCTTTCATCCGACAAACAACCCGCTGTTCTGGTAGCAGACAGCAGACACCTGCCTTGCGCAGGGCAGGTTTGAGAAGGCGGCAGAGGCATATCTGCGCCTTTCAGAGATTCTGCCGAATGAAGCGGATGCCTGGAAGGGAAGAGGAAAAGCCCTCCTTTCCCTTGACCGCGCCGCCGATGCCGCGGGATGTCTGGAGCGTGCCCTGCTTCTTGCAGAGGATGATGCAGAGACGTTAACGCTTCTGGCCGAAGCGCTGGATAAAATCGGGGATGCGGAAAAGAAGACCGCCTGTTATATCAGACTTGCCGAGCTGGAAGCTCAGCAGTGACTCTGGTATAGGTTTTATATGGTTAGAGAACATAGATAAATATAGGTAAGGTTAACCCTTTCCGTAAATCCCCATTACAATTTTGGCAAAGCTAACCTCCGCGATTCGTTCGGGGACGGCTGGAAGCAGGCACGTGTGCTTCCTCTCCGAACGAAATAACGCCAAACTTTTCTGCTAAAACTTTTTTCCCTTGCACTTCCTATATACTACCATGCTCATTCACCCGATTGATTTCCGCTACGGAACGCCAGAGATGAAGCATGTCTGGTGCGAGGAGAACCGGTTTTCCTGTATTGTTTCAGCCGAGGCGGCGCTTGCAAAAGCCCTGGGAGATGCCGGGCTTATTCCGAAAAGCGATGCAGAGACCATTCAGGAAAAAGCCGGTCTGGCGAAGCTTTCGCGGGCAAAGGAGATTGAGGCGGAAATCGGGCATGAGGTGATGGGGGCGGTAAAGGCGGTCTCTGAGGTCTGCGGGGATGCCGGGCGGTTTGTGCATTTCGGGGCGACCTCGAATGATATTCTGGATACCGCAACCGGCATGCAGATTCAGCAGGCGGCAGGAGTTCTTGCAGAGAAACTTGCCGCTCTGCGCAGTTCCCTGCTTTGCCGGGCGGAGGAGACAAAATATCTGGTCTGTATGGGAAGAACGCACGGTCAGCATGCGCTTCCGATGACCTACGGTCTCCGGTTTGCCGTCTGGGCGGCGGAGGTTTTTCGGCATGAAAAACGTCTGCAGGAGCTTCTGCCGCGGGCGGCTGTCGGAAAACTTACCGGCGCGGTCGGGACGCTTGCCTCGCTTGGAAAGGACGGCATGCAGGTTCAGCAGGATATGATGCAGACGCTGGGGCTTGGAACGGTGGACGTCTCAACGCAGGTCATTGCCCGCGACCGGTATGCAGAGTATATCTTCTTCCTCGCAAACTGTGCAACCACGCTGGAAAAGATAGCAGTTGAAATCCGGTCTCTGCAGAGAACTGAGATTGGCGAAGTTTCCGAGCCGTTCGGGAAAAAGCAGGTGGGTTCGTCCACTATGCCGCATAAGAGAAATCCGGTAAAGTGCGAGCAGGTCTGCAGTCTTGCCCGCATCATCCGCGGGATGGTGGAGCCTGCGCTGCTGAACAACACGCTCTGGGACGAGCGGGATTTGACAAACTCGGCGGCAGAACGCATCACGTTCCCGGAAGCATCGGTTCTGACCGACCACTGTCTGAAAATTATGACCGCGGTCATTGACGGGCTGGAAATCCATGAGGACGCGGTCTGCCGGAATCTGTCCTTCCTGCAGGGGGTAAACCTTGCAGAGTCCGTGATGATGGAACTGACCCGCCGCGGAATGAACCGGCAGGAGGCGCACGGGATAATCCGGAAAGCAAGCCTTGAAGCGCTGGAAAAACGCTGTCCGCTCAAAGACATCCTCAGCGAAAACCCTGCGGTATCGGCCATCCTCTCCGCAGAGGAGACGGCAGCGCTTCTCAGACCGGAAGCATACATCGGACTTGCGGCAGAACAGGTGCAGGCCGTAATCCAAAAACTGCGGTAAAAAAAGGAAAAGAATATTCAGCGCTTTTTGGACGGGCGCTTTTTGGACATGGAGTTCAAATCCAGCATATACTTGCCGTCATTGCCCATGCCGATGATAATATCCTGCGTATCCGCAAGACGCTCAAGGTTCAGCTCATAACTTCCCTTGCCGACGATTCTGACACTCTCCACGCGTCCCAGAATATCCGTCGGACGGGAAGCAGGCTTCTGGACCTCCAAGACCTCCTGCTTCGTTTCTTCTGCAATCTTTTCGATTGACTTCTCAGCTAAGACATCCTCATTTCTTACGCGGTCACTGACGTAGAGGAACTTCTTTCCCCCGCAGGAGGGGCATCCGCGGAGAATCTCCACCGAACCGTCGCGGAACTCGCGTCCGCACTTCGTACATTTATGCGGCATATCTTCTTACTGTGCGGCAGAAGCCCAGGCAATAAGTCTGTCCTTCTCGCGGGACAGCATCTTTAACTGATCAACCGGTCCGATAACCATCATACGGGAAGTGTCGCCCTTCTTGAAAATCTTTCCAAAAAGACCCTTTTCGTTTCCGCCGAAGGATGGATAGGTCTCAATCTCAATACCGGAGAATCCTCCCGGTGCAATCTCCATCATGGTTGCTTCTAAGAGCTTTCCCTGCTCTTCCGGCGTCAGACCGCGTTCCAGAACAACAACGCATCCCTGGTGGACATCGTCTAAGATAAGGCGGATCTTCTCGTATGATGTCATCTTCGACAGACGGTCTGCCGAAAGCATATCAAGCTGAACACCCTGAATCATCTGAATACCTCGGCAATCTTTGCGTAGAGTGCATCCATGTTGTTTCCTTCAAGACCGGAAATCTCTACAACCGGGTGCTGCGGGAAGGCACTCTTGATTCTCTGCGGGGCTGCATCCGGCAGGTCAATCTTGTTTGCCACAATAATGACCGGAAGTTTTCTGGACTCGATGATACCGATCATCATGATGTTGACATGCATGAACGGGTCCTGGGTGGAGTCGAGAACATAGATAACGCCGTCGATGTCCTCACGGAGCCAGTGCATTGCCTCGGCAACTCCTTCGGTTGCTTCGCGGGCACGGGCAACTGCCTCGTCCTGATCCATACCGTACTCTAAGAACTCGTGGTAGTCAATCTTTGTGGTAACTCCCGGAGTATCAACGATGTCAATCATTAACTTGGAACCGGAACCGGCACTAATCTCGACGCCTTCCTTTCTCCGCGCACGGCGGGTCTCGTGCGGAATCTCACTTGCAGGGCCAAGCGCTTCTCCGGTCACATCACGGACAATTCTGTTTGCAAGCGTGGTTTTTCCTGCGTTCGGCGGACCATAAATACCGACGCGTGACCGCTTTTTACCAAACAGCTTATTGAAAAATCCCTTGATACGTAAAAATGCTGCCATTACTACACCTTAATTGGATTATGTAATATCTGTGTCTTACTTCCATATAAATATCGCCATGAGGCAATGATTCACACCGTCTAAAATGATAAACATTTTAAACTCTGACAGAGAATTATCAACTATCCGCCGAAGGGCAGACACCCTCCGGTCAGAGTAACAGAAAACAGAAAATTCAACGCTAAACACTGATTCCCTATGACAACGACAACCCAGATTAAAGGAAAGAAGAACTGCGTTTTAGACATCGCAACAACCGAGGTTGTATCCGTTCCGCCGACAATGACTATCATTGAAGGTCTTGCGAAGATGAGCACTCACAACTTCCGCCGTCTTCCGCTGACCGATGCAGGAACCGGAAAACTCCTTGGTATTGTGACTGTCACTGACGTAATCGACCTCATGGGTGGCGGAAACCGCTTTAACCTCGTTGCAAACAAACACAAAGGAAATCTGCTTGCAGTGTTCAATGATGAAATCAGAACCATCTCGACCGAAGCAGTTGACGGACTTAGCCCGTCTGCTACCATTCGCGAGGCTGCAGAAAAGCTGATTGAAACCGGACACGGCAGTTTCCCGATTGTCGCCGCTGACAATACCTTAGCTGGTATTGTTACCGAGTATGATATCATGAAGGTGCTGGCTTCAGAGAATTCCAATACCCTGGTCTCTGAAGTGATGACGAAAAATCCGCAGGTTGTAACGCCTGACGTTCCGCTCTGCAAGGTTACCCGTATGATGGTAACGCACGGATTCAGAAGACTGCCGGTTGTAAAAGACGGGTTCTTAATCGGTATCATCACGGCCACCGATATCATGAAGTATCTTGGAGACGGCAGAGTGTTTTCCGATATGGAGCAGGGAAAGGCTGACGAGATTCTGATGATTCCCGTCAGAGAGATAATGACAGCGGCTGATATCAAGACAGTTACCTCGTCCACTTCTGTTGCGGATGCGGCAAAACTGATGCTTGAGTACGGAGTCGGTGTGTTCCCGGTATTAGACGGGGATGAACTCAGCGGTATTGTAACTGAGTTCGATCTGGTCAAAGCATTGGCCGAGTAAGTATATCTGCACCGGAGAACATCTGAAATTCTCTGCGGATGATTTCTCCGGTGCCTTGAATATCTTTCGCAGGATATGGACTGCGGACGAATGAATCCCGAATATCCAATTTGGAGGATACAAAAATGTCCCAGAAGTTAACCGTAAAAGATGTAATGTCCAAGCCAGTATCGATTGCAAAGTCTGCCCTGATTCCAGAGGCGCTCTCGAAGATGCTGGAAAACGGCATTGACCCGATTGTAGTTACCAATGACCGTGTGGTTGTGGGAACTGCAAGCCGCAGAACGATTGCCGAGAAGATGGGAAGCAAGAAGACCGGAAATATCCCGGCGTCCCAGATTCGCGTGGCAACGGTCACCCGTGAGGACTTTACGTCTGTGTATCCGGATCAGGATTTTGAGCTTTTGATTCCGCTTCTGCAGAAGTATAAGATTGTGGTGGTATGGGATGAGGAACACCGGTTAATCGGCCAGGTTACGAAGGGCGATTTGCTGAAGGTGGTCTATCCGGAAGGAGATCTTGCGGATATGGTCGAGATTGCGCCGCGTATCGCACCGGAGGACCGGGTTGTTCAGCTGCACCGCAGAATGGTGAACAACGGCGCTACCCGCTTTGTGGTGATGGAGAACAACGAGGCGGTAGGAATTGTGACAGAAACCGATATCGCCAAGGTTCTGGTGAAGATGAAGAGCGAAATCGACAAGCATTTCGAAAACGCTCTCAGAGAGGTGACGGCAGGAGATATTATGACGTCGCCGATTGTGTCTCTGCCGATTGACACGCCGGTCAAGAAGGTTGTGGACACGATGCTTTCGAAGAATATCAGTACGATTCCGATTGCAGACGGAAATAAGATTGTGGGTATGATTACCAGAAAGTCTCTGGTAAACTCCCTCTGACTTTTTTTGAATGCGCAAAGCATTCTGAAATGATAACAGACTTATACTTATACGGCAAAATAATATTCCACTGCACCGATAGGGTAGTCAGGATATCCTAAGGGCCTCCGGAGCCTTTGACTCGGGTTCAAATCCCGACCGGTGCGTCGATTTTTTCCTATGCAAGAGTTTATGTGTTTTGTCATCGCATTGTGAGGTATGACAGAAGGCTTTGTCGATATCCACACGCATCATCCAAAACCGGGTGTTCTCTCGCCGAAGACGGCAGGGGTTCATCCCTGGGATGCCGGCAAAGGCCTTCCGCTTCCGGATTTTACGGCATGCGATATCATCGGCGAGACGGGGCTGGATTTTGCGGCAGATGTGGACCGGGCGGCACAGGAAATGCTTTTCCGCCTCCATCTGGATGCGGCAGAGCGGCTCTGCCGTCCGGTTGTCCTGCATGTGGTGCGTTCCTTTGAGCCGGTGATGAGGATACTCGCCGAATACCGCGGTCTTTCCGGCGTGGTCTTTCACGGCTTTGTGGGTTCGGTTCCGCAGGCTGAGCGCTGCTGGAAGGCGGGGTATTATCTTTCGTTTGGCGAGAGGAGTCTTTGCTCGCCCAAAACCCGCGAAGTAATTGCCCGGTCTCCCGGAGGCCTCATATTCTGCGAAACCGATGACAACCCGGACTGTGATATCGCCGATATCTTCTGCGAGGTTGCATCCCTTCGCGGTATGTCCGTTGAGGAGCTGCGGGAACAGACCGCCGAGAACTATAAAAAGCTGATACCATGATGCCCTGGCTTGAACGAACTGAACTGCTGATTGGAAGTGAGAACGTAGAGAAACTGCAGAATGCCAACGTCTTAGTCGTCGGTGTGGGCGGAGTCGGCGCCTATGCCGCGGAGATGATTGCCCGTGCAGGCGTTGGGAAGATGACGCTTGCGGATGCGGACACTGTCTCGGAAAGCAACATCAACCGCCAGCTTATCGCCCTGCACTCGACGGTCGGCCGCGAAAAGTGTGCGGTTCTTGCCGAGCGTCTCCGTGATATCAATCCGGCGCTGGAGCTGACCTGCGTTTCCCGGTTCATTGATGAGTCCTCGGTGGATTCGCTTCTGGACAGCGCGGAGTTCGATTATGCGGTTGATGCGATAGATACTCTTTCGCCGAAGATTGCGTTAATCAAGGGCACGCTTGACCGCGGCATTCCGCTGGTCAGTTCTATGGGTTCCGGCGGCAAAATGAACCCGGCGGCTTTGGAGATTGCCGATATCGCAAAAACCCACCACTGTCCGCTTGCCCGTGTGGTCCGCGGCCGCCTGCATAAACTGGGAATCGACCGCGGATTTACGGCGGTCTTCTCTGCCGAGCCGGTTCGGGAGGGGTCGGTTATCCAGTGCGACGAGCAGAATAAGCGGTCGAACCTCGGGACGATTTCCTATACGCCGGCGATGTTCGGCATCGGCTGTGCGTCGGTGGTTATCCGCGGGCTTATCGGGGAGTTTCCGGAAAAATAAATCTCTAATCCAGGCTTTGCTCCTAAATAGAATAACTATGTGTTTCCAAAGCTCTAAACTCATGAGAAAAAACCGCAGATAACGCAGATGCAGGCGTTTCACGCCTGCGCAGCTCGTCGCTGTCGTTCGCTCTCGCTCACGACCTGCTTCGCAGCCGCTTTGGAGCTGCCAAAAGTATTCTCTAAATCAAAAAGCAACGCCAAAGCGGCTGCGAAGCAGGTCTGAGCATAGCGAAGACAGCGACGCGTTGCGCGCCGAAGGCGCATCTGCGTTATCTGCGGTTTTTTCTAAATCAGTTCAGTGTTCATCCCATGAAACATAATTTAGGAGAAAAGCCTGGTTTTACGTATTCAATAATTACCAAATCTCAAGCAGGACTTCGCTCTCTCCTGCCTCCGGATTCTCCGCTGAGCTGAGCGGCACAAACCCGTTTTTCAGATAGAACAGAAGTGCTCTCTCATTTCTTGCAAAGACATGGACTGACAGCCGCTTTTTCTGTGATACCGCATGGGACAGCAGCGCTGTTCCAATGCCTTTTCCGCGTGCATTGTCCCGCACAAAAAGTCCTGCAAGATAGTCCTCCTGCAGTCCGATAAAACCCCGGACCTCGCCGTCGTCGAACACATAGACCTCTGCTTTGCAAATCGCCGATGCGGACTCTTCGAAGCGCTCAGTAAAAAAGGACGGCGGGATAAAGGAATGGGCATCCAGATTTCCGGAAAGCCAGATATCCATCACCGCGGAAAGGTCGCCTTCGCGGAACTTTCGAATCATCAGAGAGTCCAGGTCTGCATATCGGAAGCGCCGTATGCGTAATCCCACGGAATCTTATGGCTCATGTGCACGCACCAGAACTCCTTCGCGTTCAGTTCTTTTCCAAGACGCTCGGCATCGGCGGTGTTCATGTGCTTTGCAATATTTACTCCCGGCGGGAAGATGCCGTCTAACAGAAGCAGGTCTGCATCCCGCATCAGTGCTAGCGACTCTTCGCAGATTTCCGCCCGGGTATCGCAGGAGTACACAAAGGTTTTGCCGTCGGCACGAATCCGCATACCGTAGGTCGGTGTGTCGTGGACCACCGGAAAGAGCGTTACCTCCATGCCGCAGATTTCCACCGGCTCGAAGGGAAGAACCGGAAACTCTGCGTGGCGGATAAAATTAAAAATGCTTCCGCAGTAGTCGAGGACCTCCGGTGCGCCGTAGACTTTGATAATCTCGCGCTGTACGCGGTAGAAGTCCGCAAATCCCATGAAATGGTCGAAATGTCCGTGCGTCCAGATAACTCCGTCGATGTGCGGGGAGTCTGCGGCAAGAAGCTGACGTCTGAGGTCAGGCGTTGTATCGATTAAGAGATTCTGTCCGTTGTGCTCGATGAGAATCGAGGTCCGGAGCCGTTCGCGCCCCTCGGCTTTTGCCTGCCGGCAGACCTCACAGTCGCAGTTTACTTTCGGCGTGCCGACGGTGTCTCCGGTACCAAGGACCGTAATCTTCATCTTACTCGCATCCGCCGCGTACCGCGTTTCTTCTCAGGACAAGCTCCATTCCCGCGGTAACATCTCCCTCGTTTAACTCCTTGCGTCCGGCAAGAAGGGCAGTAACTATCGCCTCGGTGAGCATCATGCGCAGGTCTGCGCCGGAGAAGCCGTCCGTCATCTCGGCGATGTCTTTAAAGTCCATGGAGCATGGGATGTCAGATGCGACATGGTGGAGAATTGCCTCGCGCATCTCGGCGTTCGGAAGCGTGAAGCTGATAATTTCATCAAAGCGTCTCCATGCCGCCTCGTCGAGCATGCCTGCGTGGTTGGTGGCACCGATTAAGAGCACCTTGTCTTTGATGAGGTTGATGTGGTCGATACACTTGAGAAGGGTGTTTACCGCACGCTTCATGGTGCCGTTGTCGTCCGAGATTCTGGTCTTTGCGACATAGTCGAACTCGTCGATGAAGAGGATACACGGGGCAATACGCTTTGCGAGGTCGAAGATTCTGTCGATGTTCTTCGAGGTCTCGCCTAAGTACTGCGAGGTAATCATGGAAAGACGAACCTCTATTACCGGCATGTGAACTGCCCGCGAGAGTGCTAAGGCAAAGGAGGTCTTTCCGGTTCCCGGAGGTCCTACCAGCAGGATTCTTCCAAGCTCATAGATGCGGTGGGAACGCAGGAACTCCTGGTTTTCCAGCGAGGTCTGGACCTTTTTGACGATAGCGAGCTGTTCTTCACTGCAGACTAAGTCTTCCAGGGAGAACTCGATTTCGTTTGGTGCATAGGGGATGACGAGGTCCACTGCCTCTTTCATGGACTCGGACTTTTCGGTGACGGCGGAAATTTTTCCTTTGAGTGCTTCTTCGGTGTCTTCAAAGAGCGGGATGTTTTTGCGTGCTTCGTGGTATGAGATGGATTTTTCTCCGGCGGTCTCGAGCGAGAGGGTAAGGGCCGGATTTTTCATGATGTCGGCGCCTGCATGGCGGAAGTACCATTTAAGGGCCGGAAGGTATGCGGTGACGCCGAACTGGCTTAAGTCGTTGACGATGACGTAGGAGTTTTTGCTGTTTTCCAGAAGCTGGCGTGCGGCAAGGTTTGGGAAGTGGGATTTTAAGACGCCTTCTTTGACGGTTACCGGACGGGCGATGACGCCTGCGGCTTCCGGGCAGAACATGGCACGCAGGTGCGGGGGAAGATCATTTACTTCTAACGCAGGGTTGGTGTTGACTGCTTCAGCGGTTAAGATTATTTCGGTGAGCTGAAGGAGTCCGGGGTCTACTGATGATGCTTCCATACTTGTCCATATATGTTAGCGGGGAATCTGCATAAGGCTTTTGCAGAAGAGAGAAAAAAATTAGGAAAAATCCATGAGTCCGGCAAGTTTTTCCGCTCCGGGTACGGCTTTTAAAAATGCGTCTTCGTCTTTGAACGGCATTTTGGAAAGCAGTTTCGATGCAGATTTTGCAGAAACGCCCGGAATCCATTTCAGTGCGGCAGGTGCTAACCGGTTTACCGGAACCGGATAGGGAAGAGCCGTTAAGGAACGAGCGCCATACGACACTGCCGTACAGGAAAGAACCGTTCCGACAGCAAGTTTCTGCGGGATGCCGATTAAGACTGGATAGGTTCCCATCTGGCGGCCGAAGGAGACAGGGCCGGAGACTTCTATTAAGACGTTTTCAAAGACCGTGCCGACCGGGAACACGCGTTCGAGCATGGGGACATCGAAGTTTGCCCGCACATCCTCTTTGAACGCGTGGAACTGCCGGTCAAACTTTCCAAGACAGTTGTCCGTGTACGCCCGTGTACCTTCAAACGGCATGAGCTGGCGGATGTTGACTCTGCGGACAAGAAGGCCGGCATCGAAAATCCTCTGCAGGAAGGCGCGGTTTTCGGCAAAGGTCTGTTCCGTTTCTCCGGCAAGTCCGGAGATGAAGTTTAAGCCGGGCAGAAGTTCCGGGATGCCGTTTTTGCGGACGGCTCCGACTTCATTGACGATTTCCACCGCGCGAAAGATTGCGTCCGGCATGCCTTTCAGATTGTTTGCCGAAATCACGGCAGGGTCTGCGGACTCGACGCCGAAGGCTGCGATATCTCCTGCGGTATGTCCTGCAACAATTTCTGCAAGCGCATCGCGGGCCGCATCCTCATGCCGGGAGATTGTTCCCGGATTGATGTTGTCGATATGCAGTGTCTGCAAATCGGGTGCGGCAGTGCGGATTCCGGAGAAGAGGGTTTTTAGTTTGTCCGCATCCGGTTTCGGGAACTCCCCGCCGGAAACTCCGTATGCCAGAAGGTCCGGCTGGCGTCCCAGGCGGAAATGTTTTGCCCCGGCGGCAGAAAGGGCCGCGGTTTCCGCAAAAATTCCGGCAGGGTCTCTCTGGCGCGGCATTCCGTAAAACGGTTCGGTGCAGAAGGAACATCCGCCGGTAACACAGCGGAAACAGCCGCGGGCAGTTTCCAGTTCCAGCATAACATGCGGATACATGGGGTGCTGGAGAATGATATCTGCGCCAAGGGCTGACCAGCGGTCAAAGTTCTGATAATCCAGAAGACCTTCCGGTTCGCCGCCGCAAAGATACGAGTCAAGCGCTGCCGCAGGGTCGCCGGAAAGCATTCCGGTCCAGCCGGAGACCGCCTGCCGTTTTGCGGCGTCTCCTCCTTCCGGAGAGTAGCCGAAGGAGATTGGACCGCCTAAAAATGCCGTTGTCTTTTTCGAAAACGTAAATCCGAGCTGCTGAAGCTCTAAAAGCGTTGCCGGAGTTCCTGCCAGATATTTGCCCGGAACGGTCACGCCGGCAATCATGACCACGAGTTTTGCGTCCCGAAGCGCGGCTGTCCGCATCGGGTCTTTTCTGAGCTGGTCGATGGTTACATACTCAGGAGACAGACCGTGTTCTTTCAAAACACCGGCAACGGTTCGGATATACGGGGAAATATAGGGAGGGACACCCAGACAGGCCGGCTCATCCACGTACCCGTCGATGATAACTGTCTCAGATGTCATGACCGATGAGATGGAGAAGTTTGCGCGCAATCATGAGTTTGCCATGTTTTACCGGGTCAACCGAGGTGTCATCCAGATCAAATCCGATAAGAGAGACCGAGGAGGCTCCCAGTTCATGTGCCGCAAAAACCCCGCAGTCTCCGTCCGAGAAACCGCCGAAGTTGTACACATTGGAAAGCGGCGCGCTCTGCGTGGTTCCGACAACCGGCCCCTGCATCTTCGGCACCCAGGACTTTACCAGCGGGATGTTGTCTCCGTGTGCATGGACGGCAAGAAGGGTTCCTTCGGCATTCATTTCCAGAACATCATCATCCAGACCGTCTAAGTCAGTGAAGACAATCTGCGGCGTGACACCGCCTTTTTTCAAAACGCGGGCTGCGGCATCGGCGGCGATGACGATTTTTCCGGAAAAGTCGGTGTTTTTGATATCGGCGGGAAGAGACGGCGCGTTTCCGGCGACAATTACCTCTGCATTGCAGAGCATCCCGGAAAGCAGTTCAAAATCGTCGCGCGAAAGAAGAGAGGATAAGATGCGTGCCGCCTCTTCATCCTCTTCGCGGCCGAAGCCGAAGTAGTCCAGAATCCGCTGATAGTAGGGTTCCCACTCTTCAAACTTCATCGTCTTCGTCCTCGGCAATACCGACAAGCTTCATGAAGTTGGCAAGCACCGAGTCAATAATCATCGCGAGCAGTTCATCCTTGTCTTTTACCAGAGAGAATGCCTGCAGCGGAATTGACATGGCGGCCATAGTTGCATGACCGCCGGCGGATGCTCCGGGGATGTCGGCAAATGCCTCTTTTAATACATCACCGACATGCAGTCTGATGTCTTTGTTTCTGGCAGAGAGGATAATTGCGGTATCAGTGATACCGTAGACCAGCGAGGTGGTGACTCCTTCCAGATTTAAGAGGAGGTCTGCGGCCTGCGGGACTGCATCGCGGTTTCTGATATAGCCGACATTGGTGAAGAGGTATCCCTGGCGAATCTCGCGGTTCTGGATTGCGGCGCCAATTACTTCTATAGTCTCCAGGGAAATGGACGGCGCCATGACAAGCTCTAAGAGCTGGCGGTCTGCGTACGGCAGAAGGAAGGCGGCGTTGTGTAAATCCTGCGGGGAGACATTTCTCTGGAACTCGTGCGTATCTGCGCGGATACCGTAGAAGAGCGCGGTTGCGAGTTTGGTATCGAGCGGGAGGTATAACTCCTGCAGATACTGGGCAAAGATGGAGGCGGTCGCTCCTGCATCGGAGCGGATATCCATGAAGTCCGGCATATGGACTCTTTCCACGCCTTCTGTGCTGTGGTGGTCGATGATGATATTGATATTGGAATCTGATGGAAGGTCGTTGTTCATGCCGGGGGCGACACAGTCAACTAATGCCGTGTAGTCACATTCTGCAAGAATCTCCGGAGTGAGGCGTTCCATCTTGATTTCCAGGAGGTTGACGAATGCGCGGTTTTCCTGGTGTCCGATGTTTCCTTCGTAGAGAATGCGGGTTTTCAGTTTGCCCTTGGATGCTTCTTCAGCAATAACGCTGAGTGCTATTGCACTGGAGATTGCATCCGGGTCCGGGTTTTTGTGGGTGATAATTCCAAGCGTTCCGGTCCAGGATTCAAGAAGAGAGAAGAGTTTCTGTGCGTTTCTTGCCGCAATCAGGTTCACCATGTGGTTGACCGCCGATTTGGCAACAACCTGCTGCGGGTAGAGGACAACGTCCGCTCCGGCGTCAGCTAACTGGTCGGAGGAGAAGTGGTCTGCCGAGCGTGCAATGATGTTTGCTGCCGGGTAGCGGCTTCTGATGTGCATGACGCCTGCGAGGTTTGCATCTTTGTTGGAAGAGAGGACAAAGGCAACCTCCGGTTCCGGCATTGTGTCATAGAATGCGTCATCGGTGATATCGCCGAGCATGACCTGGTGGCGGTGATCGCGTAAATCATCCAGGCGCTTTTCGTCATAATCAACGACTAAGATGTTTTCATCCGGTTCATGCAGCTCTTCAAGGACGTTATATCCGATACTGCCGCATCCGAGGATGACATATTTTATTTTCTTCTTCTGAATAAGGGACAGGGGAGAGACCCCATCTGTTTCAGCCATACCATATTTGTTTGTACCGTGAGATATTAAATCTGCATGTGAGACAGAATTCTGCCGAACAAAAAAGAAATCTATAAATACTTATGAATGCAATGTATTTAGGTCAAGCTACAAGAGTGAGCTTACAAGTACCGGGCCCGTGGCTTAGTCAGGCATAGCGTCGGACTCTTAATCCGAATGTCAGGGGTTCAAATCCCTTCGGGCCCGCTTCTTTTTCTGAATTTTCTTACAACTCATCAAAGATGCCGTTTCCTGCATTTCTTCCGGAAAGAAGCGGATTGTATAAATAGTCGGAGAGACAATCTATTTAGGTCAAGCTGCAAGAGTAAGCTTGCAAGTACCGGGCCCGTGGCTTAGTCAGGCATAGCGTCGGACTCTTAATCCGAATGTCAGGGGTTCAAATCCCTTCGGGCCCGCTTCTTTTTCTGATTTCAAAAATTACTGCATCCCACTGTCTCCAAAAGAGGAAAAGGGCAGATACGCAATACAGCAGGCAGAAGAACAACATTTATTAGTGTACGAAAACAACTATTCAAATTAGTGAAGGGAGGGCGGATATGCTGTTTTGGAGTATGTTCCGCAGACTGCCTTCTCTATATTTGAGGTGTATTTTACATGAAGAAATCAGTATTTGCAGTTCTTGCTGTACTCCTTCTTGCCGCACTCTTTGTCGGCGGAGTTTCTGCAGAGAAAGTCATCGCAGGCGTTGACGACCTTGCAGGAGCAAAGATTGGTGTCCAGATTGGAACTACTGGCCACATCTATGCAACAACCTATGAAGGTGATGAAGCCGGAACTACCGTTACTCCGTACAACAAAGGTGCTGATGCAGTTCAGGCATTAAAGACCAACAAGATTGACTGTGTCATTATCGACAACCTTCCGGCAGAGAGCTTTGTCTCCAAGAACCCGGACTTAATGATTCTTGACAGTGCACTTGATGATGAGCTTGGTATCGAAACCTATGCAATTGCTCTTAAGAAGAACAGTGAGTTAACTGCAAAGATTAACGATGCACTTGCAAAACTTGAGGCAGACGGCACTCTCGACCAGATTAAACTCAACTACATCGGTGACGATGCAGGAACTATGCCGTACGTCAAGAAGGATGTCGAGCGCCCGAACGGAGTTCTTGTCATGGCAACCAATGCAGAATTCCCGCCGTATGAGTACTACGAAGGTGGAGTTGTTGTTGGTATTGATGCAGACATTGCACAGGCAATCTGCGATGAACTTGGCTACGAGTTAAAGATTACTGACATGGGATTCGATGCTATTATCCCAGCAGTTGAATCTGGAAAGGCAGATGTTGGAATTGCAGGTCTTTCTGTTACTGAGGACAGATTAAAGAATGTTGACTTCTCCAACTCGTACACAACTGCAAAGCAGGTTATCATCGTCAAGAACCCTGAGGCAGCCGCATCCCCGGCACCGATTCTCGGACTTCTTGCAGGTCTTGGAGTGGCAGCACTTGCCCTCAGAAGACTCTAACTTTTTTTTCAATACGATAAGTAACAATTATTATTGTCTCAGACATCCAACAGTATAGAAATGTCTTTTGAATATTCCAGGAAATCCGCGCTGAGGCTATTTCTTTTTGTCCTTGCCGTATTCCTTTGTATCTCCATCGTTGCCACTCCGGCCGCTGCCGCTGAGGAGCAGACATTCACTGAGAAATTCTATCAGAATTTTATTGAGGATGACCGGTACAAATATCTGGTAACCGGTCTGCAGAATACGCTGATTATCACAGTTTTCTCGCTGATTATGGGTCTGGTGCTTGGAGCGCTTATCGCGATTGTACGCACGGTCCATGACATGAAGGGAAAGCTGAAGCTTTTAAATCTCGTTGCCCGCGGTTACTTAACGGTCATTCGCGGAACGCCGGTCTTAATTCAGCTGCTTATCATCTACTTTGTAATTTTTGCATCGGTGGATATTGCTCTGGTTCCTGTCGCTATAGTTGCCTTCGGTTTGAACTCTGCCGCCTATATTGCAGAGATTATCCGCGCCGGAATCAATGCTGTTCCAAAGGGACAGTTCGAGGCAGGTTCAAGTTTAGGTCTTCCATTCGCAATTACGATGATTACCATTATTCTCCCGCAGGCAATCAAGAATATCCTGCCGGCTCTCTGTAACGAGGGTATTGTTCTCTTAAAGGAGACCTCGGTTTCCGGTTACATTGGTCTGATTGATTTAACCAAAGGAGGAGATATCATCCGCAGTCAGACGTATGAGGCATTCATGCCGTACATTGCGGTTGCGTTAATCTATCTGACGGTGGTTGTTGTCTTAACGCACTTTGTCAAGAAACTGGAGGTGAAGTTAAATGCCAGCTAAGGGTGAGGTTTTAATTCAGGTAAAGAATCTGCAGAAGGCGTTTGGAGACCATGAGGTCTTAAAGGGAATCAATACAGAAATCCGCGAAGGAGAGGTTGTGGCCATCGTCGGCCCTTCCGGATGCGGAAAGTCCACCTTCCTGCGTTCCTTAAACCTGCTCGAAGTCCCGACCGGCGGTCAGATTCTCTTTGAAGGGGTTGACATTACTGACAAATCCGTTAACATCAACAAGATGCGGGAAAAAATCGGCATGGTGTTCCAGCAGTTCAATCTCTTCCCGAACATGACAGTCAAGGACAACATCATGCTTGCCCCGACCAGACTGAAGGTGATGTCCAAGGAAGAGGCATCGAAGAAGGCTGACGAACTCCTGAAAAGAATCGGTCTTTCCGAGAAGGCAGATGCAAGACCGCAGCAGCTTTCCGGCGGTCAGCAGCAGAGAATCGCTATCGTCCGCTCCCTGGCCATGAACCCAGATGTTATGCTCTTTGATGAGCCGACCTCCGCACTTGACCCGGAGATGGTCGGTGAAGTCTTAAGCCTGATGAAGGACCTGGCAGAGTCCGGCATGACGATGATTATCGTAACCCATGAGATGGGATTCGCCCGCGAAGTCGCAGACCGCGTGATGTTCATCAACGACGGAGTAATCCAGGAAGAAAACACTCCGCAGGAGTTCTTCACAAACCCGCAGCACCCGCGCCTGAAAGAGTTCCTGTCCAAGGTGCTCTAATCTTCTTCTCTTTTTTTACGCGTTTTCCGTTCGGCTTCGGAGAGGCGCATTTCCTACGCGAAAAACGCTCCAACACACCCTCACAGAAACCGCAAAATCACTACTATCACCCAATAGTTAGCAAGGGTTATCTATTCTGAAAATCCATTAATAGATACAGACTTATGGACCGTGACTATCAACCAATCAACCTCAAAGATGTCTTAATCGAAATGAAGGACATCTCCGAACTTGCGGTTGATTTGGCTTACTCCGCCGTGCTTTTTGAAAGCAGCGCAATCGCTGACGAAGTAATCGAACTTGAAGAGCAGATGAACGATCTGGTGTATCAGGCAAGAATCACCAGTATGATGAGCGTCAGAAGGATTGAAGAGACCGAACCAATGAGCGGTCTCTTACAGCTTGCCGAAGCATCCCAGCGCATCTCCAACCATGCCGCAGATATTGGAAAGAACATCATGCGCCATGTATCCTTCCCGGCAAACCTGCGCCGTGCTCTCCCTGATGCAGAGGAAGCAACCCACCGGACCGTTGTTGCTCCGGGAAGTCCGCTGGACGGTGCCCGCTTAGGAGACATCAAACTCCAGTCCGCAACCGGAATCCGCGTCATTTTAATCCGCCGCATGCAGCAGAGAATCTATGACCCGGACAAACACGCAGTGCTTCGGGCAGGCGATGTCTTAATCGGCAGAGGTCCGGACTACGGATACTCCGAACTCTGCAGACTTGCCGGACAGCCGGAACCGGCTGACGAGGATGCTGCAGCAGATTCTATCAGCGATCTCGACCGTGCGGCACAGCTCATGATTGAGATGAAGAACATCAGCGAACTTGCTGTCGGCCTTGCCTACTCCGCCCTTCTTCACGAGAACTTAGACCTCGCAAACGAGGTCGTTGCCCTCGAAGAAGAGCTTGACGAGATGCGTCTTCAGCTCGACCTCTGGACTCTGCAGGCCGCAAAGAAGACTGAAGACGTCGCAAGCCTGCGCGGAATGTTTTACATGTCCTCCTTTGCCGAATCCATCTCGGATGCCGCATGCTCCATCGCTGATGTGGTCATCCGCGAAATTGACGTCCCGCCAATCATCAAACGCATCGTCCGCGAGTCTGATGAAGTCATCTCCTGGGTCACGGTCGCCAAAGGCTCTGCCTTAGACGGAAAAGCACTCGCCGAAAGCAAAGTGGGCTCAGTCACGGGCATGGTTATTATCGCCATTAAGAGCGGAAACCGCTGGATTTACCGTCCAAGCAGAAACGTTGTTCTCAAAGCAGGAGACCTTTTAGTCGCCCGCGGAAGACGCGACGGAGAAGAGAAGCTGTACGGCCTTTGCGGTGCAGATATCGAAGAACTGGAAGAGTTCGAAGAGGAATAAAAAAATGACAGAAATAGTTTACCGGCTTGGTCCGGGATGTGAAGTAGACGACGTTGTTGAAGGAAATGTCTACATTGGAAAGGTCCAGGGTTTTGCAACCTTTGGAACTTTCGTCCAGTTAAACGATAAGACCAAAGGTCTTCTCCACAAGAGCAATGTAAAGACCGAGAAGAAGGAACGCGACCAGATTCTTGTTCTCGTCAACCAGATTCGCCCGAACGGAAACATTGACCTCCGTGAGGTTATCCTGGATGAGGGAAGCTACGAGACCAAACTCGTCTCCAGGAAAGTCGTCATCTCCAAACTCTCCGACCTGAAAAACAAGCTCGGCAGAAATATCACGGTAGAAGCCGACGTCGTCCAGATTAAGCAGACCTCCGGTCCTACTATCTTTACCGTCTGCGATGAGACCGGAACTGAGGATGCCGCAGCATTTACTGAAGCCGGTGTTCGTTCCTATCCGGAAGTGCAGTTAGGCGATGTTGTCAGAATCTTCGGAGAGGCAAACAAGAGAAACAATCAGGTCCAGATTGAAGTCTCTGATATGATTATCCTCCGCGGAGAGGAAGCTGACCATGTCAGAGCCAGAATCAACCGTGCCTTGGAAGAGCGTGCAGAGCCGCCGGCAGATGTCGAGCCGCTTGTTGACTCCGAGGTTCTTCGTGCCCTCTGGCCGGAGATGAGAAAGCTCGCAAAGATTGTCCGCCGTGCAGTCTTAACCCAGCAGCCGATTATTCTCCGCCACCACGCAGATGCAGACGGTATCTGTGCCGCAGTGTCTGTTGAAACTGCTGTCCTGCAGTACATCAGAGAAAACGGCGGCGACCCGGATATGGATAACTTCCTCTTCCGTCGCTCTCCGTCCAAGGCTCCGTTCTATGAGATTGAGGATGTTACCCGCGACCTCGATATGATGCTCAAGGATAACGTCCGCTTCGGTCAGAAGTTCCCGCTGATTCTCTTAATGGACAACGGTTCCACCGAAGAGGATATGCCGTCTTACAAGATGACCGAGGTGTACAACCTGGACGTTATCGTCGCAGACCACCACCACCCGGACGACACCATTGACAAGTATCTGCTTGCCCACGTCAACCCGTACCATGTGGGAGGAGACTTCGGTGTTACCGCAGGTATGCTGGGAACGGAAATTGCCCGCCTCATCTTCCCGGGAATCGAGCAGAAGATTCTCCACTTCCCGGCTGTGGCAGGCGTTGCCGACCGATCCGAAGCGCCGGAACTCCAGCAGTACTTATCCTTAATCGAGGGTAAGTACACGATTGATGAGTGCCGCGATATGGCGCTCGCTCTTGATTATGAGCAGTACTGGCTCAGATTCAACGACGGCCGCGAGATTGTCAAGGACATCTTAAACATCAACAACGCAGCAGACCGCCACAACCGTTTAGTTGCTCTCTTAGTCGAGGAGGCAAACGCGGCAATCACTGAGCAGGTCGAGACGATGATGCCGCACGTAAAAGAGGAAGTCCTCTCTTCCGGCGCTCACCTCTTCCAGGCGGATGTGGAAATGTTCGCTCACCGCTTCACCTTCCCGCCGCCGGGTAAGTCCTCCGGCGAGGTACACGATGTTCTCTGCAAGAAGTATGCCGGAGAGCCAATCGTGACCTTAGGTCTTGGTCCGGACTTTGCGGTTATCCGTTCCCGCGGTGTCTTAATGAACATTCCGCAGATGGTTCGTTCCATGCGCGATGAGATGCCGGGAGCTGGAATTTCCGGCGGCGGTCACTTAGTGGTCGGCAGTATTAAGTTTGTGGAAGGTATGCGGTCTGAGGTAATTGCCAAGATGATCGAGAAAATTTCCGAATTTGGCGTTGAAGAGCTTTAATTCGGCTTCTTTTCTTTTTTGTTCTCTCTGTTATCATTTATGTTCCTGAGCAAAAGCTATATATGCTCACACGAACCATATTTACTAGAGGTAAGTCAAATGACTGGACCCAAAACATTACTGGAAAAATACAACGATACTCAGTCAAAAATTCTTGGATACTTAAAGGCAGGCGTTGCCAAGGGCGGTAAGTTCTTCAAGGCAAAATATATCGCAAAAGACCTTGGCCTTTCCTCGAAAGAGGTCGGAACGAACCTTGCCATTCTCTCACAGATTTGTGATGATTTAGAGATTTCCCGCTGGAGTTATTCCAACAGTACCACCTGGATGGTAACTTCCAAAGACGGGGAAGAAGTCACTGCATAACTCCCCTGATATTATCCCGCATGCGTCTCATGCAATAACACACCTCCTTTTTTTTACCGCTTCGCTGGAAGAAACAGCCAGGTACTGAAAATCACACTAGAGTAAAAAAAAAGATTATGCAGTTTTAATCTCTGCTGCTCTCTCTAAACCAAGCTCAGCAATTGAGACCTTCTGCATCTCGCCTTTCTGAATCTTACCGGTGACGGTCATCGGGAAGGTATCACAGAAGCGGTAGTAGCGCGGAATCTTCATTCTTGCAATCTTGCCGTCGCAGAATGCACGGATTTCCTCTTCGGTTAAGGACTGACCTTCTTCCACCTTCACCCAGGCACAGAGTTCTTCTCCGTACTTAACATCCGGAACACCGATGACATACACATCGGAAATCTTCGGGTGCTGGTGCAGGAACTCCTCGATTTCTCTCGGATAGAGGTTTTCTCCGCCGCGGATAACCATCTCCTTCAGACGGCCGACCATTCTGACATAGCCTTCCTTGTCCATCGTTCCAAGGTCACCGGAGTGCAGCCAGTTGTTCTCGTCGATAACCTGACGGGTTGCCTGCGGGTTGTTGTAGTATCCCTTCATGGTCATGTAACCGCGGGCACAGATTTCTCCGGTCTCGCCGTACGGAACAATTCTTCCGGTCTTCGGGTCGATAATCTTAATCTCGGTGTGCGGGAATGCACGGCCGACGGTGGACACACGCATCTCTAAGGAGTCGGAGGTCGTAGACATCGTAACACCCGGTGCAGTCTCGGTCTGACCATAGACGATGACGATGTCTCGCATGTACATCTTCTCGGAAACCTCCCGCATCTTCTCAATCGGACACGGAGATCCGGCCATGATACCGGTTCTTAAAGACGAAAGGTCGTACTTACTGAAGTTCGGGTGCTCAAGTTCGGCGATGAACATGGTAGGCACTCCATGGACTGCCGTACACTTCTCGGTCTCAATCGCATAGAGAACCGCCTCCGGATCGAAGGCCGGGCACGGGATAACCATGGTTGTTCCGTGAGTGACGCATGCCATGTTGGATAAGACCATGCCGAAGCAGTGATAGAACGGCACCGGAATACAGAGCTTGTCGTTTTCCGTAAATGCCATTCCGTCGCCGATAATCAGACCGTTGTTTAAGACGGCGTGGTGGGATAAGGTAACTCCCTTCGGGTAGCCGGTGGTTCCCGAGGTGTACTGGATGTTTAATGCATCATCGAACTCAACGGAATCCTCACGGTCCTTCAGCTCGGAGTCCGAGATCATCTTACCCATCTCAATCATCTCGCTCCAGCGGTACATACCGTTGTAGATGATTTCACCCATGAAAACAACGTTTCTCAGGTATGGGAACTTTTCCGAGCGGATGTTTCCCGGACGGCATTCGAATGCCTCCGGACATGCTTCGTAGAACATGCCGACATAGTCGGAGGTCTTGAACTTGCCCTGCAGAATTAAGGTATCGACCTCGGACTGCTTGAGTGCATACTCGAGTTCAAAGGTACGGTATGCCGGGTTGATATTGACCATCACCGCGCCAATCTTTGCGGTTGCAAACTGAACCAGAATCCACTCTGCATAGTTCAGTGCCCAGATAGCAACACGCATGCCGTGCTCGACACCGAGCATCATCAGACCCTTTGCCAGGTTGTTTACTTCCTGTAAGAACTCCGTCCAGGTATAGCGGAGAACCGGAGCGGCAGAGGCAGCAGGGGCAATGGTGTATGGTTCGCGATAGCTGTTCGGCTCGTCAGAGACCAGTGCCTCGTGCGGGTTTGTGTAGAAGGATGCGTTTAAAACGGCTTTGCCGTACGGATTCTGCTGAAAGGCTACTAGTGCATCGTTATTCGGATATTTAGCCGCGATGCTGTTCAGGAGCTGGCCCACAGTACATCCAAGCAACGGCTTGTCGGATGTACCACATGAGTAACTTTCAGACATAGTGCATATAGATGTGTTTTAGAAACATAAAAAGGAGTTCCCCATAAAAGAAACAAAAGAGACGAAGATGAATATGAGGTATGGGGGAGTTCCCCCCTACGTATCATCTTATTTAACTTCGCAGAGTGCGCAAATCTCGGACTTGTAGCAGAAGTAGTAGACGATTGCCATGAAGATAACTGCACCGACAATGTTACCAAGGGTTGCCCAGATAATGTTGTTGGTCCACATGCCAATCCAGTCAAGACCTGCAACTGCTTCGCCGCCGGTAATCATGTTGGTGATGATACCTGCCGGGATGAAGTACATGTTTGCAACACAGTGTTCGAATCCGGTTGCAACGAATGCCATAATCGGGAACCAGATTGCGATAATCTTGGAGACAACTTCATCTGCTGCGAGTGCAAGGAAGATTGCAAGGCAGACGAGCCAGTTACAAAGAATTCCCTTGAAGAAGCAGGAGAGGATTCCCATTGCTCCGACATAGGAGACCTTTGCGGTTGCAATCTGAATTGCACGAGTACCGAATGCGGTAATTACTGCTGCTCCTGCTGCGTCCCAGGTAACGTATGGACCGAAGGAGACAAGGAATGCCATAAACAGAGATCCGATAAGGTTTCCGATATAAACGACAATCCAGAGATAAATGAGCTTACCAAGACCGATATGTCCCTGAAGCATGGACATCGGAGCGAACATTGCATCACCAGTGAAGAGTTCTGCACCGGTTAAGACAACGAGGACTAAACCGACCGGGAAAAGGGCACCAGTTACGAACTGTCCGATACCTGCACCGAAAACAGCTGCAACGCCGGTAGATCCAACGGTTGCAAGAGCGGCTCCCATTGCGATATATGCACCTGCAAGGAATGCACGGACCAGCATGTTTCCTGGGGCCAGACCGCACTTACCTTTGCCGGCAGTTCCGATTTTGACGCAAACCTGCGCCGGGCTAAATGTGACCATAAATAACACCTCACAACCCGAATCAGGGTTTCTTCCCCAATTCAAGATGCGTTAGATTCTACTTAGTGCAGAAGGTATTTAAAGTATGCGGTCTGAAAGTGGAAAAAACATCACCATCCACAAGGGAATGATTTGTCATGGTTTTTCATTATTTTTCAAAAATTTTCAGGAAAATAATCGGACAGACAAATCGTAAAAAACAGTGTTACCTTTTGGAAAAAAGGGAGGATATGGTTATTTTCTGCGCAGTTTCACGGAGTTTGCATGAGCAAAAAGCCCTTCTGCCTGCGCGAGGGTTTCGATGGTGTCGCCGATTACTTCAAGCCCTTCGCGGGATACCATCTGGACCTGGGAACGCTTCATAAAGTGTCCGACATCCAGAGCAGAGTAGCTCTTTGCGTATCCGGCAGTCGGGAGCACATGGTTTGTTCCGGAGGCATAATCTCCGCAGGCGACCGGGGTGTACGGGCCGACGAAGATAGAGCCTGCGTTGTGGATGGCAGAAAGGGCAGTCAGCGGGTCTGCAGTCATGATGCAGAGGTGTTCCGGTGCGATGTCGTCGATTACCGCAAGTGCTTCGTCGAGGGTTTCGGTTACGATGTAGCCGGAGTGGGAAAGAGACTTTTCCATAATCTCGGCACGGGGTGCGTCTGCACTCTGTGCATCGATTTCGCGGCCGACGGTCTCTGCAAGTTCTGCGCTGTCCGTTACCAGCACGCAGGCGGAGTTCGGGTCGTGTTCTGCCTGGGCGAGAATCTCTGCGGCAACAAAGACCGGATTTGCTCCGGCATCTGCGACGATACCGACTTCGCTTGGGCCTGCCGGGAAGTCGATTTCCGCGTGTTCTCTCAGCATCATCTTTGCCTGCGTTACAAAGACGTTTCCAGGACCGACAATCTTCTGTACCGGGTGGATGGTCTCAGTTCCAAGCGCCATAGCAGCGACGGCCTGTGCCCCTCCAATCTGGTATGCTTCGGTAACACCTGCGATATCAAGGGCGACCAGGGTCAGCGGATTTACCGGCGGAGGGGTACAAAGGACAATCTCTTTCACGCCTGCGACACGGGCGGCAACGGTGGTCATCAGAACGGTGGACGGGTATGCAGCACGGCCTCCCGGAATATAGGCACCGATTCTGTCAAGCGGCGTGGTCTTTACGCCAAGCGTAATTCCCGGCTCCATCTCCTCCAGCCAGAGGGTTTTTGGTTTCTGGAGTTCATGGAAGGCGGTGATTCTGGACTCTGCCTCGATTAATGCCTGGACAAGGGCAGGATCGACGGTTTCATATGCTTCGTCAATCTGTTCCTGCGAGATGCGAAGGGAGGAGAGCTGCTGTTTATCGAATTTTTCGGTGAGCGCGAAAAGGGCTGCATCACCGTTGGTTCTGACATCATCGATGATGCCTGCGACAATATCTTTTACATCGCTTAAGGATCCGCGGCGCTGTGCTTTCCATGCATCAGCTTCTACCGGCTGCCAAATCATGGTAACAGTATTGGGCTTTGAAGAATTTAGATATACGGATTCTTACCGGAATAAATTCAGAAAAAGAAGTGCATCGACCGGGACTCGAACCCGAGTTTAGGCGTTGGCAACGCCTAGTGATAACCACTACACTATCGATGCAATGTTGCTCTAATCTATACGCGGTTTGAGTTTAAAAATATTGTTATTTTAAAATCCGTCAGAAACAGGGTTCCTGCAGGATTTTCAAAATATCCAGCGGACGCTCGGCAACCAGTGTTTTGGCAGGTATGCCGGAGTTTGTCTCAAAGAAGTTCCGGTCTCCGTACTTTGCATACACCGGCGTCAGACCGACAGCAAGTGCAGGCTCTATATCCCGGCGGATGGAGTCTCCGACATACAGTGCATCGTGCGGCTCGCATTCCAGAAGCGAGAGCGCACACTCAAACGGTTCGTGGTGCGGCTTTTTGTATCCGGTCATATCATAGCCGACAATGACATCAAAATACTCCTTCAGCCCGCAGACATCAAGCCGCATGTCAGCGCCGTACGTATAGGCATCAGTTACAATGCCAAGCTTATATCCGCCGGCTTTTAAGGCATCCAGAAGTTCGCGGATTCCCTCATACGGAACAAGCCCCGCATGTTTTGCCGCCTCATACACTTCCACCGCCGCGAAGTATTTCTCCACGGAGAAACAGTCATGGGCAATCATAAAATCCTGCAGGTTCATGTGGTCTTCCACATGATACTTCCAGCGAAGATAGTAGCTGAAAATCTCCTCCTCTGTTCCAACGCCCAGAAATTCTGCTGCAGCGGCACTTCCCCGTTTCATGGATGCGATAAAATCAAACAGCGTATTATCCATGTCAAAAAGAACCGCCTTATAGGGAGAGGAGAGAAGCGTCTGCATGCTAATAGATATCGTCTCAACACCATTTAGACATGTCGAACGGATGCGAAACAGCAAAGCCGCAGGTATTATTATACCGTCAGGACAATATATCACACATGACAAGTCAGCCGACGGAAGAGGATTACGAAAAGCTCTACCTGGTTTCCCGCCTGGTGTATAACGGAGAAATCGAGGCGGAAAAAGCATCTGAAAAACTTACCGCAATTCTTGGAAGTCCTGACATCTACAATAAAATAATCTTCAAGATGTATGCCGGAATGCGTAGCGGGCACGTGTTCCAGCAGTCCGGAGGAGACGAAGCAGTTCTGTTTTTCCTGCGCAGAATCGCGCATGACGAAGGGCCGGAGGCACTGGAGAAAGCACTGGCCGCAGTCTATGGATACACCGGATTCAAAGGCTCGGTCGGTTCTCCGATGCCGGAACTCGAAGACGCCTGTGATGCCCTGCGGGTAATTCACGGACTCGCCGGAAAAGAGCGCGACGAATAAAAAATCAGCGGATGCTGCAAAGCGCAGCACTGCTGTCTAAAAGAACTTCCTGCGGCTGATGCTTCAGGCTTACTGCAGCACAGGCGCCGATAACTCCCCGGCCGCCGAATGTCAGAACCCCGCAGGCCTCTGCCGTCTTTTTTACCGTCTCTAAGGAGACACGGGTTTTTCGAATCTCTGCTGCCAGTTCCTCCATTTCCTTCGGCACAAAAATTCCGCGAAGAACTGCAACGCCCCATTCCTCGGAGACACTTTCATCCTCCACAAAGCGGCAGATTTTCTGCATCAGGCCGGGGAATGCCTCGGGAGTTACGGCAAGTTCTAAGAAACTGCAGGAGTTGCCGGCCGTCATCTCCTCGATATCCTGCGAGAGAACAGCTACCTGGTGCCGGATAGCAATCGCATCCCCTGACTCTGTCAGGTATTTCATCAGCGCATGCGTTAAGGCGAATGTTGCCCCTCCGCATCCTTTCCGGTCTGTGTCATCCACTCCGACGGTTACGGGAATCAGGGCGCGGGTTCGAACCTGCCCGGTAACTACCCCGTCCTTTGCAGAGACGGAAACTCCGGAAACGCCTTTGGCGGCCCCCATCATGGAGGAAAGCGAGTAGGCAGGGCCGCCCTTGACGGACTGAATCGTCTGGACAACATCGTTGCCGTCAAGTTCTACGGAAAGGAGACCGACCGCAGCCCGCTCCAGATGCAGAGGAGATGTGCGGGAAAGAACTGCACGCTCCCGAAACATCATGCCGTCGCGGGATACAGCAACCGCGGCACCGCCGGCATTCCGGTGATGGAACTCGCAGAATCCGGCACAGCCGCTGGACAGACACTCGTGGAAAATCTCCACATCGTCTCCGTCAACGGTGGTAAAAATCCGGCGGCAGGTGGACTTCGGCATCGCACTGCGGGAGGCATAGCGTGCCGGACTTCTGCCGCGTTTTTCCTCCTTGACAAAAATACAGCCTTCCTGGATTAACCGGTTTACCCAGTCCTGTGCAGTAGACCGCGGAACATCTGCCTCTTCTGCGATATCAGCGGTCGTAAAATAGCCGGACTCGAATGTTTTCCGGCGCATCGCCTGGATAAACACACTGCGGCGGTGAAGAACACCGCCGCGTTTTTCCTTAGAAACCATATTTGTCGTGGATGTAGAGTAAATCGGAGAGAATTGCAGATGCAGTCTCAACAGAACCGGCACCGCGGCCGATGAAGGTAACATCGCCTGCGTATTCCGTCTCGACGGTTACTGCGTTTAAGGTCTCGGAAAGAACCAGCGGGTCGTCTTCGGGGAGAAGACGCGGGGAGACTTCCAGGTCCTTCTTTTCCGGATAGAGGGAAGCAATTAAGCGGATGGTCTGTCCGGTGGACTGTGCCATACGGATTGCCTCCGGAGTTAAGCGGTCGATACCCGTACGCTGTACATCCTTTAAGGTTACGTTCATACCAAGCACGGTGTTTGCGAGGATGACGAGCTTGATTGCGGCATCTGTTCCGTTTACATCATAGGTCGGGTCTGCTTCCGCATAGCCTAAGTCGCGGGCTTCTGCTAATGCCTGCACATAGGTAAGTCCCTCTTCCTCCATTCTGGATAAGATGTAGTTGCAGGTTCCGTTCAAGACTCCAAAGAGTGCCTTGACCTTGTTTCCGGCAAGACCGTTTCTGATACCATTGATAATCGGCACGGCTCCGGCAACCGTTCCTTCGAAGCGAAGCGAGACACCGTTTTCCTCGGCGAGGGATTCGAGTTCGCGGTAGTAGAGGGAGATTGGACCTTTGTTGGAGGTGACCACATGTTTGCCGCGGGATAAGGCAATCTTGATGGTGGAAAGAGCCGGCTCTCCGGTCTCTGCGTTGGTCGGGGTTACTTCGACTAACACATCATAGTCCACTTCTGCCGCGATGCGGAATGCCGTCCAGTCCGGTGTTCCGATACGTCCCGTTTCCTTCTTTCCCTGAAGCAGGCGGTCGATGTCAAGGCCGTCCGGATTTACGGCTCCGCTCTTTGAGTCAGCGGCGGCAACAATCTTGAAGCGCGGGTCGTTCTTTACCACATGCGCAACGCCGCGGCCGACGGAACCCAGTCCGATTAATGCGAGTTTCATTATAAGCGTCCTCCCAGTTCATCAACAATCATAAGCTGTTTTTCAGCGGCAATCGCCTCAAGCTGCTCGATTGCATTGTCCATCTCTGCTTCGGTGACTGCTTTGATGGTGAGTTTTGCCGTGGACGGCTCATCCATCGTCGGCATAATCATATGCAGTTCGGTAACTTCGGTGATATCTTTCTTATCGATTCTGTTGATGGTATCCGTTAAGTCGGTGTGGAGAATGTGTCCGATTAAGATGAAGGTCTTGGTACACATCAGGCGTTCGATTCCGACACGGGAAATCATGATGCCGTTTGCCCGAAGGGCATCCAGAAGTTTTGGGAGAATAGCTTCCTGATGGGAAATGACGATATCGACAATTAAGTCAGACCCTGGGTCGTCCTCATCTCTCTGGTGAGAGATAGTAATAATATTGGCGCCGCTTTCCGAGATTGGCTTGATGGCGGCAAGAAGTTCTCCCGGCTTGTCTTTCAGCTGGAGTTTCAGTGTTGTCCGAATATATTTCTGCACAGTTTTCACTCGCGACATGTATGGGTTATATATTTGGCAGTGAAACTATAACTAATCTTTTGAGAGAGAACAGCCGCATTATTTATGATTGGTGAGAGCAAACAATAGAGGTATGATTCTGGTAGATTGGGAAATTGCTGATCACATCAAACGCGGCTTTATTAAAATTGACCCGTATGACCCGGCACTGGTTCAGCCGAACTCGCTGGATATCCGTCTGGGAAACCACTTTGTCTGGTACGAACCGTGTGATGATGTCATCGACCCGTTCAACCGCGAGACTCTGCACACGCATGTGCAGGAACGCAAGAGCGCCTATTTTGACATCATGCCGGGACAGTTTGTCTTAGCAGAGACGCTGGAATGCGTCACCCTTCCGGACAACATCGTCTCCTCCATCGAAGGAAAGAGCAGTGTCGCCCGCTTAGGTATTGAACTGCACCAGACCGGAGGATGGATTGATGCAGGATTCTCCGGCACTATCACTCTTGAGATGTGCAACTCCAACTGCCGTCCGGTTCGTGTCTATGCAGGCATGCCGATTGGACAGCTGGTATTCTATGTCACCAAACGCTGTGAGTGCCCGTACGATAAGAAGCCGGATGCAAAGTACCAGAACCAGAAGGACGCAACAATTTCCCGCTACGATAAAAATACCCTGAAAAACGTAGAATAGATTCTTTTCAGAATCTCTTTTTTTACGCGAACTCTGCAAGAATCCGGCAGAAGTTTTCCGCGCCGTTGTTTTGTTCATACAGTCCCCGCAGGTCTTTTGGCGTCATCTGCATACAGGAAAGAATTGCCGCGTGCAGAGATTCTGCTGTCACTGAGTCTCCGCGAATCATCATACCGCATCCAAGCTCCTCAACCTTTCTGCCGTTGTTTCCCTGCTCGGGATGATACGGGTCGATGATTAAGAGAACCGGTTTTCCAAAGTACAGCGCTTCATGCAGTGAGGTAAGACCGCCGTGGATGATAGCGGTCTTTGCTGATGCCATGTAGGGGAAGATGCTTTCCACATACCCCGCAATTTTGAAGTTCTTTCCCTCCTCTGGAAGGCCCGGCGAGGTCGCAAAAACATGAACGTCGAGGGCGGTATCCTGCTCGGAAATTTCTTTGAGCATTGCATAAAGCGGCATCTTAAACGGCTCGCCGCCGAAACTTGCAAAGACAATTTCTTCTGACGGGGCAAAGTCATGAATCGACGGGTCAAGAATCGGCCCAATGAATACATACCGGTCCTTTTCTTTTTCCGCAATCCGGAAGTTGTAGCCGGAAATCGTATGCGGCGGGGCAAAGTCAGGTACGAGGACCTTCTTTGGAATAAGCGAGAGGTAGGTCCGGATGACTTTTCCAAACAGATTCCAATACCAGACGTTGGGTTCTGCAAGCGAACTGAAATAGTTCTGGTTTGTCATAAAAAGAACCGGAATACCAAGAGTCTTTGCGGCAACGCCTGCCGCAAACATCGTATCGCAGACGACGACGTCAATATTTTCCTGTTTCAGAATCCTTCGTGCGGTAAAAAAGGATTTCACGAGAGATACCGGGATGCCGAGTGAGGATTTCAGGGTCTTTCCAATACTGAAATATCCGCCGGAACCTTCCAGCGTCACCTCGCGGGAGATTTCATAGACTCTGCAGTCGGTTTGTTTCTGAATAAAGGAGTATGCTTTCCCGTATGAGGCAAAGACGCAGTTTTCCCCGCGCCGTTTGAGATGGTTTGCCAGTTTTGTTGAGCGGGATGCATGCCCCAGCCCTTCTCCGCAGACAACAAACAGGATATTCATAGATACTCTACTATTTGTTTTCCAACTATAACACATATATCGTTTAAACCCAAATAGTTAGTACTCGCTGTATGGATAAAATACAAAAACGTCTTCTGCTGATATCGCTGGGAATCAGTTTTACCGTTCTTTTTCTCTTCCTGCTGTTCACAATAGATGTGGGAACACTGGAAGCGCTCAAGGCCGCAAATATCTGGCTGATTCTCTTAGCACTCCTGATGCATATTGTATCCATTGGATTTTGGGCACTGCGGATTGTGTTCATGAGCAAATCCTTGGGATACAAAGTTCCATTCCTGCATGCCTTCAATCTGGTCTGCTCAAACCAGTTCTTAGCAGCAGTCACGCCCTCTCAGGTAGGCGGCGAGCCGATTCGGATTTATGAACTTTCCAAAGCAAAGGTGCCGGTAGCTGATGCGACAGCAGTCGTTCTCATGGAACGGGTATTCGATGCGGTCGTTCTCCTGATTGGTGCGATGGTAAGTCTTGTTCTCCTGAATGTAACCTCGTTCGGCGTGGAGATTCCCGACTACATGATGGTGCTGTCCTACTTCTCCTCGGCGGTATTCCTTGCTGTCTTAATCCTCTTTATCTTCGCCGCCAAAAAGCCGGTCTGGGGAATGGCGGTTGTCGGACGCGCCGCCGGCTTTTTCCTGCGGAAAAAGGATGCCGCAAAGCGGGAAGCAACCCGTGAAAAACTGCTTTCCGCAGTGAATCAGTTCTACGAGTCGCTGAATTACTTCATGGGCAAATCCAAATACGGTTCGTTTGTCGGGCTGTTTTTCAGTGCTCTCTTCTGGGTAAACGAGTTTGTGCTGGTGTCCGTTCTTCTGCTGGCACTGGGCCTTGAGCCGTACTTTGCGCTGTCCTTCCTGTTCATGATTCTGATTACGGTCATCCTGATGATTCCAATAACACCGGGAGGGGCAGGAGTAGCCGAGGTCTCGATGGCAGGATTTTTCTCGCTGATTGTGCCGGCAAATCTGCTTGGCGTGTTCGTGCTTCTCTGGCGTCTGATTATCTATTACTTTAATCTGGCGTCCGGTTTTATCTCGACAATGATTATTCTCCGCCGCGAGGCAAAAGGAAAAAAGGTGAAGGTATGATTTCAGTTGTTCTTCCGGAAGGAAACACTATTGAGACCGAGGCAGGATGTGTGGAAGAGATTCTCTTCCGCCTCGGCTTTAATCCGTATGAGGTTCTGGCAACGGCAGAGGGTGAGCTTCTGCTGGGTGATGAGTTCTGTGCCGACGGTACGACACTCAAACTGACATCGATTGTTCACGGAGGATAAATGGCGGACTGTTATCTCTGCGGGGAGCGGGCAGTGTTCCGGACAGAAGACGGACCGCTTTGTGCAAAACACTTTTCGAAGTGGTATGAGGACGGGGTAGCCGCGGCAATAAAGCGCTATGATATGATTCATGCAGGAGATCGTGTCTGTGTCGGTTTTTCCGGCGGAAAGGACAGTACAGTGCTTTTGACTGTTCTCTGCCGTCTGAATCTGGACTGCGAACTGGTAGCGGTAACAGTGGATGAGGGAATCGGCGGATACCGGGATGATACGATTCTGGCGGCAAAGGATACCGCCTCCCGCCTTGGAGTGGAGCACCGGATTGTGTCGTTTACGGATGTCTGCGGAAAGACGCTGGATGAGCTTCTGGAAAATTCTCCGCAGGCGGCATGTTCGGTCTGCGGAACCCTGCGCCGACGGGCACTGAACCGTGCCGCACGCGAGATGGAGGCGAATTCTATAGCCACGGGGCACTGTCTGGATGATGAGTCACAGTCTGTGGTGATGAACTATCTCCGGGGCGATGTAACACGGGCAACGGCATCCTTTAACTCGAACTCTGCGGAGCTGTTTATCCCGCGGATAAAACCGCTGTGCCGTTCAAGTGAGCGGGCAACCGTCGCGTACGGTCTCTGCAATAATCTGTTAGTTCCGCTTCCGGAGTGCCCCTATACCCGCTATGCCCTGCGAAAGGATGTGCGTACCTGGCTTGGAAAACTGGAGTATGCAAAGCCGGGAACGCTTACCCGCATCGCAGACGGGCAGGAGGAACTGCTCTCCCGCATGCCGAAAAGCGAGGTGGTTACTGAGCTTGGGAGATGCGAAAAGTGCGGAGAGCCGACGGCAAACCGGCTCTGTGCGGCATGTCAGCAGCTTGAGCGGCTGATGTAAGTCAGCCCCAGTACTGATGCGTCTGCACAAAACGGCGCTCGGCTTTCAGAATCTCGCGGTAAAAATTATCCCCCTTCGCAAAGGTTGCAAGAATCCGTGCCGCAGAGTCAGGACCGACACCCCGTCCGGAAAGAGCAATTACTGCATCGCGGCCGCTGGAGAGTACCATATTTGCATTCTTCATCATCCGCTTCTCTGCTTCCTTCTCTTCTGCAGTCAGCGTCTTTTTCTTCAGCGCCAAAAACATCGGCTCTTCATACGGTTTTAAGACAGCAATCAGCCGTGCCCCGCAGACCGGACATACCGGCTGGTCGGCAACTCTTCCGGTTTTTGTCCGCGACTTCCATTTCCGGCAGTGCATACAGGCAAGAACCACATCCTGCTCCGCAATCCGGTGCTTCACCGATTCCAGAATTGCCTGATCTTCTCCGGGAGGGGTGACCATATCCCGCTCCGAGAAAAGACCCTGTGCTCCGATTACCGAAAGCCGGCTCGTGCGGGTTTCCATCTCATGATTTTTCAGGCGGCGGACAATCTCCTTTGCCCCTTCCACATCCATGTTCGAGAAGAACAGCTCGCGAAACGCCTCGCGTTCCACAACCGTTCCGTCGAACAGCTCCAGGAGACGGTTCATACTGATTTTCTCATAGTCAGCGTCCGCATCTATTGCCCCGAACTTCTTTGCCGCCTGAACAAGCCGCCACTTGTAAAGCGAGGTCTTTTTCAGTGCAAGCTGCAGGATTCCTTCCACATGTTCCGGCTCGAGCGAATGAAACACCTCTTCAACATCCGGAGCGCCGATAAACTTCGGCAGACGCAGATAGAACCGGTACGCATTCGTCTCGATACCGACAGCCGAACCGTAACGGGCGGAAAGCAGAATCGAAAGCACTCTGCCTAATGCCTCGTTTACTTTATGTCCCGCACAGAGATTTACCACCACGCCCTCATCTGCATCCTCCAGCACAATGAGCTTGTCCGTTGCCGTAACAGAACGGTTCTTGCGCATCTCCGAAAGCGTCTTCTGGGCGAAGAGAACAGAACGCTCGTCGGCCTTGTATTCGGTAAATACCTCAGTCCGCCGAAGAGCTCCCACCTCCATAGCCACGGTGAACGGGACAGGAATCTGCTCGCCTTCCCAGGACGGCAGTTCTCCTTTCGCATTCTTGGCAGGCTCGACCATGACCTTGTTTTCCTCAAGTTCCAGGACACGCCATACCTGACCGCGGGCAACAAACACTGCCCCGGGGCTAATCCAGCTGATGACAAACGACTCATCGAGCGTTCCGACCGGCTTTCGGGAAATGACGTCAAAGACCACGCACTTTTTCTCGTCTGCAATCATCGAGAGGTTCAGCGACAGATACTTTCTGGCGCGGGCTTTGGTGATAACCATACCATTCTCGGTCCGGATAAGGTAGTGCTTCTCCATCTGGGCGATAACATCGCGGATAAGAGAGCCTGCATCCGCAAAGCAGTAGCACCGGGAAAAAATCCGCTCAATGTTTTCAATAGATATCTCGCCCCGCTCAACCGCAAGTGCTGCTATCTGGTTTGCGATGACATCTGCCGGATTCATGTGCGGTCGGACATTTTCCGGACGGTTGTCGGATGCCAGGCGGACGATTACCATAGACTCTAAAATATCGTCAAAGCCGGTTGCAAGAATCATTCCCTTGGACGCCGCCCCGATACGATGCCCGGCGCGGCCGGTTCTCTGCATCATGCGGGCAACCTCTCGCGGAGAGTTGAACTGCACTACATGGTCAATCTGGCCGATGTCGATTCCAAGTTCCATTGAACTCGTACAAATCATTCCCCGCGTCAGCCCGTTTCTAAACCGGTCTTCTGCATCCACTCTCACCTCGCGGGAGAGAGAACCGTGATGCACATCAATATCCTCGCGGGCGGAAAAGGCGTTTCCAATGGCCTCCGCAACGCTTCGGGTGTTGGTAAATACCAGCGTTGACGTGTGGCTGTCGATACACTTTTCGATAAGTTTTACCTGTTCGCCAAAACCTTCTCCGGCAAACCGGACCGAGAGGTCAAGCGTTTTTGCAACAGGTACCGCAACCACCTGACAGGGACGCTTTCCGCAGAGGAACCCGCCTACCAGCTCCGGATTTCCCACAGTTGCCGAGATGCCGATTCTCTGGAAGTTTCCGGCAAGTTCATCAATCCGCTCCAACGCAACGGAGAGCTGACAGCCGCGTTTGGATGCGGCAAGCTCATGGATTTCATCCACAATGACATAGCGGACGCCGGCAAGGTGTTTTCGAAGCACCTTTCCCATGAACATCGCCTGAATGCTTTCCGGAGTTGTAATCAGCAGGTCCGGAGGATGCGTTGCCTGTTTTCTCCGGTCGTTCTGCGTGGTGTCTCCGTGGCGGACGGCGATACGAATTCCAAGCTCCTTTCCCCACCATTCCAGGCGGTTCATCATGTCGCGGTTCAGTGAGCGAAGCGGGGTGATGTAGAGAGCGGTAAAACCTTCCGGATGGGCTTTGGAAAGCATGTTGTGAAACACCGGGAGAAGGGCGCTTTCGGTCTTTCCGCTTCCTGTCGGGGCGATGATAATCGCATTGGTTCCTTTAATCAGTTCAGGGATTGCCCGAAGCTGAATCTCGGAGAAGTCATCAAAGCCCCGCTTTTCCAAAGTTGCCTGCAGTTTCGGATGCAGGGTTTTTCTCAGTTCTTCAACCGCGTTCATCGTACCTCCAGCGGGTCGGGGCGAAGCTCGGTAAACGGGGCAACATACGTCCCGTCCCGGAGAAACACCTCGCCGGTTTCCGGCCTGATAGCTTTTGCTATCGGCGAGAGTTTATTTCCCGGAATCATCCGCACATCCATGCCGCCTGCAAGTTCGTAGAATGCCGGAACGAGCAGGACGCGGGTTGGTGATGCAGGAGGTTCTGCAGTCCAGGAGGAGGTGTCAACCTCTGCTAAGAGATATCCCGGCGTTCCGCGAAGCGCACAGCCGACATCGTCATAAAGATTTACCACCGGATGGTGGTGTCCGCAGACGATTAAGTGCCCGAATAAGGAGGCGTCCGGAATCATGTGCCCGTGGAAGTATCCGGTCCCGTCAATCACTGCCCCTGCCGCGGGCAGGAGTTCATCTTTTTCCAGATAATGTTCGAGTCCGGTGTCATGATTTCCGGGCGCTAACCGAAACTCTGTCTCGCGGCGGATGGTCTTTAAAATCTGCGGCATCTCGGCTTTTTCCTGCCGGGTGACATAGGGAATCATATGCTTAAGGTCTCCTAAGACCACCAGATAATCCGGGTCGCTTTCTTCAATAATCTCCATTAACCGGTCAAGCCGCAGAGCGCTTCTGCTTTCAAAATGCAGCCCGTGACGGTGGAGGTCTGCCTCCACGCCGAAATGCGGGTCTGCGATTGCGAGAACCTTTTCCCGCCGTTCAATAGCGACGGCCGGCCCTGACGCGTAAAATTCCGGTTCCATATCAGGCAAGTTTGATGATGTCAGGCTTTGGAGCGTAGCACTCTCCCTCTTCCATTAACCGAGAGATAATCTCTGCCGCCTGCTGTTTTGTCAATCCGCGTTCCTGTAATGCGTTGAGAACTTTTTCCTTCGGTGCACTCTTTCCTTCATAGCAGGATTCGATGAGAGAGAGGACTTCCTCATCGGTCATTGCCTGCTTTTTCTCCGCCGGTTTTGCGGCAGACACCGCATTTTGGATAAGCGAGCGGAACTCTTCGGTCTCCTCGAACCGCAAAAGACGTTCTGCGGTTTCCTGTGCGGTCTCAAGAATCCAGCTGTTTCTTGCATCCCGGGAAACAGGGGAGATGACCACAGCAGAAATCGCAGCCTCGGATGCCGCCCCCTGGCTTCGCGTCTGAATCGTGCCGAAGACATAGACAAACGAGGGGACATCCAGCGCTTCCGCTTTTTCATAGAGGCCGTTTACCCGCGGGTCGAGATGGACGGTACAGATTCCGGTCGGATCGCTCATCCGCAGCGCGACAATCTTTTCCCCGGAGGAAACAGTCTCAATCACTGTTCCGATATATGCAGTCTCTTTCGAAAAAATTCCGTACGGAGTCCGGCACCGTCTGCTGTCTCCATGAATCGGGGAAGCACGAGCCATCTCCCAGGCAAAAAGCTGTGAGGCAGGGGTAAACGGTGCGGACGGAGTCATAAGTATCTATGTATTGGTTTTTGAAGGTATCAAGATACTGGTTCCGGGAAAAAAAGAAGGAGCGGATGCCCCGGGGATTACTCTTCCAGTTCTGCTTCGAGTTCTGCGATATCCGTTTCCGGATACTCCGGAAGCTCTTCGTCTGAAAGCTTCATCTTCCGCTCGGCTCTGCGAAGAACGCCGTGCATGGTGCTTACCTCACGGACGGTGAGTTTTGTTCTGCCGAAGACGCGTTTGGCGAGCAGAAGGGTTGGTCCGCGTTTTTCAATCTGGTGTCCAGCAAGCTCTAAGAACTCGCCGATATGCTTGTAGAGCGAGTCCATCTCCTGCTTGGATGCAAGCATGTACTCGCCTCTCTGCAGGTGGGCAAGCTCATAGCAGACGATGCCGATTGCATGGGAGATGTTTAAAATCGGATACTCCTCGCTGGTCGGAATCGTACAGACAATATCACACTGGGCGATTTCCTCGTTGTTGAGTCCCCAGTTTTCGCGGCCGAAGAGAATCGAGATTCGGCCGTCGATGTCTCCTATCATCTCGCGAAGCTCGGAGACCGCATAGTACGGCATCCGCATCGGATGAGATACTGATTTGGAAAGGCCGCCGGTTGTTGCAATACAAAGCGTACTGCGCTCGAAGACCTCCTCCAAGGAGATACGCTCTGCGTTGTCTAAGACATCCTTTGCATGGGAGGCACGGGCACGTGCTTCGACGGTGAGTTCCGGCGGGTTTACCAGAACCATGTTCTTCAGTCCGAAATTCTTCATAACCCGGGCAGCAAACCCGATGTTTCCTTCGTAGAGGGGTTCAACTAAGACAATATCAATCTGCGGCATTATCTAACCTCATTCTTCCCGGTTCATTACTTCCTCGCCTTCTGCAGTTTGGCGATGACTTTCGCATCAACACCCGTCTGTGCCGCAAGGGCTTTTGCATCTGCGGCCGCCAGGGATTCAACATCCCAGGCACCGGCCAGGGCAAGAGCAGTCAGCACGTCTGCGTCGGCTTTTCCGGCAAGAGCGGCAACACCTTTTTCAAACTGCGGTTTGGACAGCTTCTCCGGTGCTTTGCATCCGGCGGCCTCTGCGGCCTTTGCCTGATGGGAACAGACAGTTGTTACCGACACACCGGAAGCAAGGGCAATACCTGCGGGGTGTGCGGCTAAGAACTTCTGCGGGTCGGCAAGACCTGCTGCGGCATACTTCTTTAACGTCACAGTCGGGATTCCGGCTTCCTTCATCCAGGCAAGGTTTACGGAATCCTTTGCCTCAGCAATTAAGGCGGATGCCTCTTCCTCGTTTAAGAATGCCTTCTTTAAGTCTGATGGTTTACAGCATGCCAGGTCGTCTAACGAGTTCACGCCTTCCGCATACAGCGCCTTGCAGACTTTGCCGGAACCGCGTCCGCGTTTGACCGGAATTCTTGGAGATACAAACTTGCGAAGGGCGGCACGGCTTCTGAGCAGTTCCATGATGGCCTCTCCTTCGGCACGCAGTTTTTCCGCATCCGCTTTGCTGATGGAAAGCTTTGCGGAAAGCTCGTCTGCGGTATGGGAGAGCAGGTCGTTTGTCGTGTAGATGTGGACTGCGTGAAGCTTTGCAAGCTTTTCCTCTGTCATGCCGTCCATCTGGCGGAAGAACTCGGCGTTTGTCTCGATGTGGGAACAGACCGGACAGCCGAACTTCCACGGTGGAGCGCCTTTTCGGAGGAGTTGAACATGATGTACTCCGTGAATCGGGCAGACCTCGGCGGTCTTTACCGCACTGCCCCAGACAGCAGGCGGGATTCCGGCGTTGAAGGAACAGTCCGGGTAGCCGGAGCATCCGATGAACTGCGAACTGCCGAGGCGTTTTATGACCAGCTGTCTGCCGCAGACCGGGCACGGACCGATTAACTGTTCCTCGCGGGAACGGTTCATAATCTCTGTTCCAATGCCTGCTTCGTTCTTCTCGAGTTCATCGAAGATGGCAGAGAGCATGTCCTTGGATTCGTCGAGGACAGCCGCCATGGTCTTCTTTCCGGCAGCAATCTCTCCCATGGACTCTTCCAGAGTCTTGGTCATGGTCGGCTGCGTAATCGTTTCCGCATACTGCTGGAGCGATTCGATAACGGCACGGCCGATGACCGTCGGCTTCATGGGGTTGCCTTCGATGTATTTTCTTCCGGCAAGTTTGCTGATGACCTCGTGACGGGTGGATTTGGTTCCAAGACCTAACTCCTCCATTCTCTGGATGAGACGGCTCTGCGTGTAGCGTGCCGGCGGGTTGGTCTCCTTTTCTGCCATATCCTTGTCAATCAGCGTCAGGGTTTCGCCTTTGGTAAAGACCGGAAGGATGTTCTCCTCTGCCTTGCTGTACGGATAGACACCTCTCCATCCGGGGACGAGAAGCCGTCCGCCGGTTACGGTATAGGGCTCGCAGTCTGCTGCAAGATTGACCTTCATGGTCTCCCACTCGGCATCACGGCAGACGGTTGCAAAGAATCTGCGGACCACAAACTCATAGAGCTTCCAGGTAACGGTGTCTGGAATGTCCTCAGGCGTTGCCTGGCCTGTTGGATAGATTGGCGGGTGGTCGGTGGTTTCCTTGCGGCCGCGGGTAGGTGCTGCACGCAGGTTCTCTTTTACGAAGGCCACTTCATTTCTGAAGATGCCGCGGGAGAAGAGATTGAGCTGTTCGGAGATGTTTAAGCTCTTCGGATACGTGGTGTTATCGGTTCTCGGATAGGAGATAAATCCCCGCATGTAGAGCTCTTCGGCCCTGCTCATGGCAGAAGCCGCAGAGATGCCAAGCCGTCCGGCGCCGACAATTAAGGCTGTGGTATCCAGCGGTGTCGGTGCTTTGTCGGTTTTGTGTCCCGTGGTGATGTCGGTGACAGTCAGCGGAGCGCGGGTTGCGTTGTAGGCGGCCTCTGCTTCTGTTTTGTCCGTGAATCTGCCGTGAACATGACGAGCTTCAATGGTGTCCTTTCCTTTCTTTGCGGAAAGGGAAAGCATCCAGTATTTCTCCGGAACGAAGGCCTCAATCTCCTTTTCCCGGTCCACAATCATGGCAAGGGTCGGACTCTGCACACGGCCGACGGAAAGAATGCCCTCGGCTCCGCGGTGTGCGGCAATGGTGAGGAAACGGGTAATCGAGGCCCCCCAGACTAAATCAATAATCTGGCGGGACTCGCCGGCTGCCGCTAAGTTCATGTCCAGGCTCTGGGCATCACGGATAGCGGCGAGGATTTCCTCTTTGGTGATTGCCGAGAAGCGGGCACGGTAAATCGGGACGGTTTTGTTTACCGCACGGATGAGCTCAAAGGCTTCCTTTCCAATGAGTTCTCCTTCGGTATCAAAGTCCGTCGCGATGGTGACCCTGGTCGCTTTGCGGGCTTCCCGCTGCATCATGGAGACGAGTTTTTTCTCGGTCGGCTTCTTCTCGATTCCGGCAGTGATTAAGGAGCGCGGAGGGTGTTCCTCGCTTCTCCAGTTTTTATAGCCTTCCACGAAATCGACCTCGACCACGTGGCCGCGAAGACCCATGACAACACAGTCATTGACGAAGTACTGAACAACGTTGCCGTCACGCTTTGCCTGCACTTTTCCAGGGCCGGATACGAATGCGGCGATGCGTTCTGCAACGATGTTCTTTTCGGCAATTATCAGGTGCATTGAGGGTTACTCTCCGAGAATTTCCGAAATCATTGCGTGGATTTCACGCGGGTCGGACTTGCCTTTGGTCTCCTTCATGACCTGACCGACGATGAAGTTTAAGGCTCCCTTCTTTCCTGCTTTGTGGTCGGCAACTGCCTGCGGGTTCTTCTCGAGGATTGCCTCAACGATTCCGCGGAAGCTCTCACCGGATTCACGGGCAAGACCGAGGCGCTCGACGATTGCAGACGGGGCTTCGCTCTTTGCTTCGGTGTGGAGTGCGTCAAGCCAGACACGGAGAACCTCGACACCTGCTTTGTCGGTGATCTTTTTGTCGCGTACAAGTGTGATGAGTTCTGCAAACTGGTCTGCGTGGCCTGCAACTTCTGAGACATGCATGTCGCGGTAGTTGAGTTCTCCCATTAAGATGTCTGCGGTCCAGGATGCGGCAAGGGCTGCTCCAACCGGGGCGATTGCTTCGTAGAACTCTGCAAGCTTTAAGTCACCCGTGAGGGTTCTTGCATGGTTTACGGCAATGCCGTACAGGGACATGAAGCGGTCGCGGCGTGCGTCCGGAAGCTCTGGAAGTTCGATGTCTTTTACCCAGTCAGCAACACGGATGACCGGCAGGTCCGGCTCCGGGAAGTAGCGGTAGTCGTTTGCGGTTTCCTTGGAACGGGCAGAGGTGGTTGTTCCCTTTCCTTCCTGGAAGTGACGGGTCTCGCGGACGATGCGTCCTCCGCGGCGGATTAAGTTCTTCTGACGGGTGATTTCGAAGGTTAATGCCTTCTCGACACCTTTGTAGGAGGTAATGTTTTTGATCTCAACACGCTCGTGTCCTTTGATGGAGATGTTTGCATCAACACGTAAGGATCCTTCCTTTTCCGGATCGAAGACATCCAGGTACTCGAGGGTTGCTCTGAGTTTGTTTAAGAGACGGCGTGCCTCTTTCGGAGAGGACATCTCCGGCTCGGTAACCATTTCGATTAACGGGATACCAGATCTGTTATAATCGACAAGAGTGTAGTATCCGCGTTCTTTGTTGCCCATGTGGACAAGACGTCCCGGATCTTCTTCGACGTGGATTCTGGTTAAATTTACAACCTTCGGGTTTCCTGCGTCGTCTTCGATTTCGATGTATCCGCCGACTGCAAGCGGGTCATCTCCCATTGTAATCTGATATGCTTTGACTAAGTCCGGGTAGAAGTAGTTCTTTCTGCAGAACTCGCCTTCTTCGGGGATGGTGCAGTTTAAGGCTTTTGCGACCTTTAATGCGTACTCGACTGCCTTCTTATTTAAGACCGGCAGTGCTCCCGGAAGACCTAAGCAGACCGGGCAGACGTGGGTGTTTGGTGCATCTGCTCTGAAGTCTGCAGAACATCCGCAGAATAACTTGGATTTGGTGTTTAACTGACAGTGGACTTCAAGACCGATGATTACCTGGAATTCTTCTGCCATTTCAGCATGCCTCCTCAAATGCAAGTGCAGCGTTTAATACTGCTTCTTCGTCGTACATTCTTCCCATGAGCTGTAAGCCGACCGGCATGTTGTGTGCAGTTCCGCACGGGACAGAGATTGCCGGAATGCCTGCGATGTTGGCAGGTACTGTTAATATATCTGCCTGGTACATCTGGAGGGGGTCTTTGGTTAACTCGCCGAGTTTCGGTGCGACGTTCGGCATGGTCGGACCTGCAAGTAAGTCACATTCGGTTAATGCTTTGGCGAAGTCTCTTGCAATCTGCTGTCTTGCGTAGCGTGCTTTGACGTAGTACTTTCCGTAGTATCCGGCAGAGAGTGCGAAGGTTCCAAGGATGATTCTTCTGCGGACTTCGTCGCCGAATCCTGCGGTTCTGACTTTGGTGTAGGCGTCGTGCCACGGCATGTTGGTCTCCGGGGCGATTTCTCCGTATCTGACGCCGTCGAAGCGGTCGAGGTTGGAGGATGCTTCACAGGTACAGGTGACATAGTATGCGGCAAGTGCGTACTTCATGGACGGAAGCGAGACGTCAACGGTCTTTGCGCCAAGCTCTTCGAGTTTTGCGATGGCGTTTCTGACGGTCTCTGCAACTGCTTCGTCAACACCTTCGCCGAAGTATTCCTGCGGGATACCGATGGTTTTGCCGGCGATATCTGCTTTGAGTCCGGCAAAGTCATACGGTTTGTTGACAGAGGTGGAGTCGCGGATGTCATGGCCTGCAATGACGCTGAAGAGTTTTGCGGTGTCGGTGACGTTGTTTGCCATCGGGCCGATCTGTTCGAAGGAGTTTGCGTAGGCGATTAATCCGAAGCGGCTGACTCTTCCATAGGATGGTTTTAATCCGACGATTCCGCACCATGCAGCAGGGCATCTGATAGAGCCTCCGGTGTCAGAGCCAAGGGCCATTGGAACAAGGCCGCCGGCAACTGATGCGGCAGATCCTCCGGAGGATCCTCCGGTAACACGGGTGGTGTCTCTCGGGTTTAAGGCAGGGCCGAATGCGCTGTTTTCTGTGGTGGAACCCATTCCGAATTCGTCCATGTTGGTCTTTCCGGCGATGACGGCTCCTGCCTGTTTGAGGAGGGTTACGGCGTGTGCATCGTACGGCGGGATGTAGCCTTTGAGGATTTTGGATGCACAGGTGGTTTCGATGTCTTTGGTGGAGATGTTGTCTTTGACGGCGACACGGATTCCTTTTAAGATTCCGTCACCTTCTCCGGCGATTTCTGCTTCGCTTAAGAATGCGTTGTATTTGTCTGCCATTTAGACCACCTTCGGGGCGCGGATGTATCCCTCTTCAGGGTTGTGGGAGTTCTTTAAGGCATCCTCCTGGGATAAGGATTCGGTGACCTCGTCCTCGCGGAAGACATTGAAGAGTTTTCTTTCTAAGGAGCCTTCAATCTCTAAGGTATCTAAAATGTCGAAGTATTCGAGGATTGCGTTGAATGAGCCGGTGAATGCAGTAAGCTCTCCCTGCGGGACGCTTAAGTCTGCCAGTCCGGCAATCTGGATTACATCTTCTTCAGTTATCATAGGCCTGATGTGAAGTTATGGTGTACACGTTTAATTCTTCCGCGTGATAAACCTGACGACAGATATACTATAATAGTATAGAAAATAGAGCGGGAGATAGTATGAAGAAGCCGGTGTCACGCAGACGCGGGACAAAAAAAGCAGAGAGAGCCTTATACTCTCTCGCGAATCTCTGCGGTAATCTTCTCGACGAACTCTTCTGCCGTCATCGAGACAGTCTTACTGTCACGGGTTCTGACAGAAACCGTTCCCGTCTCGACCTCTTTCTCTCCGATGATAATCATATACGGAACACGCTCCGTGTACTGAGCCTGACGAATCATGTATCCAATCTTCTCATTTCTATTGTCAAGCTCGACACGAATCTTTGCGTCCTTTAACATCTGGTAAACCTTCTCGGCATACTCTGCACTCTTCTGGGAAACCTGCAGAACCTTTGCCTGCATCGGTGCAAGCCAGACCGGGAATCTTCCGGCGAAGTGCTCGGTTAAGATACCGATAAAACGCTCGATAGAACCGAAGCAGACGCGGTGAATCATAATCGGTCTCGGTCTCTCATCGTTCTCATCGACATAGGTTAAGTCGAAGTTAATCGGCATCTGGAAGTCGAGCTGGATAGTACCGCACTGCCAGGTTCTGCCCAGACAGTCGCGTAAGTGGAAGTCAATCTTCGGACCGTAGAATGCGCCGTCGCCCTCGTTAATCGTGTACGGAAGGTTCAGGCTCTCTAAAGCGTTCTTGAGACCGTTGGTTGCTGCCTCCCAGTCCTCGTCGGAACCCATGCTGTCCTCCGGACGGGTGGAAAGCTCCAGGAAGTACTCGAAGCCGAACTTGGAGTACACCGTATCGATGAGGTTGACAACCCGGGCAATCTCCTCTGCAATCTGGTCGCGGCGCATGAAGATGTGGGCATCATCCTGCGTGAAGGATCTGACACGGAACAGACCGTGCAGGGTTCCCTTCAGCTCGTGGCGGTGAACAGTTCCCAGTTCTGCAAGGCGCATTGGAAGCTCTCTGTAGCTGTGCGGCTCGTTTGCGTAGGTTAAAACACTGCCCGGACAGTTCATCGGCTTGATACAGAAGTCCTCATCGTCGATGACGGTCGTATACATATTGTCCTTATAGTGATCCCAGTGACCGCTGGTCTCCCAAAGGGAACGGTTCATGATAAGCGGGGTTACAATCTCCTGATAGCCGTTTTCGCGGTGGAGATCGCGCCAGTAGTCAAGCAGAGAGTTTCTGACAATCATACCGTTTGGAAGGAAGAACGGGAAGCCTGGTGCTACATCCTCGAACATGAAAAGCTTCATGTCCTTTCCAATCTTTCTGTGGTCGCGGCGCTCTGCTTCCTCCTGCAGTTTTAAGAACTCCTCAAGCTCCTTTGCGGACGGGAAAGCGGTTCCGTTAATTCTCGTCAGCATCTTGTTCTTGCTGTCGTTCTTCCAGTATGCACCGGAAAGTCCGGTCAGCTTGAATGCCTTTAAGGACTGGGTGGAGGTTAAGTGCGGACCAAGGCACATATCCACGTAGTCGCCCTGCTCGAAGAAGCTAAGCGGAGCATCTTCTGCTAAATCGCCGATGTGTTCCACCTTGTACGGCTCGGCACGCTCTTCCATGAATTTGAGCGCCTCCTCTCTTGGAAGGATAAACGGTTTGATTGGGAGATTTGCCTTGACGATTTTGCGCATCTCAGTTTCAATTGCCGGAAGGTCGGTGTCAGAGAGTTTTACATCACCTAAATCAACATCATAGTAGAAGCCTTTCTCAGTAGCCGGACCGTATGCGAATGCTGCATGGGGATAGAGATGTTTTACGGCCTGGGCTAAGATATGGGCTGCAGTGTGGCGAATGACGTTGAGTTCTTCCTCTTTTGGACACTCGCCCGTTGTTCCGTCGCTGTATATGACTTTCATGTGTGATTTTTCTCCTTCAGGTAGCTTAAAGCCGAGACGGCAAGCGTAAGAGATTCTTATATATTTGTGATTGATAAAGGATATTCATTTCGTTTGAAGAAGCAAAAAAAAAGAAGAAGCTCAGGACCGGAAGAATCCGATGCCCTTTTCCATATCCTTGACATTGGAGAATGTCTTGATATCAGAGCCGCTGATGATAAACGTCAGGGTTGGAATAGTACAGCCGAAACTGTGAGGGCGAATCCAGTAGGAATTGTCCTGATTGTCCAGTGCGGCATTGCGTACCGAAAGAACCGCATATTCACTGTTGACATAGGAGAAGGTGACACTCTGCGTGGATTCATATCCGTATTCCGGATACTGCAGAACACCTAAAATCCGTTTCTTTAAGTCCTGCTTTCCAAAGAGGTACACCAGGAAGGAAAGCCACGGCTCTATCTGATAGCGGACAACAATATCCGCATCCATGTTCTTCATGGTGTACTCGACAGAACTTACATAGAGGTAGCCGTAGCGGTTTTCCCCATTGGCAAGAACGGTCGGTGAAGAGACGGAAGTGTTCTCTTCCGATAAAAACGGCAGGGCCGCCGCTGCCGAAAGCGGCAGAGCCGTTACCATCAGCGCCACAAAGATACAGAGGAGTGAGTAAAACCTCATGTCTAATCTACTATTTGTCACACGGGCAGATATAGTTTCTCAACACCGGATGTCCACATCACAGAATGCATCCCCGTCAAAGAGTCCGCGGGGAGTAATTTTCAGATGCGGCACAACAGTCAGAGCCATAAAGGAAAGTGACATGAACGCTTTCTCATCCGCTCCGGTATTGGCAAGTGCGGCATGCAGAACTTCCATCTCCGAACAGACTTCTTCGTAGGGCTTCTGCGTCATCAGACCGCCTGCCGGAAGCGGAAGCACCGTTGTTTTTCCGTCAGCAACAACCGCCATACCGCCTCCGGCATCAGCGACCGCTTTTACTGCTTCCAGAATCTCCGCATCAGTCGCCCCGGCCGCAATTATGTTGTGGGCATCGTGAGACACAGACGTTGCAAGAGCTCCGCGTTCAATGTTCAGTCCTTTAATCAGTCCGAGACCGAATCCCTCTCCGCGGTACCGGTCAATGCAGAGAATCTTCTGGAGTCCCGGAGTATCCGCATCCATCTCCCGGCACTCGGTTATAATCTCGCCGGGAATTGTCTCGATTACCTTCAGCTTTCCATCCGGCAGACGCAGTTCCTCTGCAGACGGAATCCGGCAGACAAACGGCGGGAAAGACATTTCCGGCGTCTCCGGTGTTTCCTTGCGGCGGACGGAGAGGCCGTTTTTATAGACACGGGCAACTCTGAAATCTTCACCTTCTTCAAGGATACAGAAGTCCGCAGCCCTGCCCGGTGCTATAATTCCGCGGTCGTGTAAGGAGTAGTACTCGGCTGCTGAAAGCGTTGCAAGACGCAGAGCAAGTTCCAGCGGCATTCCTGCAGCACAGGCTTTTCTGATGCAGTTGTCAATAGAACCCTCGCGGGCAATACTGTCAACATGGCGGTCGTCGGTTGCAAAACAGCAGCGGGATGCAGTCTGCGGAGTAACAACGGAAGAAAGCGCTTCGACATTCTTGGCGGCGTCTCCTTCCCGCAGGAAGATGTACTGTCCAAGAAGCAGTTTCTCTTCGGCCTCTTCTGCAGTCGTGCACTCATGGTCGCTTGCAATTCCGCGGGAGACATACTCGCAGAGCGATTCGCCGGAAAGTCCCGGAGCATGGCCGTCAATCCTGCGGAAAAGTGCAAGCTTTGCCGCGACTTCTGCGTCGCCGAAAAGAACGCCCGGAACGTTCATCATCTCGCCAAGACCTAAAACCCGCGGATGATTCTGATAGCGGGCAAGATCCTCAGCAGACACCACAGCGCCGCCGACATCTGCCGGCGTTGCCGGAACACAGGACGGAACCATGAAGAAGATATCCGCCGGAGAATGGACGGCATCTGCAATCATGAAATCAATTCCGGCGCATCCGGCAACATTGGCAATCTCATGCGGGTCGGCAACAACCGTTGTTACCCCGTGCGTCAGAACCAGTCTGCCAAACTCTGCAGGCGTTAAAAGTGAACTTTCGATGTGGACGTGCGCATCAATCAGCCCCGGAACAACACGTGCTCCGGAAAGATCGGTGACTAAATCCCCGGAAAGCGAACCGGGTTTTCCAACAGCCTTGATTTTTCCTTTGTCAACAGAGAAAGAAGAGGGTATCCAGGTACCGGATACCGGGTTGTAGAGAAGAGCATTATCAAATATTCTCATGCTATCTGGATAGTGCGGATGAATCCGGCAAGACGCTTCGGATTCTCGGCATATGTTGAGATGTAGATAAATATCTTGTACTCGCCGGCGTCCAGCTCAACCGGACACTCCGACAAGGTGTTTCCGTTCGTCAGTGTTTCCACAAACGAGAAAGTACTGCCAATCTGGGTGGACGATATCAGATTATCCTGACGGAAGATATTGTACTGCACCCACACCTTCTGCGGTTCATCTCCGCTGTAGGAGATGGTGGTTTTCAAAACACCGTCATCATACACCGGCGTATCCGCATCAACTCCCGCCCCTCCGGAGAAGAGCAGGAGGATTATGATTAATCCGGCAAGGAGAACGACAAGTCCTCCAATCAGGACAGAACGCGGGTTTACCGGGTCCCGGTCAAGAAAATCCTTCATGATTACTCGACACGCTCGACGGTTACTCTGACTTTGTCGCCGCTTTTTAAGCCGTGACCTTTCGGCACATCAACATTGAACCAGAGGTTTCCCTGCTGAGACATGAGACAGTCTTTTTCTCCTTCGATATCTGCGACGAATTCAAGTTCTGCCACAATCTCTGCGATTTTATCAGCCATGAGTAAATATAGGGCAACGGTTAGATATTAAGGTTTGGGAATGCCTGGCAGAAGCTGGAAAAACCTTCTGAGAAAAGTACGGTAAAAAAGAATTGTGAGTGAATTCGGGATGGATCACGGTCTCAGACCGCTTCCGCCCTGGACGGTGAAAGTTTCACCGCTGATGTAGGATGCATCCTCGGACTGCAGGAAGACACAGATTCTGCCGATATCGTTTTCTGCATCGCCGAATCTTCCAAGCGGAATGCCCTTAATCGTTGCTTCGTAGAGCTGCGGATACTCCTGTCTCCAGGCATCAAGCTGCTCGGTGTAAACCAGCGGACAGACAACATTGATGTTGATTCCGTCCGGTCCCCACTCGGTTGCGGCAACGCGCGAGAGTCCGCGGATACCTTCCTTTGCGGCTGCATACGAGGACTGTCCCGGCTTTCCGAAGAGACCGGCACCGGATGCGAAGTTGATGACGCTTCCCTTGGATTCTTTCAGGTACGGGTAGCACTCTCTCATGTAGAAGAATGCTGCATACAGACCGGAGTTGACGGCTAAGTCGAAGTCCTCTTTGGTGTGGTCCTTTAACAGAACACCGGACTTGGAGACCTGTGCGTTGTTGACCAGAACATCAATCTTGCCGAACTTTTCGACCGTCTGTCTGACTGCCTCTTTGACCTGCTCTTCAGAGCCGCCGTCTGCGGCAACCGGAAGAACGGTGACGCCGTATGCCTCAAGCTTCTGCTTAGCGCTCTCCAGGCGTTCAATGGTGCGTCCGGTAATCACTAAGTTTGCGCCTTCTTTGGCAAATGCGGTTGCAATTCCAAAGCCGATTCCCTTTCCGCCGCCGGTAACAATGGCGACTTTATTGTCCATCTTTCCCATACAGAAACATTTTCCTTCGTGATATAAAAAGGGTCCGGAAAAATTCCACCAATCCAGGCAGGATTTACAAAAACACAGAGTTTCGAAAGAAATGACCGGATTTTCATGCGCGGCAGAAGAGAGATAACTGCGCAGAACCAATTTACTAAAAAATTTTACCGGAATTGAACAAAAAGGAAGTGCCTTCAGCCGGAATTGAACCGGCGACATACAGATCTTCAGTCTGTCGCTCTCCCTACTGAGCTATAAAGGCGCTTGTGCGATACTAATGTTGTATCTCGTTCTATTTATAATCTTTGAAATTGTGTCCCAAACATCTTATGTGCGAGAAAAACCCATGAGTATGTAATGGGCATCTTCAGAAATAAAAAACAAACAGCAAAAAAACAGACACTTCAGGAAAAAATCGTAAATAGAGAAACAAATGTTGTGCATTTAACGCACAATGATTTAGATGCCGCCGGTTCTGACGCCATCTGCCGGATGGTATTCGGCGGAGAAATTCTCACCCTCTTCTCCTCCGTAAACCGCTTCGACTGGTTCCTCGCGCAGGTTGCCGGATGTAACGGAAAAGGCGACACGCTGATTATCAGCGATCTGGGATATCAGAAAGGAATCGAAGACAAAGCAAAAAAAGCCCGTGCCGCAGGGTGGAACATCCGCTGGTTCGACCATCACAAATGGACCGATGAGGAAAAAGAGCGCGTCATGCCGTATGTCGAAAGCTTAACCGTTGACACCTCCCGCTGTGCAACCGGTGTGCTTTGTGCATCCCTCAAACCGGAACACCCGTCTGCAGAAGAAGTTGCCCGTGTTGTCTGCGACTATGATTTATGGAAACACGAAGACCCGCGCTCGGCGATTCTCGGAATGGTAACCTCGGGAAGCTCCAACCTCAAACTCATCCGCGACAAACTGACACAGGGAATCATCGTGGATGCAGAAGTGCAGGAAATCTTCGAAAAAATCGAGCGCGAAAAGAACCGGTGCATCAAAAAATCCCTGAAAGCCGCAAAGGTCTATGACGGAAAATACCGGATTGTAATTATGCCTTCCTCAGGCTATCCGAGCGAAACCGCAGCAGAAGTCAGAAAAATCCTCAACACCGATATCGAACTGCTGGTCTTTGACAACGGCAAATTCTCTCTGCGCAGTGTTCCGGAAATCAGCCACCTCATCGCCCGCGAGTTCCACGGCGGAGGACATCCGAACGCATCCGGCGGAAATCTCGATTACGGCTGGAAGGAAAAACTGCTCTACAAACTCTTCCGCAGGGTAAGCAAACAAAAGGCGTTCCTGGAAGCCGCAGAAAAATATTAACGGGCAGGACCCCCCGAAAAAAAGTTAGTGTTTGCAGGCTTTATTCAGCGGAGAGATAACACTCAGCTTCAGATAAATCTCTGCAATCTCTTCCGGAGACTCGCGGGAATCCTTTTCCAGCCAGGTCTGGAACACGCGATAGTGGGATGAGTTCACATACTCTTTGAGATAATCCTCCGGCACATCCAGTTTCCGGGCAAGTCCGGCATAGTTAATGTGCTGGGCAAAAACCTCCCCCCAGAGCATATCCTTCATCCGCTGCTGGAACTCCGCGTCTCCTTTTTTGCCGAGTAAGGCACGCATCATCACCAGATTCTCCTCGCAGTAGGCAAACATCCGGATAACGCGCTCTTTTACCGCATCTGTTTTGAACGGAATTCTTCCCGGAGTAAGTGCCGCAAGGAGGTCTTCTTTAATCTTCTTCTCGTACGATGCGAGAAGGTCATATTTATCATTATAATGCTGGTAGAACGTACCGCGGGAAACATCCGCTTTTGCGGTGATATCCTTCACAGTAATAGCATAAAATCCAATCTCCGTTACCAGCTCAAGGAAAGCAGTCTGAATCGCCGATTCGGTTCGGACATAGCGAATATCAGTTTTCTTAGAATTTACGGTCACGGTCTCTGTAGATATATTAGACAGGATAGATTAAAATGTTTTATGACGGGGTGTCTTACTGTTTGGGATGATACAGCCCCCAGTGGTACTTCTCTGCGGCTAAACGAAGCAGGATAATCACGACCATTCCAAGAGACATGGCAGGAAGCGACCCCGCGGCATTCCAGAGAAGCACGCAGACAACAGCGCCGAGAATCGCAGCGCTTGCATAAAACTGCCGGACAAAAATTCCCGGCATGTCTCCGGCAAACACATCACGAAGAACGCCCCCTCCAACGCCGGTAACTACCCCGACAAAAACCAGCAGGAACGGGGAAAAGGAAGCAGAGACTGAGTAGGCAGTCTGGATTCCGACAACGGTAAAGGAAGCAAGACCTACTGTATCCATGAGAAGAAGGACAGTGTCATTTCTTTTCCGGTGGCGGGTTAAAATACGGCGGACCGCCGGGATGCAGAGAATAACTGCAGTCCCTGCCGCAAGAACTGCATAGCTTGGATCGCGAAATACCGCAGGCGGCGTGATGCCGAGAACAAGATCACGAATAATACCCCCGCCGACTGCAACAATTACTGCGAGCATGAGGATACCGAAGATATCCATTTTTTTGGCGATGCCGGTCAAAGCTCCGGAAGCGGCAAAGGCAAGAGTCCCGAGAAATTCAAAAAGCAGGAGGAGGAAGTCCATGCACTAGCGTGGAGCGGGCAGGACTATATAGCTCTGGTTATCGGCAATATCCGGGCAAATATTTTAACAATCGAGCCGACAAGAATCGCCGCAATAATTGTTCCTTCACGGACACCGACAAGTGCATGGAGGAAGATAAGACAGAGAACTGCGGCAATGAGAATCTGGGTTGTGTCAGAGATAACACGCACACCGCCGAAGGATTTTCCGGTGACCTGGGCTAAGACCTGCACAAATCCGTCTCCGGGAAGAACAAGAAGAGATGCGGAGACGCAGAGATATGCGCCAAGGGCGATGATGACACAGCCGAGGATGACAGTAAGTACTTTGACAAGATAGACCTCCGGGTTGAAAGGAGTAAGAAGCCACATGGCTGCATCAATGAGCCAGCCGACGGGAAACGATATGAGGAGCTGGGATATCCAGCTTTTGGCGGGCATTTTTCCTTTGAGAAGGATGATTTCAATGAGAACAAGGGCGATGCTGAATAAGATAAGCCAGGTTCCCATGGATAGTCCCGGAAGAATAAGAGAAAGAGTATAGGGGATGGAAGATATAGGCGATGTGCCGAGTCCTGCTTTGGTGGTAAGGGCAACGCCGAAGGAGATGAGGATGAGGCCTGCCGCACAGAAGAAGTACTGCAGGCGTCTGGTAAGTATCATGCATTAGCGTTTGAATGCAGGATATTTACGCGTTTCTTATGAATTGAGAAGGAATCCTCCGGACACGCCGACAACGGCGACAATAAATCCAATTGTTACCAGAAGAATTACCAGAATAGCTACGGGTTTACTCATAGAAGATATGAGGACCGGATACGCAATAAGGCTCCGGATTGCGGCAAAAAAAAGTATGTTATTTAAAGAAGCCGCGCTTCTTTTTGTCCTTCTCTTTCGGTTCCTCGTCGGCAGACTCTGCGCCGTTTTCAATGGCGAGAAGCTTTTCATAGAGTTCCCGTTCTTTTCCGGATATTTTCTTCGGGGTGGCGATGACAATTCTGACAAGCAGACTTCCGTAGTTTCCTCTCCGGCGAACTCCTTCACCCTGGATTCTTAAGCGGGTGCCGTAATTGATTCCTGCCGGAATTTTTAAGGAAACCTTCTTCCTGTCGATTGTCTCAATCTCAACCTCGCAGCCGAGAACAGCCTGTGCCGGAGTAATCTCGTACTGCGTTACCAGATTGTCGCCTTCGCGGTCGAACTTCGGATTGGAGACCACATACACTTCGATGTATAAGTCGCCGTTTGGTGCTCCCGGATCTCCTGCCTCGCCGTAGCCTTCCATTCTCAGGCGCATGCCGGAGTCAATACCTGCCGGGATGTTCACCGAGACCTTACGGCGGACCTTGGTCTTTCCGGTGCCGTTACACTTACGGCATGGAGACTCCGGAATCTTTCCGCGGCCTCCGCAGTCCGGACAGACTGACTGGGTTACCATCTGACCGAAGATCGAGTTTCTAATCTGCTTTACCTGACCGGTACCATTACACTTGCGGCAGGTCGTCGTCTTCTTCGTAGAGCTTCCCGTACCGTCACAGTCCGGACAGCTCTCGGTGTGCATGACCTCGATTTCCTTCTGCACGCCGAACACGGCGTCAGCTAAGGTAATCTGGATACGCATCAGCGTATCGTCACCCGGACGCGGACCGCTCTGTCTGCGGCCGCCTCCGCCGAAGAAATCGAAGATGTCGCCGAATCCGGAGAAGTCGGCGTTAAATCCGGCGCCTCCTGCTCCCGAATAGTTTCCTTTGGAAGCATTCGTGAAGTTGTCGTGTCCAAGCTGGTCATACTGGCGTCTCTTGGACTCATCGGATAAGACGCTGTATGCCTCGTTGATGGACTTGAACTTCTCTTCCGCGTCTGCTTCCTTGCAGACATCCGGGTGGTACTTCTTTGCGAGGTTCCGGTAGGCCTTCTTGATTTCCGTTTCCGTCGCATTGCGGGAAACGCCTAACACATCGTAATACGATTCAGAACCCATGGTATCTTCCTAAAAAAGAAGGTTTAGTCCTTCTTTACTTCGTAGTCAGCATCGACAACGTTGTCATCGTTTCCGCAGGATCCGCAGTCGCCGGAGCATCCTTCACCCTGTGCTGCCTGCTGTTCTTCCTGAATCTTCTGGTACATCTTGGAGGTGACTGCAAAGACAACTTCCTGGAGTGCGTCCATCTTTGCCTTGATGTCGTCAGTGGATGCATCCTCCTTTGCGAGGAGTTCCTTGAGTTCAGCTGCTGCAGCGGAAATCTTTTCCTTGTCCTCTGCATCGACTTTGTCTGCGGTTTCCTTGTCGTTTACGAGCTTCTCTGCTGCGTAGACTGCGTTGTCAGCGTTGTTTCTGAGCTCAATCTCTTCGCGCTTCTTCTTGTCCTCTTCCTCGTACTGCTTGGCGTCGTTGACCATCTTTTCGATTTCATCGTCTTTGAGGTCCTTTCTGCCGGTGATGGTCATGGACTGCTCGTGACCGGTTCCAAGGTCCTTTGCGGAGACGTGGACGATACCGTTTGCGTCGATGTCGAAGGTGACTTCAATCTGCGGCATTCCTCTTGGTGCCGGCGGGATTCCCGTGAGCTGGAACTTGCCTAAGCTGAAGTTGTCGCGGGCGAACTGGCGTTCTCCCTGGACGACGTGAATCTCAACAGAGGTCTGGTTGTCTGCTGCAGTGGAGAAGATCTGGCTCTTTCTGGTCGGGATGGTGGTGTTTCTCTCGATGAGCTTGGTTGCGATTCCGCCAAGGGTTTCGATACCGAGGGTAAGCGGGGTAACATCGAGTAAGACGACGTCCTTTGCCTCTCCGGTTAAGACTGCTCCCTGGATTGCGGCACCGAGTGCGACACACTCGTCCGGGTTAATGTTCTTGTCCGGCTCTTTGCCTAAGATCTTCTTGACTTCCTCAACAACCATCGGGACACGGGTAGAACCGCCGACGAGTAATACGTGGTCGATGTCGGATGCGGACATGTTTGCGTCCTTTAAGACCTGGCGGACCGGCTCGACGGTCTTCTGTACGAGATCATCGATTAACTGCTCGAACTTTGCACGGGTTAAGTCGATGTCTAAGTGCTTCGGACCTTCTGCACCTGCGGTGATGTACGGGAGGTTGATGTTTGCTTTCTGGAGGGAGGAGAGTTCAATCTTTGCCTTCTCTGCTGCGTCCTTTAAACGCTGCATTGCGACCGGGTCGTTCTTTAAGTCGATTCCTTCCTTCTTCTTGAACTCGTCTGCAAGGTAGTCGATGATTCTTGCATCGAAGTCGTCTCCGCCTAAGTGGTTGTTTCCGGCGGTTGCCTTAACTTCGAAGAGACCGTCATCAAGGGTTAAGATGGAGACATCGAATGTTCCGCCGCCAAGGTCGTAGACGAGAACGGTTACTTCGTTTTCCTTTTCAAGGCCGTATGCAAGTGCTGCTGCGGTCGGCTCGTTGATGATACGCAGAACTTCAAGGCCTGCGATTTTTCCTGCGTCCTTGGTTGCCTGGCGCTGTGCATCGTTGAAGTATGCAGGGACGGTGATGACTGCTTTGTCAATCTTTTCGCCTAAGTATGCTTCTGCGTCGAGCTTGAGCTTCTGTAAGACCATTGCGGAGATTTCCTGCGGGGAGTATTTCTTTCCGTCAATGTCAACAGTATAGTCAGAGCCCATGTGGCGCTTGATGGAGCTGATGGTTTTTAACGGGTTGGTGATTGCCTGGCGCTTTGCAACGTTTCCGACAAGTCTTTCTCCATCCTTGGAGAATCCGACAACGGACGGGGTGGTTCTGAATCCTTCTGCGTTTGCGATAACGATCGGGCTTCCTCCCTCCATTACTGCGAGACAGGAGTTGGTGGTTCCCAGGTCAATTCCGATTACTTTGTTTGATGCCATAATTGTTTCCTATATTTTTTCAGGGGTTGTTCGATGAGACTGCAACTTTTGCGTGACGAAGGACTTTGTCACGCAGCATATATCCGGCAACAGCGACGTCTAAGATTTCTCCATCGGGCTTGTCGGAGGGAAGAGCTGCGATAGCTTCGTGGAGTTCCGGGTCGAACTGACAGCCGGCTGCATTCATTGGTTCGATGCCGTTTTTGGCGAGGCTTGCAAGGAAGAATTTGTGAATCTGTTCTAATCCTTCGCGAAGACCTGCGTCATCACTCTTTAATGCACGTTCGAAGTTGTCCACAACTTCAACGATGTCGAGTGCGAATTTTTCGGTTGCATAGCGCACAGAGTTTTCCTGGTCGCGTTTGCTTCTTTTGCGGTAGTTTTCGTACTCGGCTGCAAGGCGGAGATATTTGTCGTTGAGTTCATCGTATTTTTTGGTGAGTTCTTCAACAACAGTTGTTTCAGGGACGGCATCCATGATTTCTGCGTTTTCAGCAGGGGTGTCATTGGTTATGGTTTCTTTATCCATGAGTGTTCCTGTTTCTCTTGTTGCACATAAATTATGCATTGCAGTTCTATATATTCTTTCTGGTGTTGGCAGAGAATCAGGGCCGAATATGAGGTTATTTTTTCTGCAGGATTTACTATTGGTAAAAGGCGCATCAGAATAACGTCCGAAAGCGGCTCGAGGAAACAGCCAGGGAACAAACCCAGACTCCTGCAGATTATACAGCGTCGCACACCCTCATTCGTGCACTATATTACTCTTCAAAAACAAATATAGTACCCATGTCTTCTTTAGAAGAACTCATGGAAAAAGCACGGATGCTCCATGCAGAAGGACATCCGACAGGTCAGATTGCTGACGAACTCAGCTTATCCACCGACACCATCACCTGGATGTTAACCCAGGGCAAAAATACTGCATCCGCACCAAAGGATGTGCACATTGACTGGACCGTGGTCAGCTCTGATGCAACGCTTCTCTCCGGTATTGCATCCATGCTCATGGTCAACTTCGAGAACTGCTGTGACGAAGACGAGGAAATCGACGCAGTTGTCGGTGTTGACGCAGCAGGAATCCCGCTTGCAACCTTAATGGCCGCCGAGCACGGATTAAACCTTGCAATCTACCACCCGTCCAAGCACAATGCAGATACCAACTGCGGAAGCATCTCCGGAAACTTCAGCAAAGTCACCGGAAAGCGCTGCATCATCGTCGATGACTGCATTACAACCGGCAACACCTTAGCAGAAATAGTCACCTACCTCCGCCGCCACAAAGCACACCCGGCAGGCATCTGTGTACTGTTCGATAAGCGCGGTGTCAGAGAAATCGAAGGAGTTCCGGTCTACCCGCTCTTTAGCGTTAAACGTATCGACTAATTGGACATACCAATACAACAGATTTATATAGACGTCCAATCCACCATTTAATCACGAGTTAGGAGAATAACTAGTTATGGCATACAATCCAAACCAGCCTGTCGTTATCTTCAAAGATAACGTCGAGCGCACCCCGGGACAGGAAGCACTCCGTTCCAATATCATGGCAGCCAAAGTCCTTGGCGCAACTGTAAGAACCACCCTTGGTCCGCGCGGTATGGACAAGATGCTCGTTGCAAAGGGAAGCGACGACATTGTCATTACCAACGACGGAGCAACTATCCTCCACGAACTTGCTGTCGAACACCCGGGAGCAAAACTCGTTGTTGAGGTCGCAGAAACTCAGGACGACGAATGCGGAGACGGAACCACCACCGCAGTTGTCATGATCGGTTCCTTAATGGAACAGGCAGAGAAACTCATCGACACCGGTGTTCACCCGTCCATCATCGCAAAGGGATACAACCTTGGAATGAACAAGGCACTCGAAATCCTCGACTCCCTTGCAATCGACGTCAAGCCGGAAGACAAGCCGATGCTCCTCCAGATTGCCAAGACCGCAATGACCGGAAAGTCCATCGAGAACATCATGGACCAGGCATGCGAAGTCATTGTTGACGCAGTCAGCACCGTCGCCGAAGAAAAGAACGGCAAGATGGAAATCAACGAGGATGATATCTTAGTCAAGACCAAGCGTGCAGACAGCATGACCGCTGAGCTTGTCAAAGGTGTCTTAATCGACAAAGTAAGACCAGACTCTCTGATGCCGAAGAAGATTGACGGCGTCCGTGCAGCATTCCTCTCCGGTCCGTTAGAGATTACCAAGACCCAGGCAAAGTCCAAGATTAAGATTCAGTCCGCAGACATGCTCTCCGCATTCTCCGAGGCAGAGCGTGCAAGACTCAAGGGAATGGCAGACGCATTCGCAGCAGCAGGCGTCAACCTCGTCCTCTGTACCAAGGGAATTGCAGACCCGGTACAGTACTATCTTGCAGCACAGGGCATCTACGCACTCGAGTTCGTTGCAGAGAAGGACTGCAAGTATGCAGCAAAAGCAACCGGCGGACAGATGATCAACAAGCCGGAGGACTTATCCGAGGATGTTATCGGAACTGCAGGAAAGCTTGAGATGGACGAAGAGCTTGAGATGACCTTCATCTCCGAGTGTAAGGACCCGAAGGCAGTCACCATCCTCCTCCGCGGCTCTGCACAGCACTTAGTCGATGAACTCGAGCGTGCAGTCGAAGACGCAAAGCGTGTCGTTCAGGATGTTATCGAGGACGGTTCCTACACCATCGGCGGTGCATCTGTTGAGACCGAACTTGCACTCAGACTCCGCGAGTACGCACAGACCATCGGCGGTCGTGTCCAGCTTGCAATCGAGGGCTACGCAAAGGCATTCGAAATCATCCCGAAGACCTTAGCAGAGAACTCCGGATTCGACACTGTTGACAAAGTTATCGACCTCCGCCAGGCACACGCAACCGGAAACAAATACGCAGGTCTTGATGTCTTCACCGGAAAGGTTGTCGACATGAAGGAAGCCGGTGTTGTTGAGCCGAAGAGAGTTAAGCGTCAGGCAATTCAGAGCTCTTCTGAGACCGCAGTCATCTTAATCCGCATCGATGATATGATGGTTTCCAAGGGCGCTGGCCAGATGTAAATATCAACCCCATATCTTTTTTATTGAAGACGTTCAATAAGATACAGCAGTTTGCCGAGATAGTCTAGTCCGGAAGGGCGGTGGCCTCGAAAGCCTCTGGTGGTAACACCTCGGGAGTTCAAATCTCCCTCTCGGCGTTTTATGCGCGATTTTGTTTTGTTTCCCGGTTCTTTGAAAATCGGTTGTTCCCGCATGAATCCGTCAAGTAAAAACCGATGTCCTTTAATACTTATACAGCATTGTAATTAGTGCAACTCGTTGCAGTTCAAGCATCGATAGTGTAGTGGTTATCACTAGGCGTTGCCAACGCCTAAACTCGGGTTCGAGTCCCGGTCGATGCACTTCTTTTTCTTGTCTTTCCGCAAATCAGTAAAACACGCGAAACACCATCTTTTTCTACCATGCCATGCTAATACATATCATGCATCCGTACGCAGAGAATATTGCAAAAATTGGAGCAAAAGCAAATCCGACATTCATGACCTTAGGTATCGAACCAATCTCCTGGGGAAATGAATCCGCAGTTTTGAAAATGCATGTCGATGAACACATCCACAATGGTTCGGGATTTCTGCAGGGCGGATTTTATGTGATTCTGGCCGATGAAGCCATTGCGCTGGCAGTGCTTGCCGAGCTGACGGAAAACGAGGGCACAACCACCATCACCGAGACCACAGAATTTATCCGCGGAATAAAAGAAGGAGACATGTATGCATCGGCAAAACTTATCAGAAAAGGCAGACGCGTAATCTTTGCCGAGGCAGAAGTCCGCGAAGGAAGTGTGGATGGAAAACTGCTCTCAAAGACAACAGCATCCTACCTGATAACCTCCGCATAACTCTTTTTTTCTCAGAACTCCCTGATGCCGTTTTCCGTAATCACCATATCAAGCGGAATATCATTCTCCTCAGTCGGCACAGCCTCCACTTCCTGACAGGCATAGGCAAGCCCGATTTTTTTCAGATGCGGATTCTGCACAAGGAAGCGGTCGTAATATCCTGCTCCGTAACCGATTCGATTCCCCTGACGGTCAAAGCCCAGAAGCGGCAGCAACACGCATTCCATTTCCGCAGGTGATACCGGAACTTCCTTCGACAGCGGCTCCGGGACATTAAAGGTACTCGGCTCCAAATCGCGAACTGACATAAGCCTGGACAGGCGAAGAGTCCGTGTCTCCTTCTCAATAATCGGAACAGCAACCGTCTTTCCTGAGGCAAGAAGCCGGTTGATTAACACCAGAGTCTCGACCTCCGGGTCTTTTGCGGCATAGGCTAAAACATGGTGATAGCCAAAAAGAACCTCTTCAGCAAACGCAGTTACCGCACACCCCTTTTCCCGTCTCTCGCCCAGAGATAAAGCAAACCGCCGTTCCTTCAGCTCCAGACGCAGAGCCGCTTTATCAGTCATGAAAATCTATTCGCCGAAAAAAGACATATAGCTTCCGATTAAACGAAAACAAAACATGGATATAGCTTAACAGAGATAAGAAGATACGGTGGAAAACAATCCAAAACCACCGTATCTTCAGATATATTGCGGAGCACTGGAAGTATTTTGATGCGTTGGTTTCCAGCCTCCACTATTTTCTACGTTATTTGAGATGATAAAACCTTTCATCATACTCCTATTTTGTGCAAAAGTGCGAAATAGCAGATGCTTCACGCTGACAGAATGCCCACACCCCATATCCATAGAGAGAAAACGGTCACAGCAAGAATCGTCACCGGGATGCCGGCCTTCAGATAAGTCAGGAAGGACAGGGTTTCCCCTTCCGCCTCCGCGCGCTGAATGACAATAATCGTCGATGCCGCTCCAAGAATCGTCAGGGTTCCGGCAGCCGTACATCCGGCAGATGCCGCCATGTACAGAGGAAGAGAGGCAGCAGATGCTTCGAGAAGCGGCAGTACCATCAAAACAAACGGCACGTTGGAAACAAACTGCGAAACAACCGCCCCTGCCAGAACCATAACCGGGACCGATGTTGTCAGTGTTTCCGGAAGCAGGACCTGCAGAACGCCGCTTTCCCAGACCGCTTCCATCAAGATAAACATTGCCGCAAAGAATACCAGCGTGCGGTAATCAACCGCCCGCAGAAGCGAAACCCGCTTTGCAGAAAACAGCAGAAGCGGACAGGCCGCGGCTGCCGCAATCCAGAGGAAAGATACCTCATATCCGAAAAATGAACCGGCAATCCGTGCCGCAACCGCAGAAAGGATAAGCGCAAAGCTCACTTTACAGAGTCGGGCAAGCGAAGTATCCGCAATCTCCCCGGCAGAAACCGGCGTGACCGGCCCGGCACTGATTCCGCGGGCAAGGAAGAGATAGGACATCAGCAGACAGAGAACTGACGGAACTCCCAGATACAGCGCATAGGTAACAAACGCGTCAGGCACTCCTGCTAAAGCAATCAGCAGATTCTGCGGATTGCCGATAGGCGTTGCCGCACTGCCGAACGTAACCGCAAAGCAGAGAGCAAGAAGCATACGGACTGCGGGAATACCGAACTTCGCCGCACAGAACAGAGCAATAGGCGCCGCAATAACTGCCACCGTATCATTCATAAACAGCGCAGACGCGGCGGCTGTGGTCAGCATAAAAATCAGCAGAACAGACCGTCTGCTCTTCGCCCGCAAAAATCCGCGAAGAACAACGTTCTGTAAAAGCCCTGAGGCATCAAGAGCCGCCCCGAAAACAAACATGCCAAAAAGAAATGCAATCACATCAAGCTGAATCGAAGATAGGGCAGACGGCACAGATATCGTCTGGAAAAGAAGAGCCGCCGCCGCTCCGGCAGTCATAATTCCCCAGATCGGAAGCCTGAATCTGCCGACTCTTCGAACCATAATCAGCAGAAAGACCACTGCAAGAATACCAACAGCAGTCAGATTCATAAAAAAAGATTAGTGACCGAGAATAATCTCAATCGCTGAGACATTCGTCGTTCCGGCATCCGTTTCCACCGTATCAGTAGAGATGGACACCTGTTTTTTTACCACGTTGGATAAGAACTGCCTGGTCACCAGTTCTGCCGTATCAACCGCGCGAACGATTGACTTGCCGCGTGCTTTGATGACAACCTCATCAACCCCGCTGTTGAACTGCGTAACAACTGCTAAGCAGTAGTTCATGACAGGCTTGGTTCCAACAAAGACAACGTTATCTTCCATACTCAGATGTATTTTAAGGTGTGGAGGAGTTCAGCGTTCAGGACAGAAGCACCTGCCGCTCCGCGGATAGTATTGTGGCCCATAGCAACGAAGCGGATTCCTTCTCTGACACGGCCGACGGAAACAGTCATACCGTTTCCTCTGTTTCTGTCAAGACGCGGCTGCGGGCGGTTGTCATCGTCTAAGTACAGCACACTCTTTTCCGGCTGGGTTGGAAGGCCTTTGAACGGTGCTTCCCAGGTCTTGAATGCGTCAACGACTTCCTCGACGGATGCGTCAACATCAATCCAGACGTTTAAGGTGTGTCCGTCAATAACCGGGACACGGTTGCAGGATGCAGAGACGGTAAACGGAGCACCGGTAATCTTTCCATTCTCAAAGGTTCCGAGAATCTTGTTTGCCTCGCGTGCCATCTTCTCTTCCTCTCCGCCAATGTAGGGGATAACATTGTCGTAGATGCCAAATGCCGGAACGCCTTCAAAGCCTGCGCCGGAGATTGCCTGCATGGTTGCAACATTGATATTGGTAAAGTTGAACCGGCGAAGCGGGGCTAAGGCTGTTGCCAGCATGATGGTGGAACAGTTCGGGTTGGTTACGATAAATCCGTCTCTTTTCTCTCTCTGGACATCGATTAATGCCGCGTGCTCCGGGTTGACCTCGGCAATCATTAAGGGGACATCCTCGGTCATTCTGTGGGAGCTTGCATTGCTGCAGACACCGACGCCTGCATCAGCAATATCAGATTCGAGTTTGGTTGCAATATCCGCCGGCATTGCAGAGAACACGATGTCACAGTCTTTGACTGCATCAACGGTCGTCGGGGATACGACTAATTCTCCAACGGACTCCGGGAACGGGGAATCCAGACGCCAGTTGACAACAGAGCCGTATGTCTTTCCGGCGGAACGCTCTGAAGCGGTAAGGGTGGTTAAATTAAACCAGGGGTGGTTTGCCAGAAGCTGGACAAAACGCTGTCCAACGGCTCCGGTTGCACCAAGAACACCTACGTTAATCATGAGGTATTATATTCGCTCTAGCAGGTAATAAGGAGATGTATTTTGATGTGTTTGGTGTGTCAGAGAATGTCACACTCGGTAATGTTTAAACGTGATTATTTACATACTTTAGTAGGAGATTTTTTACTATGGAAAGAATGGTAGGAACCGTTGTTCGTGGTATCCGCGCTCCGATTATCAGAAGCGGGGATGACCTGACGAAAATTGTAACGGACTCAGTTTTCCTTGCGGCAGAATCCGAGGGCTTTTCCCTGCAGGATCATGATGTAGTTGCAGTAACCGAGGCAGTTGTTGCCCGCGCTCAGAACAACTACGTAACCGTAGACGACATCGCATCCGATGTCCGTGAAAAACTGGGAGGGGAGACCATCGGTGTTATTTTCCCAATTCTTTCCCGCAACCGCTTTGCAATCTGTCTGCGCGGCATTGCAAAGGGTGCCAAAAAGGTTGTTCTGATGCTGTCTTACCCGTCTGATGAGGTTGGAAACCACCTTGTCTCCTGGGATCAGCTTGATGAGAAGGGAATTAACCCATACTCTGATGTGTTGACGCTTGAGAAGTACCGCGAGCTGTTCGGCTGCTGTCTGCATCCGTTCACCGGTGTTGATTATATCGATTACTACTCCGACTTAATCCGCGGATGCGGGGCAGAGGTTGAAGTTATCTTTGCCAACGACTGCCGTGCGGTTCTGCCGTACGCAAAGCGTGTCTTAACCTGCGATATCCACACCCGCGAGAGAACAAAGCGTCTCTTAAAGGCCGCAGGAGCAGAGATTGTCTTAGGTCTTGATGACATCATGACCGCATCCATTGACGGAAGCGGATACAACGACCAGTATGGTCTGCTTGGTTCCAACAAGGCAACAGAGGACAAGTTAAAGCTGTTCCCGAGAAACTGCCAGCCGTTTGTCGAAGCAGTCCAGCAGGTAATTCTGGAGAAGACCGGAAAGGTTGTTGAGGTTATGGTTTACGGTGACGGTGCATTCAAGGACCCGATGGGCAAAATCTGGGAACTTGCAGATCCTGTTGTCTCTCCGGGATACACGGCAGGTCTGTCCGGTCAGCCGAATGAGTTAAAGCTGAAATACCTTGCAGACAATGACTTCGCAAACCTTGCAGGCGATGAACTCAAAGAGGCAATCAAGAACTCCATCCGCTCCAAGAAGGAGAACCTTACAGGAAGTATGGCATCCCAGGGAACTACCCCGAGACGTCTTACGGATTTAATCGGTTCTCTCTGCGATTTAACCTCCGGAAGCGGAGACAAAGGAACCCCGATTGTCCTGATTCAGGGTTACTTTGACAATTATATCTCTGAGTAAACTCAGAGGCAATACTTTTTTTCCGATTCATTCTTTAGAAAATACAAACCTATTAGTCTTCAAAGCGCGAATAGACAAAACAGGCATGAGTGAAGTTCACATCTTAAACCATCCGCTGATTCTGCACAAGCTCAGCATGATGAGAGAGAAAAACACCAACACCAAGAGTTTCCGCGAACTCTTAACCGAAATATCCATGCTGATGGGATATGAGGTAACGAGAAACTTCCCAACCAAAAACATCCGTGTGGAAACTCCGCTTCGCGAAATGGAAGCACCCGTTCTTGCTGCGGAGGATATTGTCATTATCCCTATCCTTCGTGCCGGCCTTGGCATGACCGACGGTCTCTTACAGCTGATGCCGAATGCAAAGGTAGGGCACATTGGACTCTACCGTGACGAAACAACGCATCAGCCGGTTGAGTACTACTGCAAACTCCCCAAAGAATCAGTCGAAGCAGAAGTAATCGTCGTCGACCCGATGCTTGCAACCGGCGGCAGTGCGGCGGCAGCTCTCAACTTCCTCAAACAGAGAGGATGCAAAAATGTCCGCTTCATGTGTCTGGTCGCAGCCCCTGAAGGAATCAAAGTCCTGCAGGAAGCACACCCGGATGTTGACATCTTTACCGCAGCAGTTGACGAATGCTTAAACGAGAACTGCTACATTGTCCCAGGACTCGGCGATGCGGGAGACAGAATCTTCGGCACGAAATAACACTATGGTCTAAAAAAACTATGGTATAAATAGTTTCGGTTCCAATATACCATCATATGGTGCGTGATTCCTCGAAACTAAAAGAGGGTGGAAAAACAACCGTTCTTGGCATTCAGCATGTGTTTGCCATGTTTGGTTCCACCATCCTCGTCCCTATTGCAACAGGGCTTCCGGTCTCTGTCGCATTGTTCTGTGCCGGTATCGGTACACTGATTTTCCATCTTGTCACAAAAGGCAAAGTTCCTGTTTTCCTTGGTTCAAGTTTTGCATTTATCCCAGCAATTCTGGTTGTTGCAAACACAGAAGGAATTGAGTTTGCGACAGGAGGAATTATGGCTGCTGGTGCGGTCTATCTTCTCATTGCACTCTCAGTCTATATCTTTGGTGCTGATAGAGTTAGAAAACTCTGCCCACCGGTGGTAACAGGTCCTGTCATCATGATTATTGGTCTCATGCTTGCCGGAACCGCAATCAGCTACTTCACCAACGGCTGGTCCTACCTTGTCGGAGTCATTGTAATTGCAACAGTCATCATTGTCAGTCTGTTCTTCAAGGGATTCCTCAAGATGCTCCCGATTCTCTTCGGTTTAATCGCAGGATATGTCTCCTGTATGATTCTGACCGGAATAGGAATTGATGTAGGACTCAACTATGCAAAAATCACTGAGGCCGCATTCCTCACAGTTCCTGAGTTCTTCCTTCCGGCATTCAGTGTTTCTGCAATCTTAATGATTGCTCCGATTGCAATTGTTACCTTCATGGAACACTTAGGAGATATCTCCGCAAACGGCGCTATTGTTGGAAAAGACTTCTTCAAAGACCCGGGACTGCACAGAACCCTTATTGGTGACGGTCTGGCTTCTATCTTTGCAGGTCTTGTCGGAGGTCCGGCAAACACAACCTACTCGGAAAACACCGGTGTTCTTGCAGCAACGAAGAACTACAACCCGAGAACCTTAGAGATTGCAGCAGTCTTTGCTATCCTTATCAGTTTCATTGGATACATCAGCGGATTCATCAGCTCGATTCCAAACGCAGTTCTTGGCGGTATGTGTATTGTCCTCTTCGGAATGATTGCAAGCGTTGGTCTGAGAACTCTTGTTGAGAATAAGGTCGATTTCAGAAACCAGAGAAATGTCTTAATTGTTGGCATCATGTTAATCCTCTCAATTGGAGGACTGGCAATCCCAATTCTGCCTGAGTCTGAGCTGTATCTTTCTGGATACGCACTTGCTGCGGTCATTGGAATTATCTTAAACCTTATTCTTCCGGAACGCCTCGGAAAGCAGGACGAGAAGGAAGAATAACCCTTCTTTTTTATCGCGGCTGAAAAAAGCCGAATTAAATTGCAGGTATCCCGCTTAAAAAAAGATTTAGAGGTATTCTAAGCCGTTCATGTACGGCTGGAGAACCTTCGGGACCTCGACTCTTCCGTCCTCTAACTGATAGTTCTCTAAGATACAGCGCAGAGCGCGGGAGGTAGCAACAGCAGTGGAGTTTAAGGTGTGGAGCCACTGCTTGGACTCGAAGTCGTGTGCGTCGCGGACACGGATGTTTAAGCGGCATGCCTGGTATGCGGTACAGTTGGAACAGGAAACGACCTCGCGGTACTCGTTGTCACGCGGCATCCATGCCTCGATATCATACTTCTTTGCAGCGACCGTTCCGATGTCTCCCGTACAGATGTTGACCACATGGTACGGAAGATCGAGCTTCGTGAAAATCTCCTCAGCGTTTGCGAGAAGCTCCTCGTGGTACTTCCAGGAATCCTCCGGCATACAGTAGATGAACTGCTCAATCTTCGTGAACTGGTGGACGCGGAACAGACCGCGGGAGTCCAGACCGTGTGCGCCGATTTCGCGGCGGAAGCACGGAGAGACACCGACCATTTTCAGCGGCAGGTCCTTCTCCTCGAAGATTTCATCCTGGTACATAGCGGCCATCGGGTGCTCTGCTGTGGCGATTAAGTATGCGTCGTCATCTTCAATCTTGTACATGACCTTCTCGAAGTCTGCGAGGTCCGTTACCTCCTCGTAGGACTTGCGGTTAATCATGTACGGCGGAATGACCGGAGTGTATCCTTTGGCGATGATTGTATCCAATGCAAAGCGCTGGAGCGCTAAGTCAAGCATTGCGAGGTTTCCTTTCAGGAAGTAGAAACCGGAACCGCTGATCTTGGTTGCACGCTCGAAGTCTGCCCAGCCGTTCTCTGCGGCAAGCTCTCCGTGGTTCTTCAGCTCGAAACCGAACTCACGCGGCTTTCCAACGGTCTTGACCACCACATTTTCCGTGTCGTCTTTGCCAAACGGCACAGACTCGTGGAGAATGTTTGGCAGTCTCATCAGATAATACTTCATCTGTTCGACTGCTTCTGCCATCTTATCGTCGTTTTCCTTAATCTTTGCCGGCAGCTCCTTTGCCTCGACAAACAGCGGCTTTGGGTCTTCTCCTGCCTTCTTTGCGGCATTGATGTCTTTTGCTATCTGGTTTCTGCGTGCACGAAGTTCATTGTTCTTTCCTTCCAGTTCACGCTTGAGAATATCGAGTTCGAGGACAGTATCGACCCAGGCGAGCTTTTCCGTGTCCTGACGCTTCTCTAAATCAGCACGGATAATCTCCGGGTGGGCTCTTACAAATTTGATATCGAGCATAGTTGTCTATATATGTGGGTGTTTGGTATAGAAGAGAGTTTCCACAGAAGCGAAGATTCATTATGCTGTACTTCAAATAGTTGAAGTACGCATGGAGAAAAAACAGGTCTCGAACTACATGACTCACGATGTGGTGAGTGTGGAAGCGTCCCAGACAGTCGGCGACGTTATCCGTCTGATTAAAACAACCGGTCATGACGGATTCCCGGTAGTTCGGGGAGGACGGGTTGTGGGATATATCTCTGCCCGCGATATCATCGGCGAACACCCGGAGATTCGCGCAGACCAGAGAATGACAAGACATGCCATTACGGCAACCCCGACAACGACCGTCACCGAGGTGGCACGGAGAATCTTCCGGACCGGCATTCAGAAGCTCCCGATTGTGGATTCTGCAATGCAGCTCAAGGGTATTATCTCCAACATGGATGTTATCCGCTCGCAGATTGAGCGGGTAACGCCGGAAAAGGTGTTCAACTTCCAGCGGGCACTCAAGACCCTGTACGGAGTTGGCTCGACCCTGAAGCGCGAGGCAGTTCCGGTTGCAGATGTGCATCCGACGCAGTCCGCCGTCCATCAGGATGAGCTGGAAGGCAGAATGTATGAACTGCAAAAGCGGCTCGCCGAGCCGGTAATCGTTGTCTCTACCGGGGGTCGCCTGATTTTAGTGGACGGACACCACCGGGCGGTTGCGGCAAGCAAGCTCGGCGTGGAGACGCTGGATGCGTATGTGGTGACCCTGGAGCGGGATATGGAGCTTGGCCTTGAAAAGACCGCACGGTCGATGGGCATCTACAGTTTGTCGGATGTGAAAATCGACACGACGCCGGAACGTTCACTGGTCGCCCCGACACATCCGGGTCTGATTTCGACGGAGAAGAAGCTGGTCCGCGAGTATATGACGGTCGATGTCATCAGCCTGCAGGCATCGGAGACGGTAAAGGAGGTTATCACCTGCATCAGAAAAACCGGACACGACGGTTTCCCGGTTCTCTCGAACGGGAAGGCGGTGGGTCTTATTGCAGCCCGTGATATTGTCGGCGCGAAGGCTTCGGATAAGATTGCGCCGCTGATGCAGCCGGTTATCCTGAAGACGATGCCGGATGAGTCTATGACGGATGTTGCCCGCAAGATGTTTCGGTTCTGTGTGCAGAAGCTTCCGGTGGTCAACCCTGACGGGAAGTTTGTGGGTATTATCACGAATGCGGATGTTATCCGCTCCCAGATTGAACGCGTGACGCCGGAGAAGGTGTTCGATTATCTGAATACATTAAAGAAGCTCTACGGCTTGGACCCGCATCTGTCCCGCGGCAGTGTGCCGGTCAGAGAACTTATCCCGACGCAGGATAAGGTGTATATGGATGAGCTGGACGGCAGAGGCTATGAGATTCAGAAGGGTCTTGCCGAGCCGCTGATTGTGGTCCGCAGAAGAGGGCGCCTGCTTGTCATCGACGGACATCACCGGGCGGTTGCGGCAAACCGTATGCGGGTTCCGCGGCTTGATGCGTATATTATTGATATTGATTCGGATACGGAGCTTGGAATCGAAAAGACTGCCCGCAACATGCGGCTCTGGCGTCTGGATGATGTGCAGATTTTAGATGAGTCGAAGCATTCGATTCTGGGATAATCCCTCTTTTTTCTTAATCCATAACTATTTAAAAAAACAGTTCTAACTCTATACTATGACCGATATCATCAGTACTGTGATAATGATTATCCTTGCTGTCATCATCTGCGTTGTGTTATACTTCGTCTTTAAGAACGGACTGAAGCTGTTAATCAATGCACTGTGTGGTGTGGCAATTCTTTTCGTGGTGTCTTTCTTCCATTTAGCACCGATTGGAGCGCTGTCTCTTGCACAGGTTATCGTCTGTGCGGTTGGCGGTGTTATTGGAGCGATTCTGCTGATTGTGTTATCCTTCTTCGGAATCGTCATCTAACTTTTTTTTATGCATTTCATCCAGGCAAAGTCTCTGCTGTCGTCAAAGAACGGGATGAATATTTTCCGCGGGTGTACGCACGGATGTATTTACTGTGATTCGCGAAGTCTCTGTTATCAGATGCCGCATGCGTTTTCCGATGTTGCAGTAAAGGAGAATGCCCCATCCCTTCTGGATGCAGCACTTTCCCGGAAGCGGAAGAAGGGTATGATTGGGTTCGGCTCGATGAGTGACCCATATATTCCAGAAGAATCATCGCTTCGGCTGACGCAGCAGTGTCTGGAAATAATTGCCCGCAGAGGCTTTGGGGTATCGCTGATTACCAAGTCAGATCTGGTTCTCCGCGATATTGATATCCTGAAAGAGATTCAGGAGAGGGCAAAAGCAGTGGTGTCGGTAACGCTTACCACTGCTGACGATACGCTGTGCAGAAAGATTGAGCCGAATGTCTGCCCGACCTCACGGCGGGTTGAGGTGCTGTATGCACTGCGGGATGCCGGAATTCCGACGGTTGTCTGGCTCTGCCCTATCCTGCCGTACATTAATGACACAAAAGAGAATCTGGAAGGGATTCTTTCGATATGCCGTGAGGCAGAGGTCAAAGGGATTCTCTCTTTCGGATTCGGGATGACTCTGCGGGAGGGATGCCGCGAGTACTTTTATCAGAAGCTCGATGAACTCTTCCCAGGACTTTCCGCACGGTATGCCGCGGAGTTCGGGCTGCGGTATGCAGTCGAAAGTCCGAATGCTGCGGAACTGGAACGGGTGTTTTCCGCGTTCTGCGAAAAGGAAGGAATTGAGCGGAGACCGGAGCGGATTTTTTCGTATCTGTATGGGATGGAACGGGACAGACAGGCAACGCTGTTTTGAAAAAACACAGACCACGCAGACTAAGCAACGCGTCGCTCTCGCTCCCGTTGGTCGCGAGCTGCTACCGCAGCCGCTTGGGCGTTGCTTTGCGAATTAGAGAATAAGATTGGCAGCTCCAAAGCGGCTGCGAAGGGCGAGAGTTTACTCGAGCCTTGAGCAAGACTGAAAGGCTTGCGAAGCAGGTCGTGAGCGAGAGCGAACGACAGCGACGAGCTGCGCAGCCGAAGGCTGCATCTGCGTTATCAGCGGTTTTTTCTCATGGATTTGGAGCTTTGGAAATACATAGTAATTCAATTTAGGAGCAAAGCCGAAACCGGATGAGAAATAAAAAAAGTTGGTTAGTCCATCACAATCTTGATGAACTTTGCAATTAAGGCATCCATCTGGATGTCCGCGTTTGCTCCTTCGCTTAAGCGGAAATCCGTTTCCCCGATGGCGTCGATTAAATCTGTTTTCACATTGCGGTCAAGCTCGGTGGAGGAGGAAACCGCACGGTAGAGCTGGTTTAACAGTTCGTTTGGTGCGATTCCTTTGTCGTACATCAGCATGTGAAGCATCCGCTCGGCAGTCTCGAAGTCTCCTTCTTTGCAGAGGGAGACGAGGATTGCGATTTCCTCCGGCTTTGCGGTAGATGTTACGGCATAGACGTTTTGTGCTGTCACGGAGTCAGCGACGATGGCTGCCCCCTGCAGTGCGTTGATTGCTTTTCGCATGTCTCCCTGGGCAACGTAGGTGATGGCAGAGTAGGCGTCCTCTTCAATCACCAGACCTTCGGCTTTGGCGATTCTGTCCATCTCTTCGCGGACGGCTTCTTCGGTTAAGGGACGGAAGCGGTAGATGGCACAGCGGCTCTGAATCGGGTCGATGATTTTTGAGGAGTAGTTGCAGGAGAGAATGAAGCGGCAGGTCTCGGCATAGTTTTCCATGGTACGGCGAAGCGCTGCCTGGGCATCATTGGTCAGCGCGTCTGCTTCGTCGAGGAAGAGAATTTTAAACTCGGCATCCCCTAAGGGAGAGGTCCGGGCGAACTGTTTAATCTGGGTTCTGACCACGTCAATACCGCGTTCGTCGGAGGCGTTTAATTCGCGGAAGTTCATGCTCCAGGTGTCCCCGAACATTTCGCGGGCTAAGGCTACTGCACAGGTGGTTTTTCCAATGCCGGCGGTTCCGGTGAATAAGAGATGCGGTAAGCTTTTTGCGGCGGCATAGGTCTTTAACCGCTCGACAATTTCCTTTTGTCCGGAGACTTCGTCTAAGGTCTTCGGACGGTATTTTTCTATCCAGATATCGGGGGATGCCTGCATATCTTACATATTGATTCCAAAGGCGGATAAAGTCTGTGTTGCAGTCGGAAAAAAAGTTACGGGGAGTTCGGCAGAACAGCAAAAAACACTACATCCGCCTCGCCGTCGTTTCTAATCGTGTGTGAGTGCCCCTTCGGACAGTAATGTACCTGACCTGCGGAAAGCGTCAGCTCCTCTCCGTCATAAAGAACCGTTGCCTCTCCTTCCAGGAAGTACATAACCTCACAGTTCGTCTCATGCGTATGCAGTCCAATAGAAGCCCCCGGAACAAGCCTGCCCTGCACAATTTTCCCCATCTCATCCACCGTCATCCGGGAACGATACTCTCCCTCTCCGCCGAAGAAGTTCGGCGATACGGTTTCTTCCATTTTGCTGAAATCAATAATCATAGATACTATCTCTTAGGCTTTGCTCCTAAATTGAGTTATCGTATGGGATGTTAGCAACAACAGCAGTCCGCGAATTTTTATTTGGTGATAGAAGTTCCTTCAACAAAAAAATAGCGAGGGGAAAAGCCCGCCCCGTATATCCATTCCCTATCCAAGAACAGATACCGACAGGAGTTAAGCGTCACCCCATTTGGCAAGTGCTGCGGCAAGCTCCGGATGCGATACTGCATACTCGCGTGCCGGAATGCCCAGGATTGCCGCCTCTGCCGCCTGCAGCATAGCACGCGTTCCAGCAGTTGTTCCCTCCGGATGGCCGTGGATACCCCCTCCGGCCTGCAGAACAATATCCGTTCCCAGTTTTGCAATCTCTGCCGCAACCTTTCCCGGATGCAGACCGCCGGAAGAAACCGGGAACACCGGTTTCAGATAGGAAAGCGGTTTGGTAATCTCCATATTGTCTGCAATAACCTCCCCTGCCTTGCTTCCCATCTTGCCCGAGACTGACCCGGTGTGGAGCTGATCTCCGCCGGCAGACCGGACCAGCTTTGCAATCGGCCGCATGGCGATTCCGTGATGCGGATTTCTGGTCAGTGCCCCGTGCATCGTTCGGTGGACATGGATTGGAACATTGATACCCGGAGCTTCTGCAAGCGCCTGGATTGCAGAGAATCCGGCAGTCAGCACATCAACCATCAGCATATTTGCACCGGCTGATACAGCCTTGTGGGCAAGCTCTACGATTCTGTCTCCCCCGGTTGTCACATTTACTGCATAGAGCACCTGCTTTCCGGTCTCATCCTTTGCCCGGTCAAGCGCATCCATAACCGCCTCGAGACGGTCATACAGCGGGCAGAAGGTCTGGTTGGTCAGCGTCTCATCATCCTTAATCAGGTCAAGGCCGCCGAGCGCCGCCTCATAGGCGACCTGGGCAGTATCCTTCGGATTTAAGCCCACCTTCGGCTTAATGATAGTTCCGATATGCGGACGGCAGGACACCTCCGTTCCGACAATCTTTCGGATACCGTCAATGCCAAACTTCGGACCGCAGCCGGCAAGATTCTCCGGCAGGTCTATGTCAAGCAGGCGGACCGCCTCAAGCTTTCCAAGACCGAAAAGATTTCCGGCAATAACCGATAAGTACTGAGGAATATTTCCCTTCTCGAAAATCTCATGCGGGAAACAGATTTTCGTCAAATAGCCGCCGTCCGGGAGCTCGACTAAATCCTCGACCGAACCGTCCAAGGCATGCACATAGGCGGTTTCCTCGTTTACGGTCGAGAGGTCGGTCCAGGTTCCGGTGGTCTGTTCTTCGCGGATAGCGTTTGCCGCATAAGCCGCGTCCACCCCTTCCTTCGGGCGGAAATAGTAGGTTGCGAGTAAATCTTTCATGGGTTTTCCTGCTCCGGATTGAAGCTTAAGTATTCCTTCATAATCGTGTATGCCGCTTCCGGCGGGATTGCTCCCGCTTCGGTTACAATCACATCAATGTAGCGCGGAGGCGTTACATCAAACACCGGATTTCGCACGGTAACAAACGGAAGTCCTGCTGCTGTCTCCGGGGACAGAACTTCGGATGTCGGGCGTTCCTCGATTTCGATGTGATGCCCAAGAGCTGTTTTCGGCGCAAACTTGTATGTCTCTGCGGCAACCAGCACATTCTTGCGGGCCTCGTGAGCCGCTAATGCAATCTGCGAGGTGCCGATTTTATTTACCACTGCCCCTTTGACCGTTACCGCATCAGCCCCGACGATTACGAGGTCCGCCTCCTTCATGAAGGTGCGGACCGCGGAGTCCACAATATAGGTGGTCGGGATTTCATGGTCGTTTAAGGTCTTGATGGTAAGCAGTCCCTGATTCCAGGGGCGAACCTCCGTTGCGATTACCGAGATATTTTTACCCTGCTGTTTCGCAAGCAGAATCCCCGCAAGCGCTGCCTTAGAGTTGCAGTGCGTCATAATCGTCATGCCGTCAGAAATCCGCGAGGCGCAGATTTCTGCAATCCGCTCAACTGCTTTGGTCGAAGCAGCAACAAAGCGGTCCGCCTGGGATTTCACGAGAGCACGCGCCTCGCTTTCCGTTTCTGCCGCAGAAAGTCCGGCAAGCGTTATGTTGACTGCATTTGGAAGAGAAACTGCGGTCGGACGCGTTGCAAGCAGAACTTCTGCCGCACGGTTCATCTCCGACACAAAGGCAGAAAGCCCTGCTTCAGGCAGGGATTCTGCATGGTCGCGGAGTGCTGCCGCTGCTTCGCGGGCAATTTTTCCAGCCCCGCGAATCTCCATAGTCCTGATTTGTTCAGCGGTTTTTTCCAGAGACATATCTTATGTAAGAATAGGAGTGTGATGTTAAATAGTTACTGAAAAAGAAGGCTTTGCTCCTAAATTATGTTTCAGGAGAGGAACACTGAACTGATTTAAAAAACCGCAGATAACGCTGATGCTCGCGTCGCAAACCCTTCGGTCTTGCTCACGGCTCGAGCACGCTCTCGCCTATCGCTCGCGCAACGCGTCGCTGTCCTCGCGTTGCTCGGACCTGCTTCGCAGCCGCTTTGGCGTTGCTTTTTGATTTAGAGAATAATGTTGGCAGCTCCAAA
>JAFQBW010000046.1 GCA_017399555.1 Methanocorpusculum sp.
CTATTTTATTAGGAGATACAGCAAAGAGATATACACACAACAGAGGGAGACAACAGCGGCATGACCGAAGAAAATACCGAACCGTACAAACCAACCGGACTATTCAAAAAATACATCACCCAGAACAAAATTTTCAAAAACCGCGAAGTCCTGCGCCACAGCTACAGCCCCCGCGAACTCCCGCACAGAGCAGACCAGATAGACTCCATCGCAGAAATCTTAGCTCCTGCCCTCCAGGGAGCAACCCCTTCCAACATCCTAATCTACGGAAAAACCGGAACCGGAAAGACTGCCACCGTCAAATTCGTCGGAACCGAACTCGAAAACGAAAGCTCCGGCTTTACCCCCTGCCGCCTCGTACACTTAAACTGCGAAACCATCGACACCCAGTACCGCGTCTTAGCCCAGATTGCAAACCATGTCTCAGGGCTTGACTTAAAACCGAGCGACCGCGTCAAAAACACCATCCCCCCTACCGGATGGCACACCGACCAGGTATACTCCGAACTCAAAAACATCTTAGAGCAGGCAGGCGGCCTCCAGATTATCGTACTTGACGAAATCGACAAACTCGTCAAGAAAAGCGGAGACGACACCTTATACAGCTTAACCAGAATCAACAGCGACCTCGTGAATTCACGGGTCTGCATCATTGGCATCTCCAACGACCTAACCTTCAAAGACTTCCTTGACCCCCGCGTCTTATCCTCCCTCTCCGAAGAAGAAATCGTCTTTCCGCCGTACAACGCAGACCAGCTCCGCGACATCCTAAACCAGAGAGCAAAGACCGCATTCCTCCCGGATGTCGTCCCCGAAGAAGTCATCGGACTCTGTGCCGCCCGTGCCGCACAGGAACACGGTGACGCACGCCGGGCACTCGATCTGCTTCGCGTCTCCGGAGAACTTGCCGAACGCGAAGGTGTCGACACCGTTCAGGTAAAACACGTCGGCGCAGCACAGGAAAGCATCGAGACCGACACCATGAGCGAGTGCATCAAAACGCTCCCGGTCCAGAGCAAGATTGTGCTCTGCTCCATGCTTCTTCTCTCCTCCTCCGGGCAGAAGGTCTTTACCAGCAGTGCGGTAATCAACGTCTACCGCGAGTTAGCCCGCGAGCTTGACACCGACCCGTTGAGCCACAGAAGAGTATCCGACCTGATTAACGACTTAACCATGCTTGGCATCGTCACCTCACGGGTTGTTTCTCATGGAAGATACGGCAGAACAACGGAAATTTATTTTAAGAGCCCGACGAATGACATACGTAAGGTAATCATGAACGAACCGCGGTTCCAGGAATGTTTAATTCTTGCCCCGCTTCTCAAATAACGGTGAATATCATGGATGAAATTGACGCAAAAATCTTAAAGGAATTACAGAACAACAGCAGAATCCCGTCTGCCGAACTTGCCTGCATGCTCGAGATTTCAGAAGATGAAGTCGAGGCAAGAATTGCCGGACTCAAGGATGCCGGAATCCTTCGCAGCTGTACTGCTGTCATCGACTACTCCGTTACCGGCGAGGACAATGTAATCGTCGTCTTATCCCTCAAGGTCACCCCGGAAAAAGGCCTCGGCTATGACGGCATTGCCGAGAAGATTTCCCGCTTCCCGCAGGTCGAAAGCGTGCACCTCTTAACCGGAACTCACGACTTCCAGATAACCATCCACGGAAAAACCATGACTGAGGTCTCCCGCTTTGTCGCAGAACAGATCGCATCCATCGACGGCGTTCGCGAAACCATGACGCAGATTATTATGCGGACCTACAAAGAGCAGGGAGTTCCC
>JAFQBW010000047.1 GCA_017399555.1 Methanocorpusculum sp.
CGGCAGTTAAACGGAAATCACAGGTCTGCTCTGTTGAGGCACACCTGAGTAGTCTGACTCCGGAGGAAGCAGATGCACAGGGCATGGGTGTCATGGAATATGTCGCTTATTCCCGCTTCGTCCTCTGCCTCATCGACAAGACCGGAAGTGTTACCATCACGCCAAAGGCGAACATTCCCGTAGCAGATATCTTCTACATCAAGGAGATGAAGGACATCGCCCTAAAACAGAAGTCTGCCTTCGACATGGGCATGATGGAAGCGGACGAGGAATCTGAGGAAACCTTCAGCGGGAAGACTGTACCGTTCGGCACCAGTAAGGGAAAGACTATCCCTGAGGTGGCGTCTGAAAAAGGCGAGGAGGAACTGCAGAGTTTGCGTGGCTTCCTCGCCAAAAACGCCACGAAACACGCCATCAATCAGACCCTTATCAACGATATTGACCTTTGTCTGAAGCTCCTGAAGGATGGAAAGGCAGATGCCATTACAGCCGCTCCAAAAAGGACGATTACCGTCTATGAGCAGAACCTAAAGTATCTCTCCAGCAATAAGGACGAGGAGGGCCGTGTGTTCGTCTACTCCATTGCCATGCGCTGTGACCTTACCAAGGATATGCCATGGATAGTTGAGGTTTCCAATGGATATGCACCCCTTGAGTTGAATGCCATTGGTCTGAAAACGCCCAAAGCCTCCGCCATGGTTGGACGCTCCAGCTCCAGTATGCAAATGACCTCTCTGGAGTTCTGCGGCCTCATCGATAAGATGTTCTATATGGCCCGTGACTATGACACCAGCGTCTTCACAGAGCAGTATCTGCTGGCCAAAGAACTGGCAGACCAGGCAAGAGCCAACTACAAGACGGCGGCCGGTAAATAAATATCACATCCACAGATGGCCGCATCTGATATGCGGCCATCTCTTTTACAGGAGGCTTTATATGAATCTGAAACGCGGCAATGACGCTTTTTCGTCCGCACGCGAGGTCTATTCGGAATGTGCAGATGTTTTAAAATCCAGCGCACCCCTTTCACCCTACGCCTTTTCATCCGCAAGTCTCATCATCCATTCCATTCTGGACGATTTCAAAACCTACGGATTTATCAAGACTTACGACAATGACGCCATCTTTAGTTTCCTCTCTGCCCGTCAGCCGGTCATTTTGGCTCTCGGCAAGTTGAAAGACCTGATGCACTCAAACACAAGCCAGCAGAGATGGGAGATGTTTGAGCAATTCGCTTATACGGAATTTACTGACTATGCTATCATCTGCGGCGTAATGCCAGTTGAGGATGGCTTGTTCGATTTCTGCGCCCTTCCTATCCCGAGAGAACTGCTTGCTCCAAATATCGAAAAAAGCTGTGCCATGTCTTATATGCTCCAGTACAGGAATGTTGCCTGCGTTCTGGAGCCGCGAAGAAGCGAGGAACAGTGTCGCAAAGCCATGAAGAAGTTTATCAAATCAACATGGCACTCCGCTTTTAAGAATATCGATGAAATCCGGTGCCTGCCGTAAATGGAGGAAGACCATGAAAAACACCTACTGGAACCATAACGGAAAATATCAGTCGCAGGTGGACGAAATTGAAAAACTGGTTCCCTCCTTCGGCTATACCTATAACCCGAAGATGAACCTGTTTCTTCTTGTTTCCCACCTCTACTACGACGCCTACAACAATGGCGGCGGGAGCATTGTAGACTGCTACGCATCTGACTTTGAGAAGTATGTGCCGGAGGAATTGAAGCAGAAAATTAAGCTGGAATTCTTTGCAGGCGTCCAGCATGACAAAATGGAAAGCGCTATGAATGCCGTGCTGGAATATTTGAATGGCGCCGATTTGCACTACACCCCTTACAGGCTTTGGCGCAACAATAAGACAAAGCAAATTAGCATGAATCAGCAGGCTGGAGATAACTGGTTTGACGTTACATTCGGTTCCCTTGTAGAAAAGGTCGAATATATCAAGGATGTGGAGAGCAGGCTCGGCTATTCAAGATTTACCCCGCACGAATCATCTCCCTTCGAGGCTCTACCCGTATACTGCTCCCGATGCGGCGACTTTCTGTATTATAGTTCTGACAGGGATGTAGCAGAAGTTCTGTGTATGCACTGCGGCTATTATCATGCTGACAGACTCGAACAGGGAAAAGTTGTTGAGCTATACCACAACGCTGGCTATGGTTCCTGTTTGTTTACTGGAAGCGGCGGAACCTTGCAGTGTGCAATACCCTTCCCCCTTTCCCGGGAAAAAGCTATGAAGTTCTTTTCACAGCATAAAAACGAGTATGAAGGAGAGCTTCTGTCAGCGCAGTTGACATGGTGGGACGACGAGAACAAAGTCTTTCACATTCTCGTAAATGACAATTACGGTAAATAAATATCTCCTCAGGGCAAGAGCGGCCACGATTACTCGCGGCCGCTCTTTTGCTACAGATTACATACACCTTGTAGGGAAATCTCTGCATTTTATACTCATCAGGCTCCAACGCCCCGCAACAACTGTCCATTTCTTCCATACTCATACTGTTCTTATTTACATGATGATTGGGAGTGATATTACAGGGGATATCCAAGCAAAACAAATCTCGCACTATCACACAGTTGCCTGCCTGTTTTAAGGTGGGTAAATTCAGGAGGACAGATATGGAAAAGTTTATCACAGAGCATCCGGGCATCTTTCGTTTCTTTGTTACGTTCAAACTCGTATCTATTATTGTTGGCACAGTCCTCGCGGTCATCGTTTTCTTCATTCTTCTGTTCTTTGTAATTCCTTCGGTCACCCGGGAGATGAAGCAGGCAGACGAGCGGGCAGAGGCCTTTGACGCCTATTATGCTTCCGTACAGGCGGAGCAGACGCAGGCTGACGCTGAATTTGATGCCAACATGGAGCACGTACAGCAGTTCTTTTCAGAGGCAAGCAGGCGCCGCGAGGCTGTTGAAAGCAGCTCCGCCGATTTCGGCAGCGATTTTGATGAACGCTATGCTGCCGCCTATGAAAAAGTGTTTGGGAAGCTGGACAAAGCAGAATGAGCACTCTTGCCACTGCAGATGCCTTTTGCATTTACATCTCATTTCCCCAAAAATCTCAGGCAATATCTTAATCGAGCCATCAATTCGTCGAAGTCTAAAAGTAACAGCAACCCGAACTCATCATAACGGAGGATGTATCATGAACCAGAAATGGAATCTGACCATCGTGACCCCTAACCGCGACTACACTGTGACTGTCCCCGGCACCTCCTTTGAGGATGCAGTAAACCGGCTGGATGAGGAGACCGGTTTTGTTTTCTTCAAGGATAATGTCTCGGCACATCCGGTCTTTACGGGTGCTGAAAAGCAGTTCAATGCCGTCGCCATATCACGCAACCATATCTCCTCAATTCTGGACCATGGCCCTGCGGACGCTGCGGCTGACTCCAGTGTCGTAGAACTATGAGACGGCCAACTGTTGGAATTACCGAGGCCGGTGATGGTGGTCTTGACCTCTCCTGGGCCAAACGCATTCACGAAGTCACCGCCATGATAGTTGTAACAAAGCAGCTGACACCCGGTTGTAAATCCGTACTGGCAAAGTACGCTGAAAAAAGCATCCTGCACCATACGATAACAGGCTATGGCCAGACCATACTGGAACCGAATGTTCCTCACTTTGAGGATTCTATTGCGACTGTAACGGAGTTCTGTGCATCAGACAACTTTCCCTTGGAGCATGTCGTAATAAGGGTCGACCCCATCATTCCAACCGAAAGAGGAATATCGCGTGCAAAATCCGTCCTGCTGTCAGCTGCCAGTTCCAGATTCAATCGCTTCCGTGTCAGTGTGATAGATATGTACCCCCATGTTGCAAAGCGGTTCCGCAATGCAGGCATCGCCCTACCCTTTGATGGATTCCAAGCCCCCGCAGAGTCAGTGAAGATGGTTGACGATATGCTTGACGCAGTGCATCACGAATATCCCGGCATTATTATTGAGGCCTGTGCAGAACGTGCCTTGAAAAATGTCCGCCATTGTGGATGTGTGTCCGAATATGACCTCAACATCCTCGGAATCGATTTTGACGAGAGCGATGCGGTCGGCTATCAAAGAAAGGACTGCATGTGTTTCTCAGGAAAAAAGGAGCTTTTGAACCACAGACAACCATGTGCGCATAATTGCCTGTATTGCTACTGGAAGTGAAAGCAAGATGAACCATGGTGCATATTTTTACAGTGCCCCTTATCTCCCATTGCCTTTTCATTGCGTCCACCGTATAATTCTATCATCAACCAAGAAAAGCAGGTGCAATCATGACCTATCAATTCCCTGACAATGCATCCCGCGCCAAATTCATTGCCGAGATGGAGTCTTCTATCTACATGGGCACCAATGAACACGGCGAGCAGACCTTTATTTTCCTGGAGCAGGGTGATGGTATGGTCGTCAAGGTCATTCATGAAGACCGTCCCAACACCTTTGAATGCGTGGAGTATGATGCGGATGGCCGCCAGCTGTGCCAATACTACGAAACAGATGACACCACAACTCCGAGAATCCCAGATACCAAATACCCAAAGCCCAAAAAGCGCGCTTCCGACCGCCGGAGCCGGACAACTTAATATACCCCCTTTCATACAGCAGGCTGCTCTCCGGGCAGCCTGCTCTTTCTGTTTGTGCGTCTCTCTGTATCTTCCATACTGAAATGCACTGCATTCCAGACGAACGGAGAAATCGAAGAAAGGAGTTATATGGGAAAAATTATCACATGCTCATTGAGCCAAATGCATCAATACGACGCAGACTACAAGTTCTTTGTTGTCCTGCGTCCCGGTAAGGTCCATGTGCAGGGCCTGCGTCATAAACCGGACCTTGCGCCGAGTGCGGAGCTGTTCCAGTGGGCACAGGAACACAAGCACGAATCCAACTGGTTTGATGCCTACTCCAAACAGTTTTGCTATGATATGCAGCATCGGCCCGGCCTTCGTGATGCAGTGAAACAACTGGAAGCACTTGCGGCAGAGCATTCTGTACTATTGGTCTGCTTCTGCCCCGACCCTCTCACCTGCCACCGCAGTCTGATTGCCACAGAGCTGCAGCGCAGAGGTGTGGAAGTTGAATTACACTAACGAATCTGAAACCGGAGGAACAACATGAGTATTACCAACGAACAGGAAGCCATGAAACGTGCCGCAGAGCTGCGGGCACAAATCAACATTCACAACGACGCCTATTACAACAAGGACAATCCCACCATCTCCGACGCCGCTTACGACGCCATGCTCCGTGAACTGGAACAGCTGGAGTCGGAATATCCGGAAGCAGCGGATGCCTTCTCCCCAACTATCCATGTGGGCGGTGCAGCGCAGAGCACCTTTGCAAAGGTCCAGCACCATGTTCCGCTTCTTTCCCTGCGGGACGTGTTCAGTAAGGATGAGACATGGGACTGGGTAAAGCAAATCAATGCAGGCGGACACACCACTTTTGCCGTAGAGGAAAAAGTAGATGGCCTCTCGGTTGCCATTACCTATGTCAACGGCGTCTTCTCCTCTGCCGCTACAAGAGGTGATGGTCAGACCGGTGAGGATATTACTGAAAATGCGCGACAAATCCCCTCTATTCCCAAGGAGATTAAGGGTAGAACACTTTACAACAACACCCTCATTGTCCGAGCGGAAGTGGTGATGCCAACAGCTGCTTATGAACGGCTGAACGAGGAACTTGCCCGCGAGGGAAAGAAACTCGTTGCAAATCCCAGAAACGGGGCTGCCGGCTCCCTGCGGACGAAGGACCCTACTATCACCGCAAGGCGTGGTCTTGAGGCCATTGCCTTTGATGTGCTATACGACTCCGACTCTGCTGAAAACGGCAGGGAGACACAGAAGCAGGACAATATCTTCCTGCAGCAACTCGGGTTTAAAGCGGTATCCTGTACGACCTGCACCACCCTCAAGGAGCTGGAATCCGCCATTGACGCCGGGGATAAATCCCGTGGCTCACGCCCCTACTGGGTGGATGGCGCTGTAGTAAAGTGCAATCAGAAAGCGGTACAGAGCGAATTGGGCGCCACCGGAAAATATCCCCGTTGGGCCGTCGCTTTCAAGTACCCGCCCGAGCAGAAGGAAGCTGTTGTGCAGGACATCATTACACAGACCGGACGAACCGGCGCCATCACGCCTGTCGCCGTCATCTCCCCCACGCTCCTCTGCGGCACGACTGTCACAAGAGCAACCTTGCATAACCAGGGTTTCATGGACATCAATCTGGGCGGCATTGGCGTGGGAGATACTGTCCTTGTTCATAAGAGTGGAGAAATCATCCCGGAAGTTCTGAAAGTGCTGCATGAAAAACGTCCCTCCGGAACAGTCCCCTTCTCTATCACAGTCTGTCCCGTCTGCGGCGCCCCTGCTTATCTTGGCACGGATGAGAACGGAGACGGCGGTGCAAAGCACTATTGTTCCAACGAGAACTGTTCCGCCAAGCTGGAACGGCACCTCATCTACTGGTGCGGGAAGCATGTCATGGACATGGAGGGCTTTGGTCCCGCCATCATCCGCTCTCTTATCGATGAAGGGAAACTGACCAGTGTGGAGGACCTGTATCGGCTGACTCTGGAAGACCTGGAATCCAATCCACAGGTCGGTCCCGTGCGTGCCCCGAAACTGATGGCTGCCATTGAAAAGTCGAAGAAGCATGATATGGACAGGCTTATCGCCGGCCTCGGAATGCCCGGCGTTGGACGGCACATCGGTAAAGAGCTGGCTGTCCGGTACCGGAATGTCTGGGAAGTGGCCATGGCCTCTGAAGTCGATTTAAGCGCACTGGATGGCATCGGGGAGATTACCGCACATACCCTCCACGACTTCTTCCACAGCCTCTCCAACTACGAGCATGTGGAGCGCCTGCAGGCGCTTGGCGTCAACGCTTCTTCCCTGTCGTATCAGACCAGCAGCACCGGTGCTTTGACAGGCATGACCTTTGTCATTACCGGCACACTTCCGAGTATGAAGCGAGATGAGGCAACGGCGCTTATCTCTGCCAACGGCGGAAAGGTCTCCGGTAGTGTCAGCAAGAAGACTACCCACCTCCTGGCGGGTGAGGATGCCGGCAGCAAGTTGCAGAAGGCAAAGGACCTGGGCACAAAAATCATCTCCGAAGCAGAGCTGATGGCCATGCTCGGCATGTAAGCACAGGAGGGTACATACATGACAAAGAAAACCCGGTATACGCCGAAGACACTCATGCAGGCCATCCACGACAGAGTTGTCACCGAAGGCTGCTACGCCGAGGCGGAAACCATCATGGACTACTTTTCCGCAGGCGCAATCGCCGGCGACACGCCTTTTACCAGCTATGAGTTTACTGTCGTTGCATACCCGTATTTCGGTGGCAGCGAAGGTATCTATCTGGACGTTGTGGCGCAGGGCGTCATTGATTCCAGCCGTGAACGCAAATGCTGTCATATCGGCACCTATAAGACTTTGCGAGAAGACCTGGATGCCATGCAGATGATGGGCAGGCTCGGCGGCTCCATCGCCTACTATTCCTTCCAATTCATCAATGAGCATCTGGATGACTTTGAGCCTTGATACACGAATGGAGGCAACACTTCATGCAGCTTATGAAAAAGACGCCCCTTGGCACCCTTATGGCACGATACAAGCGGGACGAGGAATACCCCGGCTTTGTGGTTGACCTGTTCAGAAAGGGCCTTCCTTCCGCCGCCGTCTGTATGGTGGAATACGAACCGACCCACAACTGTATTCAGGTCGTAATCTATGGTGATTCCGAGACAGACGCCCCCACCGTCATCGCTAAAATCCAGCTCCCCGGCACAAGGAAACACGAAGGAGAATGTACTGATGAAAAATGAACTTATGACAGAGGAAGACGTCACCCAATTTAAGGCCCTGTTCCGTAAATACTGCCGCGGCGAAATCAATGCAGGACGCTGTTCCGATGACAGCTGCGACCCCTGCTATATCAACAAGGCCTATATGGAAATCTTTGATTCTCTTGAAGATGGGGACGATGATGGATTCAATGATATAGAGGAGGAAGTGGAATGAACTACTTTGAAAGCCAGCGTGGACATGATATGTGCAATCTCCTGTTCAAACTGCTGCGGGAACTCAATGAGTTTCTGGAGAATGAACCGGAAAGAAAACCGCGCAACCCGAATATCCCTCTGGAACTTCAGCTTCGACTTGATGTGCAGAAAACCATGTTGGGTACCACAGGAGACTACTCCAGCCGCATCCTCTCCGTCATCGAAGATGATGTTGTGGCCGATGTGATGGAGTGCTCCAGCTACGCGACAGACAGAACATGGTCTGACGGAGACATCACCCTTGCCATTGGCCGTGTCCTCTGCAACAGGCTTGGCATTACATTCTGATATCTCTCCTATCTTCCCTTATAGCAACAAAAGCGGTACAGCTGCCTGCTGTACCGCTTTTGTTTTGTGCGCTTATGCACACGCAGATTTCCGTTCACGGGCCAGCTCATCGACCCAGTTCTCAAAGTCGCTCTGCGCTACCAGCTCGTCGACATAGTTGTTGACTGCGTGGATGACCTGCGACATACTCATTTCCGAAAGGCCGTAGCACACGATGGGAATATGGCTTTTCTCCGCCTGACGGTTGAGGTTTGCCAGTGTCCGGGCACAGAGCGTCGCTGCGCGGGCGATATCCACCTTCAACGTCTCCATATCCATCTCCACCTGCTCGAAGGTCTCGTATCTCCCGGTGATGTGGACAACATTCATCTGCTCCCGCAGGGCGATGAGACCATGCAGACGTCCGGCGGACCGGCAGAAATGCTTGATGATGTTGGGACTGTAGGCGACGAGTCGCTTCATGCTTTTAATGTTGATTGTGTACTCCATGAGATAACCTCCAAATATTCTGCCGGTACTGTGGCCGGCGGATGATATTTGTAGTGTTTTGAGTGAACGGAAATCATAGCTCCCATCTTCTCTCAATCAACTACGCCACAGTATGGAGGAAAGAGCGCATTTGCAAAATCTTATATGCTGGAAAGCTCTTTGTCCCCAATCAAACATACTGCACTAAAGGAGGTCACCCATATCGGTGTGAGGATAATCCATTCACTTCCCTTTCGGCTTTGACATTCGATAGTTTGTATTCTATAATAGAGCAATACAAAAGAAGGGGGTGACGGACATGGCTGTAAAACTGTATTTATCTGCTGACGAATATGCGAAGCTTCATAACCTGAACAGCCAGCGCATCCGGATGCTCCTGCGTCAGCGCCGTATTCCCGGCGTTATCATTACACCGAAGATGTACCTGATTCCCGAAGACGCGCCCCTGCCTCCTGCAAGGGATATGTCACAATTCGAGTACAGGCAGGCCAACTACATCAGCGCCAGCGCTGCGGCACGGAAGAACGGTATCTCCATCAACCGCGTCCGTGCTCTGCGGCAACTGGGGCTGATAGAGGGCATTATACAGGTGGGAAAATATCAGATGATTCCGGAGGACTGGGTACCGCCCCAGGACCGGAGAATCAAGAGCCAGAAGTACATCGGGTGGAGAAACAAGCATGGCAAAAAAGATTCCGAACACTCAGATGACCTATGAAGCCTTCCGCGAGCAATATCACATTAACCTAAACACACAGCAGGAAGCCGCATTGCGACGTGTGGATGGTGCGACACTACTTCTTGCGGTGCCGGGCAGCGGAAAGACGACCGTCGTCATTTCCCGTACGGGGTATATGATTCTCTGCGCCGGTATCCCGGCGGAGCATATCCTGACACTGACTTTCTCGTTAGCCGCAGCCCGTGAGATGAAGGAGCGGTTCCAGCAAAAGTTCGGCATAATGGAGCGAATGCCCTACTTTGCCACCATTCACAGTTTCTGCGTCAGCGTATTGCGTCATTGCCAGAGACATTATGGCAATGATGTCCCTGCGCTGGAGCCGCAGAATGAGCGAATCATCCGGCGGGTCTTCCAGAACGTCGTGCATCAGTACCCCACCGACAGCGCAGTGCGGGAGATTGCTACCGCTATTACGCTGGCGAAAAACAGCATGATGGATGCGGAGGAAATCAAGACGACTTTTGATAAGCTGTCCTGTCTCTCTGACGTCAATGTGGAGTTCCCCGCTCTCTATGAGGCCTATGAGGAGGATAAGCGAGAAAACGGTCTGATGGATTTTGATGACCAGCTCCTGACCGCCTACTCCCTGCTGCAACAATTTCCCGCCGCGCTCCAGTTCTTCCAGCGGCAATATACGCATATCGCCGTAGACGAAGCGCAGGACACATCGAAAATCCAGCACGCTATCATCGAGCTGCTTGCCAGCAGGCATAACAACATTTTTATGGTGGGTGACGATGACCAGTCCATCTACGGGTTCCGCGGCGCCTCTCCAACCTCCCTCTTACAGTTTGAAAAAACATATCCCGGCGCCAAAGTGCTTTACATGGAGACCAACTACCGCAGCGACGCCTCCATTGTGGCGCAGGCAAATCAGTTTATACAGGACAATCACCTCCGCTTCCGGAAGAAAATCAGTTCCAATACCGAGAAGGATGGCACCATACAGACGGTGGCAGTGTTCGATGTTGTCGACCAGTATGAAAAGCTGTATGACCTTCTGAAAGAGGGATACGGCAGCAAAGCAACGACTGCCGTTCTCTACCGGAACAACGACTCGGCACTGCCTGTCTTGGAATACCTCGGGAAAAAGGGGATGTCGGTGCGCTGCCGCTGTGAAGCGACTATCTACTTCACGAATCCCATTGTCAGCGACCTGCTGGCATTCCTCTCCTTCGCCGTCAGTGGGGACAGCGAAAGCTTCCTGAGGATTTATTTTAAATTGGGTCTGTTTCTCACCCGTGACGCGGCGCATCAGACGGTCAAAACAGCTTCCAGAACCGGCACCGCTATTCTGGATGCTCTGGGTCAGCTCCCCGCCGGGCAAAAGCGTGAGAAGCGGCTCCAGAGCGTCAAGCAAGCCTTCCACCGGATACGCCACCAGCCGCCGGCTGCTGCCATTGAAACCATATTGACGCAGCTGGACTATCAGCGGTATATTGATGAAGGCTCTGAATTCTCACAACAAAAGGTAGATATCCTGAAACTGCTGGCCAGACATCATAAGACCATCGTTGACTTCCTTGCCCATGTAGAATGGTGGAAGACCCGTGATGAGGACGCCTTCCATGACCCGCGAAGTAATGTCACGCTGACGACGCTGCATTCCTCCAAAGGGCTTGAATTCGATAGAGTCATCATGCTGGATATGACGGACGGCGTGATACCCAGTAAGACGGCTATCAAGGATACCGGCGCCGCTTATGAAGAAGACGCCCGCCTGTTTTATGTTGGCGCCACCCGGGCCAAGCACACGCTGGTCTTCCTGACTGCGCAGAATGTCTTTGGTCGGCGTTTAACGGCATCCCGCTTCATTACACGCTTTCTCCGGACAAAGGCAGCAACTGTCTCGACACCTGCCATTCCCTACTCCATCCAGTCCGAGGGCATTAACCGATACGCAAAGAAAGCGCCGCCAAAAGCGTTGGCTCCCGGCACATTGATTCGACACAAGATGTTTGGCAACGGTTCCGTCATTGAAGCGACGCCAGGCGGCGTGGTCAGCATCCAATTCGAGCGGGTGGGGCTGAAAAAGCTTATGCTGCAGGTCTGCCTTGACAGCGACATCATTCAAATCCTTACCTGATGACAATCTGCTTCTTCCATACTTGTTTGTACTTATGAATGGAAGAAAGGAGCAGATGAAGCACAAATGACGACACGACCCGTATACCGCAAAACGAGGAGGCCTTGCCCATGAATATATCCAACATCATGCTTTCCGCACGGAATGCCGATTCCTTTTCTACGATTGTGCAAATGAGTTCTGTAAAGACGCAGGAGGATATCGATGCCGCAGCCGAAAAAGATATCGCTGTTGGCATCACCGTTGACGAGTTCATAAAGAAATATCCCGGTGTTGACCCGGAGCGCATCTATATCGGCAACGCCCTTTCCGGCTCCTATTACTGGGAACCGGAGACGATGGTCATATTCCCGATTCAACTAATTAACGGAGAATATCTGGCGCTTGGCAAAACAACATTTCAGGAGCATATACAAAAAGCAAAAGCGGCTATACTCGGACATATCAAAGAGAACGATTACCGCTTCATTGCAACATCACTCAATGACCGGATGCGGATGGAGTACCTGAAAATGCTCATCGATAGAGATGTTCCGAATATCTATGAGCTGTTCACCATCATTTATCCTCTCTCCGACTATGGGTGCTCCTCCCTTGGCCGGGATGGGATTGATAAACTCCTTTCCCGCAAGACGGACGCGCAGAAAGCCGCTACAGCGGCTTTCGCCCAAACTCTCCCTCCGATTGTTACTGTTTACAGGGGCTGCGGAAGCGAAAGCTCCGCCCTTTCTGAATCCTACTCATGGACCCTTAACAGCGCTGTAGCTTTGTTCTTTGCCACTCGGCTTACCAAAGAAGGCTCTCGTTTATATACGGCCAAAGTCAAGCGTGAAGATATTTTTGAATATATCGACGGCACTGAGGATGAGTGTCTGATTCTGCCCGAAAAAATCTTTGACTTGAACATCCGGGAGTTCTATGATTTTGACTGGCTGAAAGATGAAACCGAAAATGTCGGCGCTCTATATCGTGATTATCGGGACAATGCGAGATACGACAAAATGCCATTTGACTCCGGCAGCGAAATACACGAGAAATCCCACAGCTTGCGTGTGCTCTTGTTCTGCCTGTTTATCGCACAGTTGAACTTGCTCGATGAAGAAGATGTGGATATCCTTGCCGAAGCTGCGCTCTACCATGATACAGGCCGCTACCACGACGGAGAAGACCGGCGCCACGGCACGTTGAGCGCGAAGAAATATAAGAAGCTCCGGAAGAATCCCGACCCCATCGTCATCTTTCTCATGAAGTATCACTGCAAGCCGGACGAAGAAGGCCTTGCCTTTATTGATTCTGACCCCATTCTCTCCGCCCAGAAGGAGCGTGTAACCCTCCTGTTCAACATTTTCAAAGATGCCGACGGCTTGGACCGTGTTCGGCTCGGCCCATATGAACTGGATTTCACGCAATTAAGGACTGAGGAAGCAAAGCAGTTGCCTTTGATTGCACGGCTCACACACGACCACATGAAATTTGATTAAATCCTCTCTTGCTGCCACACCATTGTCTTCGGGTGTGGCAGCTTTTTTATGTGCGTTGATTTATTCACATTTTATCCCTATACTTTTCTTATCACCCCAACGCAATTACAGGAGGTTCTGATGAAGCGAAAGAAAAGGACAATCATCTTAATATCGGTGTTGGCCTGTATTGCTGCGCTGGCCTTATGGATTGCGTGGGGCAACTCGGCTCTGATGGTGTCAGAATTCTCCATCCAAAGTGAGCGGGTTCCCGAGGGTCTCTCCGGCTATAAAATTGCACAGGTATCCGACCTTCATAACGCAGAATTCGGCGACAACAATGCCGACCTTCTTGCTCTGCTGGAAGCGAGGGCACCGGACATCATTGTCCTGACCGGAGATTTGGTTGACTCCCGCAAAACAGATATTGCCGTTGCCAGTACCTTTGCCGCAAAAGCATCTGACATTGCACCGACTTATTTTGTTACAGGCAACCATGAGGCGCGTATAGATGAGTATGACGGATTACGGGAAAGCCTGATTGCAGCTGGCGTCACTGTATTGGAAGATGCTGCCGTGACTATCGAGCGGAATGGCGAATCTATTTCCCTGCTTGGTATTGACGACCCCAGTTTCCAGACAGATTACCTGATGGGAGACGCCACATCTGTCGCGCAGGCTGCGCTCAATGCCCTTGTGGATAATCAAGCTGCATTTACCGTTCTGCTCTCCCACCGGCCGGAGCTTTTCGATACCTACGTTGACGCCGGTGTGGACTTGGTTTTCAGTGGTCACGCCCATGGCGGCCAGTTCCGAATACCGTTTCTTGGCGGTCTAATTGCCCCGAACCAAGGCTTCTTCCCGAAATACGACGCTGGTCTCTATACAGAGGGAAACACCAATATGGTGGTCAGTCGGGGACTTGGCAACAGCCTGTTCCCTTTCCGGGTCAACAATCGTCCGGAATTGGTCATTGTGGAGTTGAATGGATAACGCAAAGGAGGACGACTTCATCAGTCGCCCTCCTCTTTTCATATCCTGGTCAGTCTTCAATGACAATATTATCAGTTTCGCAAATGACGGAGGCTGCTACTTTCACAATTTCCTCCAACTCCATTTTCTCGGCAATGATTTCACAGGTCACACCATCAACCTCAAATTCCACAACGTATAAGTCGTAAGTGCCCGCCGGCTCTTTTGTCTCCGGGTCATAGGGGCCGTAGGGCATCGCACGATAGCCAATGGTGACTGGTACGCCGGCGATATCCGTTGTCTTTATTTCATCATCTGGCAGCAGATAGAGGCAACAGCGCACAATACTACCCATCTTCGATACGCTCAATGAGAAGCCGGTTCCCGCAAAAGTCTCGTCTATTTCTGCCAGGCCGTATTCATCATAGCCGGTATAGAAGTTAAAGCCTACGATATCCCGAATCATGGTGCCGTCCTTGTTTCGGATAATCCTCGTTGTGCCGTTCCACTCCGCCGGCTCCAGATTCTCCGGAACATACTGCGGCGTGAAATCCCGGCCAAGGTAGCCGATAACTTCCTCTGTATCCCATTCGGCTGTTTCGTGGATTTCCGGGTCCAGCTTCAAAGCCGCATCTGCGCTCATCTCCGCGACTTCATTGATGAACACATTGCTTAAACTGATTAAAACGGTTGCCTGTTCCTCCATACCATTCGGGACATCCTTGCCTTCATCAATTTCCCCGCCATATGGCGCATCTATGGCTCCTCCGGGGTAAGGTCCTCCGCTCGGTACGGGTGGCGTAGTGCCTTGCAGCAGGTTCGGCAGCCCGCTCAACAAAGCAGTCAGGATAAGGGCAAAGCAAGCTGCGATTGCTCCCCACTGCTTCCAGCTCTTTGCTGCAGGTCTCCGTTTCTGCTCGTTCTCCGCTTCACGCACGTAGGCGGCATTGATGTGGCTCATGCCAATAAGGATATCTTTTCCCGTCATAGGTCGATACCTTCCCTTTCTAAAAAGTCCTTTAACTTGCTTCTCGTTCTGAAAAGACTGGTTTTTACCTTGCTCTCCCCGACGCCGAATGCCTGTGCGATTTCTGAAATGGAGTCGCCATACCAGTACCGTCGTATGAACATCATGCGCTGCTCCTTTTTCAGTGTTTCAAGAAACGAATCCAGCAGCCGCCCGATTTCCTGGTCTTCCATCTGGACCTGCGCCGCATGGTCCGGAAGACATAGTTCCAGCTCCGATGTCAGGGATACGACCTCCATATTTCTTTTTTGCGCGTTGAGCCAGTCCAGTTTTTCGTAGGATACGAGCCGGCAGATTTTAGCCAGATATGCGTACAGGTACTGTGGCCGCGTGGGAGGCATGGTGTTCCATGCGCGGAAATAGGTATCACTGACACTTTCCTCTGCATCTTGAAGCCTTTGCAGTATCCGCTCGGCCAGTTTCAGAAGCCTGCTTCCGTATTTGGCCTTCGTTTCACTGATTGCCGTCTGGTCCCGGGTCCAAAACAGCTCAATGATTTTTTCGTCTTCCATAGCAGCCACCTCCCTTCTGCCAAAATCCGCCTTCACCTCTATAGTGGGAAAGTACACGGATTAGGTTACATGGTTTCAATAGAAAAATCAATTTCTCCAGCTTTCATATTAACTTCTAACATACTTCCTTTACCATCTTGAAAAAGGAGAGTATGACCATGAAAAAACATCTCGCTATTATCCTCGCTCTGACTATGACACTTTGCCTGTGCGCCTGCACCAGCAATGGCGGCGACCCGGACACGGCAGATAATGACGCCGCTGTGTCCGACAGCAATCCCCCCGACGCTTCTGTGGGTGATGATGTGCTGGTCGTGGACCCCGACGGTTCTGAAGACGTCACGGATGCGCCCGAAGATGACGGTGGCAGCCACGACGATGAGCCGACTGCGGAATCGAGCACTACGGAGGAAGACGAGACGCCAAAGCGTACCCAATTCACAGACGCAGATAAGGAAGCAGCCAAATCCGCCGCTGTGGAGATGGTGAAATCCGACTGCCAGCAGGAGTCCGCCACTATCTACGGGCTGAAAGTAACTGACCTTTACAACTGTGTTGTTACAGCAGGCTATACAGTCATGGAGGATGAAAAGGAGACGCTGTTTCTCTCCGACTACGACCTCCACTACGATAATGGCCAGTGGGTCAAGACTGCGGCCTATAACCGCGGCAGCTTCGATACTTCCATCTACGAAATCAGCTATGACGAGGCTGGCAGCCTTGTCATCAGCCCCAAACAGAGTTGATGAAGAACACCTCACGGATGGAAGGAGGTTGGAAGATGTGACCATGCAGCGGACGACGCCTCCCCTGTTGGCAATGGGACTGGTTTTTATCATCAGTATCATCGCTGCTCCCTTTATCGCTGAAAATGTGAGGGAGCATGAAATTGAATCAAAGACGGAAGGTTATCTGGCGCAAGGAACTATCCCTGCCGATGCAAAGCTGTATCCCGTTCTTGACGAAGAAATCCCCATGCTGACGCTGGATGAGGAGGGGCATTTGAGTCAGGAGGATATCTGGACACTGACACGCTATACAGACCTGTTCGCTTCTCTGGACGATACCAATGGGAACGGGTACGATGCGGATAACTTCGGCTTTCTGACCACTACAACGGTCAAAGAAATTGAGCAGAAGAATCGGGATAATGAGAACTCCTACTGTGTGGATGGGACGCAGGTACTGTCCATCTACGTAGACGACGGGAACCATGTGGAAGTCATCTACCTGTCCCGATTGACCGGTTCCTCCGCCGAACTGGAGCAAGGGACCTATGATGTGCTGGCCAGCCTGTTCTTCAAGAAGGTCAATCAAACATGGTATGAGGATGGGATAGGCCACTATATCACGGCGCCTACCGGAGACTATACCTATGACCGGGACCCCATTACAGGACAAATCACGGTCAATCCCGTATCATAAGGGGTGCCGCTATGCGCAAAATACTTCTTCTGCTCCTCTCCGGAGCGCTTATCCTGTCCCTCTCTCTGCCTGCTGCAGCTGTCAATGTGGCATATGATAACCGGAACACAGAAACTGACCGTGTAGTCATTGCACAGGCCGAGCGGCCAAATACGGCCTACACCGGCCAGGGGGAGTCCCATACCCAGACCGACACCCGTACAAGGGAGGAAATCGAGGATGACGCCACAAAGGAACGCATCATGGAACTGGAGGGCTTGATTCAGGACACTATCAATGAAATCAACTTCATTGAGCAGGGCCAGGGTCAGCTTCCCTACTCTGACAGCGATTTGAATCCGTTTCCCGAACACGCCGGTGGCAAGAATCCAGAGCTGCCTTCCTACAGCCTGCCCGGATACGTGCTGCCGGAATATGAGTTGCCGGACTGGGCGCTTCCGGAATTTACGCTACCCGCCCTCCCCGAATGGACACTGCCGGAAATCGATGTAGACCACCTGTTTGAGGACGGTGAAAAAGCCTTTGACAAGGTGTATGTCATTGATGGTGGAAACGGCGTACTGGTCGTTGACCAGGTATCCATTCCCATCGCCATGCTTGGGTCTTACGTATCCCAACTGAACAATCTCAACGATAATACCTTTGATGGACTTCCCACTCCTCCGACCCCGACCATCACCATAGAGGATATTGTGCAGCCGTCCCCGACGCCGACTGATATCAGCGGTCTTATTGATGCCGTGAGGGAATGGATTGAGCAAAACACGCCCTCAGTCCCGCCCGACTTTGATATTGAGGACACGATAGGCGTTCCTGACATGAACGAGCTGGCTCCCGCCTTCCCCGATTCCCTTATACCTTCTCTGATTCCAGGGACGAATATTGAGGCTATATTGCCCGCTGATACCTCGTCCCTTTATAACATTCTCATGCGCTACCTGCAGGAACTCCAAAGCCTTGGCAGAAACCACGTTAATGTCACACGCATCGCCCAGTATAATGTCCACGAATACGCTATCCGTACCATCCGAACCAGTACACCGCTCAATGAATATCGTTGGGAGGTCACCGGCTCCGGTGGCACTGTCGACACACAGACGGATACCCGGATGCTCAGGCTCCTGTTCCGTTCTGCTGGCACCTATCATGTCCGCGTCTATAATAATCAGCAGGTCGTCCGGAACAATAAAGTATCCGGCGAAAAACGTGAGATATGGATGCTCGGCAACAATGACGCTTTCAACGGTCTTGTCGTCTACAATAATGCTACCGCATTTGAGGCCTTCATTGCACAGGATATCGGACCCGCACTGGAAGAAATCGAGCTTGTACGCAATGGCTTCATCGCCAATGTGACGCCTCAGATGGTCAATCAAGTGCAGCTCATCGACACACAGGGCAATATTCGCCGGCCGTCCGACGGACACACCACCGAGCGGCAGTGAGGAGGAACGCTATGGTAGCATACACATTGGCAATCGCCGCTGTTCTTCTGCTGTCTTTTGTCCTGTCTTTTGCTCTGGCATCAGCATACCTCTACTACAAGCGAAAGACGCGGCACAGGTATCATTATCACCGGCCGGCGGAGCCGCCATCCCTGCGGCGGGATATGGAACTCAATACGGATATGCCCACCGGCGTTGACGGCGACTCTGCACGGTGGGAATAAAGAAAAGAGGGTGAAAGCGCTTGATGCTTTCGCCCTCTGTCATTTAATTTCAAAATGAAAAGCCCCGCCTTCCCAAAGCAGAGCTGTTTCACGGTGTATGGTGATGTTATCTGGGGACTTGGATATACGCTCCGGTCGTGTCTTTGATAAACTGTGCTGCAAAGACATTATTTTTCTCAAGGAACTCAAAGACTACCGGTTTGCTGAATACGTCCTCTGATAGATATACGCACCCATAGTCATCGTCATGTTCGCAAAGAGAGATTGCGATGCCTTCTTTATGCTCTACTATCCTGACTTTTTTGCCAAGAAAATCCGGGAACCCATAAATCATTGTTCTGTCGCCTATGCGATTAAATCCGTTCACTCTCCTTCACCTACTCTCTACACACACCTGTTGTTCCATTGTACCCGCTAACAGGCTCATATTCAAGGGCTTTCTGTCAATAGTATGTCCTTTTTCAAAAATAGATATATGATAAATCGCCATTTGTATTTTTCTCTAATCATTTCGTGTTTTTTGAAAAAGCCTTTGACATTTTTCCACCTACCAAGTAGAATATTATCTCGGTGATGCCGAATGGAAGAAAGAGACTGGTTGATGCAGACGGAAGAAAAAGAGCCTGTGGACGATACGCCATTGGTCGGACAAATCAGCATGGATGAACTGCTTGCGGAGCTGCGGCTTTCATAGCGGTGGATTATAATTTAAATAAACGACAAAGGTGCGGAGGCCTTACGGCTCCCGCACCTTTTTCCTATGTCGAGGGACACCCTGCAGTGGTGTTCCTCGATTTTTCACACCTCCCTCCTGTTTTTACCTTGTGGGCAGGAAGTTATCCAACTGCCTGCCCGGGACGGCTATGGGCCGTCCTTTCCTAATGACGTCAATACCCCGGGACTTTCACCCGGGCGTCCATGTCCACGAATACCAAATCAGAGGCTCCTCAGCCACTTTGTGCAGCATGGAACAGAATATCCCTCGCTTCTGTTGGGATTGTCATGCGGCAATCTTCTGCGCCTGATAGCATCAGACAATGCGGTAAGACACGCTTTGCTGGATTATTTCTGCTCACCATCTGCCTATTGCTAAAACGGGAGTCAAGCGAAGACGCCGGGGGGTTCGTTTCTGTTGTCTGGGTACACTCCTCTGAGGAATACGCTGCATGGCAGCTCAAACCTTGCTTCTGCATTTTGATATTCTCCTTTGGACATGTTATTTGACTCCATTTTTCTTCTCTACCGAACCGTAAACAGTATGTGTGAAAAACAAGGCGCATAAAGGCTTCTAACATACTCACCGTGAGGCTATCGATTGACGATTGGAGTGCGTGCATTCGATAACAAAGCACCTGATTCACGAAAGGAGACACAACAAAAGATGGAGTTTAATACCCTTCTGTTCGCCGTCCGCTCATCGGAATCCGTTCCTGTATGCGAGTGTGCGGCTGACCCAAGCGTTCATCCCAATGTAGAAATACCCACCCCTTCGGTATCCAGCCGGCGCTCTGCCCGCAGCGGACGGAAAGCCAAAATATCCGCCCTGCATCACGCTGTTAGCAGTGTGTTGAAGGAGTCCACCATGGCGGCCATCATGACAAAGGAAGGCAGCGTCTACTGTGAAGTCACAAAGGATGGCGAAGCGCATCCCGCCGTATTCCACGAGAATGTATTTTATACGGATGTTCCAGACGGGACACACCGCTTCAAAAAGCTGTTCTTTACATCCTTCCTGCTCTCTAAAGCCGTCACCGCCGAAGCAACTTATTCCGAGACAATCGGTGCGCTGGCTCTGGCAACCGATGAATTTGACGCGAACGGACATATATCAAAAGAGACCATGGCCTACCTCTGTGACTGTCTGTACTATGATGCGAGAGCAGACCTCGGCACAGCAATGACGGAGGATATGCCCGTGCTATCCTTTTCCGCCTCCGGCATTCAGGACACTGTGACACAGGCAATCCGAATCGGCAATATGCTCCCCGTTGGAAATGTGTTTCGCAAAACCGGGTCCTCTCTGGAGAAGTTCGGAGACCACTGCAGCAATACCTTCCGCCACATCTCTTACACCTACACAGCGGACGATACGGCATCTGCTGCTCCAGCTGTCAGCGAGTCTTTCATGGACGAGTGTAAAAACGGGGTGTATGAGATTGGCTTTGACTGGAGCGCAGAGCAGCAGACCCATATCCGTCCCTACTCTTTCCTTGACAATTTCATCCCCAATGAGGCCTTTGTAGATATGGTCAATCTCGTAAATTACGACTTAAACCAGGTCGTAGACAGAATCAACATCGCGGGCCAGATAGATACCGGCGTCATCGGGGACAACTATCTGAATGTGATTATGCTCGGAAAACCAGGCACAGGCAAGACGACAACCGCTGAGGCGCTGTCAGCCGCAACCGGCCTTCCCATCTACACTGTAAAGGCATCTAAAAACACAGAAGAAGACACCTTTGAGGGCATGACGAAAGTTGTGGCTGGCGGTTTCAACTTTCAGGCAACCCCGTTTCTGGAAGCCTTCCAAAACGGCGGCATCATTGTCATTGAGGAATTCAACCTCGCTGACCCCGGCGTCATGCAGGGCGCTCTGGGTCAGGCCATTGAATACCCCTTTGTTCTGATGAAAGACGGTTACGAGGAGGTACACCGGCATCCGCTTTGCGTCATTATCTCTACCATGAATGATGGTGCGCAGGGGGCGCGTGTGCCGAGCGAGGCATATACCTCCCGCTCCCCCATCACATTCATCATGGATGACCCGACGAAGGAGGAGTTCATCAACATCCTTCATTCAAAGGGTTACGCCAAGAAAGATTGCCGCTCTGTCTATAAGGCGTATACCAAAATCCTCAAATACCTGTCCGACGAGGCTGGCAGTGAGGAGATGGTGATGCAGGTCACACTGCGGCACTGTCTCGGCGCCCTGAAACTGATGCGAATCAACACTCCCATCAAAAAAGCAATCTACAAGACCATGATTGGCGCCATTGCCATCAAGGACAAGGCCCTTGCCAAAGAGGTCTATGACAGCGTGATTACGCCGCTGCCGTTATAAGCACAGGAGGGAGTCAATGGCTGAATTATCACGAAGACAAATCCATGCGCTGCGTATGCGGCTTGCAAAGATAGGTTTTACACTCACCGGAACACGGGTCCGCGTTCTGGAAGCAGATGGAGACGAGTTGGGTTACACTTCGGGCAACGGTGCAGTATCGATTGCCTTTGCACATGAATACTATAAAGAACTCACCGAAGAAGAAACTATCAGCTTCATTACCGGCACGTTTTTACATGAAATAATGCACCTGCTTCAAACAAACATAGCGCTTTACACCCAGACCATCCGCAGCCTCATGAAATACGAGCAGCAGTTCATGCAGGATATTTACAACATTCTGGAGGACTCGTCCATTGAATTCTTCGCGCCGCTCTATGTCAGTAAGGAGATGATGCGCGACCTGAATTTCATGCGCGCCTGTGTTTATCGCCACAGTCCCCCGATTGAGGAGCAGGATGACCCATTCCTGCAATTTATCAATGCGTCAATCCAGTTTGGCGATGCTGGCCTGTTAAAAGGACACTTCACCTCCAAGGAAGCCGAGGAGTGCTTCATCAAATGCCTGCCCATCATGAGCAAAGGCGTTGAGGAACCGGATAACCGCATGCGAGCCAAGTACGCACGACAGTTGTTTGAACTCTCCCGTCCCCTGTGGCAGAAACACGCCAAGAACAACGAGGCTTTTGAGAAGTTCCTGGATATACTCCGCGAACTGCTCAAGGATTCCGGCCGCGGCGGTAACTGGAACATCAGCGGAAGTGCTGCAGGCCCCATGTCCCCTACGGAAAGTGGAGATAAGCCAGAAGAAAACGCCCGCTCCCGCCGCCGTAAAATCACCTTCAAGCGTGTTTCTCCGGAGGAGTTCAAGAAGCTCATGGAGGAAGGCGGTTCCGGAGGCAGTCCCGGCCCCAACGACGACATTACTGTCCTGATTCCAGACGGCCCGGTCTCTGCGGAAGAAATGAAGGGCGCTGCAGCGTCGTTGGAAGCAGAAGGCGCACTTTCCAAAGAAGAAACTGAACGAATCCAACAAGAGCTTCAAAAAATAGAGGCGGAGATAGCTGCGGCTGACGCTGCGGAGCGGGAGGATGCCGGCGCTACACTGGACTATTCAGTCCGCACAGGCGGCTATAAGAAAGTGTGTTCAGGCGTCCGATGTAAAAATGACCGTTCAACCATCAACATGGAGCAGGAAGCTAATCTGGCTGCCGCTTATCAGACTGTCGTTGCTCCACTGCAACCGACCATCAATAAGCTGACCCATCAGCTGGAGCGCGTTTTGCGGCAGGACGCTGGAGAAACGACGTACCGCACATCCGGGAAGGCCAGCATGAAACGTCTTTCCTCCGGCCGCATGAGAGCCAGAGTTTTTACAAAACGAAGGGTCCCCTCCCGCAGTGACGTTCATATCTGTATCGCCATCGATAATAGCGGTAGCATGGGTGGAAACTCCATTGCCCAGGCACGGACCGCCGCCATTGTATTGGCAGAAGTCTTTGGCAAAATGGACCTTCCCACCTCCATCTTCGGCTTTACTGCGGATACCAAAGGCGTTGATGTCTACCACGAGCACTTTTTGACCGGCAGAAACACAAAACGGGACCGGCTGCGGCTCATGAGCGCCACATCCAGAGCAAACAATTTTGACGGATACAGCATCCGCTATGCTGCAAGCCTTCTGGAGTCCAAGCCACAGATACATAAGCTTCTGATTGTCATATCCGACGGACAGCCAGCTTGCGGCGCATACAGTTCGGTAGACGGCATTACAGATACGAAGCTGGCCATACGAGAGGCGTCCAAGAACGCGACTGTGGTCGGCATTCTTGTCGGACACGCAAGGCCGGAAATCCATAAGGAGATGTATGGCTACAATTTCCTGCATATCAAAGACCCCAAAGACCTCGCCACCGGTCTGTTCCGGTGCGTTGTCAATCAAATGAAAGAGTGGTGACACAAACAATGGCCACAGAGATGACTAACATCAAGATGCTCAAGGACAAGGGCCGCACCATCATTATCATCACCGGCGCTGACCGGGAACGGGATGAGGCCGCCTTCAAAATCGCCTCCACGTATATGCTTCACCAGCCGCAGGCTGATGCTTCTGCAGATATTGGAGCAACAGACTGTCCTCCGCCCATTGAGGAAGTGCAGGGCCTTGAAGCTCCCGCAGAAAAGGCTGATGATATTCCGAACAACGAGCAGATTGCGCAGATGGAAGATTACTCTATCTTCCGGCGCCGCGGCTTACACACCATCGGCAGCGGAGCCTACAAGGGCATGTCGCCCTTTGAGGCTCTACAGCGGGACCATGAGAAAGCGCTTATCTCCCTGTTCAACCTAACGAAGGAGATGACGCCTTGCGAGGAGCGCACGGAAATCATCTCCGCCTGCAAGCAGTATATGGCCAACCTTCCCTCCACCGCAAACGGCCTCTATGACACGCGGGAACAGAAAGTAACATTCATCCAGACAGTCGCCGGCATGACGCCCATTACCCAGTTTGTCAACGGCTATCCCGATGTGGATAGCTTCTGCTCCGGCGCTACAGAGCTGGAGATTGACACCACCTTCTACAATCTTGCATGGTATCTTGCCGACAGAGGGTGCAGGGCATGAACGATGACTATGACATAAATCAAATCGGTATCGAGGAGAAAGAGACTGGCGAAGTCTGCATCATCGACGGTATCCGATGCGAAATCATCAAATGGAGGCCCCGCGCCACAAAAGGTCGCTACTTCACTGCCTATCGGTTTACAGTCCCCGGTTGGTCGGAATGTGTAATCACAGGGCTTCGAGACACCCGCCGCGTTATTCGTGGCCGACTGGACCCGATGACAAGAATACTGCTTGGTATCGATTCATAGCACAAATCAGCTGTGGCCGGGATGCAAACTGCTTCCTGACCACAGTTTTCTTTTATCTATTGACATTATATAGCCAATTCGCTATATTTATTATATAGCCATCTCGCTATATAGCTGGCTGACGATTTAATCTGTGGAGGTGAGTCGGAATGAATGACGAATTCTTCCATGCCCTTTCCAATCCGTACCGTAGGGAAATTATCCGGATGCTCCGCTGGAAAAACATGAGCGCCGGAGAAATCGTGGAGCAGTTCGATATCGCACAACCTACGGTTTCGAAGCACTTGGACGTATTGAGGAAAGCTGAAATCGTGACATCAGAGCGCCGCGGAACGCAAATCATATACTCCCTCAACCTTTCCGCCATGCAGGAAATGCTTGTATATATGACGGAGCTGTTTGAGGGTAAGGCTGCAAAAGAGTTAAGGGGAGGTCTTGCCGGTGAATGTGAATAAGTCAAAGTCGCTTATCAGCGGTTTATCCTTTCTGGCCCTTCTTGTTGCCCTGCTCATCCGCAACGATGTTCTCTCCTCTGTGATGGTCCTCACCTGTTTGCTCTCCGCCCTCTTTATCCTGTATCGGAACCTTGCCAGCCTTTCCAATGTTTCAGAGGATAACCCAAAGCTCAAAACGGTCCGCTTTGTCACTGTTTTCAATGTGGTCGTTGTCGCTGGTGTTGTTGTCTTTGCATTCCTCATTGAGAAAGGCGTTATTTATCTCTCGGAAGCGCAGGGTAAGTATTTCTTCTCCGCCTTTCTTGCAGTTCTCGTGATTGTCTTTGGCAACATTGCGCCAAAGCTGCCTTTTAACCGCTACACAGGTTTACGGCTCCCATGGACGGTACGGGATGAACAAACATGGATTGTTGCCCATCGCATTCTTGGGTACATTTCCCTGCCCATCGGCGTCCTGTGTTTTGCCGGCGCTACATTCCAGATGGACTTTGACCTCTGGATAAAAGTATGGTTTCTTGCTCCCCTCTTTATTTGGATTGGGATACCTGCCGCATACTCCGGATTGTTCTACTATCGCAAATACACTGGAAAGCTGTAAAAAAGAAGCTGAACAGGCGTCAAGCCCGTTCAGCTTCTCTTTATATCCTTGGTTATGACGCACAGCGCATCCGCATGGCGGCCGCATCCTCAATCTGCTGGCAACAGAGCAGAGAGTCCGCGTCGCAGCGGCTGATGTAGATGTCGAACTGCTCCAATGCAAACAGCGCCAGGTCATGACGGTTCATGGGAAAGTGTCTGGAGATGGCCACGGTTTGAACCCAATCATTATACGCCTCAACAGGTTCCATACCCGGATGCTCCAAAACATAATCCACGATGCTGTTTGCGATAATTGAACAGATGCCCAGCGGCTTCGATAATTTCATGACCTATCCTCCTTTCGTTTTCCCTATCATATAACACAATATATCAAATGTCAATATCAATCCTTATGGACGAATACAAGTGCTGCTGTGGCGTTATCCTCCATTTTAAGCATTCTGGCCCCGTCTGTCAGACCTTTTGTTGCTGCAGACAAGTTCCCTGCCTGCAGGACGATATCACCCATTGCCTCGGGTCTGATAGCGTAGTGGACGCCATCTGTGGTGAGCAGCAGAATATCTCCCTTACGAAGCTGGCCGGAGTAGGTCTGTATTTCCGGCGTCGCGGCAATACCAATCCCGCTGGTGAAAACATATCTTGCAGGGTGGCTGTAGTATTCCTCTCCCTTTATCACATCTTCCTGCATCAACTGTGCTGCCTTTGTATGGTCCTGCGTCAGTTGGATAATGCGGGAACTGCCGTCGCTCTGTAACCGCAGCAGGTGGATTCTACTGTTCCCACAATGGGCAAAACAGAACTTGCTGTTCTCATAGACGAGGCAGCAACTGAGGCAAACGCCAAAGCCAGAGTACAGCTCCTCATTGGCCACTTTAAATGCGCCTACGACCCTGTTGGCTACATTGACCGCTTCCAAAAGCATCTCCGCGGGATGTGCCAGAAACATTTCGGGGTCACAAGCATACAGACGCCGGACAGCTTCTGTGATTTCCGAAGCGGCCACAACTGCCGGCTGCAACCCAAGACCATTCTGCTTGCTGCCTGCGCCATCGGCTACCAGCGCAAACAAGGTGGTATCCGACAGCACGACAAAATCAAAGAAGTCCTCATTCACTTCTCTGCCATACCCACAGTCAGATGTGCCGCCATATGTGTAGACGGTCTTATCCTGCATATTTCTCCCCTCCTTCCTCATGCCTTTGGTCGCCTACCTTGATGAATCCCTTATCCACTCTCTTTTTGACGCCGGCACTGTATTTCGCGTAAAGCACATCGTCCTTCTGTTCTTTCCGCAGTGCGTCATGCAGGTAATCAAGCGGCGAGGCATAAAGCTCCCGGAGCGGGACAGAGAGCTTGTACTGGTTGATGGCTCTGCGACCAGCATCATTGGCAAAGAACGCGTACATCTGCTCGGCGGACTCAAAGCTAAGGTATTCCCGCACCATAATGAGAAATAAGAGCCTTGCCCGGACATAACCATCGTTTCCATCAAAGTAGTTTTTGGGGAATTTGCTGGCCCGTCCACTGATAACATCCGTATATACTTTGACAACCAGTTCTGCTTTACTGACATTGACTGTTCTTGGATAGATGTGCCATGCTACAAAATAAAGGTCCACTTCCCGATTGATTTCCGGTGGAGAGGGAATCCGGTTGATAAGAGATTCCAGTTTCATTGCTTTGACGATTTCCGGCGTTAGGCAATCACGAACCTGCTCCGGTGTCCAGCGCAAATAGTAGCTGAATATGTAGTGCAGCATCTCCGAGCTGGTCTTCGACCCTTGCGCCTTATTCATGCACGATGCCGAGTAGGTCTTTCGCTTTCCCATTAGAACTTCATCATATTCACGCAGATAATATCTTGCGTCTACTGTCCGCGTGGTCGGGGTACCATATTCGATAATTGCCATCCTATCCTCCTTCATTGTTCCGCTACTGCTCCTCCGAACCGTTGAGCATATCCATGACGATTTTCAGATTATCTACGCCCAGTTCATACAGCAGCTCCGTCGATTTCTTATACATCATCAGCAGTGTCGTGAAATAGAGGCTGGAACTGTTCACCCTGTCAGCGCCGGCTTTTGTTGTCTCCAAAAAAGCATTCACCGCATTTCTGGCAAGAACGACATCTGTCTGCCTGATTGGTATCTCCACAGCTCCCAACATCAGCTTCATAGGCAGGTCCTCCCTTCAAAAGTGGGGTAAAATCAGTATGTATGATTTCAAGCAAAATCGTTCGGATATTCCCATCTTTTTTCTCCAGTTCCGCAATAATCACGCCTTTCTACCTGTTTGTAGTCCCATACATACACCTTGTATTTGCCAGACCACTTCCTGTATGTATTTTCAGATAACATTACTGCTTCGTCGACATAGGGTTTTGATGGGCCATTTGCCCGCGATTAAATCTGCGCCCCTTCTTAGAGAATAAAAAGGTCAATTTGGAAATTGAGACTGCCAACTTATCTGTTTCGGATGTGTTCCGCTGCTATTTCTGCCGCGCATATCAAAATCACCGCCCATACATCCGTGTATGTGCCCCGAAAATGTCCTGAATTACGCTTCAACGTCCGCTCATCAATTCGTGCTCCTTTGAAGTCTCTAACCTCTTGATTCCGACTTGGTATCGTGCAGTCCCAAAGCGGCCCTCACCCATTGGCTCTCTGCGACGGGTGCCACGGCGCCCATGTTCCTGTTTGTTATTCCGGTATCCGTTTTATCCTCCTCTCCCTTCCCCGCCCTGAAAGCAATGGCTGCGCATTCTTTATCCGTGTCACTATGGAACTGATGAACCGGGAATATGTGATTGGGAGTCGGACGCCATGCGGCTTGAGCATACTTTTACATAGACTCCTTCCTCCCTTTCATCATTGAAAAGGGGCGTCTGATATGGTAGACTTTTGATGCAAATGATTTCGGAGAACAGGTGACCGCTATGGACAATGCACGTACCGGAAAGCTGATTGCAGAGCTGCGAAAAGAAAAGGGCTTTACGCAGCAGCAGTTGGCTGACCAGCTCAATTTATCCAATAAGACGATTTCAAAATGGGAGTCTGGCGCAGGAAGCCCGGATATCTCTATTCTCACGGAATTAGCGGACGTATTGGGTGTTACTGCGGATGAACTTCTGCGTGGCCAGCGGTCATCTGCTGGTGTCGAGGAAAAACCATCGGAACAGCCGACACAGGCTCCTTCCTCCCCCACGAAACCGCCGCTGACATCCGCGCAAAAGATGGAGCGGGCATTCATCGCGTTATTTGCTGCTGTCGGCGCGATTCTTGGCATCCTGGCATATAACTATGGCTGGCTCGGTTGATTTTCCTCCCCATTCCACGGTCCGCAGACTGATTTCCACATTCTGGAGGTGTTCCCAACAGGCTTTCTGACCTATGATAAGGCATCATAGGGAAAGGAGCATTGCCATGGATGCAAGTGAAAAGAGCCAGAAAAAGATGTCGCCACGGGAAAAAGTGGTGACAGTCGTCTCCACCCTGCTGTTTGCCGCTATCGGCGGCGTACTGGGTGTCATTGCCTACTATCAGAATTGGCTTGGTTGACCACGGCCAAAACAGAGGGGCTATCCAGCTTGATTTGGATAGCTCCTCTTTCCTTCTGGCGCACAGTCGATTTACAGTATTGTAAAATACTTCGATTTCCTGTAAACTGGACTCCGGTGTTGTCTATCACACCGCAAATACATCTATGGAGGTACGCCATATGTCTTATCAAGTTTCTAATTTCATGGATAACGATGATATCAAGACCCTTGACCAAAAGGGGCCTTTCCGTGTCATCGAATACCAGCGCGACCTGAGCGTGACTCCGGGTAGCGCAATTACAGCTTTTTACTGTGCCCAGATGAATGTTCGCAAACGCCAGGTGGTCTGCGACCTCAAGGAAGCACCCATTACCATTCAGGCCGGCGCCATGCAGTGGATGCTCGGCAATGTGAATGCCACCACCGGCGTCAAGGGCGTTGGTGATTTCTTCTCCAAGGCTGTCCGCGGCAGTGTAACCGGTGAGTCTGCCATTAAGCCCGAGTACACGGGCGACGGCATGCTGGTGCTGGAGCCTACCTATCGTCATCTGCTCCTGATGGATATTGCAGAGTGGAACGGCTCTGTCGTTCTGGACGACGGTTTGTTCCTGGCCTGCGACTCCAGTCTCAAACACAAAGCCGTCATGCGCTCCAACCTCTCCTCCGCTGTCGCCGGCAATGAGGGTCTGTTCAATCTGAGTCTCAATGGCAGCCGCGGTATCTTCTGCGTCGAAACCGAGTGTCCGAGAGAGGAGCTGGTGGAAATCACCCTGAATAATGACGTTCTGAAAATCGACGGCAACTTCGCTATCGCGTGGAGCGGCAGTCTGGACTTTACTGTGGAGCGCTCCGGCAAGTCTCTCATCGGCTCCGCCGCGTCCGGCGAAGGTCTGGTCAATGTTTATCGCGGTACCGGCAAAGTGCTTATGATGCCCACCGCCAAAATGCCTAACGTATAATTACCCCGCAGCAATAAGCAGCGGCATCCGGATTTAACGCCGGGTGCCGCTGTTTCATCATTCTCTTGCATTGTCAAAGGCATTCCGTTAAAATATCCATAGACACACCACCATTAACTCGTCTCATACACGGAGGAAACAGATATGGCAAACGAGCTGACTTTTGACAAAGTATATCCATGGATTAAGCAGCTGGAAGGCAGTATGGCCGGCGGCGAAATCACATTTACTGCAAATGACGGTCAGACAGCAAAAGTTCAAGTACCCTGGCATCTGTGGAAAGCCGACTTGGGCGTCTTCTATGTCATTGATGAGGGTGACAAATTTCAGATGCTCCAAAGCAATATGCTTCCAGAAGGTGTGACAGAGGACGAATTATTTGAGAAAGCCTGCAACAACCTGCTGCGCGATGTAGAGTATCGTGTCGCTGAGACGAGCTGGGGCGGCAACGGTCTTGTGTGCGGCGGTAACTTTGAGGCCTGCGCCATCTGCATCCCCGGCATTGCCGAATTCATTGGCCAGCAATATCAGGAGGATTTCATTATGGCTGTACCTGCAAGGGATGTCATCTTGATGGTGCCGGCCGGTGACGATGACCGTGTTCATAACTTAAAAGTGACTGTCCAGAGCATCATGGAGAGCGGCGACCACACCCTATCCAAACATCTGTTCCACTACAGTATCGAGACCCATGAATTCTCTGATATTGGAGAAGCCTACTGAGGAGAAGAAAACCATGAAATGTCCTACCTGTGGCAATGAGATGGAAGCCGGCGGCCTGCTGATTGACGGCACCCTTGTCCGCTGGGTACCGATGGAGACATTTGACCGTGGCCCGTTGGGCAGACTGGTGCTGACTGAAAACAGGGTCATTGAACATGAGACCAATATGCTCACGAAACAGACAAAAGTATCCAATGCTCACTTCTGCTGCACATGCGAAAAAGTTGTCGGCATTTTTGATGTCCAGTAGATAACTATGCGGCCTGTTGGATTGGAGGAATAATGTTGAGGAGAATCGTACGTGACAACATCCATGCTCCGTTCAGTTTACACGACATGAATGTAATTGAATTCAAGGTCAATGGTAACACACTGACGATGTGTACCCAGTCCGGCATGGTGGAAACTACGCCGCCATACGGTCAGCCAGATGGGTTTATCGAGTTCCATGATGTGCGATGGGACTTTAGCTACGTTTATCTACTTGGTGTTACAGGAAATGTCGGTTGCAAGACCGATGCCGCGGATGATGCCTGAGCCGAGGTAGCGCAAAATACCCTCTTCTGTAGACGGCTGCACCTTTTCATAGGTACTTGCCTTAAACTGCATACCATACTCGCGGTGATTAACCCAATCGCCCGTCAGA
>JAFQBW010000048.1 GCA_017399555.1 Methanocorpusculum sp.
AGGTGCTCTAACATATTAGTCATTAGAACTTATAAACCCTTCGAAGCAACTTGCTTCGAAGAAAGTAAAGCATGGCAAGGCCTCAGATTCAGTCCACTCAGGGAGAGTGACTGTCTGACTTGCGAGGTAACATAGTTGTATGCAGAAGCATAAATAAGCTTCGAAATTAATCAGAGTGCACCACACACCCTCGAAAAAAGGAGATTGGTTAGACCAATTTGGAAAGCGCTTCGAATACGACCTTCTTCCAGTGCTCTGCCTTCTGCGGATATGTCTCCTTTGCGAGTGCCGCATCAGCAGAAACAGCCCCATCCGCGCCGAACATAGCATCAACCCTGTCCAGAGTTGCGCGCGCAGTATCCAGAATCCACAGATCGCGGGTCTCGCGGTCAACAACCTGCACAGCCTCCGCACGCACAGAAACCAGAACCCTTCCCTCCGGCGTAGTATACGTATTCGGTTTTCCGACAACAACCACAAAGGACGGCATATCAGTATCAATCTTCGCCAGCTGAAGCATAGCCTCCGGCTGATACGAACTTGCACTAATATAGAACATACCGGTTGGATCAGAAACCTTCGCACGATACTGCACATTCTGATCTCCTGCCTTGCTCTTATCCGTAATTGCCCCGGCAATCAGAATACGGTTGCAGCGCTCTCCGGTTGGAAGAAGCAGATACGTCGGACTCTTCTCATCCCCGGTGTCCCGGATAGTACGCGAAGCCTCACGCAGCTCCGCTGCAAAAACCCGCTTTGCCGGCTCGCGCTCATACATCGTCTGACTGACAAACTCGCTCATAAGGTACCCTCCGCATTCTCACCGGCGCGATTCATCAGCGCCGCAACCTCGGATGCATCATACTTCATAAACTCAACAGACCTCACCATCATACGGTTATCAAACATCGAACCCTTACAGCGCACATATCTGCCGCACAGGCGTTCGGTTAACTGAACAAGAACCTCATCGAGACCAAGCGGACTGCTCGTTCCGATATCAATCGCCTCATCCATCGTCATTCCGGAAATCTCCTCCGTCAGTTCACGACCGATTAACACATTATGCGCCTTGTGTCCGTCATCCACAACCGCCTTAATGCGCATATCATACGTATAGTTATTCTGAATCTCGTGAACCGGACATAAATTCTGCTTCGAAAGTGCGCGACCGCAGCCCTCAACAGGACAGCGCTTAATAAGACCGGAACCCTTTGAAATTTGCACCAGAGAACCGCTGATTTCATCAAGCTGCGTTCCAACCTCAAAGTCTGCCGTTTCTTCCAGAACAGAATACTCCGCCGGATTCAGCGAAAGAGAAAGTCTGCCGTTGAACTCATCCACCTTTGCATTCGTAATCTGATAGATGCGTCCTAACTCAAGCGGCTGCTTCTTGTCATCCTTCCAGATAACAAACTTCATCCTTCCCGACTCATCACCGACAAGACCGGTCTGGAGCATACGCTCGCTTCTCGACTCCCACTCCTCAACAAACTTCACCCGCACACTTGCATATCCGGTCTGTAAATCACGAACACGGGAAACCGGGAGAGGCTCTGTTGGAGCAGAAGAGCGAATCTGAATATTCGGCATGGCTGCCTCATCATCCTCAAGCCACATTGCAGAGTTCAGCGTCAGAGAGTATCTGCCGTTAAACTCGTCAACACTTGCATAGAAGATTGTGTAAACCGAACCTACCTTCAGCTTCTCCTTATTCGGGTCATTCCACATAACGAACTTCATTCTTCCCGACTCGTCTGCGACAAGTCCGGTCTGCATCATCCGTTCGCTTCTGGATTCCCACTCGTCAACATATTTTACATGGATGCACGGAACAACCCCCGGGCGAATCTCGGCAACCGGAGTGGGCGATGCCGGGACAAGACAGCGGTCATCCTCAATCTCAGAGATTCTCGAACCGGAATGCATCTTCAGATTCAGTGCTCCGCGGAAGGAATCAACAACCGCAGACTCAATGCGGTACCATTTCTCCAGCTCAAGTTCAGGAAGTTCCGATGCCTTCGAGAAGGTAACAAACCGCACAGCTCCTGTGCTGTCTGCAAGAATTCCCGTCTGGGAAATTGCAGGCGAGTTTGGCGGCTGCAGAGAGACAACCTTCACCTCGACAGTCACCCAGTCGCTTTCCTGGATGTCTGCGAGATTTACCACCTCATTTCCGGAAGATGCGGACGGCTGGGAAACAGGCTTTGTCTCCTCCGGAATGTCATACTTCTTGTACTGATCCGAGAGAACCTTGCGTTCCGCCTCAGACGGCACTACACCAAAATCGTTGATATAAGCCGCGAGCTTGTCAAAAATGCTTTGCGTATCCGGCGATACTCCTTTCGATTGTAAATTCAGGGAGATTCTGTCGGTAATCTGTTGGATTTGTCTTGCATCCATATATGATCTCCAATTACACCTATGATTTTCAACTATATAAACCCCATACCGCGCGGTGCGAAAGTGCCTGTTTTTGCGAAAGTGCCCCGAGTGGAGCGAGGGGTACTGAGCAAAGACAGGCACTGAGCACGACTGAAAGGCGTGCGGCTGTGCCCCTTTTCGCGAAAGTGCCCCATTATAACATCACAAAACAAACATAACATCCGTGTACATCCTAATCCTCGCCGCCGCTCTCATCCTCCTCTTCCTCCTTCTCATCCGCCCCTCATCAAAAAAGCGGAGAGAAGCACAAACATTCTGCAGACACCCCTTTGCCCACCGCGGACTCCACAGCAGGGAAATCCCGGAAAACACCCTTTCCGCATTCCGCCGTGCCCGGGAAGAAAGCGTTGGAATCGAACTCGACGTAAGACTCACCAAAGACAAAGAACCAATAGTATTCCACGACGAAACACTGCTTCGGGCTGCCGGGATGAATACCAGAATCTCAGACATCACCTACGCGGAACTGAAAACAATCCCCCTCTTCAACACAAAAGAAACCATCCCGCACCTTGCCGAAGCAATACAGGAAGCAGGCGGCACCCCGCTCCTGATAGAAATCAAAGCAGAGTTCGACTGCGCAGAAATCTGCGAAAAAACCGCAGACCTCATCAGCGGATACCCGGGAGAAATCGCCGTCGAATCCTTCTCCCCCCTCGTCCTTAGATGGTTTGCTAAAAACCGCCCCGCAGTTCTCAGAGGACAACTCTCCTCCCGCTTCAAAGACCCGGACGCAAAAGCAATCCCTCTCTGGGAGCGGATACTCATCACCAGCCTGATAACAAACATCATCGCAAAACCCGACTTCATCGCATACGACATCCGAAACAAACACCAGCCGGCATTTCTCCTCTGCCGGAAAATATTCTGCACCCCCTGTCTCTACTGGACAGTAACAGGCGGAAAAAAAGAGAACTGTATCTTTGAAAATTAGATACAGCGAAGCTTGTATGCGTGGGCGGCTGCCTTTACATCCTCTGCTTCATAGATTGCACGGCCAACGATAATACCGTCAACATACTTCTTCACATCCTCCGGCTGTGCACCCTGTGCACCAACACCCGGAGAACAAATCTTCATATCATTTCCGATAATTTCGCGAAGGACTGCGGTTCTCTCCGGGCGGGTAGCCGGGGCAATAATTCCGTCTGCACCAGCAGCCTTTGCCATACCTGCCATTTTTTCTGCGTTTGCTCCGGTTAAGAAGGTAAGTGCTCCCGGGTGGCTCATCTCGCAGACCACATATGCTTCGCCGCCGTGAGCGTGTGCTCCGTCAACGATTGCGGAAAGGGAATCCTCACCGCAGAATGCGTGCGTAATGATACCGGAACATCCTGCCGCAAAGACCTCCTCGCAGATAAGGGAATTGGTGTTTGGGATATCTGCTACTTTAAAGTCTGCAATAATCGGCGTTCCAAACTTTGCAAGCTCCTTTACCACACCAAGACCTGCGGACAGCACAAGCGGATATCCGATTTTAATCGCGTCAATCTCGCCAGCACAGGCTTCTGCGACTTCGACTGCCTTTTCCTTTCCTTTCACATCAAGTGCTAATAATAAATCTGCCATTATTTGCGTCCCTCCAGACGTTCGAGTGTTGCGGTAGCCAAGACCGGAAGCGTGATAGTAGCATCACCGTAAACCGTGATACCGACACCGCCTTCCCCAATCTTACCCCACGACTTTGCCTCATCAAGCGTTGCGCCGGAAAGTCCGCCTAAGTCGGGACGGTCTCCGGTTAACTGAATGACATAGGTAAAAGCGTTCTCTGTCATCAGCATGGTCTGGAGGGTAAAGTTCTTCGGCACACCGCCGCCGACAAAGACCGCTCCTGCCTTCTTGACGTTGAATGCCGTATTCATCAGGTTGTGCATGTCACCGATTGCATCGAGAATCGTCTTCTTGTGGAACTGCGAGTACATCCAGTACTGCAGACCGAGAACAGAGTCCTGGAATGCCGGACAGTACACCGGGATATCATTCTTTGCCGCGGTTGCAAGAATACCCGTGTCAAGCTGTTCACCAATCGTGCGAAGCAGAGCGCTGATAGTAATCGGCTTTTCCGGCAGGCTGGAATAGACATCCTGAATGAAGTCCTCGAGCTCAATGTATGCTTCGTTCGGCAGGAAGACATCATAGATTCTGTTAATCTCATCCTGTCTGAGCTCAAGGTCGTCACACTCGGCTGTTCCCTTGTAGTGGTGGCATCCGATTGCCTCAATAATATCGTGGGTTAAGTTTGCACCCGTAGAGGTTAAGACATCAATGTGTCCCTTTTCCATCAGCGTAGAGACAACGCCTCCCATTCCGGCAGGCACCATAGCACCGGAAAGACCGAAGAATTTCGTCATATCCGGGTCGCTGAGCATCTTTTCGTAGAGCTCGACAGCTCCGAAAAGGCTTCCTCCGTTGTAGGCTCCGGCATGGCCCATCTCCGTAATGAGTTCGTTTACGGTCATCCCTGCTCTGGGGATGAATTGTTTTACCGGAATATCGCAGTGTTTCGGCATAGTATGCTTACTATATTCGCTTGGGATGAGGATATATGTTCTCATTGAACAAAAACCGACGGGGCATAAAGCTCCGAGCGGGAAATAATATCTCCCGTTCCCCGGTGATACACCTCAACAGTCACCAAATCCCCTGCCTGAACCATCTTATCCGACAGGTCAACAACACCGGACGCTCCCGCTTCCCAGACATCACCGTGCGGACCTGCCCCTTTGAGAAGCCGGACACCATAATGATGAGTCGGGATAAAATCAGACGAAGAAAGTGTCTCGATTACTGCACGGGTTCTCTCTTCATTCACTAATATATACATCCCGTGCTCGCGGTTTCTGATATCCTCATGCCCGACGTTCTTCAGCGTGATAATGCCGGCATAGGTGAGTTTTTCCGCATCGGAAAAATGCGAGATGGAAACAATCTCCAGAATCTCCGGCGTCTCCTCTTCCGCATACGGAACTGGAAAAAGACCGAAAAGTGATGCGGCAACTGCGACTGCCAGAAGAACCGTTACCGTAACCAATAGAATCTCGGAAATAACCGGGGAAACCCCCAAATCAAAAGGTCTGTCCCCTGCCGTTAACCGATACCGTTCACCGGATGCTATTGCATGTCCTCGCGAATCTTTGACCAGGCAGGGGGTGCCTGTGGCATATCCTGTTGTCCCGTCCCTCATCCCACGCGATTGCGTATCGGTCAGGCGGGGGCCTTTCATATGCCGGGTATCTGCACAAAATACTATAGGTCGCCTGAAGGTATTATGATTTTGCAGACGGGTCACGGTTTCAGGTTAATGAAAAACAGCCCCAAGATACAGACAGCAATTCCAAGAATCTTGTTCCAGGTCATGGATTCCTTGAAGAGAAGGAAACCCAGTATGATAAGAATCACCGCAACGATAGCGCTTTGGACAATCGGCGCCGTACTTACCTGCCAGCCTGCCCGGTACACAAAAATCCACCCAACCTCTATTCCGACAATTACCAGACCAAAGATAAACGGCACCCAGTTTATCTGGCTGAACTCTTCAAGGATATTGCCGCCTTTGTGCAGCAGAAGATACAGAAGAAGAGATGCGGCGGCGCCTACCAGATAGGTTACGGTAAGGGCGGCAAACGGGTCAACACTGTTTGGCATCCTCCGGGCACAAAGCTGATACATCACGTTTGACAGGATAACTAATACTATTGGCCAGATATAATGAAACATACGCTATCCTCCCAAAACTTTTCTCTCACTAAAATTGAAGCCGGGAGTAATTAAATGTGACTGCATTTTCCGAATAGGTATATGCAATAGCCTTTATCATTATAATAAAAAAAGGGAATCCGCGAATCGGCGCGAATCTCCGGCGAATCGCGTTCCGTTACCCGGACTCTCACACGTCTTTCAGACGTGTTCGTGGCATTCGCCAGCGTCCGGCGGAACGCTTGACTCGCGCTTCCGGCGCTCGCAGAGATATGTGAAGCGGGGATAGAATTATCTCCTTTTAGACAAATTATTCATCATGCCTGAGGATGAGGATTTTATTCTGTATCGGGATGAATCACACGAAATAATGGAGTGTGCTTTTTCTGTCTATAACAATCTGGGTTCAGGATTTCTTGAAGCAATTTATCAGGAAGCACTTGAAGTGGAATTGCGTGAAAGAGGTATTCCATTTGAATCTCAGAAAGAAATTACTGTGTACTACAAAGGAGAACCTCTCAACAAGAAATATATCGCCGACATTATTGTAGATGATAAAATTATTCTTGAACTCAAAGCCGCAGACAGATTAACCTCCTCTGATACTGCGCAGGTTATCAATTATCTAAAAGCGACCGGCATTCAGTTGGGAATCCTTCTGAATTTTGGACATAAGAAGCGTCTCGAATGGGAACGCAGAGTTTATACAAATACCCGGTATCAGGAGAAGAATCTTCCAAAGAATACTGAATAATGCGAGTGTACTCCTTTTCGTCGTGCTTATTCCTTTCCTCACCTCGCTCCTTTCGGCGAGCGCCGGAAGCGCGAGTCAAGCGTTCCGCCGGACGCTGGCGAATGCCACGAACACGTCTGAAAGACGTGTGAGAGTCCGGGTAACGGAACGCGATTCGTCAGAGATTCGCGCCGATTCGCGGATTTTCTTCTTCCAAATAAATCCGGAGCGGCAGTAACTTTTATGGAAAAATAGCGGAGAAGAGTCTCAGATATATTCACTGCTGTCTGGATATCGTTTCCAGAAGCCGTTTTATTGTATGCTCGTTGCTCTCGATTACCGCAAGGAGGGTGGAATTATTTTTCTCAAGTCTGTCAATAGTTTCCTTCAACAGCAAAATTGCCTCTTCCTGTTTTTCCAGACGGGCGTTCATACACGCAAGCTCTTCTCCAAGTGCTGAAACCTTCTGCTGAGTAAGCGTCTCATTTCCGGAAGCTCCACCGATATCTATCCAGTGGCGGCATGCCTCATTAATCTCCGCTGTTCTGTCGTGGCTGTTTTCAAGGGCAAGTTTATCGAGTTTTTCAAGAGCGATATCCGGCATTCTGAATGTCACCGAGGTTGCCGGATTAAATTTTGACCTTGCCATATGTTATAATATGATTCAGCATGTGCAATTATTAGATTAAGCAAGTAGGTAAAATTTATTGTAAGTAAGTTACTTATAATAATACTATGACTAATCTTTTGATTGTCGGAGCACATGGGCATGGAAAAGTAGTTCTTGAATGTGCTTTATCAACAGGCAAATACACTAAAATTAGTTTTATGAGTAATGAGGTTGAAACTGGCGGTATTGACGGTTATGAACTCTTAGACCAGAACAGAACCTCTTTTGAATACATTCGGGAGAATTTTGATGAGGTAATTGTCGCTGTGGGTTTAAACAACTCTGCCAGATTAAATCTCTCAAATAAATTAGAAGCAGAAGGGATTAAATTGGCTACAATCATCCACAAAACAGCAATTGTTAGCCAATTCTCTGAGATTGGAGATGGAACAGTGGTTTCAGCCAACGCAATCATAAACCCGTTCACTAAAATTGGAAAAGCCTGTATTATTGGAACAGCTGCTGTTGTAGGACATGATTGTAGGATTTCAGATGGAGTACATCTCTCTCCAAATGCAACTGTAGCAGGAAGTGTGCATATCGGCAAACATTCTTGGATGTGTATGGGTTGTAATGTAATTCATGAAATGAAAATAGGTGAAAACTCGGTCGTCGCTGCTGGTGCAACTGTAATCAATGACGTTCCAGATAATGTATTAGTAGCCGGTGTTCCTGCAACCGTAAAAAAGAGTATCTAAACATGACGAGCTATCACTATCCCTGCAAACTATAATCTATCCTGACGTCCAATACATAAGAGATTTTATGCGCATACCAATAAAAGAAGTCACCCCGGAAATCGGCACAGCACACGTTGCTGGCTGGGTTCACGAAGAAAGAGACTTAGGCGGTCTTACCTTCTTACTTGTCCGTGACAGAACAGGCATCCTTCAGGTCACCATCCCGAAGAAAAAGGTCTCTGAAGAAGTCCTCGCTGCATTAAAGGAAGTATCCCGTGAGTCCGTCGTCGAGTGCGTCGGTGTTGTCAAAGCAACCGAAAAAGCCCCGGGAGGACGAGAACTTGTCCCGGAGACCTTAACGGTACTCTCCCGTGCAGCAACTCCGCTTCCGCTTGACGTCTCCGAAAAAGTCCCGGCAGACTTAGACACCCGCCTTGACAACAGATACCTTGACTTAAGAAAGCCGAGAGTAAACGCCATCTTCCAGATCAGAAGCGCAGTTCTTCGCGCAATCAGCGAATACCTCTGGGACCACGGATTCACCCAGACCCAGACCCCGAAGATTGTCGCAGCCGCAACCGAAGGAGGAACCGAACTCTTCCCGCTCGCATACTTCGACAAAGAGGCATTCTTAAACCAGTCCCCGCAGCTCTACAAACAGATGCTCATGAGCGCAGGATTCGACCGCGTCTTTGAAATCGGTGCAATCTTCCGTGCAGAAGAACACAACACCGTCCGCCACTTAAACGAAGCAACCTCGATTGATATCGAAATGTCCTTCGCAGACCAGGAAGACGCCATGTCTGTTCTCGAAAACGTCGTTGCATACGCATACCAGTACGTCAAAGACCACTGCGCAGATGCACTCGCAACCCTGGGAATCGAAGACTTCCAGGTTCCAGCCGTTCCGTTCCCGAGAATCACCTACGAAGAGGCTATCGCCATCTCCACCGAAGGCGGAGAACCGCTCGTCTTCGGCGACGACTTATCCTCTGCAGCAGAAAGAATCATCGGAGAAAAGATGGGTACCATGTACTTCATCACCGAGTGGCCTTCCTCTACCAGACCATTCTACACCATGCCGTTCTTAGACAGACCGGAAGTCTGCCGTGCATTCGATATGATGCACCCGAGAATGGAACTCTCCTCCGGTGCACAGAGATGCCACATCTACGACCTGCTTGTCCAGCAGATTAAGGAGAAGGGATTAAACGTTGACGCATTCGACTTCTACTTAAACCCGTTCAAATACGGTATGCCGCCGCATGCAGGCTGGGGTCTTGGAACTGAGCGTCTTATCATGACCATGCTCGGTCTCCAGAATATCAGAGAGGGTGTTCTCTTCCCGCGTGACCGCCACAGAGTCAGCCCATAACCCCACCTTTTTTTTATGACTGACGTAACAAAACTCATCCCCGGCATCCTGTTCTTCTGTGCCGCAGTCTTTTTCGGAATCGCCGCGGCATACCAGACGGAAACGGTTCCGCAGATTGGATTTTTCCTCGCCTGCATCTTAACGCTTATCTCAAGCGGCGGGTTTGTCATCTCGTTTCTGAAGAGACACTAAAAAAGAGGATAAGTTATTTTTTCATTTCCCTGATGATTTCTTCTATCCGCAGTTTCAGCGGCGGAACATCAGGCAGATTCTCCCAGAAGAACGGAATCCTGCAGAGCGTAGGATAAGAAACGCTCACCGCTCCACTCTTCTGACACCAAATCCACTTTCCTTCCGAAAAGAGCGGTCAGGTATTCATGCAGTGCAAAAGTATTGTGGTACGTATCATACTCCGGCTGGAAAATATAGAGCAAATCAATGTCACTGGTCTCTGTATCCTCTCCGCGTGATACCGAGCCGAAAAGCCTGAGCAGCACCAGACCAAACCGCTGTTGAAGATACGGGAACTCGCGCCTGAGTGTCTCAAGAATTTCCTGCTTTGCTGACATGTCTTTGTATTTGTATGCGGCAGGAGGTCATAAATAGACCCCTCCCATATCAACGGCTGTTTTTCTCAAAACCCTGAGATGATTCGGGAAGTTTTTTATTCTGAGACTTTACCCGCCTTTCAATCTTTTTGATATCCTCTTCTGCCGGAAGATTCTCCGGTACGATTCCACGGCGGATTAAGAGATCGCGGACATCTGAATTATTCTGGACATGTTCCCCGCATATAGCGTCCTGTCCTCTAATATCTTTGTCAACCACATTGAAGTTCGTGATTTCAGTTGCCAGATTCTTTGCGGTTATTGTAACAGTCGGGAGGTGGTCTGCAAGCGGTTTCTTTTCCGGAACAGAGAGCCGCTGTTTCATCTCTTTTGTGGTGTAGCCGCCAAAGAGCGCCTCATCACCTTTGCTTCGGATAACAGCAAAACCAATATCATCAACCCCTCTTTCATATAAATTCTGGGAAAGCCGTTTTTCCGACTGCGTAAGCTGACTGCGGGCTTCGAGGCGTTCCATGTCATGGATACGTTCTTCGATGAGTTCCTGACGCCTGGTCTGAACGGCGAAGTAACTCTGAGCAAAGGCAATCTCCTCCTTTCGCGGGTCTCCGTTCTGAGCAACGAGGTAACAGGCATAGCGGGTGAGCTTGACATCAGCAATTTCCCGAACCGCCCCTTTACCGGCATTTATCAATTTACTGACGTCAGCAAAATGATGCGAAATCAAGACGTTTGCCGATTGGCACGATAATTTTGCTTTTTCCAGAATTAACTGAAAGTTCTGCCACTTTGCATACCCAAGAAGTTTTTGCAAATCACGGGCATACCAGAATTCAATCCCATTCTCCTGATGAACATAGTCTTCGAAATCTTTGTGCAGGCGGTTTATGATGTCTTTGTCCATGCGGCTTCTCCCTTACTAATCCAAGGATGTTATGGATTATTAAATCTCCTACGGCGCCATCAGCAGAATCTGCTCCTTGCAGATTTCCGCCTTCAGCACCGTTCCGACAGCCACTGGCTCTCCGTCAGTATGCATCGCAAGCGGCTCTTTTGCTCTGATTTCAGCCTTTCTGCATCGGAAAATATGAACGCCGGAAAACCCGGTATGCTTTCCGAAAAATGCCGTCGGGAGAATAAGAAACACCTTCGGCAGCGGAATATCTGCTGCCACCAGCACATCGAGCATGCCGTCATCAGTCTTCGCCTCCGGGCAGAAGAAGAATCCGCCGCCTTCATACGGATGATTCATACATGCCACAAAGTACACGTTTGAGAAATGCCGCGGCTCTCCGTCATCCAGGATAACCTCGGCATCAACCCGTGAATCAAGAAACAGCCGCTTTACCGCGACAGCGGTGTAGATGAGGTTTCCCAGATGAATGCGGTTCAAAAACGCCTTGAAGGAAGACTTCTCCACAAAGTGACAGACCGATGCGTCAAACCCGATTCCGGAAGACACCGCAAACTTCCGCGGGACGGAATCAAGCTTTGCACACCCGATATCAAGCGGCACCAGACGTCCCGGATTGAGCACGTTTTCCAGAGCCGCAAGCGGTTTGGTTGGGAGATTCAGCGCCCGCGTAAAATCATTGCCCGAACCTGTCGGGATATAGCCAAGCGTTATCTTGCTTACATCGGCAATGCCGTTTACCACCTCGTTTATTGTACCGTCGCCGCCGAGAACGATTAACGTATGCCGCCTCTTATCTGCGGTAAACCTCCGGACAGTCTCGGTCGCTCCGCATTCCGGGGTGGTGAAGAGGACACGGTATGCAACTCTCCGGCGCTTCAGCTCAGGCTCAATTTTATTCCAGACCTTCTCTCCGCTGCCGGAGGATGACTGCGGATTTACGAGAAATGTGTATTTTGTGATGGCGCACCAGTCCTTAGTTATCTTAACAAACGACGGCAGAGTAATTAAATACAATGGATTGACTGGTCTGGAAGAGCTGTCCGCCAATCCACGCAAATCTCAGCCAATCGCATCTCGTGACCTTCGCTCTCATCCTCCCGCTGGTCGGATTCGTGGCTCATCGCCACCGCTCAGCGAGATGCTGGACTCGCGCTTCGGCGCTCGCCGCGTGGTTCGAATAAACGCAAGGCATGAGAAGGTATGAAATACATGCGTTGCCGGTAAATCTATTATTCTCTATGCTAATGTTACTGTATGGAGGATTCGGTAAATCTTGTGGATGATTTCTATTACAAGGAAGAGGTTTATGATATTGTAAAGTGTGCATTTACTGTCTATAACACACTTGGATTCGGATTTCTGGAAGCAGTGTATCAGGAGGCTTTGGAAATTGAGTTTCGGAAAAACGGAATTGAATACGTATCGCAAAAGCCTCTTACTATATACTATCAGGGAGAAGAGCTTTCAAAGAAATATTTTGCAGATATTGTTGTCGATGATAAAATCATCATTGAACTGAAGGCGATTAGCTCTCTGACTCAGGCAGACTCTTCCCAACTGATTAACTATCTGAAAGCAACCGGAATTAAACTTGGTCTCCTCATAAATTTCGGTAACCGGAGAAAACTTGAGTGGGAGAGGAGAGTGTTTACCGATTCGAGATATCAGAAAAAGGAAAACATTCCAGAATAATCTTTTTTTGGCGAGCGCCGAAGCGCGAGTCCAGCATTCCGCCGAGTGTCGGCGATGAGCCGCGAGCCGAACCGAAGGGGAGGCGAGAACGAGGTAACGGAATGCGATTGGCTGAGATTTGCGTGGATTGGCGGACGGTCTTTCAATAAATAACCAAACCCTCATCATTCCAATCATTTATCTTACCTCAATACAAATACATACAGAAGGAGAATATCACTTGGGGTTCATGGAGAATGATAAACAGGATGTTGCCGAAGACGGCAGCATTATCCGCGTAAAGCTTCCGAACAAGAAAGAAAAGGAACAGTTTGCTCAGGCAGAACTCATGCTCGGCTCAAACCACATCAGAGTCCGCTGTTCCGACGGTGTTACCCGCCTTGGAAGAATCAAGGGCAAAATCAAGAAACGGATCTGGATTCGCGAAGGAGACATCTTAATTGTCATCCCCTGGGACTTCCAGGACGACAAGTGCGACATCGTCTACCGCTACACTACCCCGCAGGTGGACTGGCTCCGTGCCCACAAATACCTCTAATTCTTTTTTTTATGACACAACTTCCCGCATTTGACGAAATAGCCGCCGCTCACGGACACCGCTGTCCGGGAATCGCCATCGGATACAAAATGGCAAAAGCCGCCGCGAAATGGGCAGGCGATGCGCCGGTTACTGTATATGCAACAACCACCCGCTGTCCCTTAGATGCCCTGCGGCACACCTTCGGCTTAACCGATGAGACATTAACCATTGAGGACAAAGGAGAACTGCACTTCATCTTAGAAAAACCAAACGGCGAGAAGCTCTTCATCGACGAAGTGCCGGGAAGCAAAATCAAAAACGCGGAAGGAGATGCACTCCGCGGAAAAGTCCGCGGGGGAACGGCATCCGCAGAAGAGACCGCACGCTTCAACGAAATTCAGGAAGAACTCCTGGAACAGGCATTCAGCACACCGGATGAAAAGCTCTTCACCCTGAGAACCGAATGAGCAAAAGAGACGAGTATCTTGCCGGAGCCCGTGCAGGAATCCCCGTCCTTCTCGGTTTTATCCCGGTTGGCATCGCCTACGCGATTATGGCGCGGCAGGCAGGTTTTGACATCTTTGAGACTTGCTTTAGGCTTTGCTCCTAAATTCCATAAAATCTCATTAAGCAACATGATAGTGTTGCGAAAGAGCGGAGGAGCGACGAAGCGACTGCGCTTAATCCAACCATTCTTTATTTATTCGCGTAGATTCGTGCGTAAGTTCACAAAACACGCGAATCTACGCTAATATTAAAAATATGTTTGGAGAGGAGTTGTCGCTTCGTCGCTCATCGCACGCCTTTCAGTCGTGCTCATGACTTGAGGCTAACGCCTCGCGTCTATCGCTCCTCCGCTGTCACGCAACGCTCTCGCGTTGCTCAAAAAGGGTAAGAGTTCTCACCCCAAAAACACCGCAAGCATCGGCAGTGTCACAACACACAAAAGTGTCGAGATAAACACCCCCTGCGCCGCAATATCAGGCCTTGCATCATGCTCTTCAGCTAAAATTACCGTATTTACCGCAGCTGGCATACCGGCTGTCACAACCGCGATTCCCAAAATCAGCGGATCGGAGATAAACGGAGAACAGACCGCAAACGTGAGTGCCGGAATTGCCAGAAGCCGGATGCCGGCTGCAAAATACTGCCGGACATTGGAAAAAATTGCCCTGGTTTCCAGACTTGCAAGAAAACCTCCGGTAACAATCAGCGACAGCGGAGTTGTCACATCGGACAGCAGACCAAGCGCCCCGTAGAACGGATCGGGAATCGAAAACGACGTTACAAAGAACACAATGCCCACAAACGTCGAAAGAAACGCCGCATTCAAAAGAAGCTTCCACGAAAACGAAACACCGCCCTTTCCCGAACGCAGAAGCCAGATGCCAACAGAATACGTCAGAAGCGTAAACGGAATATTAAAAATCGCCGCATAAAAAATCGCCTCGCTTCCATACAGCATCGAAAGAATCGGGAACCCCATAAACATCGAGTTCGAAAACATCGTCATAAACCGGAAAACCCCAAACTCCTCTCTCTTACAGCGGAGAAGGTACGGTGTTACCCAGCAGACACCAAACGCGATTATATAATACAGAACCGCCCCGACCAACAGCATCCCGCTCTTTTCCGCAATGCTTTGCGAAAACGGAATCTGCATCGAATAGATAATCATCGCCGGAATACAGATATTCAGCAGAAACTTTGAAAGAGACGACACCGAATTCTCATTCAAAATCCCTGCCCGGCGGCAGAAAAAACCCACACCGATTAACAGAAACAACACCAGAACCTGATTCAGGGCAACAAAATACTCCATAAACTCTCCTATACATAGCTTTTGACTGTAGGTTAATCTATCGGAAGATACATACTATATTCTACATATGGATGAAATAGTCGAACAGGGATTTGCCAGGCTCAAAAGCCTTATTGCCGAAACCAAAGAAGCACAGGAAACCGCAGCCGGCGAAATTGAAAAGGAAAACGCAAAACTTCTCGCCATGATGGCGCACACTGTTGGAGAAATCGTCGGAGAAATCGGACAGGAATTCCTCTTAAAGGCAAAGATGGACACCAAAGGGGAACTCTACGATCAGAAATACTATGCCGAAAAGATGATTATCTTAGGGAAATCCGCAGATCCTGTACCCTTCAGACCGGACAACCCGACCAAAAAAGTCGACCAGCAGTTCTGCGTCCTCTCCGAAAACGGAGACATCATGGAACTGATGTTTTCCAACGACGGCTTCATCATTGACACCTACACATCCAAACTCACCGCAGAAGATGCAATCCACTTCTACGGATACGACATCATCTACATGCTCTACTCTGCCATGCGTGACTATGCCTTAGCACAGGAAGATGTGCTTGATGCATTAAACCTCACGCTCGGATTCATCCAGAGAAAGAACGAAGAATAAATGGAACTGATAAAAGAGCTTCCCGCACTTGGTCGTGACTTAGGACCCGGACTGATTTTAATCGGTCTGACATCGCTTGCCGCAATTCTTGTCGGCTGTCTGTTTGAAGAGTGGGAAACTCTTCCCTGGATGGCGACCGCAACCGTTTCCTTATGCGGAATCGGACTGCTGCTCCGCTTCCTCCCCAAAACATCCAAAGTCCCGCGAACCAGTACCTCTATTGCCGCGACAGCACTTGTCTGGGTAATCGTTGGTCTCTGCGGGTCGCTTCCCTTCCTTTTTACCGGTATGTCCTTTTTAGATGCGGCATTCGAGTCCATGTCCGCATGGACCGGAACCGGATTTTCGGTTGTGGCAGACATCGAGTCATGGCCGAAGACGCTGCTTTTCTGGCGCTCCTTTATGCAGTGGGTAGGAGGTCTGGGAATTGTCGCGTTCACCTTAACGGTTGCCACAAGGAGCGGACTTATCACCCGCGGCATGTACACCTCTGAATCCGGCGGTCAGGCGTTTATGCCGAGCGTTATCGCGACGGCATTTCAGATGTGGAAGATTTACGCGGTCTTAACCGTCGCGGCAGTCCTTGCGATTCTTTTAACCGGTGTTGGTCTCTGGGATGCGGTAAACTTAGCGCTCTGCGGTATCGCCACAGGCGGTATGTCGATTTATGCCGCCGGAATCTCGCACTTCCAGAACTTCGCACTCGAGATGGTCTTGATTCCGATTATGATTGCGGGAGCTGTTCCATTCCGTCTTTACTACTTAACCTATGCGAAGCGTTCGATTCGCGAGTTCTTCCGCGACAGAGTTCTTCGGGCAATGATTCTGGCATTCCTCTTTGTCTCCGCGGTTCTCATCCTTGACTTAATTTTTGCAAACGGTCTCTCGGTTGAACAGGCATTCCGCGAAGGTCTTTTCATGGCAGGAACTGCCATTTCTTCGACGGGATTCCAGAACACGGACTTTGCAGGATGGGGAATGGCGCCTATGCTTTTCTTGGGAATCTTTATGCTGATGGGAGGTGCACAGGGCAGTACCTCTGGAGGTATCAAGATTGACCGTATCAAAATCATGGGCGAGACGCTTGTCTGGTGGTTTAAGCGTGCGGTTTTAAGCCCGAAGGCTGTTGTTTTAATGCGCCACAACGGAAAGGCGGTAAAGGAAAGCCAGGCAGAAACCCTTGTCTCCAAGTCGCTTCTCTTAATTCTCTGCTATCTCCTGCTCCTGGCAGGAACGCTGATTATCCTCCTGCACGACCCCTACTTCGCATCAAACGCGGCAGGCACTATCTTTGATGTGCTCAGCTGTGTTGGAAACAACGGAGCAAGCGCCGGAATGATTTCGGCACTTATGCCGGATTATGCAAAGGTTCTGCTCTTTATTGTGATGTGGGCGGCAAGACTGGAAATCATCCCGGTGATGATTTTATTCTGGGGACTGATTCGCGGATTTGGATGGGAGTCAGTAACCAGAGGACACAAGTAACATCATAAAGCAGCGCGAGAGCGTTGCTTAATGTAGAATCAAAGCCAATACTGCTAAGAAGATGAAAAGCCTGCTCAAAGAACACAAACGAACCCTCATTTTCTCCTCAATAATCACCCTGCTCCCGCTGTTTGCCGGGCTTTGTCTCTGGAACATCCTCCCGGATGTTCTGGTTGTCCACTGGAATATCCATGGTGAACCGGACGGTTACATGAGCAAGGCAGCACTCATCTTCGGGTTGCCGCTTTTTATGCTTGCCATGTACTGGTTCTGTGTCCTCATGGTCTCTCTGGAAAAGAAAAACCGGGACAATTCACAGCTCATCAAAGTGATGCTGTGGGTAGTTCCAATAATTTCCGTCATATGCGGAGCAGTAATCTATGCCTTTGCCTGCGGAATACTGCTGAATGTCGGATTCATCATCACCGCCGCCGCAGGTCTCCTTCTTGCAGCAGTCGGATTCTATCTGCCGCGCTGCAAGCAGAACCGAACAATGGGTATCCGGCTTCCCTGGACGCTTGCAAGTGAAGAAAACTGGGAGAAAACCCACCGGATGGCAGGGGCGGTCTGGGTTGCAGGCGGTCTTTTGATAACAGTCACCAGTCCTCTTGCAAACATGTTCGTGATGCTTGGAATCCTTCTGGTGATGATACTGATTCCGGCGGTTTACTCATTCCGGTATGCGAAAAAGACAACTTGAAATCCGGGATATCCCCGAAACCGTATTTTTTTAGAGCAGAGCATCCTGTTTTTTATTATTTCGACCACCGGGCTTATATTACAGAACGGTCAAGATTTACTAACCAACAGAGGACAGACAGTGAAGCGGGAAAAACTGAAAGAGTACACGGAAAAAGCCGTAACCCGCGGGATTCAAAAAACCCGCGAACTCAAGTTCTATCTCTTCAAGTTCGCTGTCAGGATTGCCGTATTCCTCGCCTTCCTCCTCCTCTACCTGACAAACCGGGAAAACATCACCGCCATGATGTTCCAGCCGATAACCGAAGGGTTTACCTTCGTGCACGCTCTCTGGATTCTTTTTATGGTAATCATGCTCTCCCACCTGATTCCAAACAACCGCTTATCCATGGCGTGGAAGAAGGCAAAGGAGAGCGAGTACCGCCCGGCAGACCACGACCCGTTAGCGCTTGCAAAATATGTCCAGAAGCAGAACGTTGCAGCGCTTATCATCATGCTGGTCTGGCTTTCGTTTAACGCAATATTCGGCATCCTCTGTCTTCTGGGAATTCTGCTTCCGGCAGACCTTCTGATGCTGACGGTGTTCTTCTTCCTCTGCGACTACATCTGCATCCTGCTCTTCTGTCCGTTCCAGACATTTTTCATGAAGAACAAATGCTGTATCAACTGCAGAATCTACGACTGGGGACACTTCATGATGTTTACCCCCATGCTCTTTATCCCGAGCTTCTACAGCTGGAGTCTGTTCTTCACTTCGCTTGTCGTGCTTCTCCACTGGGAGATTTCCTATGCGAGACATCCGGAAAGATTCTGGGAGGGGTCGAATAAGACCTTACAGTGCGCAACCTGTAAAGAGCGTACCTGCCAGCTGAAAAACTCCATCAGAAACACTGCGGTGAAGCAGTTTTCTAAGTAACCGTATTGGGAAATACCGCGTTATCTGCGGTTTTTCTCATGGGTTTAGAGATTTGGAAACACATAGTTATTCAATTTAGGGATAAAGCCAAAAAATAAGAAACTATTCATACCCTCCCCCCGTATGATATGCTATGAGTGATTTACAGCCCTTAACTGCATGGACGTTCATCAGCCCGTGCGATATCCCGGATGACGTATCAGAGATTCTGGTCGAAGGAGAAAAACCGGTCTGTGCCTACAAGACCATCCGCGACTCGGCAATCTTCACCAACAAACGCCTGATTGTCCGCGACGCACAGGGAATCACCGGCAAGAAGGTGGAGGTCTATACCCTTCCGTACTCTTCGATTGTGATGTACTCAACCGAAAACGCCGGAAGGCTCGACTTCGACGCCGAGGTGGAGATGTGGACAAAGGCGGGAAGAATTACCATCAGCCTCAGAAAAGGCGTGGACATCAGGGCACTCGACAAAGTGCTTGCAACCTATATCTTAGACTGAGCCTCTGAGGAGGTCAGTATTCTTTTTTTTGGTCTGTCTTATATCGCGTTTTTCCTACGCACCTCAACAATACACCCAAAAAAAAAAGAAAGAGAAGCGCTCAAAGCTTACAGTTTTTACACTCCTGATTCCCGCACGGAATATTATCAATCTTCCACTTCAGAGCCCAGTACTTAATTCCGCGAATCACCGAAATCAGCTCAAGCCCGCTTTCGGAGAGCGTATACTCCGACTTCACCGGAACTGTCGATGCATCAACGTGCTTAATCACTACCCCTTCCTCTTCCAGCTCCTGAAGCCGCTCGGAGAGAATTTTCGGCGTGATGTCTCCCAGCTTCTCCTTCAGCTCCGAGAACCGCCGCGTGTGGTTATCTCCCTTATAAATCTCTAAAATAATCAAAAGCGTCCATTTCTTCGTCAGATACTTGACCGTCAGATTCACCGTGCAGTTTTCGTCCATGATATATTTTTGGAAACTCTTTCTTATATATCTTAGTATGGATATAATACTTAGTATACAAAATATAGCAGGTGAAAATCCATGTACTGTAACCAATGCCAGGAAGCAAAATCCCCCGCCTGTCAGGCAGGAGGCGTCTGCGGAAAGAACAAATCTGTTGCAGCATACCAGGATGCCGTCCTCTACGCCGCATCCGGTCTCTGCTACCGCTTAGAAGCCGCAGGAAAAGTCCCGGAAAACTGTCTCTTAGAAGCACTCTTCGCAACACTTACCAACGTCAGCTTTGACGAAGCACGCTTCCAGGGATACTTAGACTGCATCCTCTCCGCCCGCGACGCACTCCCGAAGGTCGAAGGAGAACCGGCTGCCGTCAGCTGGAAGCCGGTAATCCTCACTGCCGACGCAGACATCTCCCTTGAATCAATCGAAGACGAAAACGACCGCTCCTTAATCTCCCTTCTCGTCTTCGGCATCAAAGGACTTGCCGCATACTACTCCCACGCAGTAGCCCTCGGAAAACTTGACGAGACAATTCCGGCATTCATCACCAAAGCCCTTGCCTCCCGCTTCAAGCAGCTCTCGATTGACGAGCGTGTCGGACTCGCACTCGAATGCGGACAGTTCGGCGTCTCTGCACTCGCCCTCCTCGATGCCGCAAACCACACCTACGGCGTTCCGGAGATTACCCAGGTACCGACCACCGTCGGCGACAAGCCGGGAATTCTGATTACCGGACACGACTTAAAGGATCTCGCCATGCTCCTCGAAGCAACCGCAGATGCAGGTGTTGACATCTACACCCACGGCGAGATGCTCCCCGCACACGCATACCCGGGCTTCAAGAAGTACCCGCACCTCAAGGGACACTACGGAACTGCCTGGCCAAACCAGAGAGAGGAGATGCCGCAGTTCAACGGTCCAATCCTCTTCACCACCAACTGTCTGGTGCCGCCTCTTTCCTCCTACAAGGCAAAGGTGTTTACCACCGGCGCTGTCGGCTTTGACGGCTGCCGCCACATAGCAGAAGTGGACGGCAAGAAGGACTTCTCCGAACTCATCGCCCTTGCAAAGACCTGTGCACCGCCGACGCAGCTTGGCGACGGAAAGCCGCTTCTCACCGGCTGCGGACACGAGGCAGTGCTGTCCCTTGCAGGAACAGTGATTGACCTTATCAACTCCGGAAAGATTCGCCGCTTTGTGGTCATGGCAGGCTGTGACGGACGCGACAAGGAGCGCGAATACTACACGGAGTTTGCCAAGGCGCTTCCAAAAGACACGGTAATCTTAACCGCCGGATGTGCAAAGTTCCGCTACAACAGCCTGGACTTAGGCGACATCGAGGGAATCCCGCGTGTCTTAGATGCCGGTCAGTGTAACGACTGCTACAGCCTTGTCGCCATCGCCTTAGCTCTCGCTGACGCATTCAAGTGCGGTGTCAATGATCTTCCGATCTCCTACAACATCGCCTGGTATGAGCAGAAAGCAGTGTTAGTCCTGCTTGCCCTTCTCCACCTCGGCGTCAAGAACATCATGCTTGGCCCGACACTCCCGAAGTTTGTATCGCCTGCAGTGCTTGATGTTCTCGTCAAGACCTTCAACCTCCAGCCGTCGACCACCGTTGAGGCTGATTTAGTGACGCTGAACTGCGTATAAAAGCAGAGGAATAGAGAAATGGAGGCGGAATGCCGGAGGCAGAAAACCAAGAGGCAGGTTTTTCTGCTTCCTTTTTCCGCATGTTTATATGACAGAATGGAGTATTATCTGATATGAAATATGATCCGCGTGAGTTAATCGGGAAGGTTATTGATCTGAAGTCTCTTGCTGACTATCAGGAAGGTTCGGTTGTTTCCCGGATGGTGGTGAACAAGAAGGCAGGAACAGTGACCGCATTTGCATTCGAGGCAGGGGAAGGGCTTTCTGAGCATTCCGCTCCGTTTGATGCGTTGGTAATTGGTCTGGAAGGAGAAGCGGAGATTCCAATAGGCGGAGAACCGCATATCGTAAAGGAAGGGGATATGCTGATTATGCCGGCAAATGTTCCGCATGCAGTGCATCCGATTACCCGGTTTAAGATGCTTCTTGTGTTAATCCACGCAGAATAGGACGGATTGGATATTCTCTGCAGGGATTTTTGGATGGGGGAGTTTAGATATCCCCGCATTTTTCTTTTTTTGCTGATTTTTCTTTTCCTGACGGTTTTTTAGGATGGTGTTTGTTTGGAGGATTTCGGGGTTTTCCATGCGATGTGTCAGTGTTACTACAGCAGGATTTTCCGGAATTTTTGGGTGTTGCAGAAAAGAGTTCAGATTTTTTCCATCGGAAAGGGAGAGACCCCTTTGTTGCGAATGGAACTGATTTTATTGTATCCTCGTAAACTTCGGATAATAAAATTCATATTTTTTTATTCATAAGTAACTCGACCTATAAACATATAAAGATTTTGATTTTTAGAGAAAGAAAAAAAATGAAGAAGAAGGAAGAAGCGAAGGAAAAAGAAGGAGGAAAAGGAGGGGAAAACAGTGTGAAGCAGGGTGGAGAGAAGCTGGAACCAAGGTGGAAGGGTAGAAAAAACAGGGAAATAAGGGAAGGAAAAACAAGGAGTTGCAGGAAACGGAGGCTAATTTGGGGTTATTTTTTTGCGACGTATTTAAACTATTTAAAGGGTGAGCTGCACGCGAAGGCGGGGTATGGGTTTCCACTTGTTCCACTCGAAACAAAGGGGTCTCTCCCTTTCCGATGGAAATATTGTGTCTGCATATATAGCGGTATGCAATCCGGCATGTTTGTCTGACAATTCCACTCGAAACGGTGGTATTGGATATATAATCTGTTTGGTTTACCTCAGGTCATGTTCTCACAACACCTAGGAAATAAGCAAAGTCTGTCCTTCCTCAGCATCAGAGTTCAATCATCCATCCCCTATTTCACTCCACCCCTCCTGTTCTCCCCCTCCACTCGCAGTACCTCTATTTTATTAGGAGATACAGCAAAGAGATATACACACAACAGAGGGAGACAACAGCGGCATGACCGAAGAAAATACCGAACCGTACAAACCAACCGGACTATTCAAAAAATACATCACCCAGAACAAAATTTTCAAAAAC
>JAFQBW010000049.1 GCA_017399555.1 Methanocorpusculum sp.
CCCACAAGGATGAGGGCTGCGATTATCTCCTCGCCGCGACGGACGGGGAGAGCCAGATAATGGGTGCCATCCATGATGTGTCCGGACTGTGCATGCCCGCCATCACGGACCTGCTTGAAGATTGCGGCGGCCCCGATTTTGGCGTCCACGCCTCTCGATGACGTTGTAAAAGCGTCTGCCAGCTTCAAGGTAAGGGAGGCGCCTTTGAGTTTGGGGAAGATGCCATTCAAAATCCGCCCGGCAGACACGGGCAGACAGTCCAGAGGAGAATAGGGTGTGGCGATGAGATATCTTCCACCTTCGTCTTCAGCGACGCTGAGTTCCAGAGGGTCGTTTTCCTGCAGGCGCAGGGAACGGCGAAGCTCCTTCGGGATAATGATTCTGCCAAGCTCATCGATTCTTCTGATGATTCCGGTTTTCTGCATAGCGCACCTTCCTTTCAGGAGAAGAACCCGACGTCCTGCATGGCCGCCTGCGTCAGACCGGCGTTGGTGAACAGCTCCTCGAAATCAGTTCGGTCCTCATACAGCTCGGACAGCAGGGAACAGAGAGAGTCCTTTGCTCCGGCCTCATAGGTCCAGTCGATACTGTCCGGGGAATAGTTGGCTTCAAACTCTCTGTGGTAATCTTCGGTGGCGCCTTCCAGTTGGTCTTCGTAGAGGGTGCGATAGATGCCTTCATAGTCCATGGGTAAGGTCTCCTTTTGATGTTTGTATTTCTGCCTCCTGTGTGTTTCTATCTCCCGTCATCGGTAAAAGCAGATACATCAGTATGGAAGATTACAGAGGAAAGAAGAAGGAGGCCGCTCATACAGAGCGGCCTCCCTTGGTGATGTAGGCGTAGGAGTCGTCCTGACTCCCCCGTGCAGAGTGCATGTTTTTATTGTGGTCTTCATCCCTCTCAAAGCTGCGGAAAGCGGAAAAGGAGGTGTTGTCCTGCCGGTGCATCCGGCCTCGAAGCCCCTTTTGCGCTGCTTTCCTGACAGTACGCTTCTCTCTACGTTTGATGCGTCCACTGGCAAAGGCATAGGCGAGGAAGCAACCGCAAAAAACACCTGTGAGGGAAGATATCAGCAGGGCAAGGCAGAACCAAATGGGATATCCATTCATCATCAAATCCCTCCTTTATACAGCGGCAATGGCCGCTTCTATCTCATCTGCTGTTGCCGCGCTCTCGGCGCCGGCGCCGATTGCCTCCACATCGCTGAGGAAGTCGCGCAGGCTCTCCACATGCGTTGACAGGTCAATATCGGAATCAGTATCGTCCATCCCGACGCCATCATCCACAGGGTCGTGGATTTCAGTGTCAACGGCATCCGGCAAATCAGACTCCACGCCAAGGTCCAAATCATGGACGTCGGGCAATTCAACACCGGCGGCGCTGCTGGCATAAGTGTCTGCGATATGGGCCAGCATGGAATCGAAGCCGTGGAATATCTCATTGAGCGTTTCCGCGATGCCGCATACTCGGTCCACGAAAGTATCGTTGTCGATGGCAGACAGCTTCTCGCAGACAGATTCCTTGATAGCCTCTGTATCCGCCTGCCATTCCGGGTCAAACTTTTCGTTAAGGTAGTCGGCTACCCGCTCCAAAGGCGCCAACTGCGCTTCTACCTTGTTGAAGTAGTCTTCCATCAGCAGGTCCCCAACCGCGCCGGCATCCCCGGTACAGATAGCGTCCACCAGCGCGGACAGATGCTCCGCCTGATAGGTAATGCTGTTGATGGCGGCGTCCTCAATGGAGCTGAATACGTCGGAGAGCCGCTGCAGTGCATCCGGCTCCACTTCCTTGCCGGACCCTTTCATATCGGCTTCAAGCTCTTGTACTGTATCCGCAAAGGCGTCGTACAGGTCGCTTTCTGCATATTCACCGCGATGCTGGTCAAGGAAATCCTCCTGAAAGCTGAACGTCCCCTCCGGTCCCTGTGACAGGAAACGGTCAAGAGCGTCCTTGATGTCCTCAATGCTAACAACTGCGCCGGTTTCCTCTGCGACGACAGCTGCATCATCATCCTTCCTTTGTGCATCGGCGGCAGATGGTGGAGAAGTATCAGATGATGCGGTCCCTATATCGACGCTGGCAGCGTTCTCCGGTATATCCGGCGGTGGGATGCGGATGGCGTCAACAGCGTCATCGCTTAATCCCATCTTCTCCGCTGCCTGTTCAAACGATGCTATTTTATCTTCAGCAGATAAAGTGGGGTCATCTAAAAGGAGCAAATACTGGTCTGCGGCATCCATGCGGCTGTCAATGCGGGCGATGGTATCCTGCATATCCCGGTAATCCGAGAGCAGGTCATCTACATCGTCGCCCAGATTCCGCATCACCCAATCCGGCTGACGGTCCAGTTCCTCATAACCAAGGTCACGGATTTCTTCCTGTAGGGCCTCTTTTTGTAGTGAGCCTTCTGTCTGAAACTCGTAGATGCTTTCACGAATCCGCTCCAGCTGCGCGTCTTGCCATTCTTCTGCTGTTGCAGGAGCAGGGCAATCGTATGGGGCAGGGACGTAGTTATCGATGCTGGCCTCTCGGTCCGTAGCATCCTCATGGTATTCTACATCTTCCACAAGATTTTCCACAGCGGGAAGTCCTGCGTTGCCTGTTTCGACAGAAACTGCATCTGGCTGAGGGGAGTTATCTGCGGTATCGTTTAAATTCTCGGCAGCAGCTGCGGCATCTTCCTCGTCTATAATGTCTTCCGGTGCCGGAGGTTCAACACCGGTATCCACAGGGTCTGGCTCGGTCTCGTCCAGGGCAGCCAATGTTTCCGTGATTTGATTGAGGTCGTCGCTGGAGATGCCGTAGTCCTCGTTTCCAGTTTTGCCAACTGCGTCCATCTCCGCACGAAGTACAGTGGCGAAGGCGGCGTCCACATCCACCTTATCTGATGCAGCCACCATCCTCGCTTTACTGTAGCCATCAATGGTGGATTCTATCTGCTCCATGCGTGTCTCCATCTTTTCAATGGCGGCAGACAGCTTTTCCTTCGCTGCTGCGATGGACTCTAATTTCTGCGCTGTGTCTGCGTCCAGCTGGACTGGCTCTGCGGTCACAGTCTGGCCGGAGCCGGTATCGGGAGCGGCCTTTGCGCGAAGTTCTGTCTCTGCCGCAGACAGCTGCTCTATTTTCTCCTGATAGGCTTCAACCGTGCCGCGGATATCGGGCAGAATGCTCTGCAGATACTCGGTATGCTTTTCAAACCCATCAGCAAGACGTTCCACAAAGCTGCCTTTTACGCTCTCCGTGACCTGCTCCTTATAGGCGTCTACGCTGATGCCCTTCCCGGCCGCCGCTGCCTCCACCTTCGGCTCGTTGGACCGGTATGCGGAGATGTCCAGAGAGCGGAAATAGGATGGAGTATCCTTTCCAACGGCGGGGTCTACATCGCTGGCCATAACGCGCCCAAAGGGGTCTACGAGGTAGTGGTCGTGGTTGAACTCGACCAACCGAACATCCGGAATAAACAGGCGCTCCGCCTGTCCGTTGATGGTCACTGTGTCGGGAATATCCCTGCCGCTGCGCCAGACTTCCAGACTCAAGTCCCGATTATCCGGCGCTTTGGTCATATCTACGCCCATGTACTGACCGGCGGCAGGATTGCGCTTATCAATGCCAAGCTGCTCCAAATCCACACCCCGGCCAGTCACCAACCCATCGTCCCGCACGGCGCCGGACATATCACGTACCAGGTCAGGCCGGTCTCTTGCAACGGATGTGTCTGCCCCGCGCTGCTCCTCCACAGTGGTTCCCGCATCCACCTTCGCCGGGTACTTCTGGTCAAAGTAGCTGCGGACAGCGATTTCCAGCATGGACTCCCAGATATTGCTGCGGGTCAGCTCGATGATGTTCATGGCGATTTCTCCGCCGGATACCGGCTTGCCTTTATCGCCGGGCATGCCGGTCTTATAAGCCTCTATATTCAGCTCCAGACGGTCCAGAAGGACGAAGGTGTTGCGGAACAGGTATTTGTCCTTCACCTCGTCATAGCGGGCTTTCAGGGCGTCGTAGCGGCTTTCAGACGGCTCCCGCTGTTCTGTGTCCCGAACGATAAAGCGCTCGATATCCTCCGGCTGCAGGTCTGCGAAGGTGGAGACCTTATCCGCTATGATATCCTGAATGGAGCGGTCAGTGGAGCGTGCCTCCTCCGCGATTTCCATACAGATGCGCTCCGCGTCACGGTCCCCTAAAATCTCCGTCAGAGCTTCGACGATGCGCTCGCCAATGATTTCACCAAATTCCCGAATGTCCGCTGCAGTAAAACCGTCTTCCGGTTCCGGCTGCTCCGTCATCTCTGTTACCAGCTTTTCTTCCATGGCTCCTCCTCCTTTTCGGGAAGTATGTCCGAACCATGCCCCGCAGAGCAATCTGACATACTCCCGGTGTAGCACTTCCAGATGAAAGGAGACAACACAATGAAAATCAGCAGAGTGCATTTACAGCACTTCAAAGGCATCACAGAGGCGGAGGTAGAGCCGGCAAAAGTCAATATCCTGGTCGGTGCAAATGGAATGGGAAAGACCAGCTTTCTCGAAGGTATCCGCTACGGCATTACAGGCAAAGGCACCGAGGACATGATTAACGTGGCATCCTGCGACGGGTCCGTGCTGGTGGATATCGATGGACTGGGGACGCTGGAGCGGCAGTTCCGGTATGACAAAACAAAGGTCAAAGTGTGCGGGAAAACCACCACGGCAAAAGCCGCCATGGAGACCCTTATCAACCTGTTGGGCTGCTCCTCCACCACGATGAATATGATGTTCTCCTCAGAGCTGGTGGAGCAGATGATGGGTACAGACCTCGCCCAATACCTGCTTAACGAGGGGTTCCTGAAAAATGACATGGATATCGACAAGCTGCTGGCGCTGTGCTCTCTGTCCCCGGAAGCGGAGGCAGAACTTCGTATGATGCTCCCTGCTGCGCCGGCGGCAATCTCCCTTGAGGACATCCAGGAGGCCTATGACTTCTATTTCGCTGTCCGGACGGATAAGAAGAAGGCACTGGCGGAGGCAGAGGCTGTTGCAAAGTATAACGGCATCATTCCTACCCGCACGGCCAAAGACATCCAGCAGGAGCAGGCGGCGGTAGCCGAGCGTATCGGAAAGCTTTCGGCAGAGCGTGACGGCTACGTGAATCTGAAGTGCGCCTACGATAACCATGTGTCGAATATGGAGGCGCTGGAGAAGAAACTGGCTGCATTCAACGGTGTGAAGGCGCCATCCAAATCCGAGCGGGAGCTGGTAGATGAAAAGCTCCGCGCTGCAAACGAGCTGCTGCGGGAAACGGAGAGCGGTATCCGGATTGCACAGCAGGATATTGCAGGTATGACGAAAATCCTCAACGCCCTTGAAAAACCCGTCTGCCCCATTAGCGAGAAGCTGGTCTGCGCCACTGATAAAACGAGCGTAAAATCGGAACTGGAGGCTATCATCGCCGATAAGAAGGCGTTGGTCGTAGCCGGTGAAAAGAAGATGAGGGAACTGGATGGAGTTATCCGGGAGCAGGAGGAGAAGCGGAAGGCATTGGAGAAGCAGATGTCCGATTACAATGCCAAGCTGGTCTATTTCGAGCAGTATGAGAAGGAAAAGAAAGTTACCATCTCCGTTCCCGTGCAGCCGGATGGAAAGGAGCTGGGCCGCCTGCGCGAAGTAGCCAGAGCGCTTCAAAATGAGCTGGATACTGCTTTGAAGTACGCCAGAGCACAGGATGCAGAGCGTCGGTGCATGGGCCTGCGCAGCGCAGTGGATATCCACAATGAACTGGTAGCGCAGCTGTCCCCGAAGGGCGGCGTCCGGCAAAAGGTGCTGGAGTATCACGTCCATCCGCTGCAGGAATACTGCAACGATAAAATGACGTCTGTCCTGCCCAAGTACAAGATGGTGCTGGACTGCAGCAATGGATTCCGCCTGCGATTTGCAACTGCAACGGGCGAGATGATTACCTACAAAGCGCTGTCAAAGGGCGAACAGCTCCGTGCGGCATATATCCTCATGAGCATGTTCAACGCCCTCAATCAGTTCCGCATCCTCATGCTGGATAATCTGGACGGCCTCGACGAGGATTCCTGTATCCAGCTGCTGCAGCTTATCGCAAGGGACATCGACGATTATGACCATGTGTTCCTTTGCAGCGCCAATGAGAGTCTGTCCCGCGCAGCAGCGGCCAGCGGTATTACCGATATCCGCAGTATCTCTATCGCAAGCTGATTTTTACCAGATGGGAAGGAGCGTCCTCGCGGCGCTCCTTCTTTTTGCAATATCGTGTTGACAGACTATTACGTTTAACGATATAATACTATTACAGTAAGCGTAATAGATGGGCGGTGGTTGCTTGCATGACAGCTATAAGGGTGGCGCGTTGACGGAAGTCATGTTCTATGTGCTTTTGGCCACATTTACGCCAAGACATGGGTATGCCATCATGCAGTTCATTGAGGAGAAGACAGGCGGCAGACTTGAACTGGGTGCTGGAACACTGTATGGAGCTATTAACACCCTTGCCAAGAAGAACTGGATTGAACCCTGCGGAGAGGACCAGGGGAGGAAGAAAGAGTATCGGGTAACAGAGCTTGGGCGGAGGATTGCAGAGCAGGAGCTGCAGAGGCTTCGCGGCTTAACTCAAGTTGCAGGTGAAATCATTGGAGGGAATACACATGAGTAAGAAATCCTATCGCTTTTTTGGCGGTCTGCTGCAGACGCAGAGCAACTGGTTAAATAAGATGGCGGAAAAGGGGCATCGGCTGGTTCGGACAGGGAAGATGTCCTATGAGTTTGAAGATTGTGAGCCGGGAACTTACCAGTATTGCATTGAATTTATTGCGGAGAAATCTCAGCAATCGGCACAGCAGTACAAGCAGTTCCTTGAAGATGTGGGATACAAGGTGTTCTATAAGAATATCAACTTGAACTATTCCATAGGGAAGGTGCGGTACCGGCCATGGGCGGAAAAGGGCGGACGCATTGCGACCAACGCCACAACCTTCAATAAGGAGCTGCTGATAGTAGAAAAAAGAAATGACGGGAAGCCGTTTGAACTGCACACATCTTATGAGGACAGAATCGCCTATACAAAGACCTTGAGAAACCCATGGCTGCTGATGGCCGCACTGTTTCTGATTCTCGCAATCGTCCAGAAACTGTGGCCGATGGGCATCATTGCGGTGCTGCTTTTCATCCCTGTGCTTCTGTATCAGAGGGAGCTTGCAAAACTCTCCAAACTGGCAAAAACAAGAGAATGGTAAGCGTAGGCAGAGGGGCGGATGACGCTCCTCTGTTTTGCAGTGAAGTGACGCATATACGGGACATACGGAAATCACGTAGATTTTACCGTTTCTTAATGACAGAGGACAATGAAAATGCTATAATCTACATCGTAGCAACGAAGCGTCAAAGCGAAAGGGGTATCTGATGAAGAAGAATCCATCACTGATTGTATCTGTCATTTCCTGTATCCTGGTGGTCATCTGCCTGATACAGATATCGGGTTTGAAATCCGAGATAAGCAGCCTGCGCTCCACCGTCAATCATATGTCGTCCCAGACCAGCAACGATATCAGTAATATTTACGGGACCGTCCGGGATATGATGGAGGAACAGACCAACCAGCTCACCTCATCCGATTGGGCGTACGGGGAAATCGACATTGACGGCAGAAGCGCCGAAGTTGTTTGCACGGTCGTCCCAAAAGTCTATAATCCGGATGTTACAAAGGCGGCCCTGCTCTGCAACGGGGAGGAGGTCCCCATGGAGTATAGCAACGGACAGTATACTGCTACGCTGTCTCTGCCCCTCTTTGATGAAAACAAAATCGAGCAGGTGCTGTTCAATGATGAGGGGACTGTCCGGACACAGACGCTTGACTGGTATATCTACCCTCGCTACGAAGCTCTGTTGACCATTCATACAAACTTCAGCGGTGGGGCTACAAGCAAACCTGCGGGAGGGGCGGTCACAGTCCAAAAGGAAGGGACCGTTGGTATTTACATAGAGCGTAAAGGCGGCTTCCAGTTGCAGTCCATTGAAGTCGTGGAAATCCTCGATGGAGAGGAGATTGGCCGCATCCCGGTTGATATGACGCCGGAGGCACAGCGGGAATATGAGGAGGCTGCTTCGAAGCGTGGAGAGGCAATCCCGGAAAATGTAACGTCAGCATCAGCCTCGGTCCCGGCCATGAGCGATGATATCACCTATGCCGGAGCTGAGACTTTCCTCTATGATTTGAACAAAGAATACAAAGTACCCTATGGCGGCATGTTGGAAATCTATGTCGACGTAATAGATGACCACGGCCTGCGGTATCGCTCCTTTGTGGATTGCTATGCGTTTACAGCGACGGGAGAGCCAGACAGTTTACGGGAAGAAGGACTGCGGATGTATTCGCGTGGGGAGCCGATGTATATCTTAGATGAAGATGGTGACGTGCTCTTTGAAGTGGATAAAGAGCGGTTCTATTGACCATGACAGATAAAGAGCCGGCAGCTGGTTATCCAGCCGCCGGCGTTTTCATTATATCGGAGCTTTTGTTGAGCATGGGAATTACATGGTTTCCAGGTCGACCCAATCCGATTCGTTGTAATCGCAGTTCTGACAGGAGAGGGAGATGGTAATCCACTCGAAGCCATCCACCCAATCGTCCAAAGTGAAAGAGTCATCGTGTGATACGCATTCTTCAAGAAAGTCCTGCTTGCCTTGCGAGGAGATGGAAACGGCGACTTCAAAAGCATCCGCTCCACAGTCAGGGCAAATGTATTTTTGGAGGGGGAGAGAATGGTCAAGAAAATCATTGCGGCAAACAAAGCCGTCCCAACCATGTTTGCTGGCGTCCAGAACCAATATCTCATGCCCGCATTCTTTGCAGATAAGCTGGACGATATGGCGGTCGTTGCTTTCCCACACCTCGAATCTGTGGCCGCCGCAAGAACAGCGGATATCGCCTGTTACCTCGTATTCGGTATTTTCATCTCCTCTTGGAATCAGATACTCCTGTAAATGTCTTGGAATGGGGTAATCCATAGTTCAATCCTCCGTTTTGGTATAGTCATAAATCGCGCCAGTCAATGCAGGTGGGGCGCTCAAAGGTATTACAGAATTGTCTGGCGGCATCAAGCGCTTTATCTACAGGAATGATGGCATCTGAGGACATAAGCATGATTTCACCATTAACCTGTAATTCAATGTCTTCAGTATGACGGCCTATACTCTGATACATATCCCCATTGTCATTCAAAAAGAAATGAAGGACGGCAAGGTGACCGCTTACAATAGCAGCTAAACAGGGATGGCCACCGTTTGCAAAAAGCCAAATGTCCTCACCAGGACTTCCCACACAGGCCTCCATAATTTCGATTACTTCATCTATATTACATGTCAAAAGGTCTGTTGTTGACGTTGTGATTCTGACCATGGAACCCTCCAATAACACGAAAGGATAGTCTTTTGACAGTACAATCAGCCATAGTATCCTTTCTTGAACACAATGATGGATTCTACCTTATCCGGTTCCTCATCTTCATAGGGAGCATAGATGCCGATACCATGTTCAAACGAGGTAAAGCCGGCGTCGTTATCTTCTACAGGGGCAAGCAGTTCTCTGAGGGCGGGGCAGGAGAGAGAAAACAGATTCTTCCCGTTGAACAGGACCACCGCATCACCAAAGAACTCCACAGAGTTACAGCGTCCATCGGAATCGTAGTTTACAAAGCACTGGCCGTACATTTGCGTGTCGCCAGTGGCAAAGGGGCCGCGGCGAAAGGTCTCAAAGTGTTCGCTTAAAGCAGCCTGTACCTCTGTTTGCGTCATGCCGAACCGGACAGGGCCGACGCTTTCATATGGTGCGATTTGATACTCCATAGTGTAGTTTCCTCTCTGTGTGATTTCCTGCCAGCGTAAGAGTTTAATGCATTAGGTCATCCAACGGGTCTACCTGTCGCAGACAGTCTTCGAGGCTGTCTGCGATTTGATAACATTCATCCGGTCCCCAACCTAAATTTCCGGCGCTTACGGCATAAACCGCGCAATCTTTATTCCGCAGGTTGAATAGATAAAAGTTTCCACAGCCATCCATAGCCCATGGCAAAGCATACGGCATATACTTGTTAAACTGGTAGACCTCGTAATATTCTTGAAGTTCCGATGTGGAGAATAGCTGGTATTCCCGAAAACATACGGTGAAAAGGCCTCCATTGCTTTCCATCAGGAGTGAAGCAAGGGCGGCGGGCAGGACGGGGCAGGGGAATCCCTGCGCGCTTAACCATTTCCCGACACTGGCAATTTGGTCTTTGGCAGCTCCTGTATTTCGATTCAGTATTTTTTCAAAGTGTTCGAGCATCTTCGGTCCTTCTTCAAATCAATGGGTAGGCTTTCGTATAGAATCATCCCACTTCGTTTCGCCCATCAGCATATCAACAACATGGTCCCGACGCCAGCCGGCTACGACTTCAAGGCCCTTGCATTCCTCAAAAGAGCACGGAATGATTTTCCCTTTGTGATAGAGGGAACCTTTCAGCGTGATGGCATCCACAATGCACTTCGGCGGCGGCCAGGCATCATCCGCATGTTCAAAGCCGCGATGAGCGACAATCGGCCATTCCCCATCGCCAAGCATGGGCTTATAGACTCCAATGAAGCGGAAATAGGGGGCGTCATCTGGTAACTCATCCACACTGTCATAGCGGCCCTCGTAGATGCCCAGTGTAAATTCCTCAAACAGACGGGCGTATGCTTTCTTCCCGTCGGGGAGAGGGATTTCATAGATGTCGCCAAGTTTTAACCGCTTGCCCCGAGCCATAGAAAAACACCGCCTTTTTTACTGTGTGGCCGAAAACGGTCATATTCTGGTAGCTTGAGTTTAACACATTCATTTTGAAATTTCCATAGTGTCCTTAGCTTGCCGCTATGAAATGGATGGCATTCGTCTTCTGACATACTGCAACTGTGAGACCCCGGTCCAGTATTTCAAAATCAAGGAGGACGGATTACATGAGCAACAACGTGATTGTTGTGGCGGACAGAGAAACCGAATTCAAATCCATCAATACCATCAAGCTGGTGGGCAGCATCGTCCATAAGTTTCGGCCCCGCTCCAATGTGATTACTATCACGCTGGCGGTAGGGCAGACGGGCACCGAGCGGGTGGAGTACCCTAACGTCACCTTCTATGGAGATAACGCGGCCATTATCGACGATACAATGGAAGTAAAGCCCGGCCAGTATCCCCGCGTCTGCATCAGCGCCATGATTCAGACGATGCGCCGGAACACAGCGGATGGACCTCGGTATTTCCAGAATATCATCGGTCTGGAGCTGCGGCGGGCGCCTACCAACATGGAGCGGCTGACTGGTCAGATGGACATTGGTTCCCATAAGCTCCAGAGTTGCAACGAGGTGTGTCTGTTGGGTGAGGTAGTCAATATCTACGAAATCGAGCGTGCAGACAGGGATACGCCCATTGGCACCATTGTCACACTGAAAACGGTGGACAACGGCAAAGTCAACTTCCCCAAAGTCACCTGTTTCGGAAGTGTCAGCAGAGCGGCATCCAGGCTGAAAAGCGGCGACCGCGCCTGTCTGACCGGCCATATCCAAACCAAGTACAAGCGTGCGGCGGGAGACGAGAAAGGAACTCGCTTCGAGTCTGTCATTGGCAGCGAAGTCAGTAAAGTATGATGTGAAGCAGGCGCCAGAGATGGCGCCTGCTTTCAAAATAACAGAGCGTTATTATTTGCCCATAAAATATGCAAAACTTTGTGAGATATGCCATGTGCAGTCAGAGAAAACAAGGGGTAAATTGTGCGGAGCGACGATAAAAACGGGTGAAAGAACCAGTTGCTGCCGCAAAATAGCAAATTAGACGGCGTTTAATCGCCTCCTTATTTTGGCCGCCTTGACGCTCCACTTCGGGGGTTGGTATAATCACGGCGAAAGGAAGGTGCCATATGAAACGGCATTTTACAGAAAAAGTGCTTGAGTCGGTCGCGGCTCCTCTCAAAAATGAGGACAGCGACACGATGCGCTCCATAGACAACGACTGCCTTTATATCGGCGATTTGAAAGACGGTATATACTCCTGCGCGTATATGGGCGATACTCTGTATGCAAAGGGCGGGTATTTGTTCGAGTGTGTTGACCGCTCTGCCGGCGCTTACGACGTTATTCCCACTGCGATGATTTCCGTGCAGCCGGAAGGTGCTTGTGGATGGGGTTTGGCCTCAACATTTTACCGTGTCTTTGAGACGGAGGATAAGAGCGTTATTACCATCGAAAGCAGAGATACCGAGGGGCTGATGAAATTCCTTGGGCTTCAGTTTAAGGGAGACCTACTGGAGGGCGTTTCAGAGCAGCTTCATATTCCAAAAGCATACTGGTAATAAAGATGGCCCCGATGGTATTTCATCGGGGCCGTTTTGCATTATGTGGTTGGATGGATAATTTGGAGAACATAGTCTCCCAGAATTTCATTTCTCAGATGAAAGCTCGCTGTGGAGTCTGGCAAAAATCCATTTTTTCTACAAAAGGCAAGCATGGGTTCCGTGGCAACGGATTGCATCACGATTTTTTGAACCCCGTTTTCCAAGCAAAAATCTTTGAGAAGTTCCAGTATTCTCGTCATAGTCCCTTGCCGCTGATACTTGAATTCTACGCGGGAGATGGTGATGCGCATGGTTCCGAGGAATAGCAAGCGCAGCTCGGTGCGGCCCTTGTCGCCAATAAACCACAGCTCACGGATGCCCTCATGACATATAACAGGCGTCTGTTCGGCAGCTTCCATGACGTCGGTTATCTGTTGACGGATGGATGCCGGCAGGATGAGGTCAAGGGAGGGGTCCCCGGAACGAAACAAAACCGGACTTTTCATGTAAATTCCTTATTTGCCAGAAGCAATAAGCTGCAGGCCATGTTCGCTGATATACCGCTTCGCTTCTACTTCTGATGGGAAAGCGTCCAGCCAGAAACCATCAGACCCGACGACCTCCACGCTATACATCCACCTGTCCCGCTGCAGTTCATTGTTATGAACGATGATGACGCGGGTACTGGGGTCGTCCAGATAAGCTTTGATTTGAGTCTCGACACTTGCCTTGTATTTTGCGCGTTTTTCGTCGGCCAGAATAGATGCGGCTACATACTTCGCATCTTTCAGCCGGGGCTTATGGAACTCCAGGCCGGTCTTGGTGTCAGTCAATTCGTACTCACCGCCATAGACGAGGCCGGTGTCCTTGATGATACGGAACCGCTCGTCTTCTGAACTGTAGACGCCACTGTCCCGGTCATAAATCCATTTGATAGCTTCGGACATTGTAACTCCTCATTTCGCACCCCTTGAGAGGGGTATCGTTAAGTGTGTACCGCACGTTTATTATATACGCTGATGACCAACTTGTCCATATTCTGACTGACTACTTTATAGACCGTCCCCTTGCGGTCCCGCCAAGTGAAATTAGCCAGTTGGATACGCTGGTCATTCAGCTCCGCGTCGATGATGACGCCGTGCAGATGCTCCAGCATCTTGGTATAATCCTCGATGCTCAATCGGTTGCTGCAGGCCCGTTCTCCCTCCAGCCGGTTTTCCGCGTGGTATTTCGGGCAGGCGTAGAACAGGGAAGCGGGACCCTGCTGTAAAACCATCTCAACTGGCTCCGCATGGGTTCCGCCACAAATCAGCGTGACATCCTCCCAACTTCCTGTAATGATACCGCTGTACTTCTTCATTGGATTCCTCCCATCAATATGAAATAGAGAACTGTCCCCAACAGCATGGCCGGCGCCATAGGATATTGCATCTGCTTTTTGCGTATCAGCAGGTGATATAGCGCCATAGCGGTGCAGGCGAAAACCGTAATATACAGGCCGGCCATAAGTCCGAGGGTAAGGCCTATGCAGAAAGCAAGGAAGCAGTCCCCGCCTCCACCATGGAAAAACAGCGCATTGATAAGAAACAGGGCAAACAGAAGTAAACCGGCCAGCGCATGAGACAGCAGATGAAAAAGATTCTGGGTAAGGATAAGCTGCAGGATGATAAACATGGAAAAGAGCAGACAGAGTTCCAGCGGAATAATGCGCTGCCGCATATCGGTTATGGCGGCGGCAAAAAGGAGCAGCAACAGGCAGACGCCGGCAAGAGGCATATAAGTCATAATCGTTTCCCCCTGCACACGCCCAGAAACAGGTCACAACCGGAGCCGCCGATGCCGGAGCAGTCACGGGTACAGCCATTGCAGATGGTGTCTGCGTTGATGGGGATGAACATAGCGTAGTTCCCTAAAGGTCCACAGCAATGGCTTACATGAACACCTTGCACTGCAACAGTGCCGTGACCATAATTTGCCCAGTCAACAGAGTTGCTGATATTGTCATTGGCGATAGCGCAGACAAGACTGAACCGGCAATCGCTGATGCATCCCATGTCATCATCTCCTTTTGGGGAGTATGTCAGAAGGGAGAGCGGGCGCCATAAAAGGAGCAGAGGGATAACGCTGTGATGGCGCTATCCCTCTGTTGATGATGGCGTTTGTGTTATGCGGAAAGAGAGCCGCGGAACTGGGAGAACTCCGCCTGTGTCTGGACATTGACCATGCGGAAGGCGTCGGCCTCCAGCCTCGACATATCCAGCAGGCTGATGTCCACATCCTTCCCGCCCCAACTTCCGCTGCGAATGTCAAAGTAGATGTTGCCGCAGTCAGTTTGGATATAGATGCGTGAGAAGCCCTTGAACCCCTCCCAGAAAGAGATTTTTTGAATGACTGCCTGGATGGAGCCGGAAGCGGGGATGGAAGGCACCTGCTCCTGATGGGCGTATTCTTTCAAAAAGATTTCCAGCAGCTTCCCGGTGGTGCGGGCATCCTCAATGGCGGAATGCGCATTGAACTTCAGACCAAAGTAGGCGCCTACCGTCTCAAGTTTATAATTCTCCACATCCGACCCCTTGTTCAAAAGATTCCGGGCCAGCTGGATACAGTCGATGGAGCCGGGAGGGGAGAATACCTGCCCCATCCTGCCGTAATACTCTTTCATGAATTTGCAGTCAAAGGTGAGAATGTTATAGCCGGCCACCAAATCCCCGTCGAAGAAGTCCTCGACCTCACAGAAGACGGCATCCTCGGTAGGTTTATCCGCCAGCATCTCATCTGTGATTTTAGTGATTTCCGTAATTTCAGAAGGCAGCGGCCTGCCAGGATTGATGTACTGGTGGATGCTGCAGTCTTCCTGTAAAGAGTAGTCTGCTCCAATGCGGTATCGGATGGCAGCCAGTTCAATGATTTTGTCCTGACTACGGGAGAGTCCTGTGGTCTCCAGGTCGAATACAATGATGGAATCAGACTTCTGGAGCGTCTGCTTTGTTTCCTTCCACAGGGAATTGGTCTTCCAGATGGCATTGTTCTTGGCAGGCATCAGCAGCCTCCATTCTGCACATGCTCCAGGAAACGCTGGCAAATCTCCTTCTGCGCCTTGAAGGTGTCGTTTTTGCCGGGGAGGTTCTTGGCAATCCATTCAATGGCGTCAGGCTTCTTCTCATAGGCGGCGCGGACGGAGAGGCCTTCCCGCTTCAAAGAGCCGCAGACGATGATGGTAGTGTCAAACTCATCGAGGTCGGGGTCATCTTCGTCGGCGGCAGGCTCGGGCGCTTTCTTGCCGGTGCTCTTGGCCGCGCTGTTCTGCTTCGCCGCAGTTTTGGGCGCAGGCTCCTGTGCATCATCAGCAGAAGAAATGTCGTCGGAAATGTCACCGGAGATGTCGCCGCTGGTGTTTTCGGGGCCGGCACTGTTGCCGTTGGTGTCTTCGGAGATATCGTCAGAAATGTCACCGGAAATATCACCGGACTCATCATTTTCCGCGTCAGCGGAGTAGTCATCGCAGGAAGCCGCGGAGGAGAGCTGTTGACCGGAGATGTCAATCTGCTGGTCAGAGTACACTTTGCCCTCGCAGCCGAGGAATTTGATGGCCGCGTCGTCAAAGGCCCGTTTGTTGGCCATGAGTGCCGGATAGTTGCGAGCAATTTCCGTGGTCAGAGTTGCGGCTGTGGATTCGCCAAATCCCTCAATGCGCCGCCCGTTCTTATCATTGATGACGCACTGGTAGGCATAGTGGCCGGGTTCGGAAAACGAAAGCACGGAATGGACCTGGATGTTGTTCTGCGCCGCTTCCTCACTGTTATAGATGAGGTCGTGGAGTACATCGTGAGGGATAATGGTGACGGGTTCCTTGCCGTCCTGAAATTCGGTCAGGTCAATGTCGATTTCCCGGTCCAGATACTTGAACATGATTTTCATAAGTGTAAGTCTCCTTGTCGTGTTGTAACGCCTTCAAACTGTACTCCAATCGTCAGTGTTAAGCGTCCGAAAGCAGTATGGCAGAAATAAAAGGGGAAAGGGCCGCGGCAGTGCGCGGCCCCTTCCTTTCGGGTGATGTGTTTAAGAGGCTTTGGGAGTGTTGCCAATGACATAGGACATGGCGGTGGTGACGTGGGAGACATCGCCGTCATGCTCCTTCTCGTTGACTTTCTGCGTATAGACGCAGATGGGCTGGCCCTTCTTCACGTTCTTGATAACGGAGTCCTTCAGCTTGTCGTTGAAGAAAACCGTGTACCAGTCAGTGGTCTGCTCATCCTTGGGACCTTTGTTGACAGGGATGCGGACGTAGGGATTCTCCCCGTCGGAAAAGTGGGCGACGCGGCCGCAGATGATGTTGTTCTCATAAGTGTTCTCATCCTTCACGATTTCGAGGATGCGGCGGTGGTTGAAGCGGAACTCGAATGCGGTTGCCTTGGAGATGGGCGTGCCATCCTTACGCTTGGCGCCGGTGTCAGTGATGTTGCCGCAGACAGCGAAGATGAAGTTGCCGGCCTTGAGCTTGGCGTTCTTCACCTGGTCGGCCAGCTGCGCCTTGCTGGAATCATCACTGTTCCAAAAGGCCAGCTGCAGGACGCGGTTGACAGACTTCTTGGTCTCCGGGTCATACTCCTGAATGCTCATGGAGACATTCTGTACCTTGCCCTTGTATTCTCCGGTGCCGGGGGCAACGTAGGAGATGGTGCCGGCAACAAAGTTGATGTCGCCATTCTCGCTGTGCGTGGTGTGTACGATTTTACCCATAATTGTAATTCCTCCGTTTCGTCTGTGTGTAAATGTGGGCGATTTCAGTATGGCAGAAGCAGTGAATAAAAAGCTGTGATATGGGGTGCGGACGGGACTCATCAAACGCTGGTAGGTTCATCGGGGTTCCTTTTACCGCGCAAGATTGGATTCTGCTCAATATGCACATAGCATATCGGGCAGACTTCTTTTCGCTCACCGCTGTTATCTAATGCGAGATAGTATCGGGTCCCGCTGTGGTCCATGAGTCTCCCGCAGACGGGGCAGCTTTCGGGCCTCTCGTTTGTATCGTGCATCTCATCCACCTCAAGCGGGAATCAGCACCATGGGCTTGGCGGCTTTGGTGATGAGAGATTCAAAATCGAGGAATGGCACCTTGGCGGCAAAGACCTCCAGGTCATCACGGACGGATGCCTCAGACTCAAATTGACCGGGCAGCTCCATGAACCGCAGGGCGATGTCATAGGCCGTGTAGGACGCCTTTGGATTGATTTCCGCCTGCAGAAGGGGGAGCAGCTGCTTGGTGCGGCGCTTGCCGAGAATGCCGGTGATGTCCGTGCGCTCGAAGATAAGGTCAATAAGGTCGACGGGATTGGGTACATCCATGCACAGCAGGTCGCAAAGCCGCTGAGGAAGCTTGGTGTAAGCGGTGAAGATATGGTCTTTTACCGCGGTCATAATATCCTCCACGAGAAACTTCCCCTTATGCTCCTTCTCAAAGCTGTTGTGCCGGGAGTAGTTGCGGGTGCGAAGCCGCCAGGTGGCAATGACCTTGAATGCGCAGTCGCAGGTGTCGGACGTCTCCAGAAGGACGCCGGGAATCATGTCGTCCGGCAGTGCATAGGTTCTTGCGATGTCCTTCGCCTTATCTGGGAACTCCAGCCACAGCTGCGTGATGGTGGGGCTGATATGCCAGTGGTTGCACTCCGTCGTCCCCATCTCCGCCTCCAGATACTCCATGACGTCGAGGATGGTGGACTGGGGGATATAGCGGTAGGTGGAGGAGGGAAGTGCGAATACCTTATGGAGCCGGCCACCGTCAGATAGATTGCTGCGCACTACGAAGTTGGCGCGGCACGGGTCTGCGGAATAGCGGTGTGCCAGAAATGCGGCGCGCTCCGGAGTGGGGAAGTTCAGCCCGTTGCCGGAAAGCTGCGCTCTGGCCCCCAGGTCCCGGGCAAGGCCGCTGGAAGTGAAGTAGACCGCTCCCTCATGCCGGAGCAGCAGTTTGGAGTTCATGATATCCTTCAAAAACTCCTCTGTAACCCCCTTATCCATGATGCTGGAAATCTTCATCTGGGAGGCCGGCGGGACGATTCTACGCATGGTCTGCTCCTCGTCGTAGGTCAGAAGGCGGATGTGGGTATCTGTTGCGCCAATGACGGCGAACAGGGTCAGGTCGTTTGTCTCAATGGGGACGATGCGGGTGGCTTCGTCGATAAGGGCGACATATTCTTTGAAAGTCTCAATGTCAGTCCCGGTCTCGTCCCATGTGTCAAGCAGCATGTTCGTTTTCATGTTCTGTCTCCTTTCGATAATCATTGCACGATGGCCAGACACTCCTGTATCAGAGCAGCCTTAGCCTCTGCGGACTCCTTGCTGCAAATAGCCTTCAGCTTCACCTCAAGCACCTTCCAGACGTAGACATTTCCACAGATGCCTTTTTGCGTGAGCATGGAAAGCTCATCCCGCTGCTCGCCTGTGATGATGCCCAACTTGAACATGGTGTTTATATGGCTGAGGACCTGCAGGCCGTCTGATTTGGCCAGTCTCAATAACAATCCCTCCAATCGTCAGTGACATAGTACGAATAGAGTATGATATAAAAGGACGAGACACAAAAAGGGCATCCCAAAGTGGGATGCCCGAAGACAGAAATGATAGGTGCTATTGTTACAGGGACCGGAAAGCAACGAAGGAGGAAATTTGCTCCCGGGACAGTCCGGTCAGGAACTCCAACTCTATATACATCTCTCCATCCGGAGTATTGGAGCTGTAAGGCTTTCTATGCCTCAGTAAGGCGGAGAGGACCGTGCCGCCGAGGATGATGCCATGAGTGTTCGGGTCGCTCAACTCAAATGTCACTTTGCCGTTGCGGTTATCGAAGACGAAGTTGTCGGTGTGTATGACGATGGGAGAAGCATAGAGATGGAGACGGGCAGGGGACAAGTCCATCCACGATGTAACCTGCTCCTCGTCCAGAGCGCATTCGGATGCCTGTGGGAGAATATAGTCCCGCAGATGGTCGGGCAGATTCGATACGGCGGCATAGCAGCAGCATCGTTTAATGCTTTGCGGCTCCTTGGATTTAGCTTGCAGAGTCATGTTTTTGAACTCCTTGACGGGTATGACAAAACGCATAGTAACGACCTCCTAAAAATGAAAAAAGACCTGAAACAAGCAGCACATCCAAATTGATGGCTACACTGTTTCAAGTCAGCACTTACTCTGATGTCGATTATAGCAGAGAGGGGCTGGCAGGTCAAGTGGCACGCAATGATTGAAAATGAGGCCATGATTTGCTAAAATACAACCAAACAGTGAAAAATGGCAGTGACAGTACAAGGGAGAGAATGTTCCTGTCCTTTGTTTTTGGGGGTTCCTTTCTATATAATGCATCATAAAAGCACTTCGCCAGTTTTAGGAGGGCAGTATTCATGTCTCAAGTTACCAAAACCATCCCTTCTTCTGGAGTAAAAGGATTGACTTCTTTTCAAATCAAGGTAATCGCCCTTGTCTGTATGACTCTTGACCATCTTGCAGGATTCGGGTTTGAAATTTCTCTTTTTGCAAGATATTCCTCATTTTTACGAACAGTTGGCAGAATCGCTGCACCTCTGTTCCTTTTCGTGCTTGCCCAGAGCATTCAGCATACAAAGAGCAAAACAAAATTTTTGCTACGGCTCTATGTAGCGGGTGTGTGCGTTGGCCTTTTTGACACCGCTATCTGCTTCTTCACTGGTGAGCTGTTTGGGTATAGAACACCGGGGAACATCATATTCACTTTCTTCTATGCTGTTCTCTATGTGGTTCTTATTGAGCGATTGATTTTAGCCTATAAATGCAAAAATATTCGGTTGTTTTGTGCTGATATTTTTGTATTTATGTTATCTCTTTTACCGACCATCTTTTTTGAGACGACTTTAAATGCGCTTCCGGATGGGCCGACCATGGCTCATCGGCTTCTATTTAACGGATTGCGAACAAGTTTTATTCCTTCCTTTTATGACGTTGAGTATGGCATTGGTTTTATCATCCTTGGCGTTCTTCTATATTTTGCAAATACTACAAAAAAACAATGTTATACCTTTTTGGGGTTTTGCCTGATTTGCTTCCTTGGTGCTATTGCGAGAATGTGGCTTCCTTCTATTTCGTATGTTTCATTTTTTGGCTTTATATCAACATTCTGTGATTTCTTCCAATGCCGAATGGTGCTGGCACTTCCATTTATGATGTTGTATAATGGTGCAAGAGGCCGAGAGAGTAAATGGTTTTTCTATTGGTATTATCCAGTACATCGGCAGTTAATCGGTATCGTTTCGGTGCTTGTTACCTAAATGGTCAGAGAGGAAATGTTATGGAAAACCGTATAGAGTGCTTGCGTTGCGGGCGAGAAATGAACCACGTAAGGACTGAAAAACTACAGTTTGGGCAAACAGGGTGGATACTTGGTGACCTTCCTAATCTGATAGCTGGCGCAATGGAAGTTGATATTTACAGTTGCCCTAAATGCAGAAAGCTTGAATTCTTTGTGGTTGATGAAGAAGAAGGCTTGCCGCAGAAGCAATGTCCGAACTGCGGTAAGCGGCACGATTTTGATTATCCAAAGTGTCCATTCTGCAAATACGACTATAATGCGTAGATGAAACAGGTATTTGTGCATGGCCTTGGACAGACTCCGGATATGTGGGGGCCAGTTATAGATAGAATGGACGGCATCTGTCTCTGTCCAGATTTGCCGGCGATGATAAGGGGTACAGAAGCAAGCTATGAGAACCTGTATCGCGCTTTTGAGACATACTGCGATGAGCATAGAGAGCCGCTTGATATGTGTGGTCTGTCTCTGGGTGGCATTCTTGCCTTGAATTATGCAATAGACCACGAGGAGCATGTCAATTCCTTGGTCTTGATTGCGGCTCAATACCGAATGCCCAAGGGACTGCTGCGGTTTCAAAATGCGGTTTTCCGTCTTATGCCGACTTCAAAGTTTCAGCAGATGGGGTTCGATAAGGATGGCTTTCTTCAGCTGTGCAAATCCATGATGACATTGGATTTCAGCGAAAGCCTCTATGAAATAACCTGTCCAGTGCTACTTGTCTGCGGCGAAAATGATGCGACAAACAGAAAAGCGTCCGAGGAAATTGCGGAGATGCTCCCGACAGCGAGGCTGCAAGTTATCAAAGGCGCTGGCCACGAAGTCAACACCGAGGCCCCGGAGCGTCTTGCAGAAACGATAAACGAGTTCTATCGAAACATGATATAAAAAAGAATGCCTGAGAGCGCATGGTTCTCGGACATTCTTTTTTATCTGTTCGGGCATATTACTCCCTAAAGGCAGAGCATATTCATGATTTCTTTCGTGTCAGAATGATTCCAATGATTGCACCAGCGAGAAGAATTGGCATCAATCTCACAAATATCCATTCAAAAGCATGAAAGGCCACTCCAACAACAGCAGTTTCCGGATTGCTGTAATTCCAATCCAGATAAGGACTATCCAATAGCAGCAGGATAATGATAGTTGCAACCACTGCAGCACATACGCCAATAAAAAACCAATGAAGAATCTTCCGCCTCGTAGCTTTCCTTCGGGCAAGTTGCAGGTTTATAATCTCCAGCTTTTCGGAAATCGCTTTTAAGTCATCCGCCTGCGCTTCAATAATCGTTTCCCCAAGCAATGTGCTTACAGGAGTTTCAAGAGCCTCCGACATAGAAATCAGCATATCAGAATCGGGAACCGACAAGCCTTGCTCCCATTTGGAGACTGTTTGCCGGACCACGTTTAGCTTGATGGCAAGCTCCTCTTGCGAAAGGCCCTTCGCCTTTCTTATCGCCCTAATATTCTCATTTAACATACGAAATACTCTCCTTCCTTAGGCTGGTATCTCTGTTATATAGGAACTTATCCGTTGCAGCAAGCAACGCAAAATAACATTGTGGATTTATCTGGTTAGTAGTGCAATGCAATCATGGTATAGCGTTAACGGGGGACAACAAAGCCTGCTTGAGGGTTTACAGCTCTCAAGCAGGCTTGTCGTTATCCAACGATTGCGAAACCTTGCGTAAGCGTCCACCGCTCCATCTCCTGCAAATACTTGCGGAACACTCTGTTATCCCAGAAGTCGGTGGTCTTGCCGCCGTTAAGGATGGCGTCCAGATACTCGTTGAAGGAGAGTACAGCAGCGATAATGTATCGCTCATCCGCTTCCCGCTTTTCCGGAATGGTGGGGTCAATCACCATGCCAGTGGATTTGTCGTAGAAGAAAGCATGGCGGACGAAGATGCCGGCTTGCGCAGACTCCTTTGCTCCGTAAGCCACCAGCAGCTCCGGCGAGTCCTGCATCACCGGGGTATCGAGAACGAGACGAAGGGTATTTTCGTAGCATCTCTTTTTCTCAATCAGTTTGGCGTATTTTCCATATGTCTCCTGGCTGCGCTCAATGTCCTTCTGAAAGAACGCATCTCCGGTCTCCTTGAGAAA